>NZ_JAOWGE010000035.1:0-472788 GCF_030333295.1 Citrobacter sp. CK198 | reverse complement strand
AAGCGGGAATAGCTCAGTTGGTAGAGCACGACCTTGCCAAGGTCGGGGTCGCGAGTTCGAGTCTCGTTTCCCGCTCCAAATTCTCATCTCCATAAAATTATCCACAGCGTATTTTCACGTTGGGGACCTTTTATTTTGCCTCTGAAACACTCTTGTAAACAGACTTATCCACAGGTCCAGGCATTATTCCTGGAATACAAAAAACTTCGCATGGTGAATAGTAACTTTGTAACTTATTGAAATTGATGGGTTAATTATCATTTCGAAATGTTAATGCGATCACTTGACGATTTTTTCCCTCTTGAATCGCAATGTCTTTTTATTTTTATACACAAGCTGTGGATGACTCAGGCGTCGCGCGGCAGTCCCTTTTCAATGACCCTGACCAGGCGTTGTTTCTTCGGTAATTGCACCTCCACCACGCAGGCATTTCGCTTCTCAATTTGCTGCGCAATCGCCCACTCTATGTGTTCATCGAGAAGTGGGTGCTCACCCCGGCGACTTTCCAGGGCGGTAATCACGGCGTTATCCCAGGGCGCATTGCCTAACGCGACGGCAATATTTCGCAGCCAGCGTAAGTGACCAATGCGGCGAATCGCCGATCCTTCCGTAACTTTTAAAAACCAGGCTTCGCTCCAGCCAAACAGTTCAATCAGCTCTGGCGCGTGAAGATGCTTGCGGGGACTGAAATCTTCTTCATCGGTCAGTTGCGAGTAGCGGTTCCACGGGCAGATAAGCTGACAATCGTCGCAGCCGTAAATCCGGTTGCCCATTAATGGCCGAAGCGCTTCTGGTATCGCCCCCTCCAGCTCAATCGTGAGATAGGAGATGCAGCGGCGCGCATCCACCGTGTAGGGCTCGACGATTGCGCCGGTCGGGCAGATGGTCAGACAGGCAACGCATTTCCCGCAGCCTTCTTCAACTGGCGCATCAATGGGGAGAGGCAAATCAATTAACAACTCCCCCAGGAAAAAGAACGAACCGGCTTCGCGGTTAAGGATTAGTGAGTGCTTACCTGTCCAGCCAAGCCCGGCTTTTTCAGCCAGAGGACGTTCCAGAATGGGCGCAGAATCGACAAACGGTCTAAAATTCAGCGAAACGCAGTGCTGCTGAATCCTCTCGCCGAGTTTTTTGAGACGGTTACGTAACAGCTTATGGTAGTCACGGCCCAGCGCATAACGGCTGACGTAGCCCAGAGAGGGATTTTTTAGGGTACTGGCGAAAGCGGCATTGGCAGGCAGATAATTCATGCGC
Source organism: Citrobacter sp. CK198 (assembly GCF_030333295.1). Classification (NCBI taxonomy): domain Bacteria; kingdom Pseudomonadati; phylum Pseudomonadota; class Gammaproteobacteria; order Enterobacterales; family Enterobacteriaceae; genus Citrobacter; species Citrobacter sp. CK198. The sequence continues at coordinate 471,534 of NZ_JAOWGE010000035.1, read as the reverse complement.
ACACTGATGACGCGCAGCGTGCCGGGCAATAATTCGTGAGGGCGGGCGCGCATCATTCCGTGGCGAGCCATCCAGTCCATTTCGCCGTGGTATTGTTTATCCAGCCATGCCTGTAATTTGGGTTCGCTGGCGCTGAGATCGGTATCGGTAATACCGACCTGCTGAAAGCCCAGTTCCAGCCCCCACTGTTTAATATTTTGCGCTAACTGATTGAGATCGAGGGGCTCTGACATGACGGACCATACAATGAAGAAAAACCCCGCAAGTATACCACACTCCATCTGGCCCGCCGATGAGATCAAACGGGCGGAACGCGAGGCGGCGGACAGCTTAGGGCTGACGCTGTATGAGCTGATGCTGCGGGCGGGGGAAGCCGCATTTCAGGTTGCACGCGACGCGTACCCCGATTCACGGCGCTGGCTGGTGCTTTGCGGTCACGGTAATAATGGCGGCGACGGCTACGTGGTGGCGAGGCTGGCGAAAGCCGCAGGTATTGAGGTGACGCTACTGGCGCAGGAGAGCGATAAGCCGCTTCCTGAAGAGGCGGCGCAGGCGCGCGAGGCGTGGCTCAATGCCGGGGGCGTCATTCATGCGTCGGATATCATCTGGCCGGATCATATTGATGTGATTATTGACGCCCTGCTGGGGACCGGCCTGACGCAGGCTCCGCGCACCTCCCTCTCTACGCTTATTGAACGAGCGAACAGCCATCCAGCGCCGGTGGTGGCTATTGATATCCCCTCCGGTTTGCTGGCGCAAACGGGCGCCACGCCTGGTGCGGTGATGAATGCCGCGCATACCGTTACCTTCGTTGCGCTGAAACCCGGTTTGCTGACGGGCAAGGCGCGGGATGTCGTGGGAGCGCTGCACTTTGACGCGCTGGGTCTGGAAAGCTGGCTGGCAGGACAAGAGGTACGTATCCAGCGCTTTGCGGCTTCGCAACTTTCCCACTGGCTGACACCACGCCGTCCGACGTCGCATAAAGGCGATCATGGTCGGCTGGTCATTATTGGCGGCGACCACGGGACGGCGGGAGCGATACGTATGACCGGCGAAGCGGCGCTGCGTGCCGGAGCAGGATTAGTGCGGGTGCTGACGCGTAGCGAAAATATCGCGCCGTTGCTGACCGCCCGTCCCGAACTGATGGTGCATGAACTGACGCCTCAATCTCTTGATGACAGTCTGCAATGGGCGGACGTGGTGGTGATAGGCCCTGGGCTCGGACAGCAGGAATGGGGTAAAAAAGCGCTACAGAAAGCTGAGAATTTTCGCAAACCGATGCTCTGGGATGCGGATGCGCTGAACCTGCTGGCAATCAATCCCGATAAACGTCACAATCGCGTGATCACGCCGCATCCGGGGGAAGCCGCGCGGCTACTGGGTTGTTCTGTCGCAGAAATTGAAAGTGATCGCTTACTTTCAGCACGTCGTCTGGTAAAACGGTATGGCGGCGTGGCGGTGCTGAAAGGTGCGGGAACGGTCGTCGCCGCCCAATCGCATGCGTTGGGCATTATTGATGCCGGTAACGCCGGGATGGCCAGCGGTGGAATGGGCGATGTGCTTTCCGGCATTATTGGCGCATTGCTTGGACAGAAGTTTTCCCCGTATGATGCAGCGTGTGCGGGATGTGTTGCCCACGGTGCGGCGGCGGATGTTTTAGCGGCGCGTTATGGCACCCGCGGCATGCTGGCAACCGATCTCTTTTCTACGCTACAGCGTATTGTTAACCCTGATGTGATTGACGTAAACCATGATGAATCGAGTAATTCCGCTACCTGACGAGCAGGCGACTTTAGACCTGGGACTACGCGTAGCGAAAGCCTGTGACGGTGCGACCGTCATCTATTTGTACGGCGACCTGGGGGCGGGAAAAACCACCTTCAGCCGGGGATTTCTACAGGCGTTGGGCCACAAAGGCAATGTGAAAAGCCCGACCTACACGCTGGTTGAGCCCTATACGCTCGATAACTTAATGGTGTATCACTTCGATTTATACCGACTTGCGGACCCTGAGGAGCTGGAATTTATGGGGATCCGTGATTATTTTGCCAACGATGCCATTTGCCTGGTGGAATGGCCGCAACAAGGTAAAGGTGTACTGCCTGACCCGGATGTCGAAATACACATAGATTACCAGGCGCAAGGTCGTGAGGCGCGCATTAGTGCTGTCTCCTCATCAGGTGATTTGTTGCTGGCGCGTTTGGCCGGTTAACCTTAAGGGTGGCGGGATGATTTATCGCATCAGAAATTGGGTGGTGGCAACGCTGGTCCTGCTGTGCGCGCAGGCGGGGGCCGCCAGCCTCTCCGATATTCAGGTATCTAACGGCGATCGGCAGGCGCGGATTACGTTCAGTTTTATCGGCGATCCTGATTACGCGTTTTCGCAAGAAGGTAAACGTACCGTCGCGCTGGATATCAAACAGACCGGCGTGATTCAGGGACTGCCGTTGCAGTTTAGCGGCAACAACCTGGTAAAAGCGATTCGCTCCGGTACGGCGAAAGACGCGCAGTCGCTGCGGTTGGTTGTCGATCTGACGGAGAACGGTAAAACCGAGGCCGTGAAACGACAGAACGGCGGTAACTATACCGTGGTCTTTACCATCAACGCCGATACGCCTCCGCCGCCACCTCCACCGCTTGTCGTCGCAAAACGCGTTGAGACGCCGGTGGTCGCTCCGCGTCCGACTGAACCTGCGCGAAATCCGTTTAAAACAAACCAGGATCGCGCTACCGCTGTCACCAGCAGCAATACGGTAACGCGCCCGGCAGCGCGGGCGACATCCAGTAACGGCGACAAAGTGGTGATTGCCATTGATGCCGGTCACGGCGGGCAAGACCCCGGCGCTATTGGCCCCGGCGGGACGCGGGAGAAAAACGTGACGATTGCTATCGCCCGTAAGCTGCGTACGCTGTTGAATAACGATCCGATGTTCAAAGGCGTATTGACCCGCGACGGGGATTATTTCATCTCCGTGATGGGTCGCTCCGACGTGGCGCGTAAGCAGAACGCCAATTTCCTCGTCTCCATTCATGCGGATGCCGCGCCAAACCGTAACGCGACGGGCGCCTCGGTATGGGTGCTGTCAAACCGTCGCGCCAACAGCGAAATGGCGAACTGGCTGGAAGAACATGAGAAGCAGTCTGAGCTGCTGGGCGGCGCGGGCGATGTGCTGGCGAACAGTCAGGCTGACCCCTACTTAAGCCAGGCGGTGCTGGATTTGCAATTCGGTCATTCCCAGCGCGTAGGGTATGATGTGGCGACAAACATGTTAGGTCAGTTGCAGCGCATTGGTTCGCTGCATAAGCGTCGCCCTGAACACGCCAGCCTCGGCGTGTTGCGTTCCCCGGATATCCCCTCGGTGCTGGTTGAAACGGGCTTTATCAGCAACAGCGGCGAAGAGCGTTTACTGGCAAGCGATGCTTATCAGCAGCAGCTGGCAGAGGCAATTTACCAAGGGTTGCGTAACTACTTCCAGGCGCATCCGGTGCAATCCGGGCCGCAGAACGCTCCGGCGCAAACGGCCAGCGCGGTGTCGCCGGGCGAGTCGTTGATTAACTAAGGATTTTACATGCCGATTCAGGTTCTACCGCCGCAACTGGCGAACCAAATTGCCGCAGGTGAGGTGGTAGAGCGACCTGCGTCGGTTGTGAAAGAGCTGGTGGAAAACAGCCTTGATGCAGGGGCGACGCGGATCGATATTGATATCGAACGCGGCGGCGCAAAGCTTATTCGTATTCGCGATAATGGCTGCGGAATTAAAAAAGACGAGCTGGCGCTGGCGCTGGCTCGCCATGCCACCAGTAAAATCGCCTCGCTTGACGATCTCGAAGCGATTATCAGCCTCGGATTTCGTGGCGAAGCGCTGGCAAGTATCAGCTCGGTTTCGCGTTTAACCCTCACGTCACGTACCGCGGAACAGGCGGAAGCCTGGCAGGCCTATGCCGAAGGGCGTGATATGGACGTGACGGTAAAACCGGCGGCGCATCCGGTCGGCACCACGCTGGAGGTGCTGGACTTGTTCTACAACACGCCGGCACGGCGCAAGTTTATGCGCACCGAGAAAACCGAGTTCAACCACATTGACGAAATTATCCGCCGCATTGCGCTGGCGCGCTTCGACGTCACCCTTAATTTGTCGCACAACGGTAAAATGGTGCGCCAGTACCGTGCGGTTGCGCAGGACGGGCAGAAGGAACGTCGATTAGGCGCGATTTGCGGCGCACCGTTTCTGGAACAGGCGCTGGCGATTGAATGGCAGCACGGCGATCTGACGCTGCGCGGCTGGGTGGCCGACCCCCACCATACCACGGCGGCGCTGGCGGAAATCCAGTACTGCTACGTGAACGGCCGCATGATGCGCGACCGGTTAATCAATCATGCGATTCGTCAGGCCTGTGAAGACAAACTGGGCGGCGATCGGCAACCGGCATTTGTGCTGTATCTGGAGATTGACCCGCATCAGGTGGATGTGAACGTGCATCCGGCGAAACATGAGGTGCGTTTCCACCAGTCGCGGCTGGTGCATGATTTCATCTATCAGGGCGTATTGAGCGTGCTACAGCAGCAGCTTGATGCGCCACTGCCGCTGGCGGAAGAAGCGCCTGCGCCGCGTCATATCCCGGAAAACCGCGTGGCGGCCGGGCGTAATCATTTCGCTGAACCGGCCTCTGCGCGGGAACCCGCCGCGCCGCGCTATTCCACGTCGTCAGGGGCAACCGGCGAACGTCAGCCTGCTGCCAGTTGGCCGCATGCCCAGCCGGGCTACCAGAAACAGCAGGGCGAAGTGTACCGCCAGCTGTTACAGACGCCCGCTCCGCGACAACCGGCGCTTGCACCGGAAGCAGAAACGGCAGCGCCGTCACTGGCAGGGCATAGCCAGAGTTTCGGTCGCGTGCTGACCATTGTCGGCGCGGATTGCGCATTGCTTGAGCGTGACGGCAATATTCACCTGCTGGCGTTGCCCGTGGCGGAACGCTGGCTGCGTCAGGCCCAACTGACGCCGGGGCAGACGCCGGTCTGCGCCCAGCCGTTGTTGATTCCGCTGCGCTTAAAAGTGTCGGCGGAGGAGAAATCCGCGCTGGAAAAAGCGCAAACACCACTGACGGATCTGGGGATTGAATTCCAGTCAGATGCGCAGCATGTGACCATTCGTGCAGTGCCTTTACCCTTACGCCAACAAAATTTACAAATCTTGATTCCTGAACTGATAGGCTACCTCGCGCAGCAGTCAGCGTTTGACGCGGGCAATATTGCACAGTGGATTGCGCGGAATTTGATGAGTGAACATCCACAGTGGACGATGGCGCAGGCCATTACGCTGTTGGCTGATGTAGAGCGGCTATGTCCGCAACTCGTGAAGGCGCCGCCGGGTGGTCTGTTACAACCTGTTGATTTACATTCGGTGATGAACGCCCTGAAACATGAGTGATGTAAGTAAGGCGAGCCTGCCAAAGGCGATTTTTTTGATGGGGCCGACGGCCTCCGGTAAGACAGCGTTAGCAATTGAATTGCGTAAAGTTTTGCCAGTAGAGTTGATAAGCGTTGATTCCGCCCTTATTTATCGGGGGATGGACATCGGTACGGCGAAGCCGACAGCTTCAGAGTTAAAGGCCGCTCCGCACCGATTGCTGGATATTCTCGATCCAGCGCAAGCGTACTCAGCAGCGGATTTTCGCCGCGATGCGTTAGCGGAGATGGCGGAGATTACTGCGGCGGGGCGTATTCCGCTGTTAGTGGGCGGCACCATGTTGTATTTCAAGGCGTTGCTGGAAGGACTTTCGCCCTTACCGTCGGCGGAACCCGAGATCAGAGCCCGAATTGAGCAACAGGCGGCAGAGCAGGGATGGGATGCGTTGCACCGACAGCTTCAGGATATTGATCCGGTCGCTGCCGCACGGATTCATCCAAATGATCCGCAAAGACTTTCCCGGGCACTGGAAGTTTTTTTCATTTCGGGTAAAACTTTAACGGAACTGACGCAAACGTCAGGAGACGCTCTACCGTATCAGGTGCATCAGTTCGCCATCGCCCCGGCGAGCCGTGAACTGCTCCATCAGCGAATTGAGCAGCGTTTTCATCAGATGTTGGCTTCAGGTTTTGAAGCAGAAGTTCGGGCGCTTTTTGCCCGTGGAGATTTGCATACGGACTTGCCTTCCATTCGTTGTGTGGGATACCGCCAGATGTGGTCATACATTGAAGGCGAAATTTCATATGATGAAATGGTTTATAGAGGTGTTTGCGCCACGAGGCAGTTGGCGAAGCGTCAGGTAACCTGGTTGCGTGGTTGGGAAGGAGTACACTGGCTTGACAGTGAAAAGCCTGACCAGGCGCGAAACGAAGTATTGCAGGTTGTTGGTGCTATCGCGAACTGAATGTGTACAATTGAGACGTATCGTGCGCAATTTTTCAGAATCGAAAGGTTCAAAGTACAAATAAGCATATAAGGAAAAGAGAGAATGGCTAAGGGGCAATCTTTACAAGATCCGTTCCTGAACGCACTGCGTCGGGAACGTGTTCCAGTTTCTATTTATTTGGTGAATGGTATTAAGCTGCAAGGTCAAATCGAGTCTTTTGATCAATTCGTGATCCTGTTGAAAAACACGGTCAGCCAGATGGTTTACAAGCACGCGATTTCTACTGTTGTCCCGTCTCGCCCGGTTTCTCATCACAGTAACAATGCCGGTGGCGGCACCAGCAGTAACTACCATCACGGTAGCAGCGCGCAGGGTACTTCTGCGCAACAGGACAGCGAAGAAACCGAATAAGGTTTTGGCTGTTTTACACACGGGGAGCCAGGGAACCTGCGTTCCCCGCTGATATATATCGAGGGGTTGACGCTTGTTTGACCGTTATGATGCCGGTGAGCAGGCGGTACTGGTACACATCTATTTTTCGCAAGACAAAGATATGGAAGACCTCCAGGAGTTTGAGTCTCTGGTCTCTTCCGCCGGTGTCGAAGCAATGCAGGTGATTACCGGTAGCCGTAAAGCACCGCACCCGAAGTACTTTGTAGGTGAAGGTAAGGCAGTTGAAATTGCGGAAGCCGTGAAAGCGTCTAACGCTGCGGTCGTGCTTTTCGATCATGCTTTAAGCCCGGCCCAGGAGCGTAACCTGGAACGTTTGTGTGAATGTCGCGTGATCGACAGAACCGGTCTTATTTTAGATATTTTTGCTCAGCGTGCACGTACCCACGAAGGTAAGTTGCAGGTTGAACTGGCGCAACTGCGTCATCTGGCCACGCGTCTGGTTCGTGGCTGGACCCACCTTGAAAGGCAGAAAGGCGGGATTGGTTTGCGCGGTCCGGGTGAAACCCAGCTCGAAACCGACCGTCGTTTGCTGCGTAATCGTATTGTACAAATACAGTCGCGCCTGGAGAAAGTTGAGAAGCAACGTGAGCAGGGGCGGCAGTCGCGTATAAAAGCGGATGTCCCGACGGTCTCGCTGGTGGGATATACCAACGCCGGTAAATCCACCCTTTTCAATCAGATTACTGAAGCCAGGGTGTATGCCGCAGACCAACTGTTTGCGACCCTGGACCCGACGCTGCGCCGTATCGATGTCGCAGATGTAGGGGAAACCGTACTGGCGGATACCGTAGGGTTTATCCGTCATTTACCGCACGATCTGGTGGCGGCGTTTAAAGCGACCTTGCAGGAAACCCGGCAGGCCACGCTCTTGTTACACGTTGTTGATGCCGCTGATGTGCGCGTACAGGAAAACATCGACGCAGTGGATACGGTTCTCGAAGAGATCGACGCTCACGAGATCCCAACCCTGATGGTGATGAATAAGATCGATATGCTGGACGATTTTGAACCGCGTATCGACAGGGATGAAGAGAACAAACCAATCCGTGTCTGGCTTTCTGCGCAAACAGGGGTTGGGATACCACAGCTTTTTCAGGCTTTGACGGAGCGGCTTTCCGGCGAGGTGGCGCAGCATACGTTGCGTTTGCCGCCGCAGGAAGGGCGTCTGAGAAGCCGGTTTTACCAACTTCAGGCAATAGAAAAAGAGTGGATGGAGGAGGACGGCAGCGTAAGTTTGCAGGTTCGCATGCCGATTGTCGACTGGCGTCGCCTCTGTAAACAAGAACCGGCGTTGATCGACTATGTGATCTAATGGCGGCTCGTCTGGAGCATGGAGTAATTTCGCCTTATCCCTCTCGTCGAAAGACAACGGGGATCACCGCATAACAAATATGGAGCACAAACATGGCGTGGAATCAGCCCGGTAATAACGGACAAGACCGCGACCCGTGGGGAAGCAGCAAACCTGGCGGCAACTCTGAGGGAAATGGAAACAAAGGTGGTCGCGATCAGGGGCCACCTGATCTTGATGATATCTTCCGCAAACTGAGTAAAAAGCTCGGTGGTCTGGGTGGCGGTAAAGGTACAGGCTCTGGCGGTGGTAGTTCATCGCAGGGGCCGCGCCCGCATATCGGAGGTCGTGTCGTTACCATCGCAGCGGCAGCGATCGTCATTATCTGGGCTGCCAGCGGTTTCTACACCATCAAAGAAGCGGAACGCGGCGTGGTGACACGCTTCGGTAAATTCAGCCACCTGGTTGAGCCGGGTCTGAACTGGAAGCCGACGTTTATCGATGAAGTCACTCCGGTAAACGTGGAAGCGGTTCGCGAACTGGCGGCGTCCGGTGTGATGCTGACTTCTGATGAAAACGTTGTGCGCGTTGAGATGAACGTGCAGTACCGTGTGACCGATCCGCAGCGTTATCTGTTCAGCGTGACCAGCGCGGATGACAGTCTGCGTCAGGCGACCGACAGCGCCCTGCGTGGGGTTATCGGTAAATACACGATGGATCGCATTCTGACGGAAGGTCGTACCGTTATTCGTAGCGATACCCAGCGTGAACTGGAAGAGACCATTCGTCCGTACAACATGGGTATTACCCTGCTGGACGTCAACTTCCAGGCAGCGCGTCCGCCGGAAGAGGTAAAAGCGGCGTTTGACGATGCTATCGCGGCGCGTGAGAACGAACAGCAATACATCCGTGAAGCGGAAGCGTACACCAACGAAGTTCAGCCGCGTGCGAACGGTCAGGCGCAGCGTATTCTTGAAGAAGCGCGTGCATACAGAACCCAAACCATCCTGGAAGCGCAGGGTGAAGTGGCTCGCTTCGCTAAAATTCTGCCGGAATATAAAGCCGCACCAGAGATTACTCGCGAGCGTCTGTATATCGAGACGATGGAAAAAGTGTTGAGCCATACGCGTAAAGTTCTGGTCAACGACAAAGGCGGCAATCTGATGGTTCTGCCATTGGATCAGATGCTGAAAGGCGCTAACGCGCCTGCGGCAAAAGACAGCACGGGTAACAATCTGCTGCGTCTGCCGCCGGCTTCATCGTCCAGCACGAGCGGAGCAAGCAATACCTCGTCCACCAGTCAGGGCGATATTATGGACCAACGCCGCGCTAACGCGCAGCGTAACGACTACCAGCGTCAGGGGGAATAACGATGCGTAAGTCAGTTATTGCGATTATCATCATCGTGCTGGTAGTGCTGTACATGTCTGTCTTTGTTGTCAAAGAAGGCGAGCGCGGAATTACGCTGCGTTTCGGTAAAGTTCTGCGTGACGATGAAAACAAACCGCTGGTTTATGAGCCGGGTCTGCACTTTAAGATCCCGTTCATTGAGTCGGTGAAAACGCTTGATGCGCGTATCCAGACGATGGACAACCAGGCCGATCGCTTTGTAACCAAAGAGAAAAAAGACCTGATCGTTGACTCCTACATCAAATGGCGCATCAGTGATTTCAGCCGTTACTACCTGGCGACAGGCGGCGGCGATGTTTCTCAGGCCGAAGTGCTGCTGAAACGTAAGTTCTCTGACCGTTTGCGCTCTGAGATTGGTCGTCTGGATGTGAAAGACATCGTGACCGATTCCCGTGGCCGTTTAACGCTGGAAGTGCGTGACGCGCTGAACTCCGGTTCTGCGGGAACGGAAGATGAAGTGGCGACTCCGGCGGCGGATAGCGCGATTGCCGAAGCAGCTGAACGCGTTGCGGCAGAAACCAATGGCAAAGTGCCGGTGATCAACCCGAACAGTATGGCGGCGTTAGGTATCGAAGTGGTGGATGTGCGTATCAAGCAGATCAACCTGCCGACCGAAGTATCCGAGGCGATTTACAACCGTATGCGCGCCGAGCGTGAAGCGGTAGCCCGTCGTCACCGTTCACAGGGTCAGGAAGAAGCGGAGAAACTGCGCGCGACCGCCGACTATGAAGTGACCAGAACGCTGGCGGAAGCCGAGCGTCAGGGCCGCATTTCGCGTGGTGAAGGTGATGCCGAAGCCGCGAAACTGTTTGCCGATGCCTTCAGTCAGGACCCGGACTTCTACGCCTTTATCCGTAGCCTGCGTGCTTACGAGAAGAGCTTCGAAGGCAATCAGGACGTGATGATCATGAGCCCGGACAGCGATTTCTTCCGTTACATGAAGACACCGAATACGGCAACACGTTAAAATCGTATCAACGGTTTTAGATGAACAAAACCACCGGCATCCTCAGGGAGGCGGTGGTTTTCTTTTTATATAAGGACGATGGATGAATTCAACTATCTGGCTGGCGCTTGCCCTTGTTTTGGTACTGGAAGGTTTAGGCCCGATGCTGTATCCCCGCGCCTGGAAGAAAATGATCTCTGCCATGACGCAACTGCCGGAAAATGTTTTACGTCGTTTTGGCGGCGGTCTTGTGGTTGCCGGAGTTGTTGTCTACTACATGTTGAGGAAAACGATTGGCTGATCAAAAAGTAGTCGTATTTGCCGATCTTAGCATGCAAAAAGTGCTGTATATCTGAAAAAGCGATGGTAGAATCCATTTTTAAGCAAACGGTGATTTTGAAAAATGGGTAACAACGTCGTCGTACTGGGCACCCAATGGGGTGACGAAGGTAAAGGAAAGATCGTCGATCTTCTGACTGAACGGGCTAAATATGTTGTACGCTACCAGGGCGGTCACAACGCAGGCCATACTCTCGTAATCAACGGTGAAAAAACCGTCCTCCATCTTATTCCATCAGGTATTCTTCGTGAGAATGTTACCAGCATCATCGGTAACGGCGTTGTGCTGTCTCCGGCTGCGCTGATGAAAGAGATGAAAGGACTGGAAGACCGTGGTATCCCTGTCCGTGAGCGCCTGCTGCTGTCTGAAGCCTGTCCGCTGATCCTTGATTATCACGTTGCGCTGGATAACGCGCGTGAGAAAGCGCGTGGCGCGAAAGCGATCGGCACCACCGGTCGTGGTATTGGCCCGGCTTATGAAGACAAAGTGGCTCGTCGCGGTCTGCGCGTTGGCGATCTGTTCGATAAAGCTACCTTCGCTGTAAAACTGAAAGAAGTGATGGAATATCACAACTTCCAGCTGGTGAATTTCTACAAAGTGGAAGCCGTTGACTACCAGAAAGTGCTGGATGATGTGATGGCAATCGCCGACATCCTGACCTCTATGGTTGTTGATGTTTCCGATCTGCTGGACCAGGCGCGTAAGCGTGGCGATTTCGTCATGTTCGAAGGCGCGCAGGGTACGCTGCTGGATATCGACCACGGTACTTATCCGTACGTTACCTCCTCTAACACCACTGCGGGTGGTGTAGCGACCGGTTCTGGCCTGGGGCCGCGTTATGTGGACTACGTTCTGGGTATCATCAAAGCTTACTCCACTCGCGTGGGTGCGGGTCCGTTCCCGACTGAGCTGTTTGATGACACCGGCGAGTTCCTGTGCAAGCAGGGTAACGAATACGGCGCCACCACCGGTCGTCGTCGTCGTACCGGCTGGCTGGACTCCGTTGCTGTGCGCCGTGCGGTGCAGATCAACTCCCTGTCTGGCTTCTGCCTGACCAAACTGGACGTGCTGGACGGCCTGGAAGAGGTGAAAATCTGCGTGGCTTACCGTATGCCGGATGGCCGTGAAGTAACCACCACACCGCTGGCAGCGGATGACTGGGAAGGCATCGAGCCGATCTACGAAACCATGCCGGGTTGGTCTGAGTCCACCTTTGGCGTGAAGGATCGCAGCGGCCTGCCGCAGGCGGCGCTGAACTACATCAAACGTATCGAAGAACTGACCGGCGTGCCGATTGATATTATTTCTACCGGCCCGGACCGTACTGAAACGATGATTCTGCGTGACCCGTTTGACGCATAATTTGGGGTCATGGCGCAGTGCCTGATGGTGCTGCGCTTATCAGACCTGTTCACACTGTAGGCCGGATAAGGCGCTTTTCACCGCCATCCGGCTTAATACAGCGTAAGATCCTCGCTTTTTTCCTTCCCGAACTGAAATAAATTAGCGACCTGGCTGGTGGCTGGTTTATCATCAATGTAATTAATACAACCTGGTTTATCCCGTTTTCCCCTTTTCCTGAGGTTGATGTGCAGTTAACGAGTTTCACCGATTACGGATTACGTGCGCTAATCTATATGGCGTCGCTACCCGAAGGACGTATGACCAGTATTTCTGAGGTGACAGAAGTCTACGGCGTGTCCCGTAATCATATGGTCAAAATAATCAATCAACTTAGCCGGGCGGGCTTCGTTACTGCTATTCGAGGAAAAAATGGCGGTATCCGCCTGGGTAAACCAGCTAATGTTATTGTTATCGGTGATGTGGTTCGTGAGCTGGAACCTTTATCTCTGGTAAATTGCAGCAGCGAATTTTGCCACATTACTCCTGCCTGCCGACTCAAGCAGGCACTTTCGAAGGCCGTGCAAAGTTTTCTCAAGGAACTGGATAACTACACGCTTGCCGATTTGGTTGAAGAGAATCAACCGCTTTATAAATTATTGCTGGTGGAGTGACGAAAATCTTCATCAGAGCTGACAACGGAGGAACCGCCATGTCACAAGATCCTTTCCTGGAACGTGAAGCTGAAAAATACGCTAACCCTATCCCGAGCCGGGAATTTATCCTCGAACATTTAACAAAACGTGAAAAACCAGCCAACCGTGATGAATTGGCTGTGGAACTGAACATTGAAGGTGAAGAGCAGCAGGAAGCCCTGCGCCGCCGTCTGCGCGCGATGGAACGCGACGGACAGCTGGTCTTCACCCGCCGCCAGTGCTATGCGCTGCCGGAACGCCTCGACCTGCTGAAAGGTACCGTTATCGGCCACCGTGATGGCTACGGCTTTTTGCGTGTCGAAGGACGTAAAGATGACCTGTATCTCTCCAGTGAGCAGATGAAAACCTGCATTCATGGCGATCAGGTACTGGCGCAGCCGCTGGGGGCCGATCGTAAAGGCCGCCGCGAAGCGCGTATCGTGCGCGTTCTGGTGCCGAAAACCAGCCAGATTGTCGGTCGTTACTTTACCGATGCGGGCGTGGGCTTTGTGGTGCCGGACGATAGTCGTCTGAGCTTCGACATCCTGATCCCGCCTGAAGAGGTGATGGGTGCGCGTATGGGCTTTGTGGTGGTGGTGGAACTCACCCAGCGCCCGACCCGCCGCACTAAAGCGGTCGGTAAAATCGTTGAGGTTCTCGGCGATAATATGGGCACTGGCATGGCTGTCGATATGGCGCTGCGCACCCATGAAATTCCTTATATCTGGCCGCAGGCGGTAGAACAGCAGATCGCCGGCCTGAAAGAAGAAGTGCCGGAAGAGGCGAAAGCAGGCCGTGTGGATCTGCGCGACTTACCGCTGGTGACGATTGATGGCGAAGACGCCCGTGACTTTGACGATGCGGTTTACTGCGAGAAGAAACGCGGTGGCGGCTGGCGCCTGTGGGTGGCTATCGCTGACGTAAGTTATTACGTGCGTCCGCCAACGCCGCTGGATCGCGAAGCGCGCAACCGTGGGACGTCGGTCTATTTCCCGTCGCAGGTTGTGCCGATGCTGCCGGAAGTGCTCTCCAATGGCCTGTGCTCGCTGAACCCGCAGGTTGACCGCCTGTGTATGGTCTGCGAAATGACCGTTTCATCAAAAGGGCGTTTAACCGGCTATAAATTCTACGAAGCAGTGATGAGTTCCCATGCGCGCCTGACGTATACCAAAGTCTGGCATATGCTACAGGGCGACCAGGACCTGCGCGAGCAGTATGCGCCGCTGGTCAGGCACATCGAAGAGCTGCATAACCTATACAAAGTGCTGGATAACGCCCGCGAAGAGCGTGGCGGCATCTCATTTGAAAGCGAAGAAGCGAAGTTTATCTTCAATGCTGAACGTCGCATTGAACGCATCGAGCAGACGCAGCGTAATGACGCACACAAGCTGATCGAAGAATGCATGATTCTGGCGAATATCTCGGCGGCGCGATTCGTTGAGAAAGCCAAAGAGCCTGCGCTGTTCCGTATCCACGACAAGCCGAGCACCGAGGCGATAACCTCCTTCCGTTCCGTTCTGGCGGAGCTGGGGCTGGAATTGCCGGGCGGCAATAAGCCGGAACCGCGTGATTATGCGGAGCTGCTGGAGTCGATTGCCGACAGGCCTGACGCGGAAATGCTGCAAACTATGCTGCTGCGCTCAATGAAACAGGCAATTTACGATCCAGAAAACCGTGGCCACTTTGGTCTGGCATTGCAGTCTTACGCGCACTTTACCTCACCGATCCGCCGTTATCCTGACCTGTCGCTGCACCGCGCCATTAAGTATCTGCTGGCGCATGAGCAAGGGCATAAGGGCAACACGACGGAAACGGGCGGCTACCACTATTCGATGGAAGAGATGCTGCAACTGGGCCAGCACTGTTCTATGACCGAGCGCCGTGCTGACGAAGCCACGCGCGACGTCTCTGACTGGCTGAAGTGTGACTTCATGCTGGATCAGGTGGGGAACGTCTTTAAAGGGGTGATTTCCAGCGTAACCGGGTTTGGCTTCTTTGTTCGTCTGGATGAGCTGTTTATTGATGGTCTGGTACACGTCTCTTCGCTGGACAACGATTACTACCGTTTCGATCAGGTAGGGCAGCGTCTGATGGGGGAATCTAGCGGCCAGACCTACCGTCTGGGCGACCGCGTGGAAGTCCGCGTCGAAGCGGTCAATATGGATGAGCGTAAAATTGACTTTAGCCTGATCTCCAGCGAACGCGCCCCGCGCAACGTCGGTAAAACCGCGCGTGAGAAAGCGAAAAGAGGCGAAACGGCTAAAAATGCCGGTAAGCGTCGTCAGGTGGGCAAAAAGGTGAATTTCGAACCGGATAGCGCCTTCCGCGGCGAGAAAGCGAAAGGTAAGGCGAAGAAAGAGAAGAAAGCCAAAAATCCATCGGCAAAGACGCAGAAAATCGCTGCCGCGACAAAAGCGAAGCGCGCGGCGAAGAAAAAGTCAGCTGAGTAATTTCCCCCTCTCCCCCCGCGTGGAGAGGGCGTTTGTACTGTAGACCGGGCAGGCATCGCGCCGCCCGGCAAAATTGATCAATGAGAACCATCAATGAGTGAAATGATTTACGGCATCCACGCGGTGCAGGCTCTGCTGGAACGTGCGCCAGAGCGCTTTCAGGACGTCTTTATTCTGAAAGGGCGGGAAGATAAACGCCTGCTGCCGCTGATCCATGCGCTGGAAGCGCAGGGCGTGGTGATCCAACTGGCGAACCGCCAGTATCTTGATGAAAAAAGCGAGGGTGCGGTACATCAGGGGATCATTGCGCGCGTGAAGCCGGGACGCCAGTATCAGGAAAACGATCTTCCTGATCTGATCGCGAAGTTCGACAATCCCTTCCTGCTGATCCTCGACGGCGTGACCGATCCGCATAACCTCGGCGCCTGTCTGCGTAGCGCAGACGCCGCTGGCGTACATGCGGTCATTGTGCCGAAAGATCGTTCCGCACAGCTTAACGCAACGGCGAAAAAGGTGGCCTGCGGCGCAGCCGAAAGCGTGCCGCTGATCCGTGTGACCAACCTGGCGCGTACCATGCGTCTGTTGCAGGAAGAGAATATCTGGATTGTCGGTACGGCGGGCGAAGCTGACCATACGCTGTTCCAGAGCAAAATGACCGGCCGGATGGCGCTGGTGATGGGCGCTGAAGGCGAAGGGATGCGTCGTCTGACCCGCGAGCACTGTGATGAGCTGATCAGCATTCCGATGGCGGGCAGCGTGTCGTCGCTGAACGTCTCCGTCGCGACCGGGATCTGCCTGTTTGAAGCGGTGCGACAGCGCAGCTAAGCGCTTTTGACTGATGAAGCCATCCCTCGGGATGGCTTTTTTGTGACCGTTATCCCAGGCGCGTCCCCCACAGGCTGACCATACTTAATGCGACTGCCATTGACGGAGGGAAACACAATGCACTGGCAAACGCATACCGTTTTTAACCAACCGGCACCGCTCAACAACAGCAATTTATTCCTGTCTGATGGCGCGCTTTGCGAGGCGGTCGCCCGTGAAGGCGCGGGCTGGGACAGCGATCTTCTCGCCAGCATCGGTCAACAACTGGGCACTGCGGAGTCGCTGGAGCTGGGGCGGCTGGCGAACGCCTTTCCACCTGAACTGTTACGTTACGATCCACAAGGGCAGCGGCTGGACGATGTCCGTTTTCATCCCGCCTGGCATCTGCTGATGCAGGGCCTGTGCGCTAACCGCGTGCATAACCTGGCCTGGGAAGAGAACGCCAGGCAGGGGGCATTTGTCGCGCGGGCTGCGCGTTTCATGCTGCATGCGCAGGTGGAAGCGGGTACGTTGTGTCCAGTTACGATGACTTTTGCCGCTACGCCGCTGCTGCTACAGATGCTGCCGCCTCCCTTTCACGACTGGTTAACGCCGCTACGCAGCGATCGCTATGATTCACACCTCCTGCCCGGAGGGCAAAAACGCGGCCTGCTGATTGGCATGGGCATGACGGAAAAGCAGGGCGGCTCCGATGTGCTGAGTAACACCACCCGGGCAGAGCGACTGGACGACGGTGCCTGGCGCCTGGTGGGGCACAAATGGTTTTTCTCCGTGCCGCAAAGCGACGCGCACCTGGTGCTGGCGCAGACGAAAGGCGGGTTATCCTGCTTTTTTGTCCCGCGTTTTTTGCCTGACGGGCAGCGAAACGGCGTTCGCCTTGAGCGGTTGAAAGACAAACTGGGCAACCGCTCTAATGCCAGTTGCGAGGTTGAGTTTCAGGATGCGGTAGGCTGGCTACTGGGTGAGGAAGGCGAGGGGATTCGTCACATACTGAAGATGGGAGGGATGACCCGCTTTGATTGCGCGTTGGGCAGTCATAGTATGATGCGCCGGGCGTTTTCCGTGGCGATTTACCACGCGCATCAGCGGCAGGTGTTCGGCAAGTCTTTGATTGATCAGCCCATGATGCGGCAGGTTTTAAGTCGTATGGCGCTCCAGCTTGAAGGCCAGACGGCGCTGCTGTTTCGTCTGGCTCGCGCGTGGGATCGTCGTGGCGACCCGAAAGAAGCGCTCCGGGCGCGTTTGTTCACGCCAGCCGCGAAGTTTGCTATTTGCAAAAGCGGCATCCCCTTTGTTGCCGAGGCGATGGAAGTGCTCGGTGGCGTTGGCTATTGCGAGGAGAGCGAGCTGCCGCGCCTGTATCGTGAGATGCCGGTCAACAGCATCTGGGAAGGGTCGGGAAACGTCATGTGTCTGGACGTGCTGCGGGTGCTGAGTAAACAGACCGGCGTCTATGAGCTGCTCAACGAGGCTTTTGCGGAGGTCAAAGGGCAGGATCGGCATTATGATCGGGCGGTACGTCAGCTGCAACAGCGCTTGCGCAAACCCGATGAAGCGCAGGGGCGGGAGATAACGCAGCAGCTGTTCCTGCTCGGCTGCGGGGCGCAAATGTTGCGCTATGTTTCTCCGCCGTTGGCACAGGCCTGGTGCCAAATGATGCTGGACACGCGCGGCGTGTTACGCCTGTCTGAACAGGTGCAAAATGATCTGTTGCTGCGGGCAACGGGGGGATTGCGATAACGGCGGCGCGGGCGCGTCTTATCATGCCTGCGATCGGTGCAGGCCAGATAAGTTTACGCCATCAGGCAATCTGTTACGCATAAAGTATGGCTTGTACGCGCCAGTTATCGGGCTGCTGTTCTTCGTACATCTGGATAATCCGATACCACGAAGCGCCCTGCTCATCGGCTTTTAACGCAATGATACGTTCCACATCCTGCTGATTTCCCGAAATATTACTCACGGATATCAGACCAATTTCATTCAGGCCCGTTACGCAGTCCGCGCTGGCGAATTCGGCAGACTGCGCCGTCGTACTCACCAGGCCGGCAGAAAGCAGCAGTGAGGATAAGGCAAGAGATCGTTTCATCGTCAGCTCCTTTTACGTGACCCCGCGTTCAACAGGGCATTCCATTGCGGTCATCCCATGATTTCATTGTGCACAGGTAAACGCATAGAGGCGCAAAGCAATGTAAAGCTGACTAAATTTCAACCTTCCGCTATTTACGATACAGGATGGCTTGCGAATACCATTGGCCTGTTACGATGGTTTCATCAACCAACAAAATAACGTAATAATCTGCTTTAGCGGCGGCGGCTTTCGCTCTGATCTCTGCCACAGCATCGTCAGGAGAACCCCGAACCATTGAGCTTACCGTTCCCAGGCGCTGCAACCCTTGTGTCTGGTCACGGCGAATTTCCTGAGGATGGTCAGCGACTGGCGGTGCTGGTTGCGGCGTCCCTTGCAATACGCTACAGGCGCTTAAAAACAGTACCAGCATCAATGGGGCGAACCGGCGCATAACTCTATCTCGTTTACTGATAGCCATAGTGTAGTGCCTTATTAATTTCCTTTAGGGGGAATGTTCCCAAATTGTTATCTCTCACGCGATTTTCGAATGAAAATAGGGTGAAAGCGTAATCCACTTCTCAACATTATGAATCATTGCCGTACTCATTAACTTGAGTTATGTATTTCTCCGTGGCATATCAGAGAAAGGGGGATATATGATAAAAATAGAAACACGGTACCTGGCAGGACATTCCATACTCCACGCGTTTCCTGACGGTAAACGTGACACGCCCTTTCCATGTATTATTTTTTACCACGGTTTTACCTCTTCCAGCCTGGTCTATAGCTACTTTGCTGTTGCCCTGGCGCAGGCCGGGTTCCGGGTTATCATGCCGGATGCGCCCGAGCATGGCGCGCGGTTTAGCGGTGATGCGCAGGGGCGAATGACCCAATTCTGGCAGATTCTGCGGCAAAACATGCAGGAATTCGCTGCGTTACGTGCGGCAGTTCAACAGGAAAACTGGGTGCTGGAAGAACGTCTGGCCGTGGGGGGCGCATCAATGGGCGGTATGACGGCGCTGGGGATCATGGCCCGCCACCCGGAGGTAAAATGCGTCGCCAGCCTGATGGGGTCGGGTTATTTCACCCGACTGGCGCATACGCTTTTTCCGCCATTAATTCCTGAGACGCCTGAGCAACAGCGAGAATTTGACGACATTATTGCTCCCCTGGCTGAGTGGGAGGTGGCGCATCAGTTGCCAAAACTGGCCGACCGGCCGCTGCTGCTATGGCATGGACAGGAAGATGACGTCGTCCCTGCGGTGGAAACGTTCCGCTTACAACAGGCGCTGATTCAGGCGAACAGGGATCAGAACCTGACCTGTCTGTGGGAAGCAGGCGTACGCCACCGTATTACGCCAGAGGCGCTGGCGGCAACGGTGTCGTTTTTCCGCCAGCATCTTTAAACGCGCAGAATGCTAACGCCTTGCGCTTCAAGCTGTTGCAGAATGTCAGGGTTAGCATTTTTGCCCGTAATCAGCGTGTCTATTTGATCGGCGCGGCTGAACAACATGCCTGCGCGCTCGCCGATCTTGCTGCTATCCACCAGCACCACCAGCTTTCCGACCACGCTGAGCATTTTCTGCTCGGCCATAGCGGTGAGCATATCGGTTTTATACAGACCGTCTGCGGTCAGGCCTTTGCCGCTGGTAAACATCCAGTGCCCGGCATACAGGCTGTTTTCGCTGCCCTGGGGACTAAGCGTGATGGACTGGCTCTTGTTGTACTGACCTCCCATGATGATCACGCTTTCATGTTCCTGATCGATCAGATAGTTCGCCAGCGGGAGATAGTTGGTGATGATCTGCACCGGCTTACCGCATATTTCTCTGCCCAGCAGAAAGGCGGTCGATCCACAGTTGATCACCACGCTTTCCCCAGGATTCACCAGTTGCGCTGCCGCTTTAGCAATGCGCACTTTTTCATCGTGGTTCTGCGCCTGATGCAGATTCATCGGCGTCCAGCGCGGACGTTGCTGAGCGATCGCTTCGGCGCCATTACGCACTTTTTTGAGCTTTCCGCTCTCATCGAGCTTGTTGATATCCCGACGCGCCGTGGCCGGGGAGATCCCCAGACGTTCGATCACATTCTCGACGGTAACAAAGCCCAATTGCGCCAGCATATCCAGCAATATTTGATGTCTTTGTGCTTCAGTCATGAGCTATTCCGATACGAATTGATTTTAAAAGATGATATTTGAAATAGCCTGAAAATACTAAAGTAAATATAGAAAAATGCCGGGAAAACCCGGCATCGGAGAACAATTACAGGAAGGATTTGAACGGTAAATCCGGTTCCATCGTGAAGCAGTCATCAAAACCACGCGGGTAGTGATATTCAAAGTTGTCTTTATCCAGTGGCCAGGTGAACTTACCGCCAACCTGCCAGATAAACGGCTTGAAGCCATACTTCAGGCGATCTTTTTTCATTTCCCACAGAACGCGGATTTCCTGCGGATCGGCCTGGAAGTTCGACCAGATATCATGGTGGAACGGAATCACAACTTTCGTGTTCAGCGCTTCCGCCATACGCAGCATGTCGGCGCTGGTCATCTTGTCGGTGATGCCACGCGGGTTCTCGCCATAGGAGCCGAGCGCCACGTCGATCTGATGCTCATTGCCGTGCTTCGCATAGTAGTTGGAGTAGTGGGAGTCGCCGCTGTGATACAGCGTACCGCCCGGCGTTTTGAACAGGTAGTTCACCGCGCGCGCATCCATGCCGTCCGGCAGTACGCCCGCCGCCTTTTGATCGGCCGGAAGCGTGATGAGCGCAGTACGATCAAACGCATCAAGCGCATGAATTTCGATGTCTTTCACTTTCACAACATCGCCCGGTTTGACCACGATGCAGCGCTCTTTCGGCACGCCCCAGCCAATCCACAGGTCAACGCAGGTTTGCGGCCCGATGAAAGGCACATCGTTAGCGCAGTTTTGCATCACCGCTGCGGCGACGTTGACGTCGATATGATCGTTATGATCGTGAGTGGCCAGCACGGCATCGATCTGGCGAATCGCGAAAGGATCGAGAACAAACGGCGTGGTGCGCAGGTTCGGCTGCAATTTCTTCACCCCTGCCATGCGCTGCATCTGATGGCCCGTTTTCATCAACGGATTGCCGTGGCTTTGTTTGCCGGTGCCGCACCAGAAATCAACGCATACGTTGGTGCCGCCTTCTGATTTCAGCCAGATGCCGGTGCAACCGAGCCACCACATAGCAAATGTGCCGGGCGCGACCTGTTCCTGTTCGATCTCTTCATTCAGCCAGCTTCCCCACTCAGGAAAGGTGCTCAGGATCCATGATTCACGCGTGATACTTTTCACTTTACTCATCGCATTTACCTTCATGTTTGTTCAAATTGAATCAGTGTGTGATTGGTTTTGATTAATCCTGACATTATTTTTTCAAGATGGCAACGGCATATTTTTGCTTGTGAAGGGCGGTCTGGAAGTAAAGGAGAACGTAATGAAGGGCGTATAACTATTGAAATTAAATATATCTATTTGATTAAAATGAGTTTTATTGATGGCTGGTTAACGTCGGGTTAATCCTTTTCTGAAGTGTGGGAATTATTTGCGTGGTGCGTCACAATTAATCAAATTCAATCTTGTTGTGATTACTTTTGAAAATTAGAGTGGTGACACAACAACCTGAGCGTACGCAGAGCTCAGCAACTTCGTCTACTGGAGATCGTTATGGAGATCCTCTACAACATCTTTACCGTTTTCTTTAACCAGGTTATGACCAATGCTCCGCTGCTACTGGGTATTGTCACCTGTCTGGGCTATATCCTCCTACGCAAAAGTGTCAGCGTTATTATCAAAGGTACGATAAAAACCATTATTGGTTTCATGTTATTACAGGCAGGGTCCGGCATCCTGACCAGTACCTTTAAGCCCGTCGTGGCGAAGATGTCTGAGGTGTATGGCATCAATGGCGCGATTTCTGATACTTACGCCTCCATGATGGCGACGATCGAACGCATGGGCGACGCCTACAGTTGGGTCGGGTATGCCGTGCTGTTAGCGCTGGCATTGAATATCGGCTACGTGCTGCTGCGCCGGATTACCGGGATTCGCACCATCATGCTTACCGGGCATATCATGTTCCAGCAGGCGGGGCTGATCGCGGTGTTCTTCTACATCTTCGGTTATCCGATGTGGACCACCATTATCTGCACGGCGGTTCTGGTGTCCCTGTATTGGGGGATCACCTCCAATATGATGTATAAGCCGACGCAGGAAGTCACAGACGGCTGTGGTTTCTCCATTGGTCACCAGCAACAGTTTGCCGCATGGCTGGCGTATAAAGTCGCGCCATATCTCGGTAAAAAAGAAGAGAGCGTTGAAGATCTCAAACTGCCCGGCTGGCTGAATATCTTCCACGACAATATCGTCTCCACGGCAATTGTCATGACCATCTTCTTCGGCGCGATCCTGCTCTCTTTTGGCCTGGATGTGGTTCAGGCGATGGCGGGTAAAACGCACTGGTCTATCTATATCCTGCAAACCGGCTTCCAGTTCGCCGTCGCTATTTTCATCATCACGCAGGGCGTGCGCATGTTTGTCGCCGAACTGTCCGAAGCATTTAACGGTATCTCTCAGCGTCTGATCCCCGGTGCTGTGCTGGCGATTGACTGTGCGGCGATTTATAGCTTCGCGCCGAACGCGGTGGTCTGGGGCTTTATGTGGGGCACGATTGGTCAGCTGATCGCCGTTGGTATCCTGGTAGGTTGCGGTTCCTCCATTCTGATCATCCCTGGCTTTATCCCAATGTTCTTCTCTAACGCCACGATTGGCGTGTTCGCTAACCACTTTGGCGGCTGGCGCGCGGCGCTCAAGATTTGCCTGGTTATGGGCATGATCGAAATCTTTGGCTGCGTCTGGGCGGTGAAACTGACCGGTATGAGCGCCTGGATGGGAATGGCGGACTGGTCGATTCTGGCGCCTCCGATGATGCAAGGCTTCGTCAGCGTCGGGCTGATGTTTATGAGCGTCATGATACTGATTTCACTGGCTTATATGTTCTTCGCAGGGCGCACATTGCGCGCTGAAGAAGATGCAGAAAAACAACTGGCAGAACACTCTGCTTAATAAGGAGTTCCGATTATGACCGTACGTATTCTGGCTGTTTGTGGTTGTGGGCAAGGCAGTTCAATGATCATGAAAATGAAAGTTGACCAGTTTCTGACGCAGCAGGGCGTTGCGCACACGGTAAATAGCTGCGCGGTGGGTGAGTACAAAAGTGAGCTGAACGGCGCGGACATCATTATTGCCTCGACGCACGTCGCCAGCGAAATCACCGTTTCCGGTAATAAATATGTGGTGGGCGTGCGCAATATGCTTTCCGCCGCTGATTTTGGTCCGAAACTGATGGAAGTGATCAAAGAGCACTTTCCGAACGACCTGAAATAAGGACGCAGCATGAAATTACGTGATTCGCTGGCGGAGAATAAGTCCATTCGCCTGAATGCAGAAGCGAGCACCTGGCAGGAGGCGGTGAAAATCGGCGTAGACCTGCTGGTGGAAGCAGATGTTGTGGAGCCGCGTTACTACCAGGCCATTCTTGATGGCGTAGAGCGTTTTGGTCCGTATTTTGTGATTGCGCCAGGCCTGGCGATGCCGCATGGCCGCCCGGAAGAGGGCGTCAAAAAAACCGGCTTCGCGCTGGTGACGCTGAAAACGCCGATGGTCTTCAACCACGAAGATAATGACCCGGTCGATATCCTCATCACGCTGGCGGCAGTGGATGCCCGCGCGCATCAGGAAGACGGCATCATGCAAATCGTCAACCTGTTTGAAGATGAAGCCAACTTTGACCGTTTACGCGCCTGCCGTACCGAGCAGGATGTGCTGGATTTAATTGATAACGCCACTGCGGCGGCAGTTTAAGTAAGGAATAGAAATGTCATTACCTATGTTGCAAGTTGCGCTGGATAACCAGACGCTGTCCCACGCTTACGAAACGACCCGCCTGATCGCGGAAGAAGTCGATATTATCGAAGTTGGCACCATCCTGTGCGTGGGTGAAGGCGTACGTGCGGTACGCGATCTGAAAGCGCTCTATCCGCATAAGATCGTGCTGGCTGACGCCAAAATTGCGGACGCGGGGAAAATTCTTTCTCGTATGTGCTTTGAAGCCAACGCGGATTGGGTGACGGTTATCTGCTGCGCGGATATCAACACCGCCAAAGGCGCGCTGGAAGTGGCGCAAGAGTTTAACGGCGATGTGCAGATTGAACTGACCGGCTACTGGACCTGGGAGCAGGCGCAGGAGTGGCGCGATGCGGGGATTCAGCAGGTGGTTTATCACCGTAGCCGTGATGCCCAGGCCGCTGGAGTGGCCTGGGGCGAAGCGGATATCAGCGCGATCAAACGTCTCTCTGATATGGGCTTTAAAGTGACCGTGACCGGCGGTCTGGCGCTGGAAGATCTGCCGCTGTTTAAGGGCATTCCAATCCATGTCTTTATTGCTGGTCGCAGCATTCGCGACGCCGCCTCTCCGGTTGAAGCCGCGCGTCAGTTTAAACGTTCTATCGCCCAGTTGTGGGGATAAGGAGCGGATATGCTGTCTAAACAGACTCCGCTTGGCATCTACGAAAAAGCGCTCCCCGCCGGGGAGTGCTGGTTGGATCGCCTGCGGCTGGCGAAAGAACTGGGCTTCGATTTCGTTGAAATGTCTGTCGATGAAACCGATGCCCGCCTGGCGCGCCTCGACTGGAACCGTGAGCAGCGCCTGGCGCTGGTGAGCGCTATCGCTGAGACCGGCGTGCGGGTGCCGTCCATGTGCCTGAGCGCGCATCGTCGCTTTCCGTTGGGCAGCGAAGATGATGCTGTACGTGCGCAAGGGCTGGAGATCATGCGTAAAGCCATTCAGTTTGCGCAGGATATCGGTATTCGCGTCATCCAGCTTGCGGGTTACGACGTGTACTATCAGGAGGCCAACAATGAAACGCGCCGTCGTTTTCGTGATGGGCTGAAAGAGAGCGTCGAGATGGCAAGCCGTGCTCAGGTCACGCTGGCGATGGAGATCATGGATTACCCTCTGATGAACTCCATCAGCAAAGCGCTGGGTTATGCGCACTATCTTAATAACCCGTGGTTCCAGCTTTATCCTGATATCGGCAACCTGTCAGCCTGGGATAACGATGTGCAGATGGAGTTGCAGGCTGGAATGGGGCATATCGTCGCGGTTCATGTCAAAGATACGAAGCCAGGCGTGTTCAAGAACGTGCCGTTCGGTGAAGGTGTCGTCGATTTTGAACGCTGTTTCGCCACGCTCAAGCAGAGTGGGTATTGCGGGCCATACCTGATTGAGATGTGGAGTGAAACGTCGGACAATCCGGCGCGTGAGGTGGCGAAAGCGCGTGATTGGGTGAAAGCGCGTATGGCCAGCGCCGGTCTGGTGGAGACAGCATAATGCAAAAACTCAGGCAGCACGTTTTTGAAGCCAATATGGATTTGCCGCGTTATGGCCTGGTGACTTTCACCTGGGGCAACGTCAGCGCGATCGACAGGGAGCGCGGGCTGGTGGTCATTAAGCCTAGCGGGGTGGCTTATGAAACCATGAAAGCGGACGATATGGTGGTGGTGGATCTCCAGGGCAATGTGGTGGAAGGGCAGTGGCGGCCTTCTTCCGATACCGCCACGCATCTGGCGCTGTACCGTCGTTACCCTTCGCTGGGCGGCATCGTGCACACGCACTCTACGCATGCCACGGCGTGGGCGCAGGCAGGGCTGGCGATCCCGGCGCTGGGCACGACCCATGCGGACTACTTCTTTGGCGATATCCCCTGTACCAGGGCGTTAACCGAAGAAGAAGTGCAGGGTGAATATGAGCTGAACACCGGTCATGTGATTATCGAAACGCTGGGTGACGGTCAGCCGCTGCATACGCCTGGCGTCGTGGTGTATCAGCACGGGCCGTTTGCCTGGGGCAAAGATGCGCATGACGCCGTGCATAATGCGGTGGTGATGGAAGAAGTCGCGCGGATGGCATGGATTGCTCGTGGTATCAATCCGGCGCTCAGCCCGATCGACGATTATTTAATGAATAAACATTTTATGCGTAAGCATGGGCCTGACGCCTATTACGGACAAAAGTAAGACACGTGCCCTGGAATCATTACTTCCTTCGGGATGTTACCGGCCTGATTCCGGGGCCGCTTTTGCCATAAAAAAGCCCCCGGTGAAGGGGGCAAGTCAAACTATGGCAATGTTCTCGTTGGTTTTTCCTGGTGCTAGCGATAAATATCCGCGCTGGCGCGCATGTTGCCGTTACTTCCCGGTTCCCGGGTCAGGATGGCGTGGTAGTACGTTGCGCCTCGCGCATCTGTCTCTTCATTCAATGCCTGATCTGCTTCACTTTCAGTGGCGAAGTTATGGTTTATATAAATCACGCCTAAGCTCTGCACATCATCCATATTTCGTGCCTGGTGATTATCGATTTTGATGGCTGCCATCGCGTTTGCACTGAGCAAAAGCGCAGCCAGAAGGGTCATAACACGCGCTCGCATACTGTACCTCCTCGACTGCTGTGTCTGGTTAGCAATATCTCCTGTAAGTGAATTGCTTCTGATTTAATTTTAATCGCTACCAGCGAAGTCGATAGCGACCATTTCTGATGCAGTTGTTCAAAAAATTGGCGCGATGCCATGTGATTAATTTTAAATCACATGGTTAACCCGTCTTTGCGCTTCGTGTGAATTTTTGCGCAATCAACTTGTGTTTCCTCATGGGCGCAAGTATTATGACGCGTCATTTTTCAGCCGACCTTTAACACGTTCCTTGCCTCCCCGGGATTCGGCTGACCCAGACAGGAGGCTGAATAATCCGTAAGGAGCAATTCGATGCGTCATTACGAAATCGTTTTTATGGTCCATCCTGACCAGAGCGAACAGGTTCCGGGCATGATCGAGCGCTACACTGGTGCAATCACTGGTGCAGAAGGCAAGATCCACCGTCTGGAAGACTGGGGCCGCCGTCAGCTGGCTTACCCGATCAACAAACTGCACAAAGCTCACTACGTTCTGCTGAACGTTGAAGCGCCGCAGGAAGTGATCGATGAGCTGGAAACTAACTTCCGCTTCAACGATGCCGTTATCCGTAGCATGGTAATGCGTACTAAGCACGCTGTTACCGAAGCATCTCCGATGGTTAAAGCGAAAGACGAGCGCCGTGAGCGTCGCGATGATTTCGCAAACGAAACCGCAGATGATGCAGATGCTGGGGATTCTGAAGAGTAATTTCTGATGACCAACCGTCTGGCGTTGTCCGGCACCGTGTGCAGGATGCCCCTTCGAAAGGTCAGTCCATCAGGAATTCCGCACTGCCAGTTCGTGCTTGAGCATCGTTCTGTGCAGGAGGAAGCCGGGTTTCACCGGCAGGCATGGTGTCAAATGCCCGTTATTGTTAGCGGACACGAAAACCAGGCCATTACTCACAGTATAACGGTCGGCAGCCGCATAACCGTTCAGGGGTTCATCTCTTGCCACAAGGCAAAGAACGGTCTGAGCAAAATGGTTCTGCATGCCGAGCAGATTGAATTGATAGATTCTGGAGACTAGCCATATGGCACGTTATTTCCGTCGTCGCAAGTTCTGCCGTTTCACCGCGGAAGGCGTTCAAGAGATCGACTATAAAGATATCGCTACGCTGAAAAACTACATCACCGAAAGCGGTAAGATTGTCCCAAGCCGTATCACCGGTACCCGTGCAAAATACCAGCGTCAGCTGGCTCGCGCTATCAAACGCGCTCGCTACCTGTCCCTGCTGCCGTACACTGATCGTCATCAGTAATCGGCCACGGTCCATTAATACGACTTTGAGAGGATAAGGTAATGCAAGTTATTCTGCTTGATAAAGTAGCAAACCTGGGTAGCCTGGGTGATCAGGTTAACGTTAAAGCGGGCTACGCTCGTAACTTCCTGGTACCACAGGGTAAAGCTGTTCCTGCTACCAAGAAAAACGTTGAATTCTTCGAAGCACGTCGCGCTGAACTGGAAGCTAAACTGGCTGACGTTCTGGCTGCTGCAAATGCACGCGCAGAGAAAATCAACGCCCTGGAAACCGTAACCATCGCGTCCAAAGCTGGCGACGAAGGTAAACTGTTCGGTTCCATCGGTACTCGCGACATCGCTGACGCTGTAACAGCAGCAGGCGTTGAAGTGGCTAAGAGCGAAGTTCGTCTGCCGAACGGCGTTCTGCGTACCACTGGTGAGCACGAAGTGAACTTCCAGGTTCACAGCGAAGTATTCGCTAAACTGACTGTAAACGTAGTAGCTGAATAAGTTTTATTCTTCTATCGCGTAAAAACGCCGGCCTTGTGCTGGCGTTTTGCTTTTCTGCCCCCCTGTTTTTCGCACTGGCTATTCTTTACCCTTTTCGGGATAATAAAAAATAAAACATTATTTCAAAGTGGTGATGGAATGGAGATAACCCACCAGCAGCCCCTGTTCGCGCGTAAAAACGTTGTCTATCTGGGGGCGGCATTTTGTTGTCTGTTATGGGGAAGCGCCTACCCGGCGATAAAAAGCGGGTACGAGATCTTTCAGATTGCGACAGATGATATCCCGTCAAAAATTGTCTTTGCCGGATACCGTTTCTTGTTCGCGGGGTTATTGCTGCTGTTGCTGGCGATGGCGCAGCGTAAACCGATCGGCCGCTTAAGCCCGCGCCAGTTTGGTCAACTGACCCTGCTGGGGCTGACGCAAACCTCGCTGCAATATATCTTTTTCTATATCGGTCTGGCGTTCACCACGGGCGTGAAAGGATCGATCATGAATGCCACAGGCACTTTTTTTAGCGTGCTGCTGGCGCACTTCATCTACCAGAACGACAAACTGAGCTACAACAAAACCCTCGGCTGTATTCTTGGTTTTGCCGGGGTGATGGTGGTGAACTTCAACAGCGGGCTGATGGATTTCAGCTTTAGCCTGTTGGGTGATGGCTCCGTGGTGCTGGCTGCTTTTATTCTTTCTGCCGCGACCCTTTACGGTAAACGTATTTCGCAGACGGTTGACCCAACGGTGATGACGGGCTATCAGCTTGGCATCGGCGGCCTGGCGCTGGTGATTGGCGGCTATGCCTTCGGCGGCTCGCTCTCCGTGCACGGCCTCTCTTCTGTGGCGATTCTGGGCTATCTGACGCTGCTCTCGTCTGTTGCTTTTGCGCTGTGGAGTATTTTGCTCAAGTACAACCGCGTCGGGATGATTGCGCCGTTTAACTTCCTGATTCCGGTTTCTGGTGCGGTGCTGTCGGCGATTTTCCTCGGCGAAAACATTTTTGAATTGAAATATGCGGTTGCGCTGGTGCTGGTGTGTTCGGGGATCTGGTGGGTGAACAAGGTGAAGCGGTAACGCCTGATGGCGCTACCGCTTATCAGGCCTGCAATCGCGGGTGCCGTAGGCCGGATAGGGCGACGCCGCCATCCGGCAATTTGCGCGCTTAACGGGCGCGAATAAAGCTGCCGTTTGGCTGACGGGTAAACAGAACCTGTTGGTCATTACCGGTATCGATGGTCAATCCTGTCACCACGCCATTCGCATTCTGGCGGATCTGCACCATCTGGCCATCTTTCAGATTGCTCAGCGGCTTGCCTGCGCCTTCAACCTGCGCCATCGCGTAAACGTCCGTTGGCGGCAGGCCGTGGTCACGGAACAACTGCGCCAGCGTTTTACCTGACTCCACGCGATAGGAGCGCCACTGCTGGTCAATTCCCCCATTCTGCTGGAAAGGCTGTGTTTGCGGCTGGGATTGCTGCGTCTGCGGCGGTTCTTCCGGTTGGCCTTCCTGGATGGGTTCCGGCGCTACGGGGGCGACCTGTCCCGGATCGTTTTGCGGGGCGACCAGTTGCGCCTGAAGTTCGGCTTCCGTCGGCGGTTGCGACTGTGACTGGATATCTGTCTGGACATTACGCGTGACGACGGGCGTATCGCGGGTATCATTCGAGGGAAGCAGAAAACCGACCACCAGCACGATAGCGGCAATAATAATGCCACGGCGATGCATAGGCGGCAGCGGGTCCATGATGCGAAAATTGTCCGGTGCATGCCAGATTTTCGCCAGGGTTGGTTTTAGTTCAAAGCGCCCGGGCATGGCTTTCCTCCTGCTCCGCGTCTCGTTCCTCAATCATAGAGTATAGATGCCTAACGCTATGATGTTCGTAGTTATACCCGCTTTCGTGACATCAGCATGGGTTATTCTTATTGTTTCTTTTTCCCCGCGATTTGTCATCTCTTCCCGAGACAAAGTTTTACCGGAAGAGACGTGGCTGTTATGCTGCCCGCTACTTTACCTCCGATGAAAGGAAATATGATGGCAACCCCGACTTTTGACACTATCGAAGCGCAAGCAAGCTACGGCATTGGTTTACAGGTAGGGCAGCAGCTGAGCGAATCCGGTCTGGAAGGTCTGTTGCCTGAAGCGCTGGTGGCAGGTATCGCTGATGCGCTGGAAGGCAAACACCCGGCAGTGCCTGTTGATGTGGTGCATCGCGCGCTGCGTGAAATCCACGAACGTGCGGATGCCGTACGTCGCGAACGCTTCCAGGCAATGGCGGCAGATGGCGTCAAATATCTGGAAGAAAACCGTGAGAAAGAGGGTGTGAACAGCACCGAATCCGGTCTGCAATTCCGTGTGATCACCCAGGGTGAAGGTGCGATTCCGGCGCGTACTGACCGTGTACGTGTACACTACACCGGCAAACTGATCGACGGCACCGTATTTGACAGCTCCGTTGCGCGCGGCGAACCGGCTGAATTCCCGGTGAACGGCGTGATCCCAGGCTGGATTGAAGCGCTGACCCTGATGCCGGTTGGTTCCAAATGGGAACTGACTATCCCTCAGGAACTGGCCTACGGCGAGCGTGGCGCGGGCGCGTCCATTCCTCCGTTCAGCACTCTGGTGTTTGACGTAGAACTGCTGGAAATCCTGTAAGCAGTGACTTCTGTTCCCCTCTTTGTTGGGGGGAACAGAAAATATGCAAGAAAACCGTAAGTTAGCCAGATGTCGATATTTTATCTTGCAAATGTAGCTATTGCGTGTATTTTTGTGAGCTAATTCGCGTTGCCAGAGTGATATGACACTCACTTTAAACATATAATTAACATTATATCTAAATCTTAGTATTCATCCCGCCGATTCTTACCTAATATCGATGAGTCCTGATAACAGGATCGTCGTATCATATGACGCACTAAAGGCCGCAGAGCCTGCACAACACAGACAGGTACAGGAAGAAAAAACATGGTAGATCAGGTAAAAGTCGTTGCCGACGAACAGGCACCGGCTGAACAGTCGCTACGGCGCAATCTCACAAACCGTCATATTCAGCTTATTGCGATTGGCGGCGCCATCGGCACCGGCTTATTTATGGGCTCTGGTAAAACGATCAGCCTCGCCGGGCCGTCGATCATTTTCGTTTATATGATCATCGGTTTTATGCTCTTTTTCGTCATGCGGGCAATGGGTGAATTGCTGCTCTCGAATCTGGAATATAAATCCTTCAGTGATTTCGCTTCTGACCTGCTCGGGCCGTGGGCGGGATATTTCACCGGCTGGACTTACTGGTTCTGCTGGGTAGTCACCGGGATGGCGGACGTCGTTGCGATTACCGCCTATGCGCAGTTTTGGTTCCCCGGCCTTTCTGACTGGGTCGCCTCGCTGGCGGTCGTTGTTCTGCTGCTGAGCCTTAACCTTGCGACCGTGAAAATGTTCGGCGAGATGGAGTTCTGGTTCGCGATGATCAAGATTGTCGCCATCGTGGCGCTGATCGTCGTTGGTCTGGTGATGGTTATGATGCACTTCAAATCACCGACCGGGGTTGAAGCGTCGTTTACTCATCTGTGGAATGATGGCGGCTGGTTCCCGAAAGGGATCAGCGGCTTCTTTGCGGGCTTCCAGATAGCGGTATTCGCGTTCGTGGGGATTGAACTGGTGGGCACCACCGCCGCAGAGACCAAAGACCCGGAGAAATCCCTGCCGCGCGCGATTAACTCAATCCCGATTCGTATCATCATGTTCTACGTTTTTGCGCTGATCATCATTATGTCGGTCACGCCGTGGAGCTCGGTAGTACCAACCAAGAGCCCGTTTGTTGAGCTGTTTGTACTGGTAGGACTGCCGGCCGCCGCCAGCCTGATTAACTTCGTGGTGCTGACGTCTGCAGCCTCTTCCGCCAACAGCGGCGTGTTCTCTACCAGCCGTATGCTGTTTGGTCTGGCGCAAGAGGGCGTGGCGCCGAAAGCGTTCGCTAAATTGTCTAAGCGCGCGGTGCCGGCAAAAGGGCTGACCTTCTCCTGTATCTGTCTGCTGGGCGGCGTGGTGATGCTGTACATCAATCCGAGCGTGATTGGCGCGTTCACCATGATCACGACGGTGTCGGCTATTCTGTTCATGTTTGTCTGGACCATCATTCTCTGCTCGTACCTGGTGTACCGTAAGCAGCGTCCGCACCTGCATGAGAAGTCCATCTATAAGATGCCGCTTGGTAAGCTGATGTGCTGGGTGTGTATGGCGTTCTTCGTCTTTGTGCTGGTACTGCTGACGCTGGAAGATGATACCCGTCAGGCGCTGATCGTCACGCCGCTGTGGTTTATTGCGCTGGGGCTGGGCTGGCTGTTTATCGGTAAGAAACGTATGGCAGGAGTGCGTTAATCTTGATGCCCGGTGGCGCAAAGCTTACCGGGCCTACGGATTGTAGGCCGGATAAGCGTTAGCGCCATCCGGCTACACATTATTCCCCGGCCAGTGCGCGCGGGAACAAGACGTTGTTTTCCAGACTGATGTGTTCCATCAGATCGTCAATCATTTCATTAATGCCGTTGTACATCGCTTTCCAGGTGGTGCAGGCTTCTGGCGGCGGCGTGACGTTGTTGGTGGTGTGTTTGATCACTTCCAGCAATTCGCCAGCGTCATCGTGTTCGCTTTCCATGACGCTAATCGGGCCCATTGCCTGGCTTCCCATGCCTTGTTTGATCATCGGGAACAGGATCTGCTCTTCTTTCATCATGTGGCTGGAAAGTTCCTGATGCAGCATAGTCAGGTATTTCGCCAGACCTTTCGGTACGCTGGGTTTGTCTGCGTGAACGCGTTCCACTTTGGTGGCTTGCAGGATCAGCTCCGGCAGCTGCTCACGGTGTCTGTCGTGGTAGCGCACGATAATGTGGTCGATAATTTCGGCCAACGGCGCGGTACGCCAGTCCTTCTCAATCGGTTGTTCAGCCAACTGTGCCAGTTCTGCTTCAATGGCTTCTACATCCAGCTCTTTACGTGCAGCAGCGCGCGCGAGCGTCTGCTTACCACCGCAGCAGTAATCCATATCGTACTTACGAAACAGCGCCGAGGCGCGAGGAATAGAGAGCGCCAGTTCACCTAAAGGTTGATCGCGAAAAGACATAGCCGTTACCTCATTCTCAATAATATAAGATGTATTTTAAATGCATCTTTAAGCCGAAGATATAACCCTTTCGGGTCAGAATAAAATGTGATGACCATCACAAAAAAATGTTTGTGCCTTAACGTGCTGAATCTTATTGAAAAGGGCAGGAATACGCGCGGCAAGCCGCCGGACAAAATTAAATATGCCGGCGGCACTGCCGATAGTTAGACCTCTGACAATACCTGCATAGTAAAAGGCAACAAATGTTCAAACGAATCAAAGTTATAACCTTACTGATTATCGTGTTACTCGCCCTCGGCGCGATGCAGCTTATTTCGGCGGGCGTTTTTATCAGCGCGCTTAATAACGATAAGCAGAATTTTACCGTATCGCAGCGTTCCAGCCAGAACGTCGCGGAGTTTACCGATGCCTGGATCAGCCTGAACCAGGCGCGCGTCACGCTTAACCGCGGCATGTTGCGCCTGCAAAGCAGCATGGCCAATGAGATCAACGGCGGTCAGCTAAATGAACTGGTGAAGACGGCGAATACCCTGCTGGCTGATGCGCAGCGTCATTACGATAAATACTACGCGCTGCCAGAAACGCCGGGGCTGGATGAACACCTGGCCGACCGTCTGGAAGAGCAGTACGGCATCTACTCCGCGACGCTGGCGAAAATGAATACCTTCCTTGCCGCAGGACAACTGGAAGAGATGTTCAAACAGAATGCGGAACAAAAACAGACGGCGATGCAGGACGTGTACCTGGAATGGCGTGCCGCGCAGGCCGAACTGACGAACGCGGGCATTCAACAAAATGAACAGGACTACCAGCGCATTCTGTGGATTCTGGCGGCCGTTATGCTGGCGGTTGTCGCGGTGATCGTGATTAGCTGGCTGGCAATGCAGCGTGTCTTACTTAAACCGTTGCATGATGTTATGGAACATATCCGCCATATTGCGGCAGGCGACCTGACGCGCAATATCCATACCGAAGGCAGTAATGAAATGGCGCTACTGGCGCATAACGTACATGAGATGCAGCAGGCGCTGGCGAATACGGTCAGCGTGGTACGTGAAGGTGCTGACACGATCTATACCGGTGCGGGTGAAATTGCGGCAGGCAGTAGCGATCTCTCTTCACGTACTGAACAGCAGGCCGCATCGCTGGAAGAGACTGCCGCCAGTATGGAACAACTCACCGCAACCGTGAGACAGAACGCCGACAACGCACGTCAGGCGTCCAGCCTGGCAAAAAATGCCTCTGAGACGGCGCAGAAGGGCGGCAACGTAGTGGACGGCGTTGTGCGCACGATGGATGAAATTGCCACCAGCTCCAGCAAAATCGCGCAGATCACCAGCGTTATCGACGGTATCGCATTCCAGACCAATATCCTGGCGCTGAACGCGGCGGTGGAAGCTGCTCGCGCGGGCGAACAGGGTCGTGGCTTTGCGGTGGTCGCTGGCGAGGTGCGCACGCTGGCGCAGCGTAGCGCGCAGGCGGCGAAAGAGATCAAAACGCTGATTGATGACTCCGGTAATCGAGTCAGCGCGGGTTCCGCGCTGGTGCATGAAGCGGGGGAAACGATGGCGGAAATTGTCAGTGCGGTAACGCGTGTGACCGACATCATGGGGGAGATTGCCTCTGCATCTGATGAACAAAGTCGCGGCATTGACCAGGTTGGCCTGGCGGTGGCGGAGATGGATCGCGTGACGCAGCAGAACGCCGCGCTGGTGGAAGAGTCGGCGACTGCCGCCGTAGCGCTTGAAGAGCAGGCGGCACGTCTGACCCAGACGGTAGCGGTGTTTAAAGTTTAACCTCTGCTCCGGCCTACAGGATAATATCTTGTAGGCCGGATTAGCGCAGCGCCATCCGGCACATTATGACTGTGAAACCACGACGACGCCGGGTTTCTGCGGCCTGGCTCTGACGGCTATCACCACCCCAACAATCAGCAGCACAATGCCGCTTACCGTCAGCAGCGGTGGAAATTCCTGGCGCAGTATAAAGGTGTACAACAGGCCAGCCAGCGTTTCGAACACGATCAAGGGCCCCAGAATCACCGTCGGCAGCTTTTGACTGGCGACGTTCCAGCATAGCGCCCCCACCCATGAACAGAGCACGGCAATGGCGACCATCAGGGCGACAAAGACATCCGGCCGGGGGCCAAAGGGGAGAGGAAAGTCGGGCATCTGCTTACCCAACCAGATACAGGCCGCAACATAACCCAGCAGCGAAACGGGAAGCGTCACTAGCGCCTGTGCTGTTGCCCACATCATCGGATGTTTATCCGGGTTTTCCCGCAGCCAGCGGGCATTACGCAACGCGTACCATGCCCAGCACACAACGGAAACCAGCGCCAGCGCGATACCTGAACCGTAGCGCCAGCCGCTAAACTCCGGCAGCCCCTGATTCAGCTCCGCAATATTGACGCACAGCAGGCCAACGCCGATGAGCGCCAGCGCAGGCGCCAGACGCCGCCAGGATAACTTACCATCTCGCTGGCTGTAGAGCAGGTTGGCAAACACCGGGATCACCACCGGCAACGTGCCGATGATCATGGTGGAAACGGGGGCTCCCGTGCGCTGGATAGCGCTCGCCAGGCAGACGTAATAGATCAGATTGCCCATCATCGTCAGCGCGAGTGCGGTTATCCAGTCTTTGCGCGTCAACTGGCGCAGGCGCGCACGCCCCAGCCACGCCAGGGGTACAGCAATTAACCCCAGCGCCAGATAGCGCCCCATCGACTGCAATACCGCCGGATACTCCGGTACGATCAACGGTCCGACAAAAATCAGTCCCCACATTAACCCTGCCAGCAGGGCATACAACACGCCGCTAATCATCGTTGATATCCACATCGTTTCACATTGCGAAAAGTGTAGGCAGGAGAAATGCGCCAGTATTGTATGAGATTGCGCATTAGCGCGGATAAACCTGTTTTTGATAGCGCACTGGCGTAATGCCGTAGCGATGGGTAAAGGCGCGCGTGAGATGAGATTGATCGGTTAGCCCGGTGGCGGCCGCCACATCCGCTGCGGGCATCCCGAGCGTGAGAAACGCCTTTGCCCGCCACAGACGGATCGCCATCAGCATTTGGTGCGGCGTAACGTGGAAATGAGCCTTGAACTGACGCTGAAAATGCCAGGGGCTTAATGAGGCGACCCGCGCCAGTTCGTCAAGCGTGACCGGATGCATGTAGTTGTCGTGCAGATAGTCCCGCACGCGCTCAAAGCGATGTCCGCCTTCCCGCACTTCCGGCGCATGGCGCGCCAGCGGCTGGAAGGTGTCGATCAGATCGAGCAGCAGCCCTTTTTGCGCCAGCGGATCGTCGGTATGCCACAGGCCGTGGATCAGCGTGCAGATCTGGCGTGAGCGCAGCGGATCGTGGCGCGTGACCTCATGAAACCACCAGTGACGAACCCCGGTCACTTCTTCCAGCAGATCGGGATCGAGATAAATCATCCGATAGCGCCAGCCGTCGGCGGTTTCCGCTTCGCCGGTATGCAGCTCATCGGGATTCATGGTGACAACGGAGTGAACGGGGGCAACGTACTGCGTACCGCGATAGCGAAAGCGTTCGGCGCCGGCTTCAATCGCGCCGATACCGAAGGCTTCGTGGGTATGAGGCTCGAAAGCGTAACGCGAGATATGCGCATGATACAGCTCAACCCCCGGCACCTGCGCCAGATGGCGAAAGCGGGCGCTGTCTTTCTCATCGCTAAACTGTTCGGGTACGCCTTGCACGTTGTCTCTCCCTGAAAGCCATCTGTTCATTATCAGAGATGGCCAGCAGGGATGCCACAACAATTAACCTGTTTTTAACACTTACAGGATGCTTTTGACGCTTTCCGCCAGTGAGGTTGTCGGGCGACCGATCAGTGCGCTCAGAGTATGGCTGTCGTCAAACAGGCCGCCTTTTGCGGCGCCCGCGTCAGAATCAGCCAGCATATCCGCCAGACCCGCTGGCAGGCCCACGCCTTTCAGCGCGGCGGCGAAATCGGCTTCATTCAGGTTCTGATAGACGACCTTTTTCCCGCTCTGTTTTGCCAGTTCGGCGGCTAACTGGCTCAGCGTCCAGCCTTCGTCGCCTGCCAGTTCATACACTTTACCGGCATGGCCTTCTTCGCTGATGACGCGAGCGGCTGCGGCAGCGTAATCGGCACGGGTTGCGGAGGCGATTTTGCCTTCTCCGGCCGCGCCGATAAAGACGCCGTGCTCCAGGGCCGCTGGCGCGCTCGCCAGGTAATTTTCGGTGTACCAGCCGTTGCGCAGCAGGGCGTAAGGAATGCCTGAATCCGCCAGCATTTTTTCGGTTTCCACATGTTCAACATGCAGGCCCAGCGGGGAACGGTCCGCGTGCAGCAGGCTGGTATAGGCAATGAATTTCACGTTTGCAGCTATTGCCGCGTTAATCACGTTGCGGTGCTGAGCGGCACGTTGCCCGACTTCGCTTGATGAGATCAGCAGCAATCTGTCGATGCCCTGCAACGCTGCCGTGAACGCGGCTTCGTCGCTGTAGTCTGCCTGGCGTACGGTAACGCCCAGTCGGGTTAGCGCGTCAGCTTTCGCGGGGTTACGGACAATCGCCGCAATCTGGCTGGCAGGAACGGTTTTCAGTAAGGTATCGATAACGTGTTGGCCCAGTTGGCCGGTCGCGCCGGTAATTGCAATCATGGGGGATCTCCCTGTGTTCGTCTTGTGTTTCATTAAGCTAGCACTTAAACTTACTTTTAGTAAGTACGTACAAAAAGGTAAGTGTAAAGATGACGAACCCGACGCTTTCTCAGCAGCTTCGCGATGGCAATTTGTTTGCCGAGCAGTGTCCTTCTCGCGAGGTGTTAAAGCATGTCACCAGCCGCTGGGGCGTATTAATTCTCGTGGCGCTGCGTGATGGAACGCACCGCTTCAGCGATTTACGCCGCAAGATGGGCGGCGTGAGTGAAAAAATGCTGGCGCAGTCATTACAGGCGCTGGAGCAGGATGGATTTATTCATCGGGTGTCGTACCCGGTGGTGCCGCCGCATGTGGAGTACAGTCTGACGACGTTGGGTGAACAGGTGAGTGAGAAGGTCGCCGCGCTGGCGGACTGGATCGAGCTCAATTTGCCGCAGGTGCTGGCACAGCGGAAAGAGCGAGCAGCATAACGGCTTGCCGGATAGCGCTGCGCTTATCCGGCCTACGGCGTGTCGATCGCGTAGGCCGGGTAAGGCGAAGCTGCCACCCGGCGTGGTTTTACTTACTCAAATCCAGCTGATAAATCGCAAAGCCGATGTCATCGGTAGCGACTTTATTCATCGGATATTGTCCCTTCTCTTTGATAAACGCGGCAGCCTTGTCGGACGGCGAGGTTTCGAAGCGGATATCCAGTTTCGTGTCGCTGTGAACTGGCGCCAGACGCCAGTTGTTGTCCGCCGCCGGATGGATTTCCCCCGCACGCTTCGACTCCGCGCCAATCCACGCCGCCAGCACGGAGCGGTTCTCATCCGGTGATGCAAAGGCGATGTGGCTGTCGCCCGTACCGGCAAATTTGCCGCCGTAGGCGCGATAGTTATTGGTCGCGACCAGGAACATGGCGTTCGGATCGACAGGCTTGCCGTTGAAGGTCAGATTTTTAATACGTTCCGCTTGCGGATTCACCGTCTG
Organism: Citrobacter sp. CK198; assembly: GCF_030333295.1. Taxonomy (NCBI): domain Bacteria; kingdom Pseudomonadati; phylum Pseudomonadota; class Gammaproteobacteria; order Enterobacterales; family Enterobacteriaceae; genus Citrobacter; species Citrobacter sp. CK198. The sequence continues at coordinate 432,337 of NZ_JAOWGE010000035.1, read as the reverse complement.
GCATTCGCCGTCGTAGCGCGCAGGCTGCGACACATCAATCTGATACTCCACGCCGTCAATCACATCAAAGTTATAGGTGCGAAAACTGTCCCAGTTGATCAATGACTGCGGTTTACTGCTGTGGACATCAATCTGATTGAACTGCCCGGCGGAACATTCCAGCCACTCTTTTACCTCTTTGCCGCTGGCTTTTACGACGACCAGCGTGTTCGGATAGAGGTAAAGATCGGCGGCGTTGCGGAAGGTAAGCTGACCTTTTTCCACTTCAACAAAGCTGGCAGGATCGTTTTTACGTCCACCGACTTTAAACGGCGCAGCGGCAGAGAGCACCGGCAGTTTCGCCAGGTCCGGGTCGCCCTGAATAAAGTGTTCGACATACGCTTTCTGCGCGTTGTTCACCACCTGCACGGTAGGATCGTCCTGCACCAGCGCCAGGTAGCTGTACATGTTATCGGCGGACTTACCGATCGGTTTGCTAACAAACTCGCGGGTGGCATCGTGGTCGGCTTTCAGGATACCCACCAGTTTTTTATCTTCTGCGGCCAGCGATTTTTTCGCGGCGGCATCGTAAATGGGCCGCGCTTCGGCTTTCGCACCGGTCACCTGCCATTTGCCGCTGTCGTTGTTGAGCACCAGATCCACCACGCCCAGATGATCGCCCCACATACCCGGCATGACCGCCGGTACCCCGTTAAGCGTACCTTTTGCGATATCCGCGCCGTTGATATCGGCAAAATCTTTGGAAGGGAAGACCGCGTGCGCATGGCCGAACATGATGGCGTTAACGCCGGGGACTTCGCTCAGGTAATACACGGAGTTTTCCGCCATCGTCTGGTACGGATCGGCAGAAAGCCCGGAGTGGGCAATCACCACCACAACGTCGGCGCCGTTGGCCCGCATTTCCGGCACATACTGACGAGCGGTTTCGGTAATGTCGTTGACGGTGACTTTGCCGCTCAGGTTGGCTTTATCCCAGGTCATAATCTGCGGAGGGACAAAACCGATATAGCCAATTTTCAGCGTCTGCGTGTTGCCCTCTTTATCGACCACGTCAGTCTCTTTGATCAGATAAGGCGTAAACAGCGGCTTTTTGGTCTTAACGTCGATGATATTGGCATTCACGTAAGGGAACTTCGCGCCCGCCAGCGCCTTATGCAGATAGTCCAGACCGTAGTTAAATTCATGGTTACCGAGGTTGCCGACCGCATAATCCAGCGTATTCAACGCCTTGTAGACAGGGTGAATATCACCGGCTTTCAGCCCCTTTGCCGCCATGTAATCGCCCAGCGGACTCCCCTGAATAAGATCGCCGTTATCGACCAGCACGCTATTTTTGACTTCATTTCTGGCGGCGTTAATTAAACTTGCTGTGCGTACCAGTCCGAATTTTTCGGTCGCTGTATCTTTGTAATAATCGAAATCCATCATGTTGCTATGCAAATCAGTGGTTTCCATAATCCGAAGATCGACGGTCGCCGCATTCACGCTGGCGGCGATCAGCGTGGCCAGGAGCGTTGCGCTAAACTTAATCATCAGGGGCATCCTTTTTTAGATCTGAAACACAAAAGAAAATGTATATAAGTCTTGTTGCTTACAGAACTGTGAATCATGACATGAATTCAGCCATTAAAACCGCAATCGCTATCACAGATGGCGGATTCATTTACGATGGGGTATAAGTAAAACAAAGAGTTAAACGCCACTGCCATAAACGAGGTGGAGAATGCTAGAACATGTATGCCAGCTTGCACGGAATGCGGGCGATGCCATTATGCAGGTCTACGATGGAATCAAACCGATTGAAATCACCAACAAGCAGGATGATTCTCCGGTTACTGCGGCGGATATTGCCGCCCACGCGGTGATACTGGAAGGGTTACAGGCGCTGACGCCGGATATCCCGGTTTTGTCGGAAGAAGATCCGCCCTCCTGGGATGTGCGCCAGCACTGGCAGCGCTACTGGCTGGTTGACCCGTTAGACGGCACCAAAGAGTTCATCAAACGTAACGGCGAGTTTACCGTCAATATTGCGCTGATTGATAAAGGCAAACCGGTTCTGGGCGTGGTCTACGCGCCCGTCATGAAAGTGATGTACAGCGCTGCGGAAGGAAAAGCCTGGAAAGAAGAGTGCGGCGTGCGTAAACGGATTCAGGTGCGCGACGCGCGACCGCCGCTGGTGGTGATTAGCCGCTCCCATGCCGACAACGAGTTGCAAGAGTACCTGCAACAGCTGGGCGAGCATCAGACGACCTCCATCGGCTCATCGCTGAAGTTTTGTCTGGTGGCGGAAGGGCAGGCGCAGCTGTATCCGCGCTTTGGGCCGACCTGCGTCTGGGACACTGCCGCAGGCCATGCCGTTGCCGCTGCGGCCGGGGCGCACGTTCACAACTGGCAGGGGAAACCCCTGGACTATACCCCGCGTGAATCGTTCCTTAACCCCGGCTTCCGGGTCTCTATCTATTAATTATTCAGCAACTTATGCAGCAGGGCGATCACCTGCTGCACCTCTGCCTGGCTTAACCCGCCGTCTTTGGCATACTGAATACGCCCGTCTTTATCGAGCACCACAATGGCGGAGCTCTCTTCTTCAAGCTGCCATGCCTTACGCGCCACGCCATTGCTGTCGACAATAAATTGTGACCACGGATAGAGTTTTTTATTGCTCTCGATGCTGCTGCGCACAAACATGCTGGTGCCCGGAATCGCGTCGTCGGTGTTGACGATAGTGGTCGTCTGGTAGCGGTCATGCGGGAGATTCGCGGATTTAATCGCTTCTATCAGCGCGGCATTTTTCTCTTTCGCTGACGTTCGCCCGGCGATGTGCTGCAACACTCGAACTTTCCCGGGGAGCTGCGCGCTATTCCAGCTTTTGTAGCTAAACTTGTTGTTATCAAGAATCAGTTCGCCGCGATCGGCGATCCCAATCGGTGATACGCGCTGATGGGTTTCAAAGTTATGCGCGGAGGCCATCATCGGCAGTAACAGGCACGACAGCGCCAGCAGTTTACGTAAGGTCATGGGGTTTCCTTCTTTATTTTTTTGCAGGTGATCCGACCACTTGGGTCTGAAGTTTAATCATATGTGCGAATGATGCTTTTTCCCGCAAGCGTGATGCCAGTTTGCGGACGGGCGCACAAATCCTGCGAAAAATGAAGACTTATACTGAAGACAGCGAATCGGTGAATAGATAATTCTGAATAACTGTAATGAAAAGGTAAATAAACTTATACACACTGGAAACATCGTAGAGATAGTCTATAGTCATATGGCATTAAAATTTGCGCCTTAGAACAGCTGGGCCGAATGTGGCACCGCAAAGGCGTAACGCTCAGCAGGAGATAACAATGAAAATTTTCCAACGGTACAACCCGCTACAGGTGGCGAAGTACGTGAAGATCCTGTTCCGTGGACGGTTATATATCAAGGACGTTGGCGCTTTTGAGTTTGATAAGGGCAAGATTCTTATCCCAAAAGTGAAGGATAAGCAGCATTTGTCTGTGATGTCCGAAGTTAACCGTCAGGTTCTGCGTCTGCAAACTGAGATGGCTTAACCAAAGTGCTATGCAGTAGTTTAAAGTAGTATAAAAAAACGGCTCCCAATGGGAGCCGTTGATGTTTCCAGGGCCTGGCATTTATGCCGGGCCTTCTTCTTTCTCTTTGCTATCCGGCAGTTTAGGGACCAGGATGCTGGTTTTGGTGTCGAGGCGCGTTACCAGTAGCTGATCGATACGGTAGTTGTCGATATCCACCACCTCAAATTTATAGCCCGAGAACTTCACCGAGTCGGTGCGTTTCGGGATTTTACGCAGCATAAACATCATAAAGCCGCCGATGGTCTCGTAGTTGCCGGACTGCGGGAACTCGTCGATATCCAGCACGCGCATGACGTCGTCAATCGGCGTTCCGCCGTCGATCAGCCAGGAGTTTTCATCGCGCGCCACGATTTGTTCTTCCAGACCCTGACCGACCAGGTCGCCCATCAGCGTGGTCATCACGTCGTTCAGCGTGATAATCCCGACCACCAGCGCGTATTCGTTCATGATCACCGCGAAGTCTTCCCCCGCCGTCTTAAAGCTTTCCAGCGCTTCAGAGAGGGTCAGGGTGTCCGGCACGATTAATGTGTTGCGGATCTGCACGCCGCTGTTAAGCGCCATACTCTGGTTTGCCAGAACGCGGTTGAGCAGATCTTTAGAATCAACGTAGCCGATGATGTGATCGATATCTTCATTACACACCAGGAATTTTGAGTGCGGATGCTCCGCGACTTTATTTTTCAGGCTTTGCTCATCTTCATGCAGATCGAACCAGATGATGTTTTCACGCGACGTCATGGAAGACGGCACGGTACGCGATTCCAGCTCAAACACGTTTTCAATCAGCTCGTGTTCCTGCTTACGCAGCACGCCAGCAAGCGCCCCGGCTTCCACGACGGCGTAAATATCGTCCGAGGTGATATCGTCTTTACGCACCATCGGGATTTTAAACAGGCGGAAAATGCTGTTTGCCAGGCCGTTGAAGAACCACACTAAGGGGCGGAAGACGAACAGGCAGAAGCGCATCGGGTTGATGATACGCAAAGCCACGGCTTCTGGCGCAATCATACCGATGCGTTTCGGGGTTAAATCGGCGAACAGGATGAACATACCGGTAACTAACGAGAAGGAGAGCACGAAGCTTAACTGCTCGGAGAGTTCTGGCGACATATAGTTCGAGAACAACGAATGAAAGGCCGGAGAGAATGCGGCATCACCGACGATACCGCCCAGAATGGCGACAGCGTTAAGGCCAATTTGCACCACGGTAAAAAACGTCCCGGGGTTTTCCTGCATTTTCAGGATGCGTTGCGCATTGATGTTGCCTTCATCAGCCAGCAACTTGAGTTTTATCTTTCGTGAAGCGGCAAGCGAGATCTCGGATATCGAGAAGAACGCACTCACAGCGATCAGGCAGAGTATAATTAAAATACTGTTTAACATATCTTATCCGACCGTTCAGGTCAGATCCTCGGAAGGGGAAGTTGATAAATCCGTGTGATATACACATTGAAAACCGGCCCGAAGGATGTGGGCCGGTAATTTCAGTCGCTAGTATAGCGTAAGGAACTGTAAAGCCGCCAGTGGCGCTGAATTAACCTTGCGGCGGTAAGCACACGCCGATCCCGCCAATGCCGCAATAGCCATACGGATTCTTGTGCAGATACTGCTGGTGATCGTCCTCGGCATAGTAAAACGGGGTGGCGGTGTTGATCTCGGTGGTGATGTGGCGATCGTCGTTTGCCGCAGTCATCGCGCTCTGGAAACGCGCCAGGCTGGCATGTGCGGCGGCGTTCTGCTCTGGCGTTAACGGATAAATCGCCGAGCGGTACTGCGTTCCGTGATCGTTGCCCTGCTGCATACCTTGCGCCGGATCGTGATTTTCCCAGAAGACCTGCAACAATTGTTCATAGCTGATAACCTGCGGATCGTAGACGACGCGTACCGCTTCGGCGTGGCCGGTTTGCCCGGAGCAGACTTCCCGGTAGGTTGGGTTTGGCGTGTAGCCGCCGGTGTATCCCGCTGCGGTGCTGTAAACGCCAGGTAATTGCCAGAACAAACGCTCGACGCCCCAGAAGCAACCCATGGCGAAGAGGGCAATTTCCATCCCTTCGGGCACGTTTGTCATTGAGTGTCCGTTTACCGCATGTAAAGTTGCCACTGGCATCGGGGTATTGCGTCCAGGTAGGGCATCTGCTTGTGAAACAAGATGCTTTTTATCAAATAAACTCATGGGCCATTCTCCCGAAATCAGTAATTGGGGTTAAGGTTGTAACGAGACGCGTCTTTGCACACAATAGTTACAGTGAATGCGTCTAGAGTAAACATAAGAAATATTTGGGTTGTCGTCTGTTTTTCAATCCCGGTTGTTGGGTTTTTGTTAAGCCGTGGAGCGGCATTGTGATTTCCTTCCAGGGGTGGGAATAAGGGATATTCAGGAGAAAACGTGCCATATATCCGTCAGTTATGCTGGGTTAGCTTACTGTGCTTAAGCGGTTCTGCCGTAGCCGCAAACGTCCGTTTACAGGTCGAGGGGTTATCGGGCGAGCTGGAAAAAAACGTTCGTGCGCAGTTGTCTACGATTCAAAGTGATGAAGTGACGCCGGACCGGCGTTTTCGCGCGCGCGTTGATGATGCCATCCGCGAAGGATTAAAAGCGCTGGGCTACTACGAGCCGACCATTGATTTTGAGCTGCGCCCGCCGCCGGAGAAGGGGCGTCAGGTCTTGCTCGCCAAAGTGACGCCAGGCGAACCGGTTCGCATCGGCGGAACAGAAGTGATTTTACGCGGCGGCGCGCGTACCGACAGGGATTATCTGGATTTGCTGAAAACGCGTCCGGCCATCGGAACCGTGCTGAATCATGGCGACTATGACGGCTTCAAAAAGTCATTAACCAGCGTGGCGCTACGTAAAGGCTATTTCGACAGTGAATTTAATAAAAGCCAGTTAGGCGTGTCGCTCGATCGTCACCAGGCGTTCTGGGACATTGATTACAACAGCGGCGAGCGCTATCGCTTTGGCCTGGTCACTTTCGAAGGTTCGCAGATTCGCGACGAGTATCTGCAAAACCTGATCCCGTTCAAAGAGGGAGATTACTACCAGTCGAAAGACCTGGCGGAGCTGAACCGCCGTCTGTCGGCCACCGGCTGGTTTAACTCGGTCGTCGTCGCGCCTGAATTTGATAAAGCGCGCGAAACCAAAGTATTACCGCTGCACGGCGTCATGTCGCCACGTACTGAAAACACCATTGAAACGGGCGTCGGCTACTCTACCGACGTCGGGCCGCGTGTGAAGGCGACGTGGAAAAAACCGTGGATGAACTCCTACGGCCACAGCCTGACCACCAGCGCCAGTATCTCCGCCCCAGAGCAGCAGGTCGATTTCAGCTATAAAATGCCGCTCTTAAAGAACCCGCTGGAACAATACTATCTGGTTCAGGGGGGGATTAAGCGCACCGATCTCAACGACACCGAAGCGGACTCCTCCACGCTTGCCGTTTCCCGCTACTGGGACCTTTCCAGCGGCTGGCAGCGCGCCATCAATCTGCGCTGGAGTCTCGACCACTTTACGCAGGGTAACGTCACCAACACCACCATGTTGCTCTATCCGGGCGTGATGATCAGCCGTACCCGATCGCGCGGCGGCCTGATGCCGACGTGGGGGGATTCCCAGCGTTACTCCATCGATTACTCAAACACCGCCTGGGGTTCGGACGTGGATTTCTCGGTATTTCAGGCGCAAAACGTCTGGATTCGCTCGCTGTACGATCGCCATCGCTTCGTGATGCGCGGCAACCTGGGCTGGATTGAGACCGGCGATTTCGACAAAGTGCCGCCGGATTTGCGTTTCTTCGCCGGTGGCGATCGCAGTATTCGCGGTTATAAATACAAATCTATCTCGCCGGAAGACAGCGACGGCAACCTGAAAGGGGCGTCGAAGCTGGTGACGGGCTCGCTGGAATACCAGTACAACGTGACCGGAAAATGGTGGGGGGCGATGTTCGTCGACAGCGGCGAAGCCGTCAGCGATATCCGTAAGAGCGACGTTAAAACCGGCGCCGGGGTTGGCGTGCGTTGGCAGTCTCCGGTCGGGCCGATCAAGCTCGATTTTGCCGTGCCGGTTGGTGACAAAGACGAACACGGTTTACAGTTTTACATCGGTCTGGGGCCTGAATTATGAGTTTATGGAAGAAAATAAGCCTCGGCGTACTGATTTTTATTCTGCTGCTGCTGGGAACCGTGGCGTTCCTGGTGGGCACCACGACGGGGCTGCATCTGGTCTTTAACGCGGCGAACCGCTGGGTGCCGGGGCTGGAGATCGGTCAGGTAACTGGCGGCTGGCGTGACCTGTCGCTGAAAAATATTCGTTACGATCAGCCCGGCGTGGCGGTGAATGCCGGTGAAATCCATTTGGCGGTGAAACTCGGCTGCCTGTGGGACAGCAGCCTGTGTGTTAACGATCTGTCGTTGAAGGACATCAACGTCGCCATCGACAGCAAAAAAATGCCGCCTTCCGAACCGGTGGAGGAAGAAGAGGACAGCGGGCCGCTGAATCTTTCCACGCCGTATCCCATCACGCTTTCGCGCGTGGCGCTCAGCAATATCAATCTCAAAATTGATGATACGACCGTCTCGGTGATGGATTTCACCTCCGGCCTTAACTGGCAGGAGAAAACCCTGACTCTGAAGCCCACTTCGCTACAGGGGCTGCTAATCGCGCTGCCAAAAGTGGCGGAAGTGGCGCAGGAAGAGGTGGTTGAACCGAAGATTGACCATCCCCAACCGGATGAAAAGCCGCTTGGCGAGACGCTGAAAGATCTGTTCTCAAAGCCCGTGTTGCCGGAGATGGCCGATGTGCATCTGCCGCTCAACCTTAATATTGAGGAGTTTAAGGGCGAACAGCTGCGCGTGACGGGCGATACTGACCTGACGGTGCGCAACATGCTGCTGAAAGTCAGCAGCATCGACGGCAATATGAAACTGGATGCGCTGGATATCGACGCCAACCAGGGCACCGTCAATGCGACCGGAACGGCGCAGTTGACCAACTCGTGGCCGGTGGATATCACCCTCAACAGCACGCTGAATATCGATCCGCTGAAAGGCGAAAAGGTGAAGCTGAAGGTAGGCGGCGCGCTGCGTGAACAGCTGGAGATCGGCGTTAACCTCTCCGGGCCGGTGGATATGGATCTGCGCGCCCAGACGCGCCTCGCCGAGGCCGGGTTGCCGCTGAACGTTGAAGTGGCAAGCCGCCAGGTTTACTGGCCGTTTACCGGCGACAAGCAGTTCCAGGCCGACGATATCAAACTCAAACTTACCGGCAAGATGACCGACTACACGTTGTCGATGCGCACGGCGGTGAAGGGGCAGGACATTCCGCCCGCCACTATTACCCTGGATGCGAAAGGCAACGAACAGCAGATCAATCTCGATAAGCTCACCGTGGCGGCGCTGGAAGGGAAAACCGAGCTGAAAGCGCTGGTTGACTGGCAGCAGGCGATCAGCTGGCGCGGCGAACTGACGCTGGACGGCATCAACACGGCGAAAGAGATCCCGGACTGGCCTTCTACGCTCAACGGCCTGATCAAAACCCGGGGAAGCCTCTATGGCGGCAGCTGGCAGATGGATGTGCCTGAGCTGAAACTGACCGGTAACGTGAAGCAGAACAAGGTCAATGTTAACGGTTCTCTGAAGGGTAACAGCTACATGCAGTGGGTCATTCCGGGCCTGCATCTGGAGCTGGGACGCAATAGCGCCGATGTGAAAGGCGAGCTGGGCATTAAGGATCTCAATCTCGACGCCACAATTGATGCGCCGAATCTGGATAACGCGCTGCCGGGGCTGGGCGGTACTGCCAAAGGGCTGGTGAAGGTTCGTGGTACGGTCGATGCGCCGCAGTTGCTGGCGGATATCAACGCGCGTGGATTACGCTGGCAGGAGCTGTCGGTGGCGCAGGTGCGTGTGGAAGGGGACATCAAATCCACCGACCAGATCGCCGGGAATCTTGACGTTCGCGTTGAGCGGATTACGCAGCCGAACGTCAATATCAACCTCGTCACCCTGAATGCCAAAGGCAGCGAAAAGCAGCATGAACTGCAACTGCGGATTCAGGGCGAGCCGGTCTCCGGGCAGCTTGCGCTTGCGGGCAGTTTTGACCGTAAAGAAGCGCGCTGGAAAGGCACGCTCAGCAATACGCGCTTCCAGACGCCGGTGGGGCCGTGGTCGCTGACGCGCGCCATTGCGCTGGATTACCGTAACCAGGAACAGAAAATCAGCATCGGGCCGCACTGCTGGACGAACCCGAATGCGGAGCTGTGCGTACCGCAAACGATCGATGCCGGGGCAGAAGGACGGGCGGTGGTGAATCTCAACCGTTTCGATCTGGCGATGCTGAAGCCGTTTATGCCGGACGCCACGCAGGCCAGCGGCGTCTTTAGCGGAAAAGCGGATGTCGCGTGGGACACCACCAAAGAGGGGCTGCCGCAAGGGCAGGTTACACTGTCGGGTCGTAACGTGAAGGTAACGCAACGGGTCAATGACGCGCCGTTACCGGTGGCTTTCGACACGCTGAACCTGAATGCCGATCTGCACAATAACCGGGCGCAGTTAGGCTGGATGATCCGTCTGACCAATAACGGCCAGTTCGACGGGCAGGTACAGATAACCGACCCGCAAGGGCGGCGTAATATTGGCGGTAACGTCAATATCCGCAACTTCAACCTGGCGATGGTCAACCCTGTCTTCTCGCGCGGCGAAAAAGCGGCGGGCATGTTGAACGCAAACCTGCGTCTGGGGGGCGACGTGCAAAGCCCACAGATGTTTGGTCAGCTACAGCTGAGCGGCCTGGATGTGGATGGCAACTTTATGCCGTTTGATATGCAGCCAAGCCAACTGGCGATGAATTTCAACGGTACGCGCTCAACTCTGCAAGGCGTGGTGCGCACACAGCAGGGGCAAATTAATCTGAGCGGCGACGCCGACTGGAGCCAGATAGATAACTGGCGCGCCCGCGTGGCGGCGAAAGGCAGCCGCGTGCGTATCACCGTGCCGCCGATGGTGCGGCTGGATGTTTCCCCGGATGTGGTCTTTGAGGCGACGCCGAGCCTGTTCACGCTGGATGGACGCGTGGATGTGCCGTGGGCGCGTATCGTGGTGCATGAACTGCCGGAAAGCGCGGTAGGCGTCTCCAGCGATGAAGTCATGCTCAATAACGATTTACAGCCTGAAAATCCGCAGAGCGCGTCGATTCCGATCAACAGCAACCTGATTGTCCACGTAGGGAACAACGTCCGCATGGATGCGTTTGGCCTGAAAGCGCGTCTGACCGGCGACCTGAAAGTTGCGCAGGACAAACAGGGACTGGGGCTTAACGGGCAGATCAATATTCCTGACGGGCGCTTCCATGCGTATGGGCAGGATCTGATCGTGCGTAAGGGGGAACTGCTGTTCTCTGGCCCGCCGGATCAGCCGCTGCTCAACATCGAGGCGATTCGTAATCCTGAATCGACGGAGAACGACGTTATTGCCGGGGTGCGCGTGACTGGCACCGCAGATGAGCCGAAAGCGGAAATCTTCTCTGACCCGGCGATGTCCCAGCAGGAGGCGCTGTCTTACCTGCTGCGCGGCCAGGGGCTGGAGAGCGATCAGAGCGACAGTGCGGCGATGACCTCAATGCTTGTTGGTCTGGGGGTTGCACAAAGTGGTCAGGTTGTGGGTAAAATCGGGGAGACATTTGGCGTAAGCAATCTGGCGCTGGACACGCAAGGGGTGGGTGACTCATCCCAGGTTGTGGTCAGCGGATATGTGCTGCCAGGTCTGCAAGTGAAATATGGTGTGGGTATATTTGACTCTTTGGCGACGCTCACGTTACGTTATCGCCTGATGCCTAAGCTATATCTGGAAGCAGTGTCTGGCGTAGATCAGGCACTTGATTTGCTCTATCAGTTCGAGTTTTAGCAATGCGAATATTTGTTTACGGCAGTTTACGACGCAAACAGGGCAACAGCCACTGGATGACCAACGCCCAGTTGCTGGGCGATTACAGTATCGATAACTACCAGTTGTATAGCCTGGGCCACTATCCAGGCGCAGTTCCGGGAAACGGATCGGTACACGGTGAAGTTTATCGTATTGATAACGCCACGCTGGCCGAACTTGATGCCTTGCGCACCAGGGGCGGCGAATATGCACGCCAGTTAATCCAGACACCGTACGGAAGCGCATGGATGTATGTGTACCAACGTCCGGTCGAAGGGTTAACGCTGATTGAAAGCGGTAACTGGTTAGACAGAGACCAGTGCTGATAAAAAAACACGCCACCTTCGGGTGGCGTTGTTTTATGTGGTGCCAGCCGTCGTCCTGGATTATCAGGACGTACTTATCTTTTTGTTCATTACGCAAAATGCTTATTAAATGAAACACTAATTAGTGTGAATTATTATTCTTCTTAAAATATTATCTTGTATTATTATAAAGTAATATGATCCCGCTAGCGGAAATAATTTTATTTCAGTCGCATTCTCGTTCTACCAAATAATTATCCAGGTAAGGATAGTAATGGATGAGTGATATTGTTTATCTTAAACTCATTGGTGAGCAACAAGGTGATATTTCTGATGGATGTGGCACGACTGATTCGGTCGGTAATCGTTGGCAACGAAACCATGTGAATGAAATATTTGTGTTTTCTTTGAGTTCGGGGGTAACGAATACAGGTAAAGGTGCGAATCTACAGAGCTTAACATTCAGCAAGCAAATAGACAAAAGTTCACCGCTGTTAGCTAATGCGATTAATAACAATGAAAACCTGTTTCTGGCGTTTTGGTTTTACCGCATAAATAGATATGGTCAATGGGAGAGGTATTATTATATTCAGCTCAGAGGTGCTTCAATATCAAGGATTCAGCTTCGCATTATAAAAGACGAGATAGATACAGAAATAATATCTGTTAATTATGATTATATTCTCAGTAAACATCTGATAAGCAATACCGAGTGTAGTTATCTTGCCCTGCCAGCGGAATACAATAAGCTGTTTGTTCCAACGCCGAAAGCCCCGACTCATACCCTTAACAGCGCTGGCGTAGGGCGACTGCTGGCGGCCGGGGGGATTTATAATGGTAATGTCGGGGGATTCAGGGACACCGCCGAGAAACTGGGTGGCGATGCTGTTGAGGGTTACGATCAGATTCTTAACGAGAAAACAGTCGGTGTTGCCATAACGGCAGCCTCAATTGCCGCAGTGTATGGGTTGGGGAGGGTGGGGTTAGAATCAGAGGTTCGAGCACTTGAGGAATCGAGGCGAATTGAAACCAGGACTGCTGTAAGATTTAATGATTTTAAATTTTCTACAAAGCAGTTACAGAAAAAATTTAAACATGCTATAGACTTTGGCATTTCTGGTACAACTAATAAGCAAAATCTGGTGTCGTTTGAAAATGCAGTGAGGAAACATATGGATATGGTTGATACTATTAAAATAAAGGGGAAGTATCGATGGGATTCTGATGTCTGTCACTATTTTAATCCATCAACTAATCTTAATGTTATGACAGATTTTGATGGAAATTTTATCTCAGGTTGGAAGCTGTCTGAAAGACAACGGCATGATTTACTGGCGTTAGGGAATGTGTTCTAAGGGGGATGTTATGAATTTACTCAGGTTAATAGATAGTTTCCTTTCTGGAGACTTATCAGCATTAGCATTTGAGATTGAATATATGGATGCCTGGAGAAGCTACAGGGACTCCAGTGATATCATCAAAGTTGATGAAAAAACGCAATTGTATATCGATCGTGTATTTACAGCTTTAGATACTTATTGCGCTGATCCTGAGTTAAGGGATGATGGCGATCTGGATGAGAATGAACTATTGAGTGAAGTCATTCGTTTGAACAAGCAGTGGCGAGACGTCGATTGACTTATTTTTCTGGTTACAAGTTTAGACATGCAGAAACATTTTCTGGTGCAGAAAATAAAGATATTACATTTTACTGAAAGAAAAACTCGACGTTCCTGCAAACAAGGTTTGTCGATAATCTCTCTTAGGCAGTTTTACCCGGCATAAAAAAAGCCCTCGCAAATACGAGGGCTTTTGAAAAATTACGTTGAGCTCAAGCGAAAACGAACTTATTTCTTCGCTGCGCGCTCGAAGGAAGCAACGATCTCAGCTTTAGCCGCTTCAGCGTTGTCCCAGCCGTCAACTTTCACCCATTTGCCTTTTTCGAGGTCTTTGTAGTGCTCGAAGAAGTGTGTGATCTGCGCTTTCAGCAGTTCCGGCAGGTCGTTCACGTCGTTGATGTGATCGTATTCTTTGCTCAGTTTGGTGTGCGGTACGGCAACCAGCTTCGCATCTTCACCGGATTCGTCGGTCATTTTCAGAACGCCAACCGGACGGCAACGGATCACAGCACCCGGTTGCAGCGGATACGGCGTCGGAACCAGAACGTCTACCGGATCGCCATCCAGAGACAGGGTGTTGTTGATGTAGCCGTAGTTGCACGGATAGAACATCGCGGTGGACATGAAGCGGTCAACGAACAGTGCGCCGCTCTCTTTGTCAACTTCGTATTTGATCGGATCTGCGTTAGCCGGGATCTCAATAACAACGTAGATATCTTCCGGCAGATCTTTACCCGCAGGGACGTTGAGTAAGCTCATGTCTGTTTCCTTTAAATATATATGGCAAACAAGTGGCGAGTATTATAGCCAACTCGCGCTGAAAGTCTCCGCTTGTTTTCGTCTTCTTTCCCCTCCGGCTGCGATTTTCAGACGGTTTACGTGACAGGAAAATCCATAACAACAGCTGCTTTTTTCATAGGCGAATGAAAGCGATTACAAAGTTGTGATTAACCTTTTATTTACTTTTTTGAAGTGTGATGTAACGCAATCCGTTACATCACCTATTGTCTATAGTTTTCCTCGCGAATGCTTTTCACCCAACAATAACCTGGGCTACGAGGACATCATTATGTGGAAGCGCTTACTTTTAGTCACAGCAGTTTCGGCAGCCATGTCGTCTATGGCAATGGCCGCCCCCTTAACCGTAGGATTTTCGCAGGTCGGCTCTGAGTCCGGCTGGCGCGCCGCCGAAACCAACGTGGCGAAGAGCGAGGCCGAAAAACGCGGCATCACGCTGAAAATTGCCGACGGTCAGCAAAAACAGGAAAACCAGATTAAAGCCGTACGCTCATTTGTCGCTCAGGGCGTGGACGCCATCTTTATTGCGCCAGTGGTCGCGACAGGCTGGGAACCGGTCTTAAAAGAAGCCAAAGATGCGGAAATTCCGGTCTTTCTGCTCGACCGCTCCATTGATGTTAAAGACAAATCGCTCTATATGACCACCGTCACCGCCGACAACGTGCTGGAAGGCAGATTGATCGGCGATTGGCTGGTAAAAGAGGTAGATGGCAAGCCGTGTAACGTTGTTGAGCTGCAAGGCACCGTTGGGGCCAGCGTGGCGATCGACCGTAAGAAAGGGTTTGCCGAAGCCATCGCCAAAGCGCCAAACATCAAAATCATCCGCTCTCAGTCTGGCGACTTTACCCGTAGTAAAGGGAAAGAGGTGATGGAGAGCTTTATCAAAGCGGAAAACAACGGCAAAAACATCTGCATGGTTTACGCCCATAACGACGACATGGTGATCGGCGCGATCCAGGCGATTAAAGAAGCGGGCCTGAAGCCAGGCAAAGATATTCTGACGGGCTCTATCGACGGCGTGCCGGATATCTATAAAGCGATGATTGATGGCGAAGCCAACGCCAGCGTTGAACTGACGCCGAACATGGCCGGGCCCGCTTTCGATGCGCTGGAGAAATACAAAAAAGACGGCACGATGCCTGAGAAGCTGACCATCACCAAATCGACGCTGTACCTGCCTGACACCGCAAAAGAAGAGTTAGAGAAGAAGAAAAACATGGGCTACTGATTTTGCTGTCGGTCTTCTGTAGGCCGGATAAGGCGTTACGCCGCCATCCGGCATTTATTGCCTGATGGCGCTGCGCTTATCGGGCCTACGGAAAGGCCGCGCTTTCGAACCGGAGGAATGCCATGACCATCGACCAAAATCAGGAAATCCTCCGTACCGAGGGACTCAGTAAATTCTTTCCCGGCGTTAAGGCGCTGGATAACGTCGATTTTAGCCTGCGCCGGGGCGAAATCATGGCGCTGCTCGGGGAAAACGGGGCGGGAAAATCAACGCTGATTAAAGCATTAACCGGCGTATACCATGCCGATCGCGGCACTATCTGGCTGGAAGGCCAGGTGATTTCACCGAAGAATACCGCGCATGCCCAGCAACTGGGGATCGGAACCGTCTACCAGGAGGTTAACCTTCTGCCCAATATGTCGGTGGCGGATAACCTGTTTATCGGTCGTGAGCCCCGGCGTTTTGGCCTGCTGCGGCGCAAAGAAATGGAGAAACGCGCTACAGAATTGATGGCCTCTTACGGCTTTTCGCTGGATGTGCGTGAGCCGCTCAACCGCTTTTCCGTTGCAATGCAGCAGATTGTCGCTATCTGCCGGGCCATCGATCTCTCCGCGAAAGTCCTGATCCTCGACGAACCCACCGCCAGCCTCGACACCCAGGAAGTTGAGATGCTGTTTGGCCTGATGCGCCATCTGCGCGATCGCGGCGTCAGCCTGATCTTTGTTACGCACTTTCTCGATCAGGTTTATCAGGTGAGCGATCGGATCACCGTGTTACGCAACGGCAGCTTTGTCGGCTGCCGCGAAACCCGCGAGCTTCCACAGATCGAACTGGTGAAAATGATGCTGGGGCGCGAACTGGAGACCCATGCGCTACAGCGGGCGGGGCGCACTTTGCTGAGCGATAAACCGGTGGCTGCCTTTAAAGATTACGGCAGGAAGGGCACCATCTCGCCGTTCAGCCTGGAAGTCCGCCCCGGCGAGATCGTCGGTCTGGCAGGGCTGTTGGGATCGGGGCGTACCGAAACCGCAGAGGTGATCTTTGGCATTAAACCGGCCGACAGCGGCAGTGCGATGATCAAAGGTAAACCGCAAACCCTGCGATCGCCGCATCAGGCTTCATGCCTTGGGATCGGCTTTTGCCCGGAAGACAGGAAAACGGACGGCATTATTGCCGCCGCATCGGTACGGGAAAATATCATTCTGGCGCTACAGGCGCAGCGAGGCTGGCTGCGGCCGATTTCCCGCAGAGAACAGCAGGAGATTGCCGAGCGTTTTATCCGCCAGTTGGGCATTCGTACCCCCAGTGCGGAACAGCCGATTGAATTTCTCTCCGGCGGCAATCAGCAAAAAGTGTTGCTGTCGCGCTGGTTGCTGACCAAACCGCAGTTCCTGATCCTGGATGAGCCGACACGCGGCATCGACGTTGGGGCGCATGCGGAGATCATCCGCCTGATCGAAACGCTGTGTGCGGACGGGCTGGCGCTGCTGGTCATCTCCTCTGAACTGGAGGAACTGGTGGGCTATGCCGATCGGGTGATCATCATGCGCGATCGTAAACAGGTGGCGGAGATCCCGCTGGCGGAACTGTCCGTTCCGGCGATCATGAACGCCATTGCGGCGTAAGGAGAATAGTGTGATGCCTCAGTCTCTCCCGCAAACCACACCGCCGAAGCGACGTTTTCGCTGGCCGACAGGTATGCCGCAGATCGTGGCATTGCTGCTGGTGCTGTTGGTGGACAGCCTGGTGGCGCCGCATTTCTGGCAGGTGATTTTGCAGGATGGTCGCCTGTTCGGCAGCCCGATTGACATTCTTAACCGCGCGGCTCCCGTTGCGCTGCTGGCGATTGGGATGACGCTGGTGATCGCCACTGGCGGTATCGATCTCTCCGTCGGGGCGGTAATGGCGATTGCCGGAGCGACCACTGCCGCCATGACGGTGGCCGGGCACAGCTTACCGGTGGTGCTGCTCGCGGCGCTGGGAACAGGCGTACTGGCGGGCTTGTGGAATGGCATTCTGGTGGCGATCCTTAAAATTCAGCCGTTTGTCGCCACGCTCATTCTGATGGTGGCCGGACGTGGCGTGGCGCAACTCATCACCTCCGGGCAGATCGTCACCTTTAACTCACCCAACTTATCGTGGTTCGGCAGCGGTTCGCTGCTGCTGTTTCCGACGCCCGTGATTATCGCGCTGCTTACCCTGGTGGTGTTCTGGCTGCTGACCCGTAAAACGGCGCTGGGGATGTTCATTGAAGCGGTGGGGATCAACATTCGGGCGGCGAAAAATGCCGGGGTGAACACCCGCATTATCGTCATGCTCACCTATGTTCTGAGCGGCCTGTGCGCGGCGATTGCGGGCATCATCATCACGGCGGATATTCGCGGCGCGGACGCCAACAACGCCGGACTCTGGCTGGAACTGGACGCCATTCTGGCCGTGGTTATTGGCGGCGGCTCGCTGATGGGCGGGCGCTTTAACCTGCTGCTGTCGGTCGTGGGCGCATTGATTATCCAGGGGATGAATACCGGCATCCTGCTGTCAGGCTTTCCGCCGGAGATGAACCAGGTCGTCAAAGCCATCGTGGTGTTATGCGTGCTGATTGTGCAGTCGCAGCGCTTTATCAGTCTGATAAAAGGAGTGCGTGGTCGTGATAAAACGTAACTTACCGTTGATGATCACCCTCGGGGTTTTTGTGCTGGGCTACCTCTATTGCCTGACGCAGTTCCCCGGTTTCGCCTCAACCCGGGTTATCTGCAACATCCTGACCGATAACGCTTTCCTCGGGATTATCGCGGTTGGCATGACCTTCGTGATCCTCTCCGGCGGCATCGATCTGTCCGTGGGATCGGTGATCGCGTTTACCGGCGTTTTTCTGGCGAAGGCCATTGGCTACTGGGGGATCTCGCCGCTGCTGGCCTTCCCGCTGGTACTGGCGATGGGTTGTGCGTTCGGGGCATTTATGGGGCTACTGATTGATGCGCTGAAGATTCCGGCGTTTATCATTACGCTGGCGGGGATGTTCTTCCTGCGTGGCGTCAGCTACCTGGTGTCTGAGGAGTCGATTCCGATTAACCACCCGATTTACGATACGCTCTCCAGCCTGGCGTGGAAAATCCCCGGCGGCGGGCGTCTGAGCGCAATGGGGCTGCTGATGCTGGCGGTGGTGGTGATCGGTATTTTCCTCGCGCACCGTACGCGGTTTGGTAATCAGGTTTACGCCATTGGCGGAAATGCGGCGTCGGCGAACCTGATGGGGATTTCGACGCGCAGCACCACCATCCGTATTTATATGCTCTCTACCGGGCTTGCGACGCTGGCGGGTATTGTTTTCTCCATTTATACCCAGGCCGGTTATGCGCTGGCGGGCGTTGGCGTTGAGCTGGATGCCATCGCATCGGTGGTGATTGGCGGTACGTTGCTGAGCGGAGGCGTGGGGACGGTGTTAGGTACGCTGTTCGGCGTGGCGATCCAGGGGCTGATCCAGACCTATATTAACTTCGATGGCACGCTGAGTTCCTGGTGGACGAAGATCGCTATCGGGATTTTGTTGTTTATTTTTATTGCCTTGCAGCGTGGTCTGACGGTGCTGTGGGAGAATCGCCAGAGCTCTCCGGTTACGCGTGTCAACACAGCCGCAACACCGAAGTAACATATTGAATTTCCTGAAACGTATAAACTTTTTCCGGTTGTAGTCGATAGATTCTATATCCCTACAACCGGAAAGATAACGATGCCAAAATCCCTCTCTATTCGTACAAGTTTACTGGTTTTACTGTCTTTACTTACCCTGCTCCTGTTGCTGACGGGCGGTATGGGGCTCTACGCCTCCACCCGTATTATCACTTCCTGGGTCTATTATGGGGTGATGACGGGGGCGACGCTGGCCGCCATCGGCCTGCTGGCGCTGGTATGGCTGATGTTGCGTAATAAGCTCCTGAAACCTCTTGATAATGTTGTTGAGCAACTGGAGCGTCTGGCGACAGGGGATTTATCGCCGACGGTAAGCCGTTTTGCCAGCTCTGAATTTAACCGTCTGAATACCGCCCTTGAAGAGATGCGTGCGGCGCTGAGTGAATCCGTGGTACGCGTTCGTGACGCCAGCACGCAAATTGATACCGGCAGCCGTGAACTGACGGCGGGCAACCTGCATCTGGCGCAACGCACGGAGTCTACGGCCACCTCGCTGGAACAGACAGCCGCCAGCATGGAAGAGCTGACTGCGACGGTGAAACTGAACGCTGAAAATGCCGATCAGGCGCACCAACTGGCGAAATCAGTCTCGGACACCGCCGATCGCGGCAGCGAGATGGTGTGCTATGTCATTGAGAAAATGCGTGATATTTCCGGCAGCTCTGACCGTATCGCCGATATTCTCGGCGTAATTGACGGCATCGCTTTCCAGACCAATATTCTGGCGCTGAATGCCTCCGTTGAAGCGGCGCGCGCTGGTGAACAGGGGCGCGGTTTTGCGGTGGTTGCCGGTGAGGTGCGTAATCTCGCCAGCCGCAGCGCCGATGCTGCGAAAGAGATCCGCGCGCTCATCAGCGACTCGCAAACGCATGTCGGAGAGGGCAGCGATCTGGCGATGCAGGCCGGTGAAACGATGGATGAGATTGCGACAGAAGTGATGCGCATGACCAAACTGATGCGTGAGATTGCCAGTGCTTCTCAGGAACAGAGCCGGGGCATTGAGCAGGTGAATATCGCGGTCAGTCAGATGGATGAAACCGCACAGCAGAACGCGGCGCTGGTACAGCAATCTTCCGCAGCCACCCGTTCGCTGGAAGAGCAGTCCCATGCGCTGCTGGAGGCGATGGCCGTATTTAAGCTACAGGCAGCGTAACCGAACGTAGGCCGGATAAGGCGAAGCCGCCACCAGGCAATAAATTGCCGGATGGCAACGCTGCGCGTTTTATCCGGCCTACATCCGTGCGATTAATGATAATTATGCGTCCGGGAACTCGCGGATGAAGCGTTCTACGTCTTCCACCATATGATCGGTGCCGACGAAGAACGGACGGCGCTGGTGCAGGCTTTCCGGCGTAATATCCAGAATGCGCTCTTTACCGTCGCTCGCTTTGCCGCCCGCCTGCTCAGCCAGGAAGGCCATCGGGTTGCATTCGTACAGCAGACGCAGTTTCCCTTCCGGGTGGCTGGCGGTGCTCGGGTAGAGGTAGATCCCGCCTTTCAGCAGGTTGCGGTGGAAATCCGCCACCAGGGAGCCAATATAGCGCGAGGTGTACGGGCGATTCGTGGACTTGTCCTCTTCCTGGCAGAACTTAATGTACTTCTTCACGCCATTCGGGAATTTGATGTAGTTGCCTTCGTTAATGGAGTAGGTGTTGCCCTTCTCCGGGAAGCGCATACGCTCCTGGCACAGGCAGAAAACGCCCAGCGACGGATCGTAGGTGAAGGCGTGTACGCCGCAGCCGGTGGTGTAAACCAGCATGGTTGAAGAGCCGTAGACCACATAACCCGCAGCCACCTGCTTGTTGCCCGGTTGCAGGAAATCTTCTTCCGTCACCGGCGTGCCGACAGGCGTTACGCGGCGGTAGATAGAGAAAATAGTACCGACAGAGACGTTAACATCGATGTTGGACGAGCCATCCAGTGGGTCCATCAGCACCACGTATTTCGCGTGTTCGCAGCCTTCAAAGACGACAATTTCATCTTCTTCTTCAGAAGCGATGCCTGCCACAATATCGCGCGCCTTCAGTGCAGCTTTCAGTTTTTCGTTCGCGAACAGGTCGAGTTTCTGCTGAACCTCGCCCTGCACGTTCTCAGCACCGCTGGCACCCAGGATATCGACCAGACCGGCCTTGTTGATATCACGGTGGATGATCTTGGCGCCCAGCTTTATTGCCGACAACAAAGCAGTGAGCTCACCGGTAGCATGAGAGAACTCGTGCTGCTTTTCGACAATAAATTCACCTAACGTTTTCATAACACTTTCCCTGCAATTGATATGGAGTAAAGCGACCGTAACAATCTTAACAAATATTTCAGCGGCCGCGCTCAGGTGAATCGCGCCAGCAAAGTACGGAATATCCTGAAATGCGTTTCTCACTTGCCTGACATGTGCGTAAAATGGCCCCCAGATTAAAAAAGGGTAGTGACGTATGCGCATTCATATTTTGGGAATTTGTGGCACTTTCATGGGCGGTCTGGCGATGCTGGCGCGCTCGCTCGGTCATGAAGTAACGGGTTCGGACGCCAATGTGTATCCGCCGATGAGTACCCTGCTTGAGAAGCAGGGCATTGATTTAATTCAGGGTTACGACGCCAGCCAGCTCGACCCACAGCCAGACCTGGTGATCATCGGCAACGCCATGACCCGTGGAAATCCGTGTGTTGAAGCGGTGCTGGAAAAGAACATTCCGTATATGTCCGGCCCGCAGTGGCTGCATGACTTTGTTCTGCGCGATCGCTGGGTGCTGGCCGTAGCCGGTACGCACGGTAAAACCACCACGGCAGGCATGGCGACCTGGATTCTGGAAGCCTGCGGTTATCAGCCGGGCTTCGTGATTGGCGGCGTTCCGGGCAATTTCGACGTTTCTGCCCGTCTGGGTGAAAGTCACTTCTTCGTCATTGAGGCGGATGAGTACGACTGCGCGTTCTTCGATAAGCGTTCCAAGTTTGTGCATTACTGCCCGCGCACGCTGATCCTCAACAACCTTGAGTTCGACCATGCGGACATCTTTGACGATCTGAAAGCGATTCAGAAGCAGTTCCACCACCTGGTGCGCATCGTGCCGGGGCAAGGGCGTATTATTTTCCCGGAACACGACATCAACCTGAAGCAGACGATCGCGATGGGCTGCTGGAGCGAGCAGGAGCTGGTGGGCGAGCAGGGGCACTGGCAGGCGAAGAAACTGAACGCGGATGCATCCGTTTGGGAAGTGTGGCTGGACGGTGAAAAAGCCGGTGAAGTGAAGTGGTCGCTGGTCGGTGAACACAATATGAATAACGGGCTGATGGCGATTGCCGCCGCTCGTCATGTTGGCGTGATGCCTGCGGATGCGGCTAACGCGTTGGGATCGTTCATCAACGCCCGTCGTCGTCTGGAGTTGCGCGGTGAAGCCAACGGTGTGACGGTGTATGACGATTTCGCTCACCACCCGACGGCGATTCTGGCGACGCTTGCGGCGTTGCGCAGTAAAGTGGGCGGTACGGCGCGTATTCTTGCGGTGCTGGAACCGCGCTCCAACACCATGAAGATGGGTCTTTGCAAAGACGATCTGGCTCCGTCGTTAGGGCGTGCGGATGAAGTGTTCTTGTTGCAACCGCAGCATATTCCGTGGCAGGTGGCGGAAGTCGCGGATGCCTGTGTTCAGCCTGCGCACTGGAGCGGGGATGTGGACGCGCTGGCCGATATGGTGGTGAAAACCGCGCAGCCTGGCGATCATATTCTGGTGATGAGCAACGGCGGGTTCGGCGGCATCCATCAAAAACTGTTGGATGGCCTGGCGAAAAAGGCAGAGGCGGCGGAGTAATCATATGCCCGGTGGCGCTGCGCTTACCGGGCCTACAATCTGTAGGCCGGATAAGACGCATTGCGTCGCCATCCGGCAAATACCAATGCACCAGGCTGTAGGCCGGATAAGACGCGTTGCGTCGCCATCCGGCAATACCAAATGCACCAGGCTGTAGGCCGGATAAGACGCGTTGCGTCGCCATCCGGCAATACCAAATGCACCAGGCTGTAGGCCGGATAAGACGCATTGCGTCGCCATCCGGCAATACCAAATGCACCAGGCTGTAGGCCGGATAAGACGCGTTGCGTCGCCATCCGGCACACTTAACTCACGTACGCATTACTCTTCGTTTTCCGCCAGCTCACGCAGATACTGGAAGATCTGCCGCGCCGACTTCGGCGGCTTATTGCCTTCTTTCTCTTTCTTCGCGTTGCGGATCAGCGAGCGAAGCTGTTGACGGTCGGCATTCGGCCACAGGCTCAGCACTTCCTCCACCGCATCATCACCTTCAACGATCAGGCGATCGCGCAGTTGCTCAAGCTTATGGAACAGCACCACCTGCTGGTTGTGGCGGTTTTTCAGCTTATCCAGCGCCTGACGAATAGGTTCAACGTCGCGTTGACGCAGCATCTTACCGATCAGCTGCAACTGACGACGGCGGCCTTCCATCTTAATACGCTGGGCCAGCTCAATGGCGGCGCGCAGATCCGCATCAAGCGGGATCTTATCCAGCGCGTTTTTCCCCAGATCCACAATTTCCGCGCCCAGGCGTTTTAACTCCTCGGCATCGCGTTTAATTTCACTTTTGCTGACCCAGATAATTTCATCGTCTTCGTCTTCGATGTCATCACCGGGAACGTCGTCGAGCCAGTCTTCGGGCTGCTTTGTCATGTCAGGCTCCTTAAAAAAAGAGGCTAATGTTACCAGTTAAGATGCGCACTGAAAAACGGTTCTCTGTTAGACTTCAGAGAAACTCTCTCTACAGTATGGCATTTGCGATGAAAGTAATCTCACAAGTTGAAGCGCAGCGTAAGATTCTGGAAGAAGCGGTCTCAACAGCCCTGGAGCTCGCCTCAGGCAAATCAGACGGCGCGGAAGTCTCTGTCAGCAAGACCACCGGCATCAGCGTCAGCACCCGTTATGGTGAAGTGGAGAACGTAGAATTTAATAGTGACGGCGCGCTGGGGATCACCGTTTATCACCAGAACCGTAAAGGCAGCGCGTCATCCACCGATTTAAGTCCGCAGGCGATTGCCCGTACCGTACAGGCGGCGCTGGATATTGCTCGCTATACCTCGCCGGACCCGTGCGCGGGCGTGGCAGATAAAGATCTGCTGGCCTTTGAGGCGCCGGATCTCGACCTGTTCCACCCGGCGGAAGTGACCCCGGATGAAGCCATTGATCTGGCTGCTCGCGCGGAGCAGGCGTCGTTACAGGCGGATAAACGTATCACCAACACCGAAGGCGGCAGCTTTAACAGCCATTACGGCATCAAAGTGTTCGGCAACAGCCACGGCATGTTGCAGGGGTATTGCTCCACGCGCCATTCGCTCTCAAGCTGTGTCATCGCCGAAGAAAAGGGCGACATGGAGCGTGATTACGCCTACACCATTGGCCGCGCGTTAGGTGATCTGCAAACGCCGGAATGGGTGGGCGCCGAGTGCGCGCGCCGTACGTTATCTCGCCTGGCGCCGCGCAAACTCTCGACCATGAAAGCGCCGGTGATTTTCGCGAATGAAGTGGCGACCGGGTTGTTTGGCCATCTGGTCGGCGCGATTGCGGGCGGCTCGGTATACCGTAAATCGACCTTCCTGCTCGACTCGCTGGGTAAACAGATTCTGCCGGAATGGCTGACCATCGAAGAACACCCGCATCTGCTGAAAGGGCTGGCCTCTTCGCCGTTCGACAGCGAAGGTGTGCGCACAGAGCGTCGCGACATTGTGAAAGACGGCGTGCTGACCCAGTGGCTGCTGACCAACTATTCCGCGCGCAAACTGGGGCTGAAAAGCACCGGGCACGCGGGCGGCATCCATAACTGGCGCATTGCCGGGCAGGGGCTGAGCTTTGAACAACTGCTCAAAGAGATGGGCACCGGTCTGGTCGTCACCGAACTCATGGGCCAGGGAGTGAGCGGCATTACTGGCGACTACTCCCGTGGTGCGGCCGGTTTCTGGGTTGAGAACGGCGAGATCCAGTATCCGGTCAGCGAGATCACCATCGCCGGGAATTTAAAAGAGATGTGGCGCAATATCGTCACCGTGGGTAACGATATTGAAACGCGTAGCAATATACAGTGTGGTTCCGTGCTGTTACCGGAGATGAAAATCGCCGGGCAGTAGCACTCGTTTGTTTTCTTTTCATAATAAAAATGAGGAAGTGAGCAATGCGTAAAAACCTGTTAGCTGTTCTTGCCATATCATCCCTGGCGTTCAGTTCGGCGGTGTTTTCTGCCGATCTTGAAGACAATATGGACACGCTTAACGACAATCTGAAGGTGGTGGAAAAAACGGATAACGCGACCGAACTGAAAGACGCGTTAAGCAAAATGCGCGTTGCTGCGCTGGATGCGCAAAAAGGCACGCCGCCTAAGCTGGAAGATAAAGCCCCGGATAGCCCGGAGATGAAGGATTTTCGCCACGGTTTAGATACGCTGGTCGGTCAGATTGACGGCGCATTAAAACTGGCGAATGAAGGCAAAATCAAAGAGGCGCAAGCGGCGGCGGAAGCGTTTAAAACCACCCGCAACGCGTACCATAAGAAGTATCGTTAATAACGTGATGTAGGCCGGATAAGACGCATCGCGTCGCCATCCGGCATTTCCCCTGGGCTATAAGTAATCCCTATTCCCGTCACACTTTTTCACATTCGGCGATCGCGCGAATGTGCTTTTTCTCATCGGTTTTTCCGCCTTTCCTTGGGACGTATGTCACAGTTTTTCAGCGATAAATCGCCAAATCCCCCTTTTCTGTGGAACAGATCACTGTCGCCACTCGCCTTTCCACTTCGAAGTGGAAAACAACTCGCTACAAACTTTTAACCCCTGCCGTTAGTTTTAACCCAGAGCCATTAACGGGGTAAGACGAGTGAATAACGGAGCAGTAATGAACGACATGGGGGAGCAGGTGACGGAGATCGGTGAACTGGCCGATCGCATGCTGGCGCAGGTGTATGCCTTACTCAGCGAACATCACATCATTCCCAACGCCGTACAGGAACAAATGCTGACGTCTCATGTTCGCGCCATGGCGCATCGGTCAGTGACCGGCGAGCCTTTGCCGGAAGTGGATGCCAGTTTATTTGATGAAATTTCAGCCGAATCAATGGCACTTGCCCGCGACATCGTGGCGGCGTTTGGCAACCTTCCAGAGGAAGAAGCCTGGCTGCTGTCAGTACATTTCGAAGTCGCGAAAGACAACCTTTAAGGAGCAAAAAATGGAACAGATTACAGTCGTAATTGGCGATCGTCTGGGTAAGGGCCAGAAAGTGGCGGCAGGTGTAGAAAAAGCCGGTGGTCGTGCGGTGGTGGTGCCGGGCGTGGCGGCGGATATGAAGCTGGGCGACGTGATGAAAGCGGAAAACGCCACCTTTGGCATCTCTTTTTGCGGTAGCGGCGGCGCGGGCGCCATCACGGCGCAAAACAAGTATGGCTACAAAGCCAAATACGGGATGCGCTCTGTGGATGAAGGCGTCACGGCTATCAACGAAGGCTGCAACGTGCTGGGGTTCGGCTTTATGGATAAAGAAGAACTTGGCGAGCGTCTGGTTCAGGCGTGGCAGAAGAAATACGGCGCTTAAGTATGAAAGAACAATTCACCACTACGGTGAGAGTCACCGGTAAAGGCGAAGCCAAAGCGCGCGCCTTTGCCGATGCCCTGAACCACGTTCAGGGCGCGGTGATGAAAGCATCGCCGCATATTTTATTGCGTATTGAGCCACAGGATGTGCAGGTTGTTCAAGCGCGTGAAACGGTGCGCAAAGAAGCGTTTTTATTTGTCTTTTTGCGCCGGGAAAGACGCACCTACAGCGTGGAGCTGGAAGTGACCGTCAACGTGACTGCCATCAATCTCGACAAGGTGGACTTCGTCGCGCAACGCTGATTCTTTATTAAAAGGCATAAATATGTTCCTGATAATATTAATAAAATCGCTCATCATTGGTGGCCTGGTCGGCGTCGGTGTGGGCGCCGGGGCTGCACGCATGTTTCATGCGCCGACTACACAGGGTATGGGCGCGTTTCGTACATTGGGGGAACTGAACTCCTGTGAAGGAGACCCGGCTTCTCACTTCTCCTTCGGTCTGGGCTTCTTCTTCAACGCCTGGGCTTCATCCGTTGCGGCGGGTTCATTCACGCAGGATGTCGATCACCGCATCATCCCGAACTGGGGCGCGGCAGCGCTGATGATCAAAAACCGCAATGTCGGCGAGACGCTGCACGATCCGAAGAAAATGGCGATTGCCTGCGGCATCATCGGCATGATCGTCGTGACCTT
Source organism: Citrobacter sp. CK198 (assembly GCF_030333295.1). Taxonomy (NCBI): domain Bacteria; kingdom Pseudomonadati; phylum Pseudomonadota; class Gammaproteobacteria; order Enterobacterales; family Enterobacteriaceae; genus Citrobacter; species Citrobacter sp. CK198. Next base: position 404,912 of record NZ_JAOWGE010000035.1, on the reverse strand, counting down.
CCTCAACCTTACCGCCTCTTCCGTACCGGAAGCGTTGCAGGTCACCGCCGTTAAGGTATTGGTGCCTGCGGCTAACCTGCTGGTGAATACCGTGATGCCGGTTATCTTCTGGCTGGCGGCGATCGACGCCGGGAAAAAATCAGGCTTCTGGGCCACCGTGTTTGGCGGCGCGGCGCAGCTGATCATGGGTAACGCCGTTCCGGGTCTGGTGCTGGGTATTCTGATCGGCAAAGGCGTTGAAGAGAGCGGCTGGAACCACGTCACCAAAGTGATGATGGTCGCCATTGTGGCGCTGTTTGTCCTGAGCGGCTTCTTCCGCGGCTTCGACATGAAGATGATCGAATCCTTCAATATGACCGTGCCGAACTGGCTCGAACTGATCCACGGCTCGCTCAGCGGCAAATAACGGAGGCCATCATAATGGAACAGAATAAAGGTTTTTGGTATGCCGACTGGTCGTTCCCGATCTTTGTAGGCTTGCTCTCATCCGGCGTTTTTGCCGGGACGCATATGTACTACCTGTACGGTATCGGCGCGTTTAACGAAGTGGCCTTTGTGGCAATGCTGAAAGCGGGGATGGACACCGGCGTTTACGGTGCGGTGGCTGCGTTTGGCGCAAGCTTCCTGTTTGCCCGCATTATCGAAGGGTCGCTGGTGGGGATTCTGGACATCGGCGGGGCGATCCAGACCGGCGTCGGTCTTGGGGTTCCGGCGCTGCTGCTGGGCGCAGGGATCGTTTTCCCGGTCGCTAACTTTGTCGCCTCGTTAATCACCGGTCTGGTGATTGGTCTGGCAATTGGCTACGTCATCATTCTGGCGCGTAAGTTCACCATCAATCAGAGCGACTCCACCTACGGGGCGGACGTGATGATGGGGGCGGGTAATGCGTCAGGCCGCTTCCTGGGGCCGCTGATCATCCTCAGCGCGATGACCGCCTCGATTCCAATCGGCGTGGGTTCTTTGCTGGGGGCGTTGCTGTTCTATCTCTGGCAGAAGCCGATCACCGGCGGCGCGATCCTCGGCGCCATGATTTTAGGTTCGATCTTCCCGATTGCCATTAGCTAACTGTTGATTTGTAGGCCGGATAAGGCGGTTACGCCGCCATCCGGCAAAGGAGAGAGCGATGTATGATTTACTCCTGCGCCGTGCGCGTCTGGTTGACGATACGGTGAGCGATATCGCCCTGAAGGACGGCAAAATTGCCGCGTTGGGCAATATCCAGCAACCGGCGGCGAAAACCGTCGATCTGCGCGGCGAGTATTACGTTAGCGCAGGGTGGATTGATTCCCACGTCCACTGCTATCCGAAATCCCCGATTTATCACGATGAGCCGGACAGCGTCGGTATTGCGACAGGCGTCACCACCGTTGTTGATGCGGGCAGTACCGGCGCAGACGACATTGATGATTTCTACACGCTGACCCGTGAAGCGGCCACTGAAGTTTATGCGTTGCTGAATATCTCCCGCGTAGGGCTGATCGCACAAAACGAACTGGCGAATATGGCCAATGTCGATGCGGACGCCGTGAAACAGGCGGTGAAACGCCATCCGAATTTCATTGTGGGCCTGAAGGCGCGAATGAGCAGCAGCGTGGTGGGTGAAAACGGCATTACGCCGCTGGAATGCGCCAAAGCGATGCAGAAAGAGAACGGCGATCTGCCGTTGATGGTACACATCGGCAACAATCCGCCGGATCTGGATGAGATCGCTGAGCGTCTGACGGCGGGTGATATCATCACTCATTGCTATAATGGCAAACCTAATCGCATTCTGACGCCGGACGGTGAGCTGCGCGCGTCAATCACCCGGGCGCTACAGCGCGGCGTGCGCCTGGACGTTGGTCACGGCACTGCCAGCCTGAGCTTTGCGGTCGCGCAGCGCGCGATTAGCTTAGGCATTTTGCCGCACACCATCAGCTCGGATATCTACTGTCGTAACCGCATCAATGGCCCGGTTTATTCGCTTGCCAACGTGATGTCGAAATTCCTCGCTATCGGCATGACGCTGCCGCAGGTGATCGACTGTGTGACGGCAAATGCCGCTGATGGCCTGAACCTGAAAAGCAAAGGCCGCCTTGAGCCAGGTCTGGACGCCGACTTGACCCTCTTTACGCTCAGGCGCCAGCCAACCGTGCTGGTGGACGCTGAAAACGACAGCTTACAGGCTGAAAAATTGCTGGTGCCGCTTGCCGCCATCCGTGCGGGTAAGGGCTATGTAACCGAACAAGGGAGTGCTGAACGTGACTTCGATTTATGAAAAATACAATCTGAAACAAGTGATTAATACATCAGGGCGCATGACCGCGCTCGGTGTTTCCACCCCGCGCCCGGAAGTAGTGCAGGCGGCAATGGATGGCATGAACCAGTACTTTGAGATGAAAGATCTGGTCAATAAAACCGGGGAGTACATTGCAAAACTGCTGGATGTGGAAGGGGCGACGGTCGTCTCCTGCGCCTCGGCGGGAATTGCCCAGTCGGTAGCGGCGGTACTGGTTCAGGACAGCGACTGGCTGCTGGAAAACCTGCATGTTACTCCGATCGAGAATAACGAAATTGTATTGCCGAAAGGGCACAACGTTAACTTTGGCGCGCCGGTTGGCACGATGGTGGCGCTGGGCGGCGGTAAGTTGGTCGAAGCCGGTTATGCCAACGAATGTTCCGCAGCGCAGCTTGCGGCGGCGATCACTCCGCGCACGGCGGCGATCCTCTATATCAAATCTCACCACTGCGTGCAGAAAAGCATGCTCAGCGTAGAGCAGGCGGCGGTAGTCGCGCGCACGCACAATTTACCGTTGATTGTGGATGCGGCGGCAGAAGAGGATTTGCAGTGTTACTACCGCGTCGGCGCGGATCTGGTGATCTACAGCGGCGCGAAAGCGATTGAAGGGCCGACCAGCGGTCTGGTGATCGGTAAAACTCAGTACGTCGAGTGGGTGAAACGCCAGACGGCGGGCATTGGCCGCGCCATGAAAGTCGGCAAAGAGGGCATCCTCGGGCTGACCTGCGCCATCGAACTCTACCTGAACGCGCAGAAAGAGAGCGGCGCGGAGATGGTCGAAAAAATGACGCCGTTTATTGATGCGCTGAATGCGATTAATGGCGTGAGCGCCCGCGTGGTGTGGGACAGCGCTGGACGCGATATCGCGCGAACGGAAATTAAATTCGATGAGGCCGTGACCGGCATTGCCACCGGCGATCTGGTGGAAGCCCTCAAACAGGGTGAGTACGCCATCTATTTCCGTGGCTACAAAGCTAACGAAGGCATTATTGAGGCGGATGTCCGCAGCGTAAATCAGGCGCAACTGGAGATTGTGGCACGCCGTATTCGCGACGTGATTAATCAGGAGAAAAAAGCATGAAACTGACCCCTAACTTTTACCGTGACCGCGTTTGTCTGAACGTTCTGGCGGGTTCCAAAGAGAACGCCCGTGAGATTTATGCGGCGGCGGAAGGCCATGTGCTGGTCGGCGTGCTCTCCAAAAATTACCCGGATGTCGACAGCGCGGTGGCGGATATGCGCGAATACGCGGCGCTTATCGACAATGCCCTCTCTGTTGGCCTGGGGGCTGGCGATCCGAATCAGTCGGCGATGGTGAGCGACATCTCTCGTCAGGTGCAGCCGCAGCACGTTAATCAGGTCTTTACCGGCGTGGCGACCAGCCGCGCGCTGTTGGGGCAGGGTGAAACGGTCGTTAACGGTCTGGTCTCCCCGACGGGGACGCCGGGCAGGGTGAAAATTTCTACCGGCCCGCTGAGCAGCAAAACGCCGGACGGCATTGTTCCCGTGGAGACGGCGATTGCCCTGCTGAAAGACATGGGCGGCAGCTCGATTAAATACTTCCCGATGGGCGGCCTGAAATGCCGTGATGAGTACAAAGCGGTAGCGGAAGCCTGCGCCCGTCACGACTTCTGGCTGGAGCCGACTGGCGGTATCGATCTGGAAAACTTTGGTGAGATTTTGCAGATTGCGCTTGATGCTGGCGTCAGCAAAATCATTCCTCACATTTATAGTTCGATTATTGATAAGGTGAGTGGCAACACCCGTCCAGACGATGTGCGCCAGCTGTTGGCCATTACCCGGACGTGCGTAGGTTAATAGCAAGAGTGAGGTAAGTGACGTGCGATTCCCCAACCAACGTTTGGCACAGCTGTTTGATATGTTGCAAAACGAGACGCTGCCGCAGGATGAGCTGGCGCAGCGGTTGTCGGTTTCCACGCGCACCGTGCGGGCGGACATTACTGCGTTGAATGCGTTGCTGACGCAGTATGGCGCGCAGTTTGTTCTGAGCCGGGGCAACGGTTATCAGCTCCGAATTGACGATCCGACCCGCTATCAAACCCTGCGGGAGCAGCAGCCGAGTACGCTGCGCATCCCGCGAACCAGCCAGGAACGGGTGCACTATCTGGTGGTTCGTTTCCTGACGTCCGCTTTCTCGCTCAAACTGGAAGATCTGGCGGATGAGTGGTTCGTCAGCCGCGCGACGCTGCAAAACGATATGGCGGAAGTTCGCGAGTGGCTGCGCCGCTATCATCTGACGCTGGAAACCCGCCCGCGCCACGGCATGAAATTGTTCGGCAGCGAAATGGCGATCCGCGCGTGTCTGACCGATCTTCTGTGGACGCTGGCGCAGCAGGACCCGGCGAACCCGTTGATTGTGGAAGAAGCGCTTAACGCGGGCGTACCGGAACAATTGCAGCCGATTTTGCAGGAAATATTTACCCGTTTTCGTATTCGTTTGACAGATGAAGGCGAGCTGTTTTTACGCCTGTATTGCGCCGTCGCGGTACGGCGCATCAGCGAAGGGTATCCGCTGTCGGAATTTACCACGGAAGAGGTGGAGGACAACGTCTGCTTCGCGGCGCGGGATATTGCGGCGGTGCTGCAACACCTGGCGGATAAACCGCTGTCGGCGTCTGAAGAGAACTGGCTGAAGGTACACATTGCCGCACGGCAGGTGCAGGAGATTGCTCCCAGCGCCATCAATGCCGATGACGATGAAGCGCTGGTTAACTATATCCTCCGTTTTATCAACACGCAGTACAACTATAACCTGTTGAATGACAAACAGTTACATGCCGACCTGCTCACCCACATCAAAACGATGATCACGCGGGTGCGCTATCAGATAATGATCCCCAATCCGCTACTGGAAAACATTAAGCAGCACTACCCTATGGCGTGGGATATGACGCTGGCGGCCGTGTCGGGTTGGGGAAAATACACGCCATATACCATCAGCGAAAACGAGATTGGTTTTCTGGTATTGCATATCGGCGTTGGGCTGGAGCGTAGTTACAACATCGGTTACCAACGGCAGCCTAAAATCCTGCTGGTATGTGACGCGGGAAATGCGATGGTACGCATGATCGAAGCGGTGCTGGCGCGGAAATATCCGCAGATTGAGATCGTGAGAACCCTGACTCTGCGTGACTATGAGCAGCGGGACAGCATTGCCGAAGATTTTGTCATCTCTACCGCGCGCGTCAGCGAAAAAGATAAGCCGGTGGTCATGATTGCGCCATTCCCTACCGACTACCAGCTGGAGCAGATCGGCAAGCTGGTGCTGGTGGACAGAACCCGCCCGTGGATGCTGAACAAATACTTCGACGCCGCCCACTTTCGCATTATTGACGGTGCAATGGATCAGCAGACGCTGTTTAAGACATTGTGCGATCAGCTGCAAAGCGAGGGGTTTGTGGATGCGGAGTTTCTCGACTCGGTGGTTGAGCGTGAGGCCATTGTCAGCACGATGTTAGGCGACAGCATCGCCCTGCCGCACGCCCTGGGATTGCTGGCGAAGAAAACGGTGGTCTATACCGTGCTCGCGCCGCAGGGCATCGTCTGGGGAGATGAGACGGCGCACGTCATCTTTTTACTCGCCATCAGTAAAAGCGAGTACGAAGAAGCAATGGCGATCTACGATATTTTTGTCACTTTCCTGCGTGAGCGCGCCATGACGCGACTCTGCGCCAGCCAGAATTTTGCCGAGTTCAAAGCGGTAGCGATGGAGTGCGTGAGCCGTTTTTGAGAGGCGTTTTCCAGAAATGAATGTTAATGCAAATGTAATGCTATAACGCATTACATTTGTTTATCCTGAAGCAGAGAAACGGCGTTAAAGAGTGCGCTCAACGTAAATGATGGACGACCTGGTTACTGCTGCCGCGCCAGATCAGCATCGGGTCTTTAAGATCCTGTACGAATTTACCGTCGACCAGCACGTTAATCAGATCCACAACCTGCATTTGCGCGGCGTTGAGCTCATCCAGCTTATAACCCGTCCATACCCAGATGTCTTTGCCGGGGCACTCTTCGCGAATGCGTTGCACCAGTTTCAGAATGTCCGGTACGTTTTGGGGATGCAGCGGATCGCCGCCAGACAGTGAGATCCCCTGGCGTTTAATCCGCGCGTCGTTCAGATCGTTAATGATCTGGTCTTCCATCTCTTTCGTAAACGGTTTACCCGAATTGAGCCGCCAGGTGCTTTTGTTGTAACACCCGGGGCATTCATGCACGCACCCGGAAACAAACAGAGTACAGCGCGTGCCGGGGCCGTTGACGATGTCGACGGGGTAGTACTGGTGAAAGTTCATTGTTTCCTCGTTGCATTTGGCGCTGTAGCGGCGTTGGCCGCTCTCACTTACCCAGGTCACTTACTTATGTAAGCTCCCTGGGATTCGTTCGTTTGCCGCCTTGCTACAACACCAACTGCTTAGAGGAAACTCATGAAATTGGAACTATAGCCAGCGGTTGTAGGCCGGATAAGGTGTTTACACCGCCATCCGGCATTTACGTATTGCAAACGGAGGATTAACCGATCTGCCCATTGCCTAAATGCTTAACGCGGCGCTTCACTTCTTCCTGCTTACCGGCGTTAAACGGACGCGCATCCGGGCTGCCTAAATAACCGCATACGCGGCGGGTGACTGAAACACGCGCGGCATCGTGGTTACCGCATTTCGGGCAGGTAAACCCTTTGCTGGTGCACTCGAACTCGCCGGTAAAGCCGCACTCGTAACACTCATCGATTGGCGTGTTGGTTCCGTAATACGGCACATGCTGATAGCTGTAATCCCAGACGTCTTCCAGCGCTTTCAGGTTGTGCTGAATGTTCGGGTATTCGCCGTAGCAAATGAAGCCACCGCTCGCCAGCGGCGGATACGGCGCTTCGAAATCGATTTTATCGTACGGGTTCACCTTCTTCTCCACGTCGAGGTGGAAGCTGTTGGTGTAGTAGCCTTTATCGGTCACGCCCGGCACGACGCCAAACTCAGCGGTATCCAGACGGCAGAAACGGTCGCACAGGTTCTCGCTCGGCGTGCTGTACAGGCTGAAGCCATAGCCGGTTTCGTCTTTCCACTGATCCACTGCCTGACGCAGGCGCTCGACAATGGCGATACCTTTGGCGCGCAGCGCTTCGCTGTCGTACAGATGTTTGTCGCCAAACAGCGCGTTGATGGTTTCGTGAATACCGATATAGCCCAGCGAAATTGACGCGCGGCCGTTTTTAAAAATCTCGGAAACGTCATCGTCAGCTTTCAGGCGGACACCACAGGCGCCTTCCATATAAAGGATTGGCGCAACGCGGGCTTTCACGCCTTCCAGACGGGCGATACGGGTCATCAGCGCTTTACGCGCCAGCACCAGGCGATCGTCCAGTAGCTTCCAGAACGTTGCTTCATTGCCACCGGCTTCCAGCGCGATACGCGGCAGGTTGAGGCTGATGACGCCCAGGTTGTTGCGGCCATCGTGAACCTGTTCGCCGTTCTCATTTTCCCAGACGCCGAGGAAGCTGCGACAGCCCATAGGCGTTTTGAACGAACCGGTCACTTTCACCACCTGATCGTAGTTCAGGATGTCTGGATACATGCGTTTGCTTGCGCACTCCAGCGCCAGCTGTTTGATGTCGTAGTTCGGATCGCCAAACTTGTGGTTCAGACCGTCGCGAATCGCAAACACCAGTTTCGGGAACACGGCGGTTTTACGGTTCTTACCCAGACCTGCGATACGGTTACGCAGGATGGATTGCTGAATCAGGCGCGATTCCCAGCTGGTGCCGAGGCCAAAACCAAAGGTGACGAACGGCGTCTGTCCGTTGGCGGTGTGCAGCGTGTTCACTTCGTATTCCAGAGACTGGAAAGCGTCGTAGCACTCTTTCTCGGTACGGGCGTGCGCGTAGCCGTCAGCGTCCGGGATCTGCCACTCTTCGGCGGTCTTACGGTGTTTATTGAAGCTGGCGGTAACAAACGGCGCCAGCACTTCATCAATACGGTTGATGGTGGTGCCGCCATAAATATGGCTGGCGACCTGTGCGATGATTTGCGCGGTTACGGCCGTGGCGGTGGAGATGGATTTCGGCGGCTCGATTTCCGCATTCCCCATCTTAAAGCCCTGCGTCAGCATGCCTTTCAGATCGATCAGCATACAGTTGAACATCGGGAAGAACGGAGAATAGTCGAGATCGTGATAGTGAATGTCGCCGCGCTCGTGCGCCTGCACCACATCACGCGGCAGCAGATGCTGACGGGCGTAGTGTTTCGCCACGATACCGGCCAGCAGATCGCGCTGGGTCGGGATCACTTTACTGTCTTTGTTGGCGTTTTCGTTCAGCAGCGCGGAGTTGGTTTGCTCAACCAGACCACGAATTTCCTGGTTCAGACGGCCACGTTTTTCACGTTGAATATCACGGTCATGGCGGTATTCAATGTAAGCGCGAGCGAGTTGTTTGTACGGCCCGGACATCAGCTGGTTCTCAACGGCTGTCTGGATCTCGTTGATATCAACCTGGCTGCGCTCATTCATCTGGTTACTAACGACTTCTGCGACGGTGGCGCAGTAATCTGCGTCATCGACTCCCGCTGCTTTAGCTGCACGCAGAATGGCTTCCTTGATGCGCTCTGATTTAAACGGCACTTTACAGCCATCTCGTTTCATCACATGCGGTGTCATGATCACTCCATATTTATAAGAACAGGTTATCCACAGAGGCTGAGGAAGTCTGCGTGGGTTTATTCATCTCTCTATCCAACGACTTCCCGCAATCCCGACCCACGTTATCCACAACATCACCGTTATGGCGTCGTGTTGTGTTTGTAGCAATTGTAGTCGATTAATACAACATATTGGGTCGGGTTTCATTTTAAGTTCTATATGTAGTGATTTGCATCAAAGATGTTTACGATTTTATTGATTCAGAACAAAGTAAAAATTTAAGAGTACGAATGGCGGGCGCTTGCGCTTAATGTAAATTTTTGGACTTAAAAATTGCGTAAAAATTCAACAAAATTCGGGCGTTAAGCCAGGCGTTCGTCAAACCGGCGCGAAAAGAAACAACCGGTTTGACGCAGGAGGGGTTATTGCGCTGTTGCGTTCATCCAGTGAATACCCGCATTGATAAATGCAGCAACAGCGACGATCCCCAAAACCAGGGGGACAAGCCGGGTGTTTTTTACCGCAATAGTGGGTTCTGGCGAAACCGAAGGCACATCTGGCGAGAGCAGCGCAAGAACCTCTTCGGCAGAGGAAGCGTTGATGAGTGATTCACGCACTTTATCGTCCACCAGAGACGAGGTTAGTCGGGTTAATAATTGCATATGCGTACTGCCTGCTTCTTCTGGGGGAATCGCCAGCAGAAATACCAACTGAACCTCCTCGTCCCCCTCAAGACCCGGCCACATGACGGGCTGGCGAAACAGGGCGACGCTAAATGCGGCCTGGACAACCGAGCCGCATTTCCCATGTGGGACAGCCAGCGACTCTCCCAACGCCGTGGGCCCTTCGCTTTCACGGCGCAGGACGCTATCAATAAACATCGCCTTGTCGTTGATCAGGCCCTGCCTGAACAGGGCGGCGGACATCTCCCCGATCACCGCTTCAGGAGTGCGGTGCGGCGGATCGATAAAAATCAGTTCAGAATGCGTAAGCGCGGACAACTCCATGTTATGCCTCCGGTTGCGTATCAGCGAGAATCCATACCGTTTGCCAGCCGGAAAGCTCGCAAGCGCCGTTGAATGCTGCGCCCGTCAGCAGATCTGTTCCTGTGACAGGCAGTGAAAGTGATTGTGATATTCCTGTGACGTTCACGACGCAGTACAGCGTTTCGCCTTCTGTAGGATGCTGGCGAACGACGCCAAAGAGCGCGTCAGGCAATTCAGGAACGTGCTGCGAGGCGAACGGAGAAAATGCGGAATGCTGCTGACGTATATGCGCTAACTTTGCCAGAGACGCGTAGATTCGGGATTGTCTCGTTTCCGGCGAGAGCAACTGCTCATGGAGCGTGGCAGCGTCCAGTTTTTCCCGGTTAATGCGGCGATTTATGCCCGATTCGAGCAGCCCGGCGTTGTCATTTTCACTGCCGAAGAGGCTGTGATAATAGATCGCAGGCACGCCCCGCAGCATAAAGAGGATGGCGTGCGCGGCGGTGAATCTGGCGAGCTGGTCGTCGGGACTTTCCCCTGGCTCGCTCAATGCGCTCAGAAAGTTGATGTTAAGTTCATACGGCGACTGGCTGCCGTCAGGGTTGGTTTTCCATGAAATACGCCCCTGCTTGCGTTCTACCTCGCTTATCAGAAACTGCCGCTCTTCTGCGCAAAGGAGATTTTCCACGGGACGCAGCCCGATGCCGTCGTGGCTGGCGAGGAAATTAAAAAAGGTCGTCTTGTCGGGAAACGCATCCTGTTCCAGACGTTGCGCCCACTGGCGTAACCAGCGTGCGTTACCGCGTAAAAAGGCATGGAGCGTCAGCGGCGGCAAGGGGAACTGATACACCATGTGAGCTTCATCGCCGTTGCCGAAGTAGCTGATATTTTCCTGATGTGGGACGTTGGTTTCCGTAATCAACAGGCAGTCAGGCCAGGTAGTATCCAGAATGGCGCGCCAGAGTTTAACGATCAGATGCGTCTGCGGCAGGTGAATACAGGTGCTGTTTCGCTCTTTCCACAAAAAACCGATCGCATCGAGTCTGATTGCGCGTGCGCCGCGCGCTGCGTATTCCAGCAGGATGTCGATACTTTCCAGTAACACGTCAGGTTCACGGAAATTCAGATCGATCTGATCGGCGCTGAATGTCGTCCAGATATGTACGGTTTCCCCCGTTTTGCGCTTGAATGGCGTAAGCAGGGGAAGGGCGCGTGGACGCGTGACAAGATGGTAGTCATCGTCAGGGTCGGCGCTAATAAAGTAGTGCTGATAACGCGGTTCGCCGTGTAAATAGCCCTGGAACCAGCGGCTTTGCTGAGAGATATGGTTAATCACGAAATCAAACATCAGATTAAAATCGCCTGCCAGCGCTGCAATGTCTGACCACTGGCCTAACTCTGGCGCAATGTGGCGATAATCTTTAACGCTGAAGCCATCATCAGATGTCCACGGGAACATGGGCAGCAGATGAATGTCGCTGATGACGCCTTTAAGCCAGCGTGTCGAAAACTGATGCAGGCAGGCAAGAGCGTTTGTGTCCCCGCTATGGATACTGTCGCCATAAGCAATCATCCACACCCGGCTCTGATCCAAAGGCGCGGCGGTTTGCTCCCGTAGCTTCCAGCGTTGGCAGAGTTGCTCGATTTTCGCCGCCAGCGCGTACCGATCCGCACGGGGATAAAGCTGAGCTAACGTATTTTTGATGAAGGTATGATGGGCGTTCTGGCTCATACTTTTTCGTTACGCTCCTGATGAGTAAAAAGAAAATCACACGTACTGCAAGGCAAAATGGTGGCGCAATCAGCGACAGGTTCTTCCAGATAATTGATCTGCGGAATATTTCTTAGCGAAGGCGGGAGCGGCACCGGGTGCTCTCCGGCATTGAAAATGCGAATGATTGTTCCGTCTACCGTATGGGCATGGGGTATTGCGGAAAGCATCAGCGGTTCGGGAAGCGTCAGCAGGCTGAATGTTTCCGGCAGCGAGCGCGAAACAAAATTGAGCGTAAAACGCTCCAGGCGGTTGTCCAGCGTGTTCAACGTCTGATTTTGCCAGGTGAATGGCTGGCGCGTCACGCGGGTTTCAAGATGCCTTAACGTCATAGGGTCGGCCCGATCGGCAAGCGCTAACGTCAGGCTGAAATGCAGCGGTTTAAGCAGCTGCGCGTCGGGCGTGTTGACGACGGTATTATTAATGCCGGAAGCGCGTCCGGGTCGCCAGTCAAGATCGTCACGTCCCAGGACTCCCGTTGATTTAAACAACGTCAACGCTATCTGCGCCGTCCCGTTCTGGCATATCTGAAACTCTTTCATGCCCAGGCTATTGATGATGAGCGAGCGGTTGTTTTCCTCGATGGCGATAATGCCCTCGCTGGTTTCAATATCGATCGGCTTTTCCCGATAGTGCTGACGCCAGTCGGCTGGCGCATCGGCAACAGGACGCCGGATGACGGCAAAGGGTTGAGAGGCGATGGATTCCGTGGTGCGAATGTCGCTGTTGATGAGTAAGCGCAGGCGGTGATCGCAGACGGTGTTTTCCAGCGAAACGTCGATAAAAAGCTGAGCGTCATGCTGGCGAAGCTCGCAGACAAGGCGTACAGGGTAGGGCTGAACATCCTGCGCCTCTCGCGCCGTCAGCGAAGGGGGCAGCATCAGCGTGGCGCTTAGCGTCATCCGTTCAATGTGCGGGCCTTTCTCGCAGTCAATAAGCGTAAATGTGTGGCAGCGCTGCGGAACATCGCCCTCCAGCGGCGAAAAGTCATAGCTATCGCCCGCATCCGCACAGTCTTCAAAGGCCAGCAGGTCGGATATTACCCGGCCGTTGCGCTTATCATGAAGCGACAGCGAACCGGCATGCAGCGCCAGCCGGTAATCGTTGTTTTCAATGGCGCTTTCAGCGCAGTTGCGCATTGCAGGCGCGGTGCGTGACGATTCCTGCACCTGAATGTGGGTATAGCCCAGCGGCGGTAACGCTGGCGCGTCAATAGCGACCTGCCAGCGGTAATAAGGCGGAAGTTCGACCTCTTTTTCGCCCTGCACAGTAACCTGAACCGTGCGCCCGCCGGAGACCTGCGTGCGTTCGAGAACGCTGAACGGAAGAGGACGCGCATGATGGCTGAGTTCAATACCGGCCGTGCGGCTATATAATGTGGCTTTGATAATGCCCGACCAGGCGGTGGCGCTGGGGTTGATGACGAAAAGATCGCCCTCTTCACAACTGGCGGTCGCCAGTTCTTTTACGACCAGATTCCACAGACTATGGCTAAGCTGTTCCGTTTGCTCAAGGCGATGGAGAATGTCGCGATTGGTGGCATCGCTGTTACACCCGCCGATGGAGTCATGCGCATGATTACGCAGAAGGTTTTTCCATATCTGATCAACCCATTGCACGTTGACCTCAATGCCCTGATAACGCGCCAGCGCAATGGTGGGTTCGAGCTTGCCTAACAGGAACTGTTCAACATCATAATTCTTCTTTTTGATGTCGTAACGTACTGAACCGATTGTTTTATGAATGCGGGTATAGCGGGGAGATTTTAATTCCCCTTGCCAGCGATCATATCCTGATGCCTGTTGTCGAAGGCGGTCAATGTACGCTTCCAGAGAGGAGATCTGAAAACGATCTCCCTCAGGGGAACATGCGCTGGCGATACGCAGTATCTCCGGCAGATGGGGATCAATATTGACCTGGTCGCCGCCGCAGGGCAGGAGCAGATCGTTCAGGCCGGAGCGTTGGCGGATGTGGTTAACGATTGGGAATATTTTGTCGTGCAGATGCGCGTCGTCTGCACGAATATTTTTTGCCGCGCCATAGCCGAAGGGCATGGCGCAAGCGATAACCTGCGCGCCGGATGGCGCTTGCCAGATGAACTGACTCTTTTCAACCTGCGTATCATGGTTGATGCCCCGCCAGAAAACGATGTTATCAAGGTTACACCCGCGAAGCAGAGTCGGGAGCTGGCTGTTGTGGCCGAACGTATCGGGTAAATAGCCGACCATCATGGCATGGCCCAGTTTACGCGCGGAAAGTATCCCGTATTTCAGGTTGCGAATGATGGATTCGCCATGAACATTATACGTATCCGTCTGGGTGTACCACGGGCCGATAAAAAGCCGTCTGTCGGCGACCAGCTGTTTCAGCCGTTCGCAGTATTGAGGATTGACGGCCAGGAAATCTTCCACGACAGCGGTTTGGCCGTCGAAGTGGTAACAGGTATACGCAGGGTTCTGTTCCAGGGTTCGGATCACATCCGCAAAATTCCAGGACGCGAGAATATTGCTATCCTGCAAGGTGAAATACCATTCCTGATCCCAGTGCGTATGGGCGATGACGTGAATGTTGCTCATTTCTACTTCCTGAATTATTTGGCGATCTTAGGGCTGGCGAAGAGCACGCCCAGCGCGCATACAAGAGAACCGGCAAACACGCTGATCAGATACCCTGTGACATTTGTCGCCAGCGGCCATCCCCAGATGGCAGGCAACGGCAGCGATTGCTTCACGCCGAGTGCGATAGCAATAAGCGCGCCGGACATCGCGCCGACCATAAAGACCGGAATCAGGCGTGGATTTTTCAGGATGAAAGGAATGGCGCCTTCTGAAATACCAATGAATCCCAGCAGTAAAGACGTACCGCCGACGGTTTTTTCTTCGCTGCTAAACACGTTGGGCAGGCCAAAACGGTTATTCAGCAACGCCGCCAGGCCGACGCCGATAGATGGAATGACGATCGCCAGCTCTCTGGCGGTTAAATCGAAGGTTTCGCTGACGCCGTTGAGCCCCAGCGCCACCGAACCAGCGGCTTTATTGATGGGGCCGCCGAGGTCGAAGGCCGTCCCTGCGGCGATCATCATGGCGTAAAAACCGCGCCCGGTGTCGCCAGCGGAGGTGAAAAACTCGACCATCGCCTGGTTGATTGCGCCAAAGAAGGGGTTGATCAGGTACTGCATAACGATGACGAGCGTAATGCCGGTACACAGCGGCACGATAAGCATCGTTTTAATGGTGGTAAGCTGGGCGCGAACGTTAATGGTATTGTTGAGCCACTGCACCAGATGACCGACAAAAAAGCCGATGGCGATGGCGCCGAAGAAGCCTGAGGGCATAAAACCGTCGAGATCAAAAAAGCGTTTATAGACCTCGTCGGACATAATGCCGCCGATAAGTCCGGGGATCAGCGCAGGTTTACCGGCAATAGAGAACGCGAGGTACATGGCAAAAACCGGGTACATGAACTTGATCACCATAAAGCCCAGTTTATCCAGCACCTCGAACGGCGTACCGGCAATTGGAATAAACTGCCCGGTTATTTTGGCGACCGCCATCAGTAATCCGCCGAGGACGACGACCGGGAGCATATAGCTGATCGCCGCCATAATATGGCCGATGAAGGTCTGCCAGGCGGAGCGAGCTTCTTCCTGTTCTTCACACGCTGCCGTTACGGTTTTATCCATCGCCAGCGCCTGACGCAGGTAACGATCGGTATTTTTGATCAGTTCCTGAGTGCGTATTTTGAGATGAGGAACGTTATCGAATCGTTCAGCGTCCTGGATGGGAACATCGATTGCCAGAATGACGGCATCTGCGCTGGCAATATCTTGCCGGGAAAGCTTGTTTTTGACGCCATCGCTTCCTTGTGTTTCCACTTTGACGATGACGTTATTTTCTTCTCCCCACGCTGCAATTTTGTTGGCAGCCATAAAGGTATGAGCGATGCCGGTCGGGCATGCCGTTATCGCGACGACTTTTTGCCTTGTCATTGTAAAACCCCTAACAATAGAATTGCAGAAATTATAAAGAGAAATAAAAAAGGCAATAAAAGGTTTGATGGTACTAATTGCGTATCGCCATACCTGTTGAATAGAGTGTGATTCGCATTCCAGTGTTATAAATACGATATTGATAGAATATATTATATTCGTAGGTTAAGGGTGGGTTTTATGAATTCCTTTCAGGGTAGTGAAAGATTAATATTTGAGTATATTCAGTGTCATGCTCATGAAATATCGGGTATTTCAGCTAAGGTGATTGCGAGCGAAACATTCACCACTACAACATCCGTTAATCGGGTGTGTAAAAAAATGGGATACCGGAGCTATACCGAGCTACGGTATCAGTTTTCTCGCGACAGGTTAATAGCCGAACCCGTAAGATATGTTGTTGGTGATGAAAAAGAAGAGACCATTACACAACTGTGCAACATACTGGTTAATTCCAGCCATATCTTCTTATATGCGCGCGGCGCGTCATTGACCAGCCTGAATTATTTGTCGCGTTTTTTGTCGCTGGCGAGCTTGCCGCACCTCATTCTCAATGATGTTCATCAGCTGACGCGTGTCTCTAAAGGTACGCTGGTGTTGATCAGCAAATCGGGTGAAACGGCGTCGTTAGTCGAAATGGCGCGAAACGCGTTACGTAAGGGATTAAAAATCATTGCGATTACAAAACGAGAATCCACGTTAGCGACGATTTCAACATTATGCTGGCCTCTGGATATTGATATTGACGCAATCTCGTTATATCAACGAGAAGGCCAGCTGGAACTGCTGACGGTAGTAGACCGCATCGGATGTTATCTGCTGCAATACGATGCGGCATAGCGCGTTAAAGCTGTTTTACGATACCAAGACGTACGGCGTAATCATTTTCATGATGACCGTCGTCATTGATATAGGTTTTATCAAGAGAGACCAGCTCGACGTACGGCGTCCAGCCATCGTCCAGTTTGTAGTTGAATGCGAGGGTATGTTCCCAGTAAGTATCGTCGCCCGTCCCCTGATCGACGCCATCCTGATAGCGGAAACGGGGGTTATAAGACATGCCAAAGTTACCAATATTGTAGGCAAACCATATATCGAACTGATGAGATTCACGACGTGTATAACCGCTGCCGTCTAACTCTCTGTCGCTGTGCGCATCGTTCACCGTGTTGTAACGATAACGGGCAGAAAGGTTAAGGCCATTATCGAAGGATTTCCAGCCCTGAATAAAAGGGCGATAATGGGTATTACTGGACGTAAATACGGTGACCATCCCCGGTGCGACCGAGTAACCGTCACCTAAATCAAAGCGCCAGCGAGTTTCTATTTCCTGGGCCGCTTCGGTCACGCCTTTATCATCGGAACTGTAGCGATCGGTATCGCCAAAAAACGTATCGTTATGGTTTTGTGCAGCTTCAACGGAGAAATAAAAACCATTGTCGGCCTGGTGCATGACTTTAATTCTGGAATCATTAGCTTCTGAATTGGTATTATGACCAAAACGCAAATCAACAGAGGTATTACCGCACCATCCCTGGCTGCTAATGAGTAAAGCTGAAAGTAAACTTAACTTAATAAGAGGTTTATTCATGATATCCTGCCGGTTATATGATAAGTGTCAGTGGCAGGTCTATTTTTGTTTTATTCTTTAGCGCGTGTAAATTTTATGATGGTACATTCTAAGTATCACTATACGCGGCATTTTTTTACGTTGTCAGAAAGACGGAGAAAATATCTGTGGGCTGAATAATCCGGGATACAGACAGGTCTGTCCGTATCCCGTTGTGATTACTTTTGCAACCACCAGACGGCCTCAAACGGGCGTAACGTCATGGCGGCAGGGCGGGTGGCAACCTCGTCGTAGTTGTGCATCAGCGCCTGCCAGTTTCCTTCGTGATGCTCTGGCAACCAGGCCTGACAGGCGTTGCTCAGGTTGGCGACCACCAGTAACCGCTGCCCCTGCCATTCGCGGCGATAGCACCATACATGCGGGCTGTCTGGCAGCAGATCCTGATAATTCCCCCAGGTTAAGACCGGCTCTGTTTTGCGCAAGGCAATCAGTCTTTGATAGGTGTAGAACACCGAGTCTTCATCATTTAGCGCCGCCGCCACGTTGATGTCCGCATAGTTATCGCAGAGGTTGATCCACGGCTCGCCTTGCGTAAACCCTGCATTCGCGCTGCTATCCCACTGCATAGGCGTGCGGCTGTTATCGCGGGATTTGCTGGCAAGAATAGCCAGTAAATCATTGGCTTCCCGGCCCTGGGCGCGCAGCCAGGCAAACATGTTGTGGCTTTCCACGTCACGGTAATCGGTGATGTGGGAGAAATGCGGGTTTGTCATGCCAATTTCTTCGCCCTGGTAGATATAGGGCGTACCCTGCATACCGTGCAGCACCATCGCCAGCATCTTCGCCGCCGGAACCCGCAGTTCGCCTTCGTCGCCAAAGCGCGACACGATACGCGGCTGATCGTGGTTACACCAGAACAGGGCATTCCAGGCAACGTTATGCATCCCCTGCTGCCAGTGGCGAAACAGTGCTTTTAGCGCCACGTAATCCGGCTTTGCCAGCGTCCATTTCTCGCCGCCGGGATAATCGACTTTCAGATGATGGAAGTTAAAGGTCATCGACAGCTCGCTGCCATCGAGAGCGGCATACCGCTGACAGTTTTCCAGAGTGGTGGATGACATTTCGCCCACCGTCATCAGGTTACGCGGAGTAAAAACGTCACGGTTCATCTCGTGCAAGAACTCATGCGCGCGCGGCCCGTCGGTGTAAAAGCGGCGACCATCGCCGTCCAGATCGTTCGGGAAACGCTGATCCTTGGAGATGAGGTTCACGACATCCAGGCGCAGCCCGTCCACGCCGCGATCGGCCCAGAATTCACACACTTTTTTCAGCTCAGCGCGCACCGCCGGATTTTCCCAGTTCAGGTCGGCCTGCTCCGGGGCGAAAAGGTGCAGGTAATACTGTTCGCTCTGGGCATGCCAGCGCCAGGCGCTGCCGCCAAATTTGGAGCGCCAGTTATTGGGCGGCACATCCGGCGTACCGTCGCGCCAGATATAAAACTCCCGGTGCGGACTCTCTTTATTCAGCGCGTTATGGAACCAGGCATGCTGCGTGGAGGTGTGGTTAAACACCATATCCAGAATAATGCGGATGCCGCGCGCTTTGGCCTGCGCTGCCAGTTCGTCAAAATCATCCAGCGTGCCGTAGGCCGGGTCGATGGCGGTGTAGTTCGCGACGTCGTAGCCGTTATCAATCTGCGGTGAAACATAGAATGGCGTCAGCCAGATAGCATCCACCCCCAGTTTTTGCAGGTAATCAAGACGCTGCGTAACGCCGCGTAAATCGCCGGTTCCGCTGCCGGTCGTGTCCTGAAAACTTTTGGGATAGATCTGGTAAATAACGCCGTTTTGCCACCAGTGGGGAAGGGTATTCATGCTTGTAACCTACATATGCGATGGGGCGCAACTGCGCCCCGAAGAAGAATCAGACAATCTGCAACGTGCCCTGACGGTACTTACGCTGATAGATAACGGAAGTCAGCACGATTGGGATGACGACCGCGATCGCCATCGCCATGCTAAACACCTGCCAGTAGCTCGGCTGGATGGAAAGGATGCCCGGCAAGCCACCGACGCCGATCCCGTTCGCCATAACGCCGTTCAGGCCGCATAACAACCCGGCGAGGCCAGAGCCGATCATGGCGCACAGCATCGGGAAGCGGTATTTCAGGTTGATGCCGTACATCGCCGGTTCGGTCACGCCGAGGTAGGCGGAGATGGCGGCCGGAACGGAAATTTCGCGTTCGTTGTGCTTACGGCTGGAGATAATAATACCCACCACAGCGGAAGCCTGGGCGATATTCGACAGCGCAATCAACGGCCATACCGGCGTACCGCCCATGCTCTGAATCATCTGCATATCGATAGCCAGCGTAGTCTGATGTACGCCGGTAATGACCAACGGGGCGTACAGGAAGCCGAACAGCGCCGCGCCGACAGGGGCGAAACTCCCGGTCATCAGATGGCGCACCGCAAAGGCCACGCCATCGCCAATCATGCGACCAAACGGGCCGATAAAGGCGTGTGCGAGAAAGACCGCGAGGATCAACGAGCATACCGGCACCACCACCAGATAGAGGTAATCCGGCACGATACGCTTCATGCGCGTTTCAATAAAGCCGAGCGCCAGACCCGCCAGCAATGCCGGGATGACCTGCGCCTGATAGCCGACTTTCGCAATGCTGAACATGCCGAAGTCCCACACTTCAGGAGCCTGCTGGCCCAGCAGATAGGCGTTCATCAACTGCGGCGACACCAGCGTTACGCCGAGTACGATACCGAGGATCGGCGTGCCGCCCATTTTCTTCACCGCAGACCAGCAGATCCCGACCGGCAGGTAGAAGAAGATCGCTTCACCGATCAGCCACAGGAAGTCGTAGATCGTTTTCAGCGCGGGATGCATCTGCGCCAGCGTCTGACCGTTGCTCATCGGCAGATCGCCGATCACGTTGCGAAAACCTAAGATCAGACCGCCGCTGATCAGCGCAGGCAGCAGCGGGAAGAAGATCTCAGCGAAGTGGGAGATCAACTGCTCGTGCCATTTCATATTCTGCCGCGCGGCTTTTTTAGCCTGCTCTTTGTCGGCGTGCGCCTGACCGGTGGTTGCCAGCAGCGCGTTGTAGTAGTCGCCAACGTCAGTGCCAATCACCACCTGGAACTGCCCGGCGTTGGTGAAGCAGCCTTTAACCATCGGTAATTGTTCAATTTCTTTCGGTCTGGCATTTGCTGGCTGGTTCAGCACAAAGCGCAGGCGAGTAATGCAGTGGCTCACCGTGGCGATATTGTCTCGCCCGCCGACCAGTTCAATCAGCTGGTCTATATCAGCTTGTTTTACTTTGCTCATCATAAAGCCCCGTGGCAGATGAAATGTGTCCCTGTAAGCCGGATGATAAGACGCTTTAGCGTCGCCATCCGGCAGCTCTTACGTTGTTGGCGCAAGAGTATATCTTCGGTGAATATTAAAAAATGGGAACGTTCCCGAAACGCAGCGAAGATCACAAATTACCGTTCAGAAAAGAATCAGGAGAGGGTAGACGGAATGACGATCTGGCGGGGATCGCTGCGGCCGTTGATTTGCTCGATCAGCTGTAAGGCCGCTTGTTTCCCGGCTTCAGCGTAACCGGGATCAACCGTGATAATCTCCGGGTGGAGAAATTTCATCAGCGGCGTGTTCCCGACGCTCGCCAGTTGCAGAGAATCGATACGCTGTTCCTGCAAATATTTACTGGCGCCCAGCGCCAGCGTATCGGTCGCGCAGACCAGCGCGCTGGTGTCTGGTGTAATGACATCCGCAGCGTGCTCATAGCCTTGTTTCATCGCCAGGCCAGGCAGAGCGGCGACAGGGTGCAGTTTATTTTTTTTGCAGAAACTCAGATAGGCTTCGTGACGGCGCTTACCGGTCGTGACGTCGCTGTGAGGCACGCCGAGAAAGCTGATCGCCCGATGTCCCTGGTCATACAGACGCTGCATTAAGGTATGGATAGCGCCTTCGTCGTCATAGCACACCGACGCAAAACCGCTGGCGTCCCTTGCCAGCAGCACCAGCGAGGCCTGCCAGGGCGCAAGCATCTCCTCGCAAATACCGGTAAAACCGAACAGCACCACGCCGTCAATATTACGCCGTCTGAGCATCCCCAGGTGTTCTTCTACCAGTTCTGGCGAGAACTGACTCTCCATCATGATGGGATCGTAACCCTGCTCGTAAAATGCGGGCAGCATGGTCTGGACGGCGAGGTTTTCTGACAGGGAATCCAGACGGGTAACAATAATGGCGACCACTTTATCACTTTGCCCGCGCATGGCGCGTGCGGAACGGGAAGGGGAAAAACCATGTTGATTCATTACGGCTTCCACACGTTCACGAGTCCGTTCACTTACCCCGCTTTCGTTGTTGAGCACGCGGGAAACGGTGGATTTCCCTACGCCGCTTAAGCGGGCAATGTCTTTAATGGTCAGCCGATTCTGCATCCTGTTTTCCCGTGGTGCGCATCAAGTTGTGTCAAAAAGAGTAACTTTACTCAAGCCAGGGGCAATGGGTAAAGTCTGGTTTATACGCTTCATCCTTCAAGCTAAATGTTTTTGTGTATACGTTTGGTTTAATTACACGGCGGTATCATACCGCCATAATTGCCACAAACCTTATGGTTTTCTGCGTATAATGCGCGGCGCCAATCATTCACTTACCGGAGGCTGCATGGATCCCGAACCCACCCCTCTCCCGCGATGGAGAAATAGCCCTTTCCGGTAAGCCTGTTTTTCACTGTCTTACCGGATACGTAAGGCAGTGACGTTCCCGACGTCCCTGTTATCGCTTTAAATTATCGTCAGGTAAGGTTTTGCCGCGCCTGAGAGATGTTTCTGCGCCACTTTTTCGGCGCGGAGGGACTGCTTATGCTGAAAAATATCACCCGCGAGCTGTTTGCCCGCCTTAACCGTCATTTACCTCATCGTCTGGTGCATCGCGACCCCTTGCCCAGTGCGCAGAGCGTTGCGAATACTCCGATTCCCCCGTCATTGAGCGATCGCTGCCTGAAAATGGCGGTGATGGAAGAGGCGGCGCTCTGGCGCGCATTCGATGCGCATCCTGAGGGGCTGAATGTCGCAGAAGTGGAGGATGCGCGCGAGAAATACGGTGAAAATCAGCTGCCCACACAGAAGCCGACTCCGTGGTGGAGACACCTGTGGGTCTGCTATCGCAACCCTTTCAATATTTTGCTGACTATTCTCGGCGTCATCTCCTATGCCACGGAAGATCTGTTTGCCGCAGGCGTTATTGCGCTGATGGTCGGGATTTCGACGCTGCTGAATTTTGTGCAGGAAGCGCGTTCGACCAAAGCGGCAGATGCGTTGAAGGCGATGGTCAGCAATACCGCTACGGTGCTGCGCGTTATCAATGAGAAAGGCGAGAACAGCTGGGTTGAGCTGCCCATCGACCAACTGGTGCCGGGCGATATTATCAAGCTGGCGGCGGGCGATATGATCCCGGCGGATTTACGCGTTATTCAGGCGCGCGATCTGTTTGTCGCGCAGGCTTCGCTCACGGGCGAATCTCTGCCGGTAGAAAAAGTGGCGACGACCCGCGCCCCTAAGCAAAGCAATCCGCTGGAATGCGACACGCTGTGCTTTATGGGCACTAACGTGGTGAGCGGAACGGCGCAGGCGATTGTCATTGCAACGGGCGGCGAGACCTGGTTTGGTCAACTGGCGGGCCGCGTGAGCGAGCAGGAAAGCGAGCAAAACGCGTTTCAGAAAGGCATCAGCCGCGTCAGTATGCTGTTGATCCGCTTTATGCTGGTCATGGCGCCTATCGTGTTGATCATTAACGGCTATACCAAAGGCGACTGGTGGGAAGCGGCGCTGTTTGCGCTCTCGGTCGCGGTAGGGCTGACGCCGGAAATGCTGCCGATGATTGTCACCTCCACGCTGGCGCGCGGGGCGGTGAAACTGTCGAAGCAAAAAGTCATTGTTAAGCACCTGGACGCCATTCAGAACTTCGGCGCGATGGATATTCTCTGCACCGACAAAACCGGCACGCTGACTCAGGATAAAATTGTGCTGGAGAACCATACGGATGTCTCCGGCAAGCCCAGCGAACGCGTGCTGCATTCCGCCTGGCTGAACAGCCACTACCAGACCGGGTTGAAAAATCTGCTGGATACCGCAGTGCTGGAAGGCGTGGATGAAGAGTCTGCGCGTCAGCTCTCCGGGCGCTGGCAGAAAATTGATGAGATCCCGTTTGATTTTGAGCGTCGCCGGATGTCCGTAGTGGTGGCGGAAGAAGCCGATGTGCATCAACTGGTGTGCAAAGGCGCGTTGCAGGAGATCCTCAGCGTCTGCACCCAGGTGCGCCACAATGGCGATATTGTGCCGATGGATGACAACATGCTGCGCCGGGTGAAGCGCGTAACGGATACGCTGAACCGCCAGGGGCTGCGCGTGGTGGCTGTTGCCACGAAGTATCTGCCTGCGCGGGAAGGGGATTATCAACGCATTGATGAGTCTGACCTGATCCTCGAAGGCTACATTGCGTTTCTCGATCCGCCGAAAGAGACGACCGCTCCGGCGCTGAAGGCGCTGAAAGAGAGCGGCATCACCGTGAAGATCCTCACTGGCGACAGCGAACTGGTGGCGGCGAAAGTATGCCATGAAGTCGGGCTTGATGCGGGTGATGTGGTGACTGGCAGTGATATCGAAGGGCTGAGCGATGATGAACTGGCGGAACTTGCCGCGCGCACCACGCTGTTTGCCCGCCTGACGCCGATGCACAAAGAGCGCATCGTCACGCTGCTGAAACGCGAAGGGCATGTGGTTGGCTTTATGGGCGATGGCATCAATGATGCTCCGGCATTGCGTGCGGCGGATATCGGCATTTCCGTTGATGGCGCCGTGGATATTGCCCGCGAAGCTGCGGATATTATCCTGTTGGAAAAGAGCCTGATGGTGCTGGAAGAGGGCGTTATCGAAGGGCGTCGCACGTTCTCCAACATGCTGAAATACATCAAAATGACTGCGAGTTCTAACTTTGGTAACGTCTTTAGCGTGCTGGTGGCGAGCGCATTCTTGCCCTTCCTGCCAATGCTGCCGCTGCACTTACTGATTCAGAACCTGCTGTACGATGTATCCCAGGTGGCGATCCCGTTTGATAACGTGGATGACGAGCAGATCCAGAAGCCACAACGCTGGAATCCCGCCGATCTGGGGCGTTTTATGATCTTCTTCGGGCCAATCAGTTCGATTTTCGACATCCTGACCTTCTGCCTGATGTGGTGGGTATTCCACGCGAATGTGCCGGAAGCGCAAACCCTGTTCCAGTCGGGTTGGTTTGTCGTCGGGCTGTTATCGCAAACATTGATTGTGCATATGATTCGCACGCGCCGCGTACCGTTTATTCAGAGCCGCGCCGCATGGCCGCTGATGCTGATGACGCTGGTGGTGATGGTGGTGGGTATCGCGCTGCCGTTCTCGCCGTTGGCGGGCTATCTGCAATTACAGGCGCTGCCGCTGAGCTACTTCCCGTGGCTGATCGCTATTCTCGCGGGTTATATGACATTGACACAATTAGTGAAAGGTTTTTATAGCCGTCGTTACGGCTGGCAATAATCCAGAATAATGGCTGCTGCGGCAGCCATTACGCTTTTCTGTACTCCGTAAATATATCCTCACGAAAGTTCCTGTTTTATTTTTTTTGAAATACTAAAGAGTGTGACGGATCACAATTTTACTCCTCTTTCAGACATCTTTTTATCAGGAAAAAGACCTTCATTGCAAAAATGAAACAGCGTGCTAAAAATATTTCCATTCAGTCATATTTTATGAACATAATTATCGTAATACTTTCTTACATGCGTTGGCCTGCGCAGGCTACGCTGTAAAAGGTCATATATAACTGTAAGTTAAGCCCGGCACTCTTTTATCCTGTCAGTTAGCGCTATTCATGGCATTTTTTAAACTGCCAGCGAACCCTATAAAGATCGCCAGGATTTGATTAAACGGATTCAGGATATGAAGTAATACCTCTGGCGGGGTAAGGACTTTATCCGCCTGAACCTAAAGATTAATTCAAGGGGACGACCATGGGTGAATTTTATTCGTCGGTAATGGATTTGTTTTACCGAATCTCAATGTGGGTTGCCGGATTGGCGCTGTTGATTATGGTGGCCGTTATTCCCGTCGGGATATTTGCGCGCTATGTGATGAACAGCGCGCTGTCATGGCCGGAACCGGTCGCCATTCTTTGCATGGTGACATTCACCTTTGTTGGCGCAGCGGTGAGCTATCGCGCGGGTTCCCATATCGCTGTCAGCATGGTGACCGACCGCCTGAGCGAGGGCGCGCAGCGAATCTGTTTCATCGTGGCGGATCTGATGCTGATGGCCGTCAGCCTGTTTATCCTCTGGTACGGCTCCCTGCTGTGCTATGACCTGTGGGAACAGCCGGTGGCAGAATTTCCTCTGTTATCAGCGGGTGAGAACTACCTGCCGTTGCCTGTCGGCTCTGCCATCACGCTGCTTTTCATTATCGAGAAAATTTTCCGTGGTTCGCAGTATCAACGTCCTGTCGTCATGCTGGGCTCAACCCATTAATGCGCGACCCCATTTCATAAAGGAAAGCAGATGGATGCATTTATTCTCGTCTTTACGCTCGGCATTATGCTGGCGATTGGGGTGCCGGTAGCATACGCGGTGGGCATTAGCGCGATCATTGGCGCCTGGTATATCGACATTCCCCTGGAAGCGGTCATGATCCAGCTCACCAGCGGCGTGAACAAATTTTCGCTGCTGGCGATCCCATTTTTTATTCTGGCGGGGGCGATTATGGCGGAGGGCGGTATTGCGCGTCGCCTGGTGAACTTCGCCTACATCTTTGTCGGCTTTATACGCGGCGGGCTGTCGCTGGTGAACATTGTGGCGTCTACCTTTTTTGGCGCGATTTCCGGCTCGTCCGTCGCGGATACGGCGTCTATCGGCTCGGTGATGATCCCGGAGATGGATAAAAAAGGCTATCCGCGTGACTTCGCGGCGGCGGTCACCGCTAGCGGCTCCGTACAGGCGATCCTGACGCCGCCCAGCCACAACTCGGTGATTTATTCGCTGGCGACGGGCGGTACGGTGTCGATTGCCGCGCTGTTTATCGCCGGCATTCTGCCGGGGCTGCTGTTAAGTTTTACCCTGATGGTGATGTGCGTCGGTTTTGCCCATAAGCGCGGTTATCCGAAAGGCGAGCGGGTGCCGTTTCGCCAGGCGTTGAAGATTTTTGTCGATACGCTGTGGGGGCTGATGACGGTTGTCATCATCATGGGCGGGATCCTCTCTGGCATCTTCACCGCGACGGAATCGGCGGCGATCGCCTGTCTGTGGGCCTTCTTCGTCACTATGTTTATCTACCGCGACTACAAATGGTCTGAACTGCCGAAGCTGATGTACCGCACGGTAAAAACGGTCACCATTGTGATGATCCTGATCGGGTTCGCCGCCGCATTTGGCGCCATCATGACCTACATGCAGTTGCCGATGCGCATTACCGAGGCGTTCACCAGTATTTCAGATAACAAATACGTCATCCTGATGTGCATTAACATTATGCTGCTGCTGATCGGGACACTGATGGACATGGCGCCGCTGATCCTGATCCTGACGCCTGTTCTGCTGCCGGTCACTACGGCATTGGGTATTGATCCGGTGCATTTCGGCATGATCATGCTGGTGAATCTTGGGATCGGCCTGATTACGCCGCCGGTGGGATCGGTGCTGTTTGTTGCCAGTGCGGTGAGTAAGCAGAAAATAGAGCAGGTGGTGAAGGCGATGCTGCCGTTCTACGCGGTACTCTTCCTGGTGTTGATGTTAGTGACCTATATTCCGGCGATCTCGCTGTTCCTGCCGAAACTGTTTGGGGTGATGTGATAAATGCCCGGTGGCGCTGGCGCTTACCGGGCCTACAAACGGCACTTTCCGTAGGCCGGATAAGGCGAAGCCGCCATCCGGCGCAATACCCGGTGGCGCTGGCGCTTACCGGGCCTACAAACGGCACTTCCCGTAGGCCGGATAAGGCGGAGCCGCCATCCGGCGCAATGCCCGGTGGCGCTGGCGCTTACCGGGCCTACAAACGGCACTGCCGTAGGCCGGATAAGGCGGAGCCGCCATCCGGCGCAGACATATTTTTAAGGAGACTTAGCGGCGAACAGCGATCGCTTCGATCTCGATTTTTACGTCTTTCGGCAGACGCGCAACTTCAACGCATGAACGTGCCGGGAAGGTCGCATTATGCTCGGTGAAGAACGCTTCATAGGTCGCATTCACGGTCGCGAAGTCGTTCAGGTCTTTAACGAACACGGTTGTTTTCACGATGTCGCCCACTTTCAGGCCTGCGGCTTCGACGATAGCTTTTACGTTTTCCAGCGACTGGCGCGCCTGAGCGGACACGTCATCCGGTACGCTGCCGGTTTTTGGATCAACCGGGATCTGACCGGAAGTGATGATCATGCTGCCCAGGTCAACGCCCTGAACGTATGGGCCGATAGCTGCGGGTGCATTTTCCGTCGCGATAGTTTTGCTCATGATTTCTCCTGAATTACAGCGGTAAATTAGGTACAGGTCATTATAGGGAGCCGGATACCCATTACCAACCTCAATTAGTTGGCCAGCACCACATAATGCGAAAACTCTTTTTCGCAGTATTTACATTTGAGCGCAATGTCATCTGTGCGTTTTTTCACTGCAAAACTGGATGAAACCGGCTCAGCATGACTGATGCAGTTGCTGTTCGGGCAGACCAGCACGTTGTCGATGCGATCCGGCAGGCTCGGGCGCGATTTGCCCACCACATCATAGTTGTCGATGCGGTTTACCGTTGCCTGCGGCGCGTACAGGGAGAGCTGGTTAACCTGTTCTTCGGTCAGGAAAGTGTTCTCGATTTTAATCAGGTCTTTACGCCCCATCTCGCCGGACGGCAGGTTAAGGCCGATGGTGATGCGCTGATCGGTCTCGGTCAGTTTGAACAGCGTCAGTAACTTAAAGCCAACCTGCGCGGGAATGTGGTCGATTACGGTGCCACGTTTGATCGCTTCAACCTGTAGTTTATTGTCGTGTGTCATCTCTTTTCCCCTTACAGTGCCAGATCGCTATTCAGAACCAGTGCCAGTAACGCCTGGCGAGCGAAAATACCGTTTCCTGCCTGCTGGAAGTACCAGGCGTGCGGCGTTTTATCTACGTCGGTGGTGATCTCATCAATACGCGGCAGCGGATGCAGAACCTTCATGTTTTCACGCGCGCCGTTCAGGTCGCTGGCGCGCAGGACAAACTGCGCTTTGACGTTGGCGTATTCGGACGGGTCCAGACGCTCTTTCTGCACGCGGGTCATATACAGAATATCCACTTCCGCCATCACCTCTTCGATGGCGCTGTGCAGACTCCAGGCAATGCCTTTCTCATCCAGCATATCCAGAATGTATTGCGGCATCGCCAGCGCGTCCGGCGCGATAAAGTAGAAGCGGTTGCCGTCAAACTTCGCCAGCGCCTGCGTCAGTGAGTGTACGGTTCGGCCATATTTCAGGTCGCCGACCATAGCGATATTCAGATTGTCCAGGCGGCCCTGGGTCTCCTGAATGGTAAACAGATCCAGCAGCGTCTGGGTCGGATGCTGGTTTGCGCCGTCGCCGGCGTTCAGTACCGGCACGTTGCCGGAGAACTCGGTCGCCAGACGCGCTGCGCCTTCCTGTGGGTGACGCATCACAATCGCGTCCACATAAGTGCTGATAACGGAGATGGTATCCGCCAGCGTCTCGCCTTTTTTGCCCAGCGACGTGTTAGCGCTGTCGGAGAAGCCCACCACGCTGGCGCCGAGGCGGTGCATCGAGGTTTCAAACGACAGGCGGGTGCGTGTGGATGCCTCGAAGAAGCAGCTGGCGATCACTTTATGCTTCAGCAGCTCCGGCTGTGGATTGGCTTTTAATTTCGCCGCCGTCGCCAGGACCAGATTGAGGTCATCGCGGCTGAGGTCGTTTATGGAAATGATGTGTTTTTGGTATAGCGGGTTAGCCATGTTTATCTCCTGACGCCTGGGCAAAAAAAAAGCCCCTCAATGAGGGGCTTGGAATAGGTGAGCAACGGGAAGAAAAACGGCAGTCCAGCGTCTGTTTTCAGACGCGGTAAGACAGAATGTCGTACACACTGAACCATACTTCCTCCCGGCAAATTGTCCGCGATTATACTCAGCTATGTTATGGGATCAAGCGATTAATGCACATTTTATTCATCGCAAACGGTTCTCATGAATAAGAATTCATTTTTAATAAATAATTAATTTGCTTGTGAACAAGCCCGGTGCGCTGTACGACCCGTGGCGCGACCCAGACGATACTGCTGCCCGCGATCACTCCTAAAATTTCCGGCAGGGCGTGATAATCCAGGATTCTGGCAACGGCGCGGCCATAACCGGCCACCGTGTGGATAAGGATAAATTCGCTATTGTGTTCCACGCTGACCACCATCTCGGATATCGATCGCGCAGCGTCAGGAGCGGGGCGCAATTGCGGATTTACGGAATAAATTTTTTGTCCCTTTGTATTTCTTATTTTTATGACGCCGAGCAGTTTCAACAGACGTGAAACGGTCGACTGGCTGATGCCTTCGAAGCCGTGGTTTTGCAGATCGCGACGTATTTCCTCCTGGGATAAGTAACTTTTTTCTGTAATCAGGCGCTGACATACCGCCAGTTGCTGCTGTTCTTTGGCGGAGCAATCATTGTATTCCTTCATATATGCACCTTGCTTTGTCATTGATATCAATGGACTAGCGAAATTCATCCTGTTTGTCACATTGATAACGAATCAACCGGTCGGTTTTGCAGGAAAGTGAGAAGCCAGTCAAAAAAGAAAGCGTATTGGCTGCGTTCGTTTGCCGGATGGCGGCGCTAAAGCGCCTTATCCGGCCTACAAAATGCGCAACCTGTAGGCCGGATAAGCGAAGCGCCATCCGGCGGGAGTTACAGCATTGCGCCAACGCTCAAAACAGCCATATTCAGTAGCGTCAGGATCAGCAGCAGCGGCGCGACCCACTTCAGATACCGCACATACGGCACGCGCGCAATCGCCAGACCTCCCATTACGACCGCCGACGTCGGCGTAATCAGGTTCACAATCCCGGACGCCGATTGATACGCCGTCACCACCAGATCCCGTTGCACATGGGCGAAGTCCGCTAACGGCGCCATGATCGGCATGGTCAACACCGCCAGACCAGAGGAAGAGGGCACCAGGAATGAGAGCAATACTTCCAGCCAGTAAGTGACATTGATAAAAATGGTGGTGGACAAGCCAGATACCAGATTTTCCGCGCTGTGCAAAATGGTATGCGTAATCATGCCATTATCCATCACCACCACAATGCCGCGTGCAATACCGATAATCAGCGCTACGCCAAGCAGATCCCGCGCGCCGTCGATAAACGTACTGGTGAACGCCTCTTCGCTCATCCGGGCGATAACGCCGACGATAATCGCGGACGCCAGGAAAACGCCGGAAATTTCCGCCATCCACCAGCCGAGAACCGCGACGCCGTAAATCATCACGGCAAAGGCGGCGGCGAAAATCAGCAAGATCCATTTACGGGTTGCGGTGAACTCCAGCAGCGTGCTGGAACGGTTGCCAAGAAAGTGAGCGCGGTTCTCCTCCATCTTATCCGCCACGATAGATAACTCCGGGTTGCTGCGCACTTTGCGGGCATAGCGCATCACCCAGACCACGCAAATAACATAGCCAACGACCAGCAGAATGATGCGTAACAGCATACCCTGAGTGAACGGGATTCCGGCAGCGTTGGCGGCAATCACCGTGGCAAAAGGGTTGATGGTCGAACCGAGTGTGCCAATACCTGCGCCGAGCAGCACGGTGGCGGCCGCGACCAGCGGATCGAATCGAGCGGCCATCATCACCGGAACCAGCAGCGTGTAGAAGGGGAGTGACTCTTCCGCCATCCCGTAAATCGTCCCGCCTGCGGCAAAGAGTCCCATCAGTATGGGGATCATCCACTCCTCTTTGCCGTTGAGCCGTACCGTGACGCGTTCAATACCCGCATCGATTGCACCGGTTTTGTTCACCACGCCGAGAAAGCCGCCGATGATTAGTACAAACAGCGCCACATCGATTGCGCCTGCGGTATAGGTTTCGTGGTTGTAGAGGCCGTCAATGGGGGCCAACAGTACGGCGGTAATCCCTTGCGGATGCGACTCGGCAGGAGCATAGGTGCCCGCGACCGGAACCTCTTTACCCAACGTGGGGTTCATCGCCATCTGGTATTTGCCCGCCGGGACAATCCAGGTCATCACAGCGACCAGTGCGATAAGAATAAACAGGATGGTATACGCGCTGGGAAATTTAAATTTGCCCATGGTGTTCTCTCCAGATAACACGGGCATGTGTCGTCAGGCGGCACATGCCCGGAGGGGTTAGTCGCCGAGCGTCGCCACCATGACCGCTTTAATGGTGTGCATACGGTTTTCCGCTTCGTCAAACACGATGGAGTGGGCTGACTCGAACACCTCTTCCGTCACCTCCAGTCCTTTCAGGCCATAGGCGGCCTCGATTTCGCGGCCCACTTTGGTGTGCTCGTTGTGGAAGGCGGGCAGGCAGTGCATAAACTTCACGTTGGGGTTGCCGGTGGCGTTGATGACCTGCTGGTTGATCTGGTAGGGCTTCATCAGGCTGACGCGCTCCGCCCACGCCTCTTTTGGTTCGCCCATCGACACCCAGACATCGGTATAGAGGAAATCTACGTCATAAACGCCTTCCTCCACGTCCTCGGTTAGCGTAATGCGCGCGCCGGTGACGCTGGCGATGTCGCGGCACTGCGCCACCAGTGCGTCGTCCGGCCAGAAGGATTTCGGCGCGACCAGGCGGATGTCCATCCCCATTTTTGCCGCGCCGACCATCAGCGAATTGCCCATGTTATTGCGGGCGTCGCCGAGGTAAGCGAAGCTGAGTTCAGGCAGCGTTTTGCCCGGCGCATGTTCCAGCATGGTCATCAGGTCGGCGAGGATCTGCGTAGGGTGAAATTCATCGGTCAGGCCGTTCCACACCGGTACGCCCGCGTACTGCCCCAGTTCTTCAACGATCTGCTGACCAAAACCGCGATACTCAATGCCGTCATACATCCGGC
This sequence comes from Citrobacter sp. CK198, assembly GCF_030333295.1. Lineage (NCBI taxonomy): Bacteria > Pseudomonadati > Pseudomonadota > Gammaproteobacteria > Enterobacterales > Enterobacteriaceae > Citrobacter > Citrobacter sp. CK198. The sequence goes on along the minus strand of NZ_JAOWGE010000035.1, from coordinate 372,520 downwards.
CCAGCACGCGGGCGGTATCTTTCATGGATTCTTTATGCCCAATCTGCGAGCCGCTTGGCCCGAGATAGGTCACCTGTGCGCCCTGATCGAATGCGCCGACCTCAAACGCGCAGCGGGTGCGGGTAGAGGTTTTTTCGAAAATTAGCGCGATGTTTTTACCGACCAGCGTTTGCTTCTCGCGTCCGGCTTTTTTTGCCGCTTTCAGCTCGATGGCCAGATCGATCAGGTACTGGATCTCCGTCGGAGTGAAGTCGAGCAGTTTAAGAAAGTTGCGATTTTTCAGTGAAGTAGCCATTACAGTGTCCTTGTTAAAATGAATTACCTGATGGCGCTGCGCTTGTCAGGCCTACGGTTATGCGCGTGCTGTAGGCTGGATAAGGCGCCGCCGCCATCCGGCAGAAATTGACTTATGCGTCGTAATCGACGGTTTCGGGTCGAATCAGGGTGCCTTTGTCACCGCTGAGAATGGCCGGGCCGTCGGCCAGTGAACCGATGCCGGCAATCCCCTGGCAGTGGCTGACAAACCCGGCGCAGGCGGTGACTTTCGGCCCCATCGAACCGGCATCGAACTGCATTTCGCTGAGCAGTTCCGGCGTTACCTGAGCCAGCGGGCGTTGGGTTGGCTTGCCCCAGTCGAGGTACACCGCGTCGGCATCGGTCAGGATCAGCAGCGCGTCTGCGTGGATTTGACTGGCGAGCAGAGCGGCAGAGAGGTCTTTGTCGATCACCGCTTCAATGCCATGAAAACCATCGGCTTTTTCCACTACCGGCACGCCGCCGCCGCCGTTGCAGATCACGAGATGGTCGCGGGCGATCAGGGCGCGGATCGCGTCGCTCTCAACGATGCGTTTGGGCTGTGGCGAAGGCACTACGCGGCGAAACGCTTTTCCGTCGGCTTTGAAAATCCAGCCTTTTTCCGCCTGTAGCGCGTTGGCCTGGTCGCCGTCATAAACCGGGCCGATATATTTGGTTGGGTTGCGGAATGCCGGATCGTCGGCGTCCACCTCCACCTGAGTGAGCAGGACGCTGATTTCACGCTGCGGAAGCTGGTTTTTCAGCGACTGTTGCAGCATGTAGCCGATCATCCCCTGGCTTTCCGCGCCCAGAATATCGAGCGGGTAGGGGGTGACGCGGTCATAGGCGCTGTTCTGCAACGCCAGCAGGCCAACCTGCGGGCCGTTGCCGTGTACCAGCACCACGCGCCACTGTTGCGTCAGTTGGGCGATGGTTTTTGCCGCCAGATCGATGTTTTTGCGCTGGATATCCGCTTCCAGCGGTTCGCCGCGTTTGAGCAGCGCATTGCCGCCCAGTGCGACAACCAGAGTGGGTTTGTTGTCCATAATCGCTTCCTTAAATGCCGTCGCGTTCCAGCGGGCAGCTCATGCAGCGCGCGCCGCCGCGTCCGCGTCCCAGTTCATCGCCAGGAATGGGCAGAACGGTGATGCCCGCTTTGTCGTATTTTTCGTTGGTCCAGATGTTGCGCTCGTAGCCGACCACCACACCGGGGCGTAGGGTGAGAACGTTATTGGCGTCATTCCACTGCTCACGTTCGGCTTCGAAGGCATCGCCGCCAGTGGTGATCAAACGCACCTGATCAATGCCGAGGGCTTTTTCGATGGCGTGTACCAGCGTGCTTTCCTGGGTACGCTTCAGCCCGCCGCGCCCGTCCGGTGTTAAGGTCCAGCACTGGACGTCCGGGCGAACCACTTCCGGGTAGACGGAGAAAGTGTCGATGTCGATATGGGTCATGACGGTATCGAGGTGCATGCAGGAACGGTGTTTTGGCAACTCAACGGCGATGACGCGCTCGGCCTGGCGATGTTTAAACAGCGACTGGGCGAGGAACTCGATCCCCTGCGGGGTGGTGCGTTCAGACATGCCAATCAGTACGGCGCCGCGACCAATAACCAGCACGTCTCCGCCTTCTAACGTGGCATGGTCGTAATTAATGTTTTCGTCGCCGAAATATTTAATAAATTCGCCATCTGCAAATTGTGGATGCCAGCGATAAATTGCCCGCAGATTATTGGTCTCACGCTGGCGCGCTGTTTTTGCCATTGGGTTGATCGACACGCCGTTATATATCCAGCATGAGGTATCGCGGGTAAATAAGTGATTGGGTAATGGCTTCATAATAAAGTCATTAATATCGTGTGTATCAACCACCATATTTTTAATCGAGGCGGGGATTTCGCCATATGTCAGCCCACCGCTTAAATGGCGCGCTAATTCCCGATGCGGCATATCCGCCAGCCAGGCGCGAATATCCGCCGCGAAAGTCGGGCCCAGGCGATAGTCGGAGATTTGTGTTTCCAGCAGCCAGGTTTTGGCTTCGATAACATCCAGTGTTTGCGTCAGCAGGTCGGTTAGCAGCAACACCTCTATGCCTTGTTGGCGTAACGTATTAGCGAAAATATCGTGCTCTTCGCCTGCGCGTTCCACCGACAGAACGTCATCAAAAAGCAGCTCCTGGCAATTTGACGGCGTCAGTCTTTTCAGACTGAGATTAGGGCGGTGCAACATCACACTACGTAATTGACCGATTTCAGAACCGACATAATGTTTTTCCATCACGATACCTTTTACTCAATTTTCAGGAATAAAGAAGTGGTGGCTGCAAATAATTAAATTGTTTGCAGTCATTACTGTTCAGCTAATTTTCGGAAATCATCATTGATTCTAATTCGGTCTGATAATGTGATGTGTTTCACATCGGAAGGGATATTTAATTTTTCTTATTTAATATATGAGCAAGGTCAGAGAAATTGAAAAATAAAGAGAGTAATAACTGAATTACTACGCAATAAAATGTCTTGTTATTCTTTTTTGTTAATTATTTGTAGATGATCTAAATTTATTATTTAATTCTATCTTGTTGATTTTATGATGTTTTATTTTTGTCTGTGCATAGGTATGCGGGAGGGTTATTTTATTATTTTTACCTTAACGTAAATCATAAAATAACTATGGTGATAAATGCAGGTTATGCAGGGAAAAGGAAGTGTGATCAACAAGGTGTTTTTCTGATAAACCCTTTTATAACAGAATATTACGATTTTTACCGTAAAGTGGAGGGGGAAAGTTATGCAAATGATATGCATAATCTTCGATGACGATTAACAGTCGGACAACATCTTCAGCGATAAACATGCGCTGACGCAAAACATCGTGAAATAGAAGTGGTATGGCAGCGGTTTTTTTCGTATAACCATAAAAATGAAACGTTGTTTTATTTAAGGAGTCTGTGATGATCGTTGGCAATATCCACAATCTGCAACCCTGGCTGCCGGACGCGCTGCGTCAGGCCATTGAACATATTAAAGCGCATGTGACGGATGAAACGGCAAAGGGCAAGCATGATATCGACGGCAATCGCCTGTTTTATCTGGTTTCGGAAGACATGACCGAGCCGTTTGAAAAGCGTCGTGCGGAGTATCACGCGCGCTATCTCGATATTCAGATCGTATTAAAGGGGCAGGAAGGAATGACCTTCAGCACCCAGCCCGCGGGCGCGCCGGAAACTGACTGGCTGGCGGATAAAGACATCGCGTTTTTGCCTGAAGGGGCAGAGGAGAAAACGGTGATCCTTAATGAAGGCGATTTCGTGGTCTTTTACCCGGGGGAAGTCCATAAGCCGCTGTGCGCCGTAGGGGCGCCAGCTCAGGCACGCAAAGCGGTCGTTAAGCTGCTGGTCGAGTAAGTTGTATTGCCGGGTGGCGACGCAAAACGTCTTACCCGGCCTACGGGAGCGCGATCTGTAGGCCGGATAAGACGTAATCGTTATTTCGCCAGCGTTGCCACCATCACCGCTTTGATGGTGTGCATCCGGTTTTCCGCCTGGTCAAACACGATGCTGGCCGGAGATTCAAACACCGCATCGGTCACTTCCATCCCGCCGTGCAAACCGAACTCTTCGGCCATTTTCTTGCCAAGCGTGGTCTGATCATCGTGGAATGCGGGCAGGCAGTGCAGAAACTTCACCTGAGGATTACCGGTCTGCGCCATCATTGCGCTGTTTACCTGATACTGACGCAGCAGTGCGATACGCTCCGCCCATTTCTCTTTTGCTTCACCCATCGACACCCATACGTCGGTATAGATAAAGTCCGCGCCTTTCACGCCCGCTGCGATATCTTCAGTCAGCGTAATATCGCCGCCGTTCTTTTGCGCCAGCGCTTTGCACTCTGCGACCAGGCTTGCTTCCGGCCAGCAGGCCTGCGGAGCCACCAGACGTAAATCCAGCCCTGTCAGCGCGGCGGCTTCCAGCATGGAATTTCCCATGTTGTTACGCGCATCGCCAGCGTAAACCAGCGTCATCTCATTGAAGGCTTTGCCCGGCAGATGTTCCTGCATGGTCAGCAAATCCGCCAGCAGCTGCGTGGGGTGAAACTCGTTGGTCAACCCGTTCCACACGGGAACGCCTGCATATTCCGCCAGCGTTTCGACCACTTCCTGGCCGTGGCCGCGGTACTGAATACCGTCATACATGCGTCCCAGCACGCGGGCGGTGTCTTTAATTGACTCTTTATGCCCAATCTGGCTGCCGCTTGGCCCAAGGTACGTTACGCGAGCGCCTTGATCGTATGCGGCAACTTCGAAAGAGCATCGGGTGCGGGTCGAGTCTTTTTCGAAGATGAGCGCGATGTTTTTGCCGGTCAGTCTGGCGACTTCTACGCCGTTTTTCTTGTCGGCTTTCAGTTTGGCGGCGAGTTGCAGCAGAGCGGTGAGTTCAGCGGAGGTGAAATCGAGTAATTTCAAAAAATGTTTCTGATAAAACGTAGACATGGTTCCCTCACATGGCAAAGGCCATTTGTTGAATTAAAATTCAATTTATATGGATGATTATGCATTTGCAACCCCATTTAACAAATCTTTCCTGGAAAGGTGGAGGCAATGACAGCGGTGTGTGACAATAAGAGTATCGGCAGGACATTTATGAGGAACGAGCCATGGCAAACCCGGAACTACTGGAAGAGCAGCGTGAAGAGACGCGGCTGATTATTGAAGAATTACTTGAAGATGGCAGCGATCCAGATGCGCTGTACACTATCGAGCATCACTTTTCCGCTGACGACTTCGAAACGCTGGAAAAAGCAGCCGTAGAAGCGTTCAAACTCGGTTATGAAGTGACCGAGCCGGAAGAGCTGGAAGTGGAAGAAGGCGATACGGTGATTTGCTGCGATATCCTCAGCGAATGTGCGCTGAATGCCGATCTGATTGATGCTCAGGTTGAACAACTGATGAACCTGGCTGAGAAATTTGACGTGGAATATGACGGCTGGGGTACGTACTTCGAAGATCCGAACGGCGAAGAGGGTGAAGACGGCGACGATGAAGATTACGTCGACGAAGACGATGACGGCGTACGCCACTAACTCAGAAGCAGAATGTTTGCATAAATTGCCGGATATGGCGTCGCCTTATCCGGCCAGTGGGTGACTTACAGCGTTTTCAGCATGCGGACTTCGCAGTCAACATGCCCGGTGCAGCCCAGCGGTTCGCTGATATGCTCAAATCCCAGATGTTCATACAGGCCAATCGCTTCGCGTAAGGATGCGGTGGTTTCCAGGTAGCAGCGTTTAAACCCCTGCTCACGCGCGTGCTCCAGCGCCATCAGCGCCAGTTTCTTCGCCAGCCCCTGGCCGCGCACCGTCGGCAAAAAGTACATTTTTTGCAGTTCGCAGATATCCGGTTCGCTACAGCCTAACGGCGCCACGCCGCCGCCGCCCACCACCTGACCGCTCTGCTCGACGACCCAATAGGCCGCGCCTGGCTGACTGTAAACCTGGAACAATTCATCCAGATTAGGATCGGCAACCGTATAGCCTTTATCAGCGGTCAGGCCGTATTCAGCGGAAACCTGGCGGATGACGCGGGCGATGGCGGCGTTATCGTCAGCGGTAAGACGACGCAACGTTGCCGGGACAGAGGTAATGACACTCATAGCGAACTCATGACAGAAACGTGGAACATATGCAGTTAATAACACTGCGGGGAGGGGGAGTGCAAGCGAGGATAATTCAATAAAAAGCCTCTTAGCGAGTGCGTCAGAGGCTTTTATCGTCCGTGGTGCCGGATGCGCTGAAGATGCCTGTAGGCCGGATAAGCGTAGCGCCATCCGGCAAACAGTCAGGCACGATCTTTACAGCGCGGCGATAACTGCCTGCTGTTCAATCAACTTCGCTTTCGCTTCCGCGTAGTTTTCCAGCTTCTCACGCTCTTTGGCGATCACCGCTTCCGGTGCGCGGGCGACAAAACCTTCGTTCGCCAGCTTACCTTCAATGCGGCCAATTTCAGCTTCGACCTTCGCCACTTCTTTCGCCAGACGCGCCAGCTCGGCTTCTTTGTCAATCAGCCCCGCCATCGGGATCAGCAGCTCGGCGCCATCGATAATCTTCGTCACGGAAACCGGACCTTTGTCATCGGCTGGCAGCACGGTGATGCTTTCCAGACGCGCCAGGTTCAGCAGGAAGCTGCGGTTGTCGTTCACGCGGCGAATCGCCTCTTCGCTGCAACCACGCAGCAGCAGTTCCAGCGGTTTGCCCGGCGCGATGTTCATTTCCGCACGGATGTTACGTACGGCAACGATCGCCTGCTTCAGCCATTCTGTATCGGCCAGCGCGGCTTCATCCACCTGGGAGGCATCGTACTGCGGGAACGGTTGCAGCATGATGGTGTCGGCGGTAATGCCGGAAATCACTTTCACACGCTGCCAGATGGTCTCGGTGATAAACGGGATGATCGGATGCGCCAGGCGCAGCAGACCTTCCAGCACGGTGACCAGCGTGTTGCGGGTGCCGCGCAGTTCTGCTTCAGAGCCGCCGTTCATGACCGGCTTGGTCAGCTCCAGATACCAGTCGCAGAACTGGTTCCAGGTAAACTCGTACAGAATGCCCGCTGCGATATCGAAGCGGAAGCTGTCCAGCGCTTCGCGGTACGCTTTGATGGTCTGGTTGAACTCCGCCAGGATCCAGCGGTCTGCCAGCGACAGGGTCATCTCGCCGCCGTTGAAGCCGCAATCCTGATCTTCGGTATTCATCAGCACAAAGCGGCTGGCGTTCCACAGCTTGTTACAGAAGTTACGGTAGCCTTCCAGACGCTTCATATCCCAGTTGATGTCGCGGCCGGTAGAGGCCAGCGCCGCCAGGGTGAAACGCAGGGCGTCAGTACCGTGCGGCTCAATGCCGTCCGGGAATTGTTTTTCGGTACGTTTGGCGATCTTCTCAGCCAGCTGCGGCTGCATCATGTTGCCGGTACGTTTTTCCAGCAGCTCCGGAAGGGAAATGCCGTCAACCATATCCAGCGGGTCGATAACGTTACCCTTGGATTTGGACATCTTCTGGCCTTCGTCATCGCGAATCAGACCGGTCATGTAGACGGTCTTGAACGGTACCTGCGGCTTGCCGTTTTCATCTTTGATGAAGTGCATGGTCATCATGATCATGCGGGCAATCCAGAAGAAGATGATGTCGAAACCGGAGACCATCACGCTGGTCGGGTGGAACTGACGCAGCGCGTCGGTGTTTTCCGGCCAGCCGAGAGTAGAGAAGGTCCATAGCGCGGAGGAGAACCAGGTGTCCAGTACGTCGTCGTCCTGACGCAGCGCAACGTCGGCGCTCAGGTTGTTTTCCTGACGCACTTCGTCTTCGCTACGGCCAACGTAGACGTTGCCCGCGTCGTCGTACCATGCCGGGATGCGGTGACCCCACCACAGCTGACGGGAGATACACCAGTCCTGAATGTCACGCATCCAGGAGAAGTACATGTTTTCGTACTGTTTTGGCACGAACTGGATATCGCCGTTCTCTACCGCTTCCACCGCCGGTTTTGCCAGCACGTCGGCACGGACGTACCACTGGTCGGTCAGCATTGGTTCGATAACCACGCCGCCACGGTCGCCGTAAGGAACGGTCAGGTCGTGCGGTTTAATCTCTTCCAGCAGGCCGAGGGCATCGATAGCGGCAACCACCGCTTTACGCGCGGCAAAACGTTCCAGCTTCTGGAACTCAGCCGGGATTTCGTTGGAGTAAACGTCGGACTCTTCGCCTTTGGTGTCATACACTTCCGCACTTTCACGGATATCGCCGTCAAAGGTCAGAATATTGATCATCGGAAGCTGATGACGACGGCCCACTTCATAGTCGTTAAAGTCGTGCGCCGGGGTGATCTTCACGCAGCCGGTGCCTTTTTCCATGTCGGCATGCTCGTCGCTCACGATCGGAATACGACGGTTCACCAGCGGCAGCACCACGAATTTGCCAATCAGATCTTTATAACGCGGATCTTCCGGGTTGACGGCTACGCCGGTATCGCCCAGCAGGGTTTCCGGGCGGGTGGTGGCGACCACCAGGTAATCTTTACCGTCTGCGGTTTTCGCACCGTCAGCCAGCGGATAGCGGATGTGCCACATAGAGCCTTTGGACTCGCGGTTTTCCACTTCCAGGTCAGAGATAGCGGTGCGCAGTTTCGGGTCCCAGTTGACCAGGCGCTTGCCACGGTAAATCAGATCTTCTTTGTACAGGCGGACAAACACTTCTTTCACGGCATTGGAAAGACCTTCGTCCATGGTGAAGCGTTCGCGCTCCCAGTCCACGGAGTTGCCCAGACGGCGCATCTGACGGGTAATGGTGCCGCCGGATTCCGCTTTCCACTGCCAGATTTTGTCGATGAAGGCATCGCGGCCATAGTCGTGGCGGGTTTTACCCTCTTCTGCGGCAATCTTGCGCTCAACCACCATCTGGGTAGCGATCCCGGCGTGGTCAGTACCGACCTGCCACAGGGTGTTTTTACCCTGCATGCGCTGATAACGGATCAGGGTATCCATGATGGTTTGCTGGAAGGCGTGACCCATATGCAAACTGCCGGTGACGTTTGGCGGCGGGATCATGATGCAGAAGCTTTCCTGGCTTTCATCGCCATTCGGCTTAAAGTAGCCCTGCTGCTCCCAGTGCTCGTAAAGCGGCTGTTCGATATCTTGTGGGTTATATGTCTTTTCCATTATTTCCAGGTTGCCGTATTCAGGTTAAAACCAGCCACGCGGTAGGCTTTGTAGCGTTCGCGCGCCAGTTGTTTCAAAGTTTCTTCGTAAGGGACAAAGTCTATCACTTCTGTGAAAGCGGTGGCAAAATCTGCAAAGCCAGTACGCAGGCTGATCAGAATATCACGCGGGCTGCTGTTGCGTTTTTGCGGCCAGGCGATTTCCACCGGTGCGCCGCCGCGCGGACCTTCTCCCGCCAGATTATGCGGGACAAAACTCTCCGGCGGTCTTGCCCACAGCGCTTCATCCAGACGGATGGCCTGTTTTTCGTCTTCACAGGCAATCAGCACGCGTTTACCACTGCGCCAACGTTCTGCGGCAATGTCGCACACCAGTTGTTCAACGGCGCTCAGGCCATCAATGGTGGTGTCATTGTCCAGAATATAGAACGTTGCATTCTTCATATATGGGGCTTCTTGTGGTGAATTTAAATGCGAAGCCGGATGGCGCTACGCTTATCCGGCCTACGGTTAAATACTCCATGTAGGCCGGATAAGGCGCATATGCGTCGCCATCCGGCAATCATGCAAACTTACTCTTCGCCGTTAAAACCCGCGCGATTGAGCAGGAACTGCGACAGCAACGCCACCGGACGACCGGTTGCGCCTTTCGCTTTACCGGAACGCCATGCGGTGCCAGCGATGTCCAGGTGCGCCCAGTTGTACTTACGGGTAAAGCGCGACAGGAAGCAACCGGCGGTGATTGCGCCGCCAGGACGGCCGCCGATGTTCGCCATATCCGCAAAGTTAGACTCCAGCTGTTCCTGGAACTCATCGCCCAACGGCAAGCGCCATGCGCGGTCGCCCGCCTGTTCGGACGCGCTAATCAGCTCATGCGCCAGCGGATTGTGGTTCGACATCAGACCAGTGATGTGATGGCCCAGCGCAATCACGCAGGCGCCCGTCAGGGTCGCGACGTCAATCACCGCTTCCGGCTCAAAACGCTCAACGTAGGTTAACACGTCGCACAGTACCAGGCGGCCTTCGGCATCGGTGTTCAGCACTTCGACCGTCTGGCCGGACATGGTGGTCAGCACGTCGCCCGGACGATACGCTCGCCCGCCAGGCATGTTTTCGCAGCCTGCCAGCACGCCGATGACGTTAATCGGCAACTGAAGTTCCGCGACCATGCGCATCACGCCGTACACTGCCGCCGCGCCGCACATATCGTACTTCATCTCGTCCATGCCTTCGGCAGGCTTGATGGAGATGCCGCCGGAGTCAAAGGTCAGCCCTTTGCCGACCAGCACAACCGGACGCGCGTCTTCGGACGGGTTGCCTTTGTATTCGATAACCGACATCAGCGATTCGTTCTGCGAACCGTGACCGACCGCCAGATAAGAGTGCATACCCAGCTCTTTCATCTGCTGTTCGCCGATGACGCGGGTGATGACGTTCTTGCTGTAGCTGTCGGCCAACTGGCGCGCCTGAGAGGCCAGGTAGGCGGCATTACAGATATTCGGCGGCATATTGCCGAGATCTTTCGCTGCTTTAATCCCGGCGGCAATCGCCAGACCGTGTTGGATCGCACGCTCGCCGCTGGTTAGCTCACGGCGGGTCGGCACGTTGAAGACCATTTTACGCAGCGGGCGACGCGGCTCGCTCTTGTTGGTCTTCAGTTGATCAAAGCTGTACAGCGTCTCTTTAGCCGTTTCGACAGCCTGACGTACTTTCCAGTAGTTGTTGCGGCCTTTGACGTGCAGTTCGGTCAGGAAGCAGACCGCTTCCATTGAGCCGGTGTCATTCAGCGTATTGATGGTTTTCTGAATGACCTGCTTGTACTGGCGCTCATCGAGCTCGCGCTCTTTACCACAACCAATGAGGAGGATTCGCTCGGAAAGAACGTTAGGAACATGGTGCAGCAACAGGGTCTGCCCCGGTTTTCCTTCCAGTTCACCACGACGCAGCAGGGCGCTGATGTACCCGTCGCTGATTTTATCGAGCTGTTCTGCAATCGGAGAAAGGCGGCGTGGTTCAAAGACGCCCACGACGATGCAGGCACTCCGCTGTTTCTCCGGGCTACCGCTTTTTACACTGAACTCCATGCACTACGCTCCTGAATCTTAAAGACAACGGCGGCGGCTACAGTTAGAATTGCAAGCTTTCGTAACTCATGTCCGCAGTTGCGGTGACTTCGTGTTAATCTTAACGTTATTACGGCATTGGCACGTCAGAACGCGTTCTGAGTGGCGAATCCGCTGAGTATAATAATTTTAGCGACGATTTCGACGACTCAAGAGAATAAATGACGTTTAAGCCATGAAACAAGCTAAATTCCTGCAAAAGACGAGTTTTTACGGGCGTATTTAAAGTGATAATCATAAGATATCTGGTGCGGGAGACGCTCAAAAGCCAACTGGCGATTCTTTTCATCCTGCTTTTGATCTTCTTTTGTCAAAAGCTAGTGAGGATCCTCGGGGCGGCGGTTGACGGTGACATTCCGGCAAATCTGGTGCTCTCGCTACTGGGGCTGGGCGTGCCGGAAATGGCGCAGCTCATCCTGCCATTAAGCCTGTTCCTCGGGCTGTTGATGACGCTGGGCAAACTGTATACCGAAAGTGAAATAACGGTCATGCACGCCTGTGGTCTGAGCCGGGCTGTGCTGGTGAAAGCCGCGATGGTGCTGGCGCTGTTTACCGGCGTCGTCGCCGCTGTCAACGTCATGTGGGCGGGGCCCTGGTCATCCAGACACCAGGATGAGGTACTGGCGGAAGCAAAAGCCAATCCTGGCATGGCCGCGCTGGCGCAAGGGCAGTTCCAGCAGGCGACCAATGGCAGCGCCGTGCTGTTTATTGAAAGCGTTGACGGCAGCGATTTTAAAGATGTGTTCCTTGCGCAAATCCGCCCGAAAGGCAACGCCCGTCCTTCTGTGGTGGTGGCCGATTCTGGACATTTGACGCAATTGCGCGACGGCTCCCAGGTTGTGACGTTGAACAAAGGGACGCGCTTTGAAGGCACTGCCCTGTTGCGTGACTTCCGCATCACCGATTTCCAGAACTATCAGGCGATTATTGGTCATCAGGCCGTTGCGCTGGACCCGAACGATACCGATCAGATGGATATGCGCACGCTGTGGCAGACCGATACCAATCGCGCCCGTGCGGAACTGCACTGGCGTATTACGCTGGTATTCACCGTATTTATGATGGCGCTGATGGTTGTACCGCTGAGCGTGGTTAACCCGCGACAGGGGCGCGTGCTGTCGATGCTGCCGGCTATGCTGCTGTATCTGCTGTTCTTCCTCCTGCAAACCTCCCTGAAATCGAACGGCGGTAAGGGCAAACTGGACCCGGTTATCTGGATGTGGGCGGTCAACCTGATCTATCTGGCGTTGGCGGTTGGTCTGAACCTTTGGGATACGGTGCCGGTACGCCGCCTGCGCGCCCGTCTTCTGCGTAAAGGAGCGGTATAATGCAGCCGTTTGGTGTACTTGACCGCTATATCGGTAAAACCATTTTCACCACCATCATGATGACGTTGTTCATGCTGGTGTCGCTCTCCGGTATCATCAAGTTTGTTGACCAGCTCAAAAAAGCCGGGCAGGGGAGCTACGATGCGCTGGGCGCGGGGATGTATACCCTGCTCAGCGTGCCGAAAGATGTGCAGATTTTCTTCCCGATGGCGGCGCTGCTTGGCGCGCTGCTGGGGCTGGGGATGCTGGCGCAGCGCAGTGAACTGGTGGTGATGCAGGCTTCGGGTTTCACCCGGATGCAGGTGGCGCTGTCGGTGATGAAAACCGCTATTCCACTGGTGCTGCTGACAATGGCCATCGGTGAATGGGTTGCTCCGCAGGGCGAACAGATGGCGCGTAACTACCGTGCGCAGGCAATGTACGGCGGTTCGTTGCTCTCTACTCAGCAAGGCCTGTGGGCGAAAGATGGCAACAATTTCGTCTATATCGAGCGGGTGAAGGGCGACGAAGAGCTGGCGGGCATTAGCATCTACGCCTTTAACGATCAGCGTCGCTTACAGTCAGTGCGTTATGCCGCGTCTGCGAAGTTCGACGCAGACAACAAGGTCTGGCGTCTGTCGCAGGTGGACGAGTCTGACCTGAAAGACCCGAAACAGATCACCGGTTCGCAGACCGTGAGCGGCACCTGGAAAACCAACCTCACGCCGGACAAACTGGGCGTGGTGGCGCTGGACCCGGATGCGCTCTCCATCAGCGGTTTGCATAACTATGTGAAGTATCTGAAGTCGAGCGGCCAGGACGCCGGACGTTATCAGCTCAATATGTGGAGTAAAATCTTCCAGCCGCTTTCCGTGGCGGTAATGATGTTGATGGCGCTGTCGTTCATTTTTGGCCCGCTGCGTAGCGTGCCAATGGGCGTGCGTGTGGTGACCGGGATCAGCTTTGGTTTTGTCTTCTACGTTCTGGACCAGATTTTCGGCCCGCTGACGCTGGTTTATGGCATTCCGCCGATTATCGGCGCGCTGCTGCCAAGCGCCTCGTTCTTCCTGATTAGCCTCTGGCTGATGATGCGTAAGTCGTAAAATCGATCTCTCTCATTGTTGGCCAGATACGGCGCAGCGCCATCAGGCGCTGCGCTTAGCAAACAAGGATTCCTTCTGCTAGCGTTTTCTACCGCCCATCAGGCTACCTAACATCCCCCGGATAATTTGGTTCGTTACCTGACGCGCTGCGCTTTTGGCGACGCTCTGCACCACACCATCCCGTTTGCCGCCGCGTGGCCCGGTACTGCCAAACAATATCTCTTTCAGCCCGCCAAGAATTCCGTCATCAACGGTGACTTCTTTGCCTTTTGCTGGCGGATTGTTTTGCTGCTCGGTGGTGGCCTGAACGCCTTTTTGCAGCATTTCATACGCCGATTCGCGATCGACTTCGTCTTCATATTTGCCGTACAGCGAGGAGTGATTGATAAGCCCGTTACGCTCATCGTCCGTCACCGGCCCCATGCGTGAGCACGGTGCGATGACCATCGCTCGTTCAACCACTGACGGGCTGCCTTTGGCATCCAGGAAGGAGATCAGCGCCTCGCCGGTGCCCAGTTCCTGAATCGCTTTCTCGGTATCAAACGCCGGATTCGCCCGCATGGTTTGCGCGGCGGCTTTCACCGCTTTCTGATCTTTGGGGGTGAAGGCGCGCAGGGCGTGCTGTACGCGGTTGCCTAGCTGACCGAGCACGTTGTCCGGGATATCGGAAGGGTTCTGTGAGACGAACCAGACGCCCACGCCTTTGGAGCGGATCAGGCGAATGACCTGTTCGATTTTATCCAGCAGCACCTGCGGAGCGTCGTTGAACAGCAGGTGAGCTTCGTCGAAGAAGAACACCAGCTTCGGTTTCTCCAGATCGCCCGCTTCCGGCAGTTGCTCATACAGTTCGGAGAGCATCCACAGCAGGCTGGCAGCATACAGTTTGGGCATCTGGTAGAGTTTTTCGGCGCTAAGGATGTTGATAATACCTTTGCCGTTGGCATCGGTACGCATCCAGTCTTTGATGTCCAGCATCGGTTCGCCGAAGAAGTGCGCCGCGCCTTGCTGTTCCAGCGACAGCAGCCCGCGCTGGATCGCCCCGACCGATGCGCTGCTGATATTGCCATACTGGTTCTGGAAGGATTTGGCATTATCACCGATATACTGCGTGATCGCCCGCAGGTCTTTAAAGTCCAGCAGCAACAGCCCCTGGTCATCGGCGATGCGGAAGATAATATCCAGCACGCCGGACTGCACCTCGTTCAGGTTCAGCAGGCGAGCCAGCAATAGCGGCCCAAGATCGGAGACGGTCGCCCGTAGTGGATGACCTTTTTCGCCAAAAATATCCCACAGCACCACCGGATTAGCGTGCGGTTGCCAGTCGGTGATGCCGATATTTTTCAGCCGTGCGAGCAGTTTTTCAGAAGGTTCGCCTTCCTGCGCGACGCCGGTTAAGTCACCTTTCACATCCGCCATAAATACCGGAACGCCGATGTCTGATAGGGACTCAGCCAGTTTTTGCAGGGTAACCGTTTTGCCGGTTCCGGTTGCGCCGGTAATCAGCCCGTGACGGTTGGTCATGCCCGGCAACAGGAACAGTTCGCTTTCCAGCGTGCGGGCAATTAACAGGGGTGCACTCATGAGATTTTCTCCATTTATCCTGCCTGGAGTATAGGCAACTGCGGCGTACTCTTCACCGCTAAATTGCGGAGATTGCGAGAAGAATTCCAAAAGGGGGAACAAAACCGGGCAGCGAATGCCGCCCGGTGAAGGCAATCAAAAGTCGGCTTGCAGTACCACACGGTAGCGAGCTTTACCGTCACGAACGTGCTGGATGGCCTCGTTGATTTGCGACATCGGGAACAGCTCAGTCGTCGGCGAGACCTTGCTGCGCCCGGCAAATTTCATCAACTTGCGCAGTTCATACGGCGTACCGGTTGCCGAACCGGAGATGCTGCGATCGCCTGCAATCAGGGTAAACGCCGGAACCGGTAGCGGCTTCAGCACCGCGCCAACGGTGTGGAAGTTGCCGCCATAGGCCAGCGCTTCGAAGTAAGGCTGCCAGTCGAGATCGACATTGACGGTGTTGATGATGAGATCAAATTGACCTGCCAGCGCTTCCAACGCCTCTGGATCGCGGCTGTTGACCACTTTATCGGCGCCCATCGCCAGCACTTCCTGTTCTTTGGCCGGACTGGAGCTGAACGCGGTAACCTCGCAGCCCATCGCGTGTAGCAGCTTAATGGCGATATGACCGAGGCCGCCGATGCCGATCACCCCAACGCGACTGGTGGCGGTAACGTGGTGCATCAGCAGCGGTTTGAAGACGGTGATGCCGCCGCACAGCAGAGGGCCTGCGGATTCAATATCGATGCTTTCTGGAAGCGGGATCACCCATTGCCAGTCTGCTCGCAGCTTCTCGGCAAAGCCGCCGCGATTGAGGATGGTTGGCACCGATCCTTCCAGACAGTTAATCTGATTGCCACTGATACAGGCATCGCAGTGCCCGCAGCTGCGCGCCGTCCAGCCAATCCCAACTCGTTGACCTACCTTCAGACCTTTATCCTGCGCGGCGCTGCCGAGTGCCACGACGCGGCCAATTACCTCATGCCCGGCAACCAGCGGATACTGAGAAAAGCCCCATTCGTTGTCGATCATCGACAGATCGGAGTGGCAGATACCGCAGTAATCTACCTGTACCTCAACATCTTCCGGCTTGAGTTCACCCGCATCATATTCATAGAGTTCAAGTTCGCTGCCCGCCTCTTTTGCGGCATAGCTTTTTATAATAGACATCGTGTTTCCCTCAGTGTGGTGTTGAACTGGAAGTGTAGAGCATGGGAAACGGAGTCGCTTCGCAGAAGGAGGGGTTAAGGAGGTGCCCGCCGTGGGGTTGTGCTGATTTTTTCAACACTTAGCGAGCCGGGCATATGCTACCGCTTGCATGGTGGCGTGTGACAGGTATAATCCACAACGTTTTCCGCATACCTCTTCAGTGCCGAAGTGGCGAAATCGGTAGACGCAGTTGATTCAAAATCAACCGTAGAAATACGTGCCGGTTCGAGTCCGGCCTTCGGCACCAAGTGATGCAATAATTAGCTACCTAAGGGTGGCTTTTTTTGTGTCCATTTACGTCCAAACTCGTCCATATCCGTCTGTAATTCAAAGATAATTTATTTTTGATTGATAACCATATTTATTTTGTGGTCTTTCCGTGTTGGTCGTTTTTCATCCATTGACATCCAGGCGATTTGGGGGCAAAAAAGGGGGCAAACCCGGTTCGATAGAGGAGTGACCCCCAAATGGCGCTTACAGATCTCGCAATCCGGCATGCCAGGCCGCTTGGCAAGGCATACAGGCTTTCTGACTGTCACGGTCTTTACATTCAGGTGAACCCCAGCGGATCTAAGCTGTGGTATCTGAAATTTCGCTTTGGAAACAAAGAGAACCGTATGGCATTAGGCCCTTATCCGCTTATTTCTCTCGCACTGGCAAGAGAGAAGCAAGCGGATATAAGAAGGCTTATTTTAGAAGGCATTAATCCGGCGGAAAAACGCAGAGAGGAAAAGCGGGGTGGAGAGCCCCTTTATACGTTCGAGTCCGTGGCGCGCGAATGGGTCTCCAGCAACGTGAACTGGTCGGCAGAACATAAGAAGCGGGTGTTGCGTTATTTTGAGCTTTACGTCTTTCCCACGAACGGTAGCTGCGACATTACCAAAATGAAGGTCAAAGACCTGCTGGTACCGATCAAAGAGGTGGAGAAAGCGGGCAAACTGGATGTCGCTTCTCGTCTCCAGCAACGTACCGCCTGCGTGATGCGCTACGCCGTCCAGAACGGCATTATCGATCATAACCCTGCATCAGATTTAACTGGCGCGGTCTCCACGCCCAAAGTACGTCACCATCCAGCGCTGGATTTGAATCTTATCCCTGATTTCCTGGAAAGAGTCGACGATTTCAAAGGACGTAAGCTGACTCAACTGGCGGTAAAGCTGGCGCTGTTGCTGTTTATCCGCTCCAGCGAACTGCGCTTCGCCCGCTGGGATGAAATAGACCTGCATAACGCCATGTGGACCATTCCCGCTGAGCGAGAACCGATCCCCGGCGTTAAGTACTCTGCGCGCGGTGCGAAGATGCGTTCTCCTCACCTGGTCCCTCTGTCACATCAGGCCATCGAACTGCTGCACGATGTGCGGCAGCATTGCCGACCGGGAACTGAACTGGTGTTCCCCGGCGATCATAACTACCGCAAGCCAATGAGTGAAAACACCATTAACAAAGCACTGCGTGTGATGGGCTACGACACCCAGAAAGATGTCTGCGGTCACGGTTTTCGCACTATGGCCTGTAGCGCGCTGGTGGAGTCGGGCCTGTGGTCAAGCGACGCGGTAGAGCGCCAGATGAGCCATCAGGAGCGTAAGCGCGTGCGGGCGGCGTATATCCATAAGGCGCAGCATCTCGAAGAGCGTCGGGAGATGATGCAGTGGTGGGCCGATTATCTGGATGCGAACCGCTTCAGGCATGTGGTGCCGTATGGCTTCAAAAAATCGCAGGGAGGCGCACTCGACCATATGAGCTTCCAGGAGCGCAATGACCGGCAACTAGAGGAGCTGAAAGCCAGAATACTGGCTGACTCGGAATGGCTGACGGCGTCTGAGTTATCGGCAAAAGCGGGTTTCCGTTCTACCGATCCTGATACTGGCCCCAAAGGTTGGAAAGCCGCCGGGAAGATATTCTCGCTGTTCAAGGAACGCAAAACGCCGTGGGGACTGGCTATCTGGTTTGGTTCGGCAAACCGCAGGTTGAGAGGTGGGAAGCCGAAAGATTTGCTGATTTCGAAGTCAGAGTTGGTTCTGATGGCGGCGCAGGATGAGGTGGAGTCGGAGGATGCTGGTATTTAGTCATTCTCGGAGCTGGGCTGTTTATATCGGGCGGGCAAAGGGAGTTAGTGAATTGGTGCCCAACCCCGTATGAGAGGTTGGAGCTAGCTTGGTGTTTTCGTTAGTTAAATTTATAGCCCACTAAGAGTAAAAACTTTAGTCATTGAGCTAGAAAAATCATGATGTTGCATATAAATTAACTAGTTATTAACATGGGGCCTTTTATCAGCAGGGAAGCCAGTCACTGTTTTAAATGATGTTGTAATTTTTGAGCAAAAGAACTCAATTGTAGTTAGAGGCTATTGGTAGAAAAATCAGAAGCATAGTGGTCTACTGGTTGAAAGCAAGTTTGTTTTGCTCTGCAACTTAGCTTATACTCGAAAGCGCTCTTTAGCGTAAACGGGTTACAACTTGTCGGGTGATTAGCCAGACACTAACTTATTGAACGAGTTAAATTTGCGATGTATTCGCATCCCAAACTCGTTTCGCTCGTTTGGGATGCGAACACATCGCACCCTTTAGTAAAGAGTCAAACCAGTCCTGCTACACTGTTATGTTAATCGCAGTTGTAGCAGGCTTTTAAGGGATGAGTTAATGAAAATTGTATCTGTATTAGCACAACAGCTCAAATGCTCTGAGTCAGATATTCTCAAACTAATCCTTAATGCGCCATATAAATATCGAGTTTATTCTATTCCTAAACGTACGCATGGCCGTCGGATAATAGCTCAACCCACAAAAGCTGTAAAAGAACTCCAAAGATCTTACTTGAAATATAAAGATTTTCCATTTCATACAAATTCAATGGCTTATAGAAAAGGGTTTAGCATTAAAGATAATGCTGAATCACACAGATTAAGCGCTTATTTATTGAAAATGGATTTGGCTAATTTTTTTAATTCTTTAACTCCAGATGTATTTTGGGATATTTGGAGGCAACATTGGGAGCCTCTTCAATCATTAGAACATAGGTTGGTTGAAAATATATTGTTTTGGGATAACAGTGGGAAGTTAATGTTAAGCGTTGGAGCTCCAAGTTCTCCAGCTATTTCTAATTTTTGTTTGTATTTTTTTGATAATGCGGTCAGTGAATATTGCGAAAAAATTAATGTGATATATACGCGTTATGCTGATGATCTTACTTTTTCATGTAATGATCCAAATATACTTCCAACTCTTCCTGAGTTCATTTCTAGAGTATTAAAAGAAAAATTTAGTGGGAAAATTTTGGTAAACCATCAGAAAACTATTTTTTCTTCTAAAGCTCATAATCGTCATGTAACTGGAATTACAATTACTAACGATGAGAAACTTTCGATCGGAAGATATAGGAAAAGATACATTAAGCACCTAATTAATCAGTATAAATATAATCTTTTAGATACTGAAGCTATTTATCATCTTAAGGGTATGATCTCTTTTTCAAATCATATAGAACCTGATTTTTTAAATTCATTGAGGAAAAAATACTCTTCTAATCTAATAGATGAAATTATCGAGGTGAATAAGTGAAAGACTATTATGATAATTCTAATCAAAAGAATAAAACAAGAGCATTGTTGCGCAACGCAAGAAAGCATAATATTTCATCTATGTTTGAGCTTATGGAGTACTATGAAGATAGTACAAGCACAAATTTAGATTTGAAAAGTGCAAATGAATATTTTAATCATTGCCTTAATGAATTGAATTTTCAGTCAACAGAAGAGAATGAAACCCCAAAAAATAAAATAAAGATAGATAATCTAAAACTAATAAACTTCAGAAAATTCAAAGAATTAAATATATCATTCGAAGATGATTTCACTGTTCTTATTGGTGATAATGGCGCTGGGAAAACTACAATTTTAGATGCCTTGTCAAGAACATTTTCATATATTAATGCGCGAATTATTGCTAAAGGAAGAAATGGACGTCCATTAGATAATACAGATGTTAAAGTTGGTTGCGCTGATAATGCTGAGGTAATAACGTCAATTAGCCTTGGGAAAAACACAAAATATAGTGGATCACTAACTCGGCCAGCAAAAGGTATCGAAAATTCCAAAACAAGTAATCTCGATAGCTACAGTAGCCTAGCTAACTTATTTAGAGTTATCAATCATAGAAGTAATAAGTATTATAATAAAGAAATAAATATTCCTTTATGTGCTTTTTATTCCGTAGAAAGATCTTTGTTAAAATCAAATTTGAGTTTTGAATTAGAGAAATTAGACTCTGCCTCTACCAACTCTAGATTTGATGCTATTGAAAAAAATGCATTAGATGGTTCCTCAAATATTGAAGAATTCTTAAAATGGTTTATATATATAGACAACCTTCAAAATAATAACCTAATAATAAATGAAATAAAATTATTAGAGGCAGAGGTTAATGCTTTTGAGTTAATCGCCGAGCAGTCAAGTTTATTTGCAGATGAGCTAGAAAAGAGGAAAAAAAAATTATCATCTAAAAAAGAATTACTCATAAATGTAACTAGTTTGCATATAGATAAGATCAAACAACATGTGAAGAATGCAATCACAAATGCTGTTCCAAGTATCTCAGATATTTATGTCGACCGTTCCTCAGGCAGAGTAGAAGTTAAAATAATAAATGATGGTATAGATATTAATGTTTTCCAGGCATCTAAAGGTCAGTTGGTTTATTTATCATTAATTTCTGATCTTGCGAGAAGATTAATTTTTATGAATCCTGTTTTGGATAATCCTTTACATGGGCAAGGTATTGTTTTAATTGATGAAGTAGAGTTACACTTGCATCCAGAATGGCAGCAAAATATTATAAATAATTTGACATCAACATTCCCAAATATTCAATTTGTTATTACTACACATAGCCCACAAGTATTATCTACTATAAGTAAACAAAAAATAAGAAAATTGAGTGTTAACATAGATGGTGAAGATATAGTCGCAATTCCAATTGCTGAGAGTTATGCTCGCTCTACATCAACGGTCCTCAGTACAATAATGCATGTTGAACCAATTCCTGATTTCCCTGAGAAAAAAATGCTTGATAAGTATCGTAAAATTATCGAGCAAGGGGATTTTCGTTCGTCTGATGCAACAGAACTATATCAGAAATTAGTAAAAGTTCTTGGTGAAAACCACGAAGAACTAGTTAGCTTATCATTAGTAAAACGCAGAAGGGAAAAATTAGAATGAGACATATTATTAAAGGTGGGGCTGATTATTTTTTGTCTCAAAAAAATAAAAATAAACCTAATACAGCTGATGATGCTACTAGAGCTTGGAGTAGGTTTAAATATAAAGATGCTACAGTAAAGCGTTGTTTAAATGAACAGTTTTTTTTGTGTTGCTATAGTGAAATCTGCTTGAATAATCGCTTTCCCATTATGGGAAGTGAAGGCATTGTTGTGAGTACCGATTATGGTTACCATTTGGAGCATATAGAACCTAAATCTCTAAATCCTCATAAAACATTTGAGCACAGTAATCTTATCGTTTCCGCAATTTCTAGTTCAAGCCTTCATTTACTTAGCAGGAAAGATGTATTTGGTGGGCATGCTAAGCTAAGTAGATATAGTAACACTTCGTTTATTTCTCCGTTAATGGCTAATTCTCAAGATTATTTCCACTATGAGGCATCAGGAAGAGTTGTTCCTAAAGAATCGCTAAATGATAAGAGAGAAAAAGCTAAAGCCAGGCTAACTATTTATTTACTGAACCTAAATGCGCCGGTATTGGTTCATTGGCGAAAAGTCTGGATTTCCGCATTATCTAAATTGATAGATGAGAGTGACCCTCAAGTAATTAGACAAATGGCAGAATTAGAATTATCTCCTGTTGGCAATGCCCTCAGACCTTTCTATACCGCTCAAAGGCAATTATTTGGTAAGATAGGTGATGGCATTTGTAATAATATATGACAACAGATTTTATTTAAACTATTATTACTCTAGGGGAGATGTAATATGCTCCCCCTGCTTTATCAATTCAGATTTTATCTGTGCAAAAAATATCAACTGCAAAAACAATATATGAAGTTTGCCCCCCAATTGTTATTTTTTGATATTGCGAATGTAGGATTTGTAATCGCATCGGAATTATATTAGTGTCTTATTGGAGAAGTAATCGATTGACTTTTAATGATTTGCTTCGATATAATATTTTTCTTCTAATATCAAGTTGTTAGTTGCGATAGATTTATAATATTTACAGTTTTATAACGTATTAGATATTTACTTGTTAAAGCATATTATTGATTCAATTCCTGTACCAACCTGGTGTTGATATACAGCTTTTCACGACCAACGCTCATTTCTTCCAGCACGCCTATATCTACTAACTGTTTGAGATACGCTGATGCCGTCTGGCGTTTAGCGATACCTCGTTCAACAAGGTTATCGATCCGGCAATACGGTTGTGCATAGAGCACCTGGATGAGTTCATAGGTATAAATTTTTGGCAGCTTCTCACGTACATACTCGGTCGTTTCTGCCATCAATGCCCGAACGACCGCAATCTTATCAGTCGTCCATCGAGACGTGTTTTCTACGGCCTCCAGCATAAATAATATCCACGATTCCCAGTCTCCTTCCTCTGTTACCCTACGCAATAGCGTGTAGTAATCACTACGTCTCTCCAGGATAAAGCGTGACAGGTACAGGATAGGCAGTGAAAGCAATTCATTTTGAATCAGGTAAAGAATATTCAGGATACGGCCTGTTCGCCCATTCCCATCCGGAAAAGGGTGGATACACTCAAACTGATAGTGCGCAATAGCCATTTTCACCAATGGGTCTAAATCATCATCGCCATGTATGAACTGCTCCCAGTTCGCCAATAAGTTACGGATGGTATCTTCACCCACCGGGGGGGTATATACCACGCTGTTATTCTGATCGCGCAGTACTGTGCCCGGTGTTTTCCTGATATCGGTCTGAATTGCGCGTAATTTGGTGCAGATAGCGATTGCGGTGTTTGTGCAAAGTGGATAGGTCTCAAGATGGGTATAACCATCATAAAGCGCCGTACGATAGCGCAATGCTTCTTTGGTTGCTGGATCTGCTCCGTCTGCACGATCAGCATACTGAAAGAGCTGATCGCTGGTCGTTACGATGTTCTCAATGCGTGAGGAATCTTTCGCTTCCAGCATCGGGAGAATGTTAATCAACAATCCCTGATCGGGGATCAACTCACCCGCCGTTTTCAGCTCTGCAATTGCCGCGCGCGCATTTATACACGCTTTTAGTACATTACGTGTTTCTATCTGCTGCAGATCAGGCGACAGTTTTGGCAGATCGTTGTAAGGGGCTTCGGGATTCCAGCTCATATGTTTATAAAGACCGATTTCATCGACATATAGACATCATATGTCGATGCTATAAGCATGTCACGGCATCATGTTTAAAAAATCGTGTTTTATCGACATATCGCCGCAACGTGTCGATGGCATAAACATGTTTTGGCAATATGTTTAAAAAAATGCTTTTTATCGACATATCCTCAGACGCTTGGCGCAGACAATCTGGATTTGTCTCGGAAGAGACTTCACTACCTGAGATGTATTAACCTTTAAATGAGGTCTCTCGGCAACCTTGCAACTGCAAAAAATGCCCCTATTTCATGGCTAATTAACCGCGAAATTCTAGCCATGGAGGATACTACCGATGTCATCCCGGACACACCGCCAGCTCGTAAGCGTTGAAGTGATGTGGCCTGCTCAGACGCTACCGCTTCCCCTGCAACAGGTAGTCGAAGCATTGAATCAGGGCGAAACGCCCGATCAAATTATTACCCGCATGAACCAACAGGGCCTGCTGGCATGGCGTGAGGATGCATCCGTGCAGGATACACACGATATCTTTCAGGTACGGCTGGACAATCAGCATGAAGCGCGGTTTCTCTGCCGCTACGTTACGCTGCCGCTGCACTGATGTCCGTATCCCGGTAACGCGAAATTGAAGAGTGCTGTTTATCACCGGATAAATTAATATGCTATAAAATAAAGAGTTAGCATATGTCGTTTCAGGGATGATGAGTTGTAAATGAAGAAGAAACTGCCAGACCAGCTTACCAGGGAATGCATTATTGCGGCTATGCGCGCCTATGATGAAGGTGTACGCCACCAGTTCAGCGAGTCCCGGCTGTATGATGTGGTCTTTGAAGGGCGCAGTTATCCACCGAAAGCTATAGTCGGTATTGCTGCTTCAAATATGACAGGCGTTGAGTTTTCCCCTGAAGATTTTAGTGGTGGTATCAAGTCGAAATGCGTCAAGTTGCTTACCGATCAAGGGTTTCAGATCGTTGAGAAAAATTTGGGTAACGAGCAGCCTGCCATCAGTATTTTTCCTGATGAACTGCCACCGCAGAGCGTATTTACTGAAGGTGCCGCTACGCAGGTAACGGTTAACCGCTATGAACGCGACCGTAAGGCCCGGCAGGCCGCATTAGCCTGGCATGGTTGCCTGTGCAAAGTATGCGGCATTGATATGATGAGGGTGTATGGTGAGATAGCAAAAGGTTTTATCCATATACACCACCTGATTCCGCTATCAGACATCAAAGATAATTACTCTCTGGATCCCAAAAAAGATCTTATTCCCGTCTGCCCTAATTGCCACGCCATGTTGCATCGGCGTAATCCGCCTTTTTCGCCTGAAGAATTGAAATCAATTATTGAATATCATGCGGCTCTTTAGGTATTAAAGCCCATTCGCTGTAGCTCGGTGGAAGAGAGTATTTTGATATAAATTGCTATTCGCGCAGCAACTTCAGCCACGGATTATTCGCCGGCACTTTCTCCCCAAACACCAGCCCCGGATCTTCCATCAGAAACCCTTTCAACTGACTACTTTTCTTTTGTGGCGCGCGAACCTCGCAGGTCCAGATAAAACTGTCATCATTACAGCGCAGGGCCAGCCCTGACTCCTGAAACATTCGCTGTGCCAGCTTCCAGCCGTCGCCGGTGTCTCCAGTGGTTTCTGATGCGTATATCTTAAAGATCCCCGGTGAAATCAAGAAAAGATGGTTTTCCACCACATGTATCTTGCCGTTCCGGGTATTCACCGTGCCTGAAGGGCTGGTGTGGTTCTTCAGCCACTGCAGGAAGTTGTTATTGTCACCAAGCCTCGGGTCGTCTGCTATTTCCGGCAGCGGTTGAGTGGGGGCGCTAAGTTCAGGGACGGGTTCAGCTTCGCTTACCGGCGTCACATTACCGGCAAAACAGGCGGGACGTTGTTCGCCTGGCTCCCATATTGCAGACGTTGTTAGGCGCAGCAGCGTCAGCGGTTCAACGGGCGACCAACCCTTATCCGATCGAATAATGCAGCGCCAGATCGCTTTATCCTCATTGGCAACAATAAGCTGATGCGTCAGCAGTTCGTCAAACAGGCGGTTATTGTTTTCCGGCACGCTAGATACGCCATGCTGGAGCAGCCAGGCGCGAACCCGGTCGGCGGTGGTTTTGCTGATAAGCCACAGCGCATCCTCCGTCAGCCAGCCATCGGATCCGCATTCGGGATTATTCAGTCGATAATCGTTCTGCACCAGCGACCGTAAGGCTGTAAGAAGCTGCTGGGGAAAGGAAGAGGGCTTTTGTGCCAGCGCAGTTTTGATATCGCCGCCGAGGTATCGGGCGACAGAGGCTTTATCGGCCTGCTGTACCAGTTCCGCCAGCGCGCCAGCGCGTTCGTAGTGTCCGGTGATCTGATAAATCAGGGACGCAAAAACCGTGGGATATCCGGCCAGCCAGTCCAGTAATGGCGAGGGTATCAACTGATTAATCAGCATTGCGCTAGCCGCCGGATGCAGATGATAGTCGCGACCGTGGCTCTGGTACTGCCAGCGATAAGGCTGTGCCAGATTACCCTGCCACGGATGCCAGCGGGTGCCATCACGTTGATGAATCTCCATATCCACGGCGATTTTTCCCGTATCGTGCAGTAATGCCGCGCAGACCACCGTGACCGTCCATGCGCTGGCCTGCCGGGCCTGTTCTTCTGCACCCGCTTCCGGTGGCAGCAGATAACCTTGGCGCAGCCGGATGGCGTTGCAGGCAACTTCCAGCGAATGATCCAGCAACCCGCCGGGAGTGGAATGGTGATGACTTTGTGAGGCGGGCAGCAGTTGTACCAACGCGGCGAAGCGATGAATCGCCGTGAGGATCCAGCTATCAAACAGGGTATCCGGCAGCGGGGTCAGTTGCCGTAACTGCTGCAAACAGGACTGGCGTAACGGTGTCGCCAGCAATCGCTCTGCGGATTGTGGCGCAAACCAACCCTCCGGCAGCGTAGCGTCTGGTGCAGGTGGCTGGCTCCGGGATGGTCTTTGTAGCCACTTCAGCATATTTCTCCTTTTCGGGCAGGCCCCTTTGCCCTTGTCGCCCTTCCTTTGCAGTGTCTCCCTTTGGGCCTTTAGCGTGCATCAGGTTTTTTTGTCAGCTAGGAACAGTTAAATGTTGTGCTTATCTCAACGGACAAATTTTGTTCAATATGGTACTGGTGGCTGAAATAATGCAATCGGTGAGGCCAATGTTATGGTGCGAGTGAACCACACAGCGTTGAATGGAAAAATAGCAGGTAATTTGTGCACTTTGATTGATGAAAAAGCACTGGCGCAGGCCAGAGGGCAATTGGTTGCACAGGGCTGGCTGACAGCAGATGAAATATCCCTGTTGACGGATTTCACTCCTGAACAGTTTGCTAATTGGAAATGCGAGCACTGTATTTTCTCGGTACATAAAAATGGTGTAGGGGAGGTATTTCCTGGTTATGCGTTAGATAAAAACCTGCGGCCATTACCGGTGATGAAATCGATTCTGGATATTCTGACAAAGGTGAAAACGCCATGGGGCATCGCCGAGTGGTTTGCTACTTCAAATGATTTATTGGCAGGCAAGATGCCGCAGGAGATGCTATCGCGCTATCCGGCCAATGTAATTCAGGCGGCGGAAGCTGGATCCGGATGGAGCCGCCATGGAGCAGAATAAACAAGAGCGATATGCGTTCTTTACTCCATCGCTGGATACAATTCTGGCGAGCCGGATTGTCTTTATCGGTGAATCAATACACGGCATTGCAGAATTCAGTCAGTTTAAAAAAGAATTTATAAAACACATTAATGGGCGAAACTGGATAGTGTTGTTCGAAGCGGATGCGCCGGGAATGAAGCTATCGCAGTTACGCGGGGATACTGAGGATCAATTTCTTGATAATTTTCCCCGCATTATGCAGACGTTCCAGACAAGAGAATTGATTGCGCTGGCTCAGAAACAGGGTTTTCCCTGCTTGGGCATTGATGTTATTCCCCGCCGTAGTGATGCTGATTTTCCACAGGACTGGAAAGCCGACAGATCGTCGTTTATCCACCACTACATTACGGCGCGTGAGTCTGATAATTGGTTATCGTGGCGGTCGGCAAAAATGGCGCAAAATATCAGTGATATAGCCTGTCACAATCCTTCCTCACAGCTACTGGTTTTCCTGCATAATATGCATATTAAACGTGATGGCCGAAGTGAGCGGTCAGAACTGAGGCTGATGTCTGCACGGGAGCACCTTGATAAGGATTTTGCAGGCCAGATGTACAGTATTGCGCAGTTTGCCCGTGCTGGCAGGGCATGCCATAACGATCTAACAGCCTTCGATTTCGAAATTAACGATCCGCAGTCTATTGAAACGCTAATTGATCAGCAAAGTAGCGGCTGGCGACTGTTTAAATGCGAAAAGTTGGTTCAGATGAAAGTGGCTTACCATCATGCGTTTGAGCGGGAAGCCATTGATATCAGGCGGCAATATGAGTATGTGGTGCTGTATGGTCGGGTAACTCCTCCTGAGTTTATAAAAAAGTGACCGACGTTTTGTCGGCCACTTTAAAATTACCACCAGGCATAAAACATCAGCCTGTCTCGCTCAAAATCAAACGTCTCCAGCGTCTCTTTCACCCAATGGGTGACGGCGCGGACATCTTTCCAGTAGTGTTCTCCATAATCGGTATAACCATAGAAAAAGCCATCAATCGTGGGATAAACCGCGCCGCAGTTATCCGGCGTCAGGCTCAGCAGGTCACTCAAAAGCGCCTGCAAGTGTGCTTTTGTGACTTCTAACAGCACCTGGTTACGCACCAGCCCAACGTGTTTATCCACCCATTTGAGTAACGGGTTCACCTTGCGGAAATAACCCACTCTGGCGTACTGGCTTTCATCGGGCGCGTTTTTTGCCCGTTCGAAAAAGAAGAGATCGAGTCCCATATATCACTCCAGAAAAAAAGGGGAGCAACTCCCCGACGGGGAAGACTCCCCGACGGGGAAGACTCCCCGTGCGGGTGGGCTGTCAGGCGCTAAGCTGACAGGGTTGTGGTACCGCGTTGAGCAGCCATTCACTGGCGTGGCGCGCCATACCGCTGGCGCGGATCACTGCCCGCTTGTCCTGGCGCAGAATATCCAGCCAGTAGCCGATATAGCTGGCGTGCTGGAGCCTGCCCTGAATGCCGCAATGGGCACACAGGAAGGCGCTCCCCATCTCCGCCACTAACTCTTCAGCGGCGTAGAGTGCTTCGGTGCGTTCTGCTCCGGCAATACCGGGGCGGTTCAGGCGTGAAGTGTGTCCGGTAGCGTGCGTCAGTTCATGCAGCAGCGTGGCGTAGTACGCCTCGCTGCTTTCAAACTGTTGCGGGTGCGGCATCATCACCAGGTCGGTCGCGGGTTTGTAATACGCTTTCGACTGGCGGCGATGGCGCAGCGTCACGCCGCTATTCTTCGCAATGGTTTCGGCCATCTCTACAGGCTCTGCGGGCCGGATAAACGGCTCGGACAGCGACTGCGGCAGGCCGTCACACTGGGACAGGTTAAACAGCCGAAATTCACGAATAATCCCGAAATGCCGCACCTTCGGCTCGCCGTCTTTATCCAGCAACGGCTGGCCGAGTGCATCGGTCTCTTCCTGTGTGCGCGGCAGATACAACACCGCCAGAGAGGATTTCTCCCCCCGGCGCACTTGCCCGCTGAGCGCGCTGACCTGATGGAACGTCAGCCAGCGGTCGCTGGCGAAGCTCTGCTTGTCGGCGCTGTTCCACAGCAGCGGCACGTTAATGCCGTGATACGGTCGACCGGATAACGCATTGATCGGGAACGGCGGCTCGCCATCGCGCCACGGGCGGATCCACGGCACATTGCCGTTTTCCAGCTCAGCAATAATCTGGTCGGTGACTTTCTGGTAGATATCGTTGCTTCTGTCCATTGTGCGATCCTCATGGAAGAAGCCGGAGCTGCCTCCATCCGGAAGCGACTCCGGCGGGGAGAGGTTATGCCTGTTCAGCTATCGAGACCTGCACATAGTGGTCGTGATAGTTCAGTGATAGCGGTAATGCGACAGGGACTTTCATATCGCCCTGCGGTGGCTGGCAGTAGATCGTAAAGGTGACTTTCTTGCGGGATGCCCCGGCGGTGCGCAGGGTCAGCAGTACGGCGAGCAACAGATTGCCCAGCCGTTCTTCCACCTGCTGCGGGTCGGCGGGAAATTCCACAGCGGATTGCCAGACATCAGGGGCGATAACCACCGGCATTAACGACGGTTTTTTATCGAAAAGCGACATGGTGTTTCTCCTGTAAATGAACAGGGAACACCCTTCGCAGGGCGTTTCCCTGCGGGATGGAATGGTACGGGTATCCTGCGCATCTGCGCCGTTCGCGCCTTCCGGATACATGGCGAACTTACTGCATGGCTGGCGGTAGTGTTTTCTGCGCGGATGATAAAAGGGAGGGGAAAATCATTACCGGGGCTGAAGAGTTTTGTCGTTCCTGAAATGTGAACACAGGCAGATTGATGCGCACGCATCGCTCAAAAAATGATCTTTTTCAGGCGGATACTGAAATCAGAAAAGCATATGACCTTGAACAGTAAACACAATGACTGGAGAGATATGCTAATGAACCAACAAGATATAAACGCATTAAAGAATTTTGATTTTCTGGCACGCAGTTTTGCCCGTATGCACGCCCTGGGCCAGCCAGTGGATATTGATGCCGTGACCGGCAATATGAGTGATGAACAGCAAGCATGGTTCCGGGAGCGATACGACCACTACCGAAAGCAGGCTGAGCGGGCGCGAGTGATAGAACTGCGGTGATATAACGAACAACGGGCCTAACGGCCCGTTGCGTATTTTCAGGCTTTGAAAATCTGTTTTCGGTGCCAGCCAACATACTGTTCAGCAGGCCACTGCGTTTTGTCATAAGGAAGGAATAACTGCTGGCCGTCCCGGTGCCAGAACAGATGGTCTACCACCGGACTACGACTGACGCCGCCGGAGATGCGGATGGTCATACTCTCATCCAGCCCGAATGCTCCCATATCAAACGCATCGTGGTGCAACGTGCAGAGCGCCAGTCCATTGTTCACCACGCACGGACCGCCATATGCTTTCCAGTGAATATGCGCCGCTTCAATACCAACCAGCGCGCCATCGAGTCTGAGATCGTAACCACAGAACGCGCACCGTGAGTGGTAAGCGCGAAGAACGATATCCCTGAAACGCGGATCGCGGTTTCTGGAGCGATCGATAAAATCGAATCCCAGTTGGTTGGCAAGGATCCGCTGAATACTTTCCGGGAAGCGATCGGTGAGGATCTTCTGGGCCAACTGGTCGATCATCTCAGGGCGGGCCAGCAATTGTTGGTAAGCCGCCTCATCGAAGCCGCCCGCCACCTGGTTATCAATCAGTTCTTTCTTTGTCGGCTGAGTATTGCCCTTGCGCGGTTTGCAACCTTCTGCGTGAGCGATCTCCCAGAATCCGTCGGTTCGCAGCCGCCAGAACGGCATATTGGGATAGTCGGTGCGTCGCTTGGGGCCAAACTCTTTCAGCAGGCGAGTAAGCGGTTCGTGGATCTCCAGGCCGTAGTTAAACAGGCGCGAATGACCTGCTTTGTACTGCGACAGTACATACAACAGCAGCAGCGGTTTATGCGGCGCGCATACGTCGCCCTGACGCCAGACAGAGACGTTAGAGATGGCGGATTGCAGCATTTCTGGAGAAATCATAAGAATGAACCGGGTAACAGGCTGATGTTATTGCGATCATGCTCGCAAAATGCCGGTGACTCAAGCCCCGTTCATCACACCGTCAGTACGAAATCTTCAGGGAATGCGTGTTTTACTGACGATCATTTTCCCGACCTGTTCACCAGCGCTGCGGATATCGCCGACCGCGCTGCCCATCACCCCAGCGACTGCTGCGCCGACCCTTACGCCTGCCCACGTCAGCGCACCCAGCCAGAATGCGGGTAACACCAGGAACATCACGCCCATAATAATATTCACAATCAGATCGTCGGAGGTGTTTTGCAGGCCCCAGAGGTTGAAGTACGAGTGGGTGTCGCTGTCGTACATCATCTGCATCAGCCAGTTATCCAGCCAGCGCGCCAGTTCCCACCAGAAGGTGAGGAAGAACAGGGCGAACTGCACAAAGCTCAGCGTGATGACCGTTTTAAGATCCCATGCTGAGAACAACAGGATCACCGGAATACAAATCACCAGCGCCATTTCGAGGAACGCTTGCACCATCGGCAGCGCCTGGCGGACGTTATCAAATGCCGGAAAAAGAGCGTAACTCGAAAGCCCCGCGCCGATGATCCCGCCCACACGACTCAGCAACTGCGTCTGGCTGAGATTATCCCCCGCACTCCCACCAAACCCGTTGTACACCAGCCCGCCCTGCGATACCTGCATATTGCGCGGACTCACCAGCGAGCGCAGTACCGCTTCCTCATACTCCTCTTTAGACTGCCCCAGTTTTTGTAGTTGCTGCCAGAGAGTGGTATCGACCTGCTTCAGCAGGCGGTTTTTCAGCCCCGCATCGCCATCGGACCACCACTCCTTACACGCAGGATAGCCTCCGCCACCCGTATCGCTCAGGCCGTCGTCGCGGCTGGCGTCATAAGGCCAGGCGGCGCGGGGCGAACGGGAATGATCGTGGTCGTAATAGCCCGGCGTGGAGAGGTAAAAAGACGATCCCACCCAGTCCACCTCCCGGCTCTGTTCCTCGCTAATATCGCTGCCCAGCCGTTTCAGCTGTGCGCGTGATGGCCCGTAGCAGTCGTTAACGAAATCCTGTAATTCCTGCGCCAGCGCCGGATCGGTAATCCGGGTGTGCTGCACCTCAAAGCGCAACTGGCGCAAGTCCGGCTTGCAGGGCAGTACCGCGACGGCGGCACTGGTGATACCTTTGCCCAGCGCATGAGTGAAGTACCACCACACCGGCACGGAAGCGCTCTGGCCGCTGAGTTCATTGATCAGTGGCGCGTAGCCGGAATCGCCGGGCTGTACCACCGACCAGCCGCACTGCTTTGTGCGCTGGCTGTCGTAGGTGAGGGTATTGATATCGACATTCAGAAACGGCACGCCCGCAAAGAAGATCACCAGCAGGGCGCTGTAGAGCGAGTGCTCCACCCAGACGACCAGCAGGCGGGCGACGTTGCCTTCATCCGCCCCCTGGCCGCGCGCTTTTAGCCACAGGGCAACCAGTTTTGCCAGCAGGGGCAGGGCACCGTACAGCGCTTTGGGGATGCAGGGCAGCAGCCAGTCTACGGTCTGTAGCATCCGGCTGATTTGCGACTGGCTGACGGGATTGCCGTCGCGGGTGAGTTGCTCTGCCAGCGCCAGCTGCGTCGAGCATTCAATGCCTGCCTCTTGGTAAAGATCGCGCAGGTGCAGGATCCTTTCCGCGCGTTCGATAAACATCAATCCGTTATGCAGGTCGCTTTCGGCCAGATGGCCGATCAGGCACTGGACTTCGCCTTGCTGCGGTGACAGCGTTTCCGGCCACGGTCTGAACGGCCAGCAGACGCGGTGGTAACGCTCATCCTGCGTCTCCCGCCACAGTTCATTGAGGATGGCGAGGCGCGTGTTCCCACCGCTGGCGAGCATATATTTTTCATCACCAGGACGGCGGGTCAACACCGGCGGGTTATCCAGCCCACGGGCGAGAATTGACGCTTTCAGTATGTCATAGCCGGGGTTGCGGGTGACGCGGGGATTGAGAGAGAACGGCTGGATTTGCTCCAGACTGACCTGGACCATCTCCTGTTCTCCGGTATTGCTGGCACCGTGAAGCCAGCGGTTGAGCAGGTGTGAAGCGCACATAATCTTCCTCCGGCATTCAGACATCGCGGGTAAGCCGGATGCGCTGGTGGATCCAGGCATCCACCTCGCTTTCCAGCCAGGCGACGTGGCGGCTGTTGAGTCGGATGGATGGCGGAAACTGTTGCAGCTGTATTTGCCGGTAAATCCACGATTTACCGAAGCCGATTTTGTCTTCCACCTGGCGTAAGCGTAAAAATCTGTCGCTATTCATAACCATTCCTCCTGTGTCCAGATTCGTTCACATCAGCACGATGGGCGTGGTTATCAAAGCAGCAGCGTCCCTGCCACGCAGTAAAAATCCTTATCTGGGTTAGTGAGAGTTGTTAGTTGAAATGGTTAGTTGATCGCGTTACGGCGGTGCGCCGCGCTGGAGGGCGGTTTTCAGCGTCTCGGGGCTCAGCGGCAGGTGCATACCTTCCTCGCGCGCCCAGCATTCGAAAATGTTCAGCAGTTTGTAGGGATGCTCCAGCATTTCATCGTCCAGCTGTGGGTTGTGCTTGCAGGCCAGCCACAGCAAACGGGATAGTGCTGTGGTGATTCGTTCCTTTGATTCTGGCTGATGACGGGTCAGGAAGGCTTCGAGATGAGTGCGACGGATGACGAACAGAGCGTCAGGAGGCAGCGTGTCCTGAAGGTAGCAGACGGACAGACTGAGCCGGGATTTAAGGTCATTGCGACCATTGCCATACAGCTGGCCAATCAGCAGATGCAGCTCTTCCTGGAGGTTGTTTTGCGTGGCGAGTAGTTCCAGTAAAAGCTCCCGCAACGATTTGCGGCAACAGAGTTGGTAGTAGCTGTCGTTTTCATCGCAGACCACGATGCCAATCTGGTTGCAGCAATGGGTATCATTGGGGCAAGGGCGATTCAACGTTTTCGCCAGTTGCTGGTGGAGCAGCAGGCGCTCAAGGCCGATCAACGGCAAATTCCACAGATGGCTGGTGGTCAGTTGCAGAGTAGGGTCGCGTCTGCACGGCGGAGAGTTTGCCATCACTTTACGGTTGCCGGGTTTGTTGCATTGCGAAGGTGGAAAGGGCGGCTTGCTGAATCGGCAGGCAAAGCGGCAAGGAGGATTGAGTGGTCTGAGAAGTACGGGCGAGGGGAAGTAGACCGAGAGTGGCAGATCGCCATGCAGGGCATGGCGGATCAGGTCGGCGGGCAGCAACGTGATGTTGTGCTGCCGGATGACTTCTGCGGCCTCGTCCAGCGTCAGCCACTCCTGGCGGATTTTGTGTGGGGACATGGGGTTTTCCTTTTTGTGTTGTTGGTTGCGTGTAGTGCTTGTTGATGGTGAAAACCGGTGTGCGATGTTTTTGCTAAAACAACTAACCTGATCAGTTTAGTTAACGATCTTTTCAGACATAATCTGGTGATGAATTACGCTGGAAAAACAGGATGTAACATTGAATAGCTCGGAAGACGATTTGCTTGAAGTGGCGTGGTATTTGTCGAAGTACGGTAAATCTCAACCACCCGTGGGACTGGGTGTTCAGAAATGGAAAGAGGCTTTTGCCTTGTTTTATCCTCGCTTTGGAGCGGGTAAAACCGCCAGCGAGTTTCACAATAGTCTGAAAAATAGTCGTGACCGTTTTGATTCCTGGCTTAGTGATGTGCGTGTTGGCTGGCGTGACGAGCAGGGCGCTCCTGCTGCGCTTTCTCATTCAGCGCAGCGTGTTCATCAGCGATTGAGTGTGCTTTCTGATAGTGCAATTGAGCAGCACGTTCTTTCGTTAATATCTTCTGATGGAGATGAAAAGGCTCAACGTGACTGTCTTATTATTCAGCAGGATAAAAGTATTGAAGATACCGTACGCGAGCAGCTGATTGCTGCACGGCTGGGGCAGGGTACCTTTCGGAAAAATTGTCTCATGCTGTATCCGGCATGCCCTGTTACGGGAACGACTTTTGCGCCGTTACTGCGTGCCAGCCATATAAAGCCGTGGGCTGCCTGCGAGAATGGGAGTGAACGCCTTGATCCTTTTAATGGAATTATACTGGCCGCACATATTGATATTTTATTCGATCAGGGATGGATTTCGTTTGAGAACGATGGGCGTTTATTAATTAGTAATGAGCTGGATATGAGTGTTAAAGAGCAATTTTTATTGCCAGAGAAAATAAAGACGTTTTCTGTTGAATCGTATTGTTATCTGGAATGGCATCGGGAGAATTTACTGAGATAGTTAAGCTATAAACTATCTTCGACAGCGCTATTTTCTGAACTTACAGGTTCCAATATTGCATTGAATGCTGTCCAGTAGGGCTCACTGGCTTCTGGAGCGTGCTGTGCAGCCGGTAACCCTCTGCTGCTTCGGTTATAAAGCTTTTATGTGCCATGCAGCAGGATATGGTTGCCTCCTGAACTCCGTATAACCCGAGTATTTGTATCGAAGCGTGAACAAAACATTGCAGCCAGCCTTTCAACGTGGACAATAGTTATCCATACGGTGATTTTATATTCGATAAATCAATGGATTTCATTGAGTCATAGGACTGGTAATGGATGAAAATGCTTTAGGGTTTGCCTCATACTGGCGCAACTCGCTTGCAGATGCTGAGTCAGGAAAGGGCAGTTTTGAACGCAAAGACGCCAAAAATTTCACTCACTGGCATGGGATAGCGTCGGGACGTCTTGACGAAGCGATCGTCGATGAATTTTTTGAGGGAGAAAAAGACGACGTTGAAACAGTCGATGTCATCTTGCGGCCAAAGGTTTATTTCCGGTTACTGCAGCATGGAAAGGACCGTTCCGCTGGTGCACCTGATATTGTTACCCCGATAGTGACGCCAGCCCTGTTGAGCCGTGAAGGTTTTTTATATCCGACGCCAGCGACCTCCATTCCCAGAGACCTGCTTGAACCTTTGCCAAAAGGGGCATTTTCGATTGGTGAGATTGAGCAGTACGACAAACACAAAACGACACATACGTCATTCTCTATCAACTTTGATGACAGCGTTGATAACACTGCCGAAACGGATGAAGAACGAGAAGCACGATATGCAGCCTGGCAGCAGGATTGGCGTCAATATCTGGATGATTCAGAAAGGCTACTGAAGAACGTTGTCGGCGACTGGATTAAAAATCCCGAGCAATATGAACTCGCTGAGCACGGTTATATTGTTAAAACGGCGCAATCTGGCGGTGCCAGTTTCCATATCCTTTCGCTTTATGACCACCTGCTTGTTTGCAAAAAGGATGTGCCGCTTTTCAATCGTTTCGCCTCGCGGGAGGTTCATGCTGCAGAGTCTTTACTTGCTCCGGGAGCAAAATTCAGCGACAGGCTTGGACACTCCGGAGATAAGTTCCCGCTGGCAAAGGCTCAGCGCGATGCCTTAAGCCATTTTCTGGATGCCAGGCATGGCGATATCCTTGCCGTTAACGGCCCTCCGGGAACCGGGAAAACCACGCTGGTGCTTTCTATCATCGCCACACAGTGGGCCAGAGCGGCTCTCGAAAAAGCGGAGCCTCCGGTTATTATCGCGACTTCAACGAATAACCAGGCTGTAACGAACATTATCGAGGCGTTCGGGAAAGATTTTTCCCAGGGCACTGGTGCAATGGCCGGACGATGGTTGCCAGAGCTGAAAAGCTTCGGCGCTTATTTCCCCTCAAGCACTCGTAAAGCCGAGGCAGCCAAAAAATACCAAACTGAAGATTTCTTCAACCAGATTGAGTCAAAAGAGTATGCAGAGGATGCACTGCTGTTTTATCTCGAGAAAGCTAAAGCAGCCTTCCCTGAAAAAGATTGTTCATCCCCTGAAAAGGTAATTGAACTCCTGCATGGTCAGTTGGCAGCAAAATCCGAACAACTGGTAAGGCTGAACGCAACATGGCAAACGTTAAGCCTGGTTCGGGCGGCGCGAGAGCTTATTGCTAACGACATTGAGCAATATCTCGATAATTTAAATAAATTACTTTCCGGGCAAGAACAAAAAGTCACTCTACTGAAGAGTGCTAAAGCGGAATGGAAAAAATATCGGGCCAGTGAATCACTGATCTATTCATTATTTTCATGGCTACCAGCGGTTCGCAGTAAGCGGCAGTACCAAATACAACTGTTTCTCGAAGATAAATTAGGTGCGCTGATTGCGGGAAATCAGTGGTCTGATCCTGAAACCATCGAACGTAATATAGATGGACTGCTCAACTCCGCTGAGCGCGAGCAAACAACCTACCGGCAGCAGATTGACTCCACCCATGAAATTGTTCTTAAAGAACAGCAGGTAGCTCAGGAATGGCAGAGGCTGGCACTTGATTTAGGGCATGAGGGCAACGAGGAGCTGAGTTTCTCACAGGCAGATGAACTGGCTGATACGCAGATTCGCTTCCCTGCATTCTTATTGACGACCCACTACTGGGAAGGTCGGTGGTTGATGGATATGGCCAGCATTGATGATCTGCAAAAAGAAAAGGGCAAGAAAGGTGCTAAAGGGGTAACAGCTCGCTGGCAACGCCGAATGAAACTTACCCCATGCGTGGTCATGACCTGCTATATGCTGCCCGGCAATATGCAGATAAGCGAACACAAAGGTCAGCGTAAATTCGAGAAAAGTTATTTATATGATTTTGCCGATTTACTCATTGTCGATGAAGCCGGGCAGGTGCTTCCTGAAGTGGCTGCTGCCTCGTTTGCCTTAGCTAAAAAGGCATTAGTGATTGGTGATACGGAACAGATCCCGCCAATATGGAGTATTGCTCCCGCTATTGATATAGGTAACATGCTGGCGGAAAAAATTCTGTCAGGCAGTACGCAAGAAGAGATTACTGAGAAATATACGGCAATCGCAGAGCTTGGTAAAAGCGCTGCATCTGGCAGCGTTATGAAAATAGCGCAGTGTGCTTCGCGCTATCAATATGATACCGAACTGGCTCGTGGCATGTACTTATATGAACACCGCCGGTGCTTCGATAATATTATTGGATACTGCAATACGCTCTGCTATCACGGTAAGTTGTTGCCCAAAAGAGGGTGTGAAGAGAGCAATTTAATGCCCGCCATGGGTTATCTCCATATTGATGGTAAAGGAGAGCTGGCAAGTAGCGGAAGTCGATATAATTTGCTTGAGGCTGAAACGATAGCAGCCTGGCTGACAGATAACCAGCAAGATATCGAAGCGCATTACGGCAAATCGCTTCATGAGGTTGTCGGTATCGTGACGCCTTTTAGCGCTCAGGTATCGACCATCAAACAGGCGCTGGGTAAACAAGGCATCAGTTCAGGCGCGAATGAAACGTCGCTCACGGTGGGCACCGTGCATTCTCTTCAGGGGGCGGAAAGAGCGATTGTTATATTCTCGCCAGTCTATTCAAAGCATGAGGATGGCGGGTTTATTGATAGCGATAACAGCATGCTGAACGTTGCTGTTTCCCGTGCGAAGGACAGTTTCCTGGTCTTCGGCGATATGGACCTGTTTGAGATTCAGCCAGCCTCATCTCCACGGGGATTACTGACAAAATATCTCTTTGAGTCAGATAAGAATGCGCTCACTTTTGATTATAAAGAGCGTAAGGATTTAAAAACTTCCGAGACCAAAATCTACACACTCCATGGTGTGGAGCAGCATGATAATTTCCTGAATCAGACGTTTGAAAATACCGGTAAACACATCACGATAGTTTCTCCGTGGCTAACCTGGCAAAAACTCGAGCAAACCGGTTTTCTTGATTCCATGATTGCGGCGTGTTCACGTGGTATTAATGTCACGGTAGTCACTGACAGAAGCTACAACACTGAACATAATGATTTTGAGAAGCGAAAAGAGAAGCAGCAGAATCTTAAAGCGGCGCTGGATAAACTGAATGCCCTTGGTATTGCGACAAAACTGGTCAATCGTGTTCATAGCAAAATTGTTATTGGTGATGATGGTTTGCTGTGCGTGGGATCGTTCAACTGGTTTAGTGCGACACGTGAAGTGCGATATGAACGATACGATACATCGATGGTTTATTGCGGTGATAATCTGAAGGGCGAGATTGAGGCAATTTACAATAGCCTTGAGAGGCGTCAGGTTTAGACAATTTCTTTTATTAAGCCATCTTTTTTCGGATGGCTATTTTTATACTGATTTTCGTTGTTGTAATATATTCAATCTTGAAAGAATATATTGAATTATGGTATATTCTGCGGACTGTTATTATAAATATGAGTATTATAATGAAATTGCTAAACACTTACGAAGATAAAGATGAAGCAGAGGATGCATTAACAAAAATCTCGGGTGAGAAAAGGCTTGCTAGTGAAAGAGATAGTACGGAAACTATTTATAATCTTTTTGGTCAAGCAACGTGGAGTAATTTTTATAAATTAGAAATGTTCTCTCTCCCGGAGTTGCAAAAACTACTTGAGCTGCGAAAGGCTGGTCAGCCTATAGATCAATCCAGGCATGCTGAAATAATGAACACACTGAATCATGTATCACGAGCTTTCTATTTAGAAGTTCCTGCACATTGGTTGTGATGCTTGCCCCATATCTTAAATAAGAAATGGGGCAAGAAGAATGGTTGTTAAGCAACCATCTTTTTGAAAAGCTTCTCCAGATAAATAGAACCAGTATCCTCTAGAAAGAGTACGTTACGTTCTTCAATTTTATCTTTAGGTTCGGATACATTTATTAAATCAACGAAACGAGTTTCAGAAACAATAAACGCACTTAGGCTTAATTTATCATCAGATAATTTCTTCTCAAGCTCTTTTATTTCCTTGTATAAGCCAAATTTAGCATCGTCAAGATTCAGATTTCGAATACCTTTTGGATCAATCAGGCTTAACCATTGCTTCCCACTTTCATCATCAACTAGCCACAATAAAAAGTCAGGATAGAAGTTACCCGCAGTAGCGAAACCTAAGCCTTTGGCTTTGGAATCAGCATTGCGCAACAAGTATAAGCTCCTATTGCCGATGGTTTTTTGACCTTTTGGTGTTTCAATGAATCCTTGTAAATCCTTAATGAAGGTAATTTCGCTCGGTGCATCAAATGCTGTTGGACGCATTTTTAACGGTAAATCAGCATTTTTCTCAATAGAGAGAAGAGGATAATATAGATGCTTGTCGAAGGTTACAGCAATCATACCGGGAGCATTCCAAGATTTAGCTTTACCAATTTCACCTTGAGCGACGATCTGCTGTAGTTGTTCAAGTCGCTCTGTATAATCCAGACCGTCATCAGACTCTTCAATTTCAAAGTGATACATTTTGATCATGCATGGGTCGTCTTCATTGACTTGAGTTATTTCATAAAATTGCCCTTCATAAGCATTCTTTAATGCATTATAAAAGCGGTCGGTATAATCAGTCAGAAGGCGAAGCATAATATCTTCTTGCTTAGCAATATCGGAATACTGCTCAATTTCGAGCTCCGATGCCGGAATCGAAAGCGTGTACCAATTATTTGCGATATTCGCCTTTCCAAGGCAAAAATCGATCAACCGTTGTTTATCCAGACGTAAATTTGACCATCCACGCTGTAGTTTATAGGCCTGAATAGCGAGATAAAGACGATCAAAATCAAACGCACTGATTACTTTATAATCAAGTTTAGCCTCGTTTCTGACATTAACAGGCGTATTGTCACCCTTCCTGCTTGTGTCAATCGACTCAAGTTTAGGATATAAATCAAGTTTGATGTGTGGATGCTTTATCTTGCCTTGCAGTTCAGCAGGAACCTCATAAAGCTCAGGAAAGTAAACACGTTTGAAGCCATTTTTTTGATTATCCTTGTAGCC
Organism: Citrobacter sp. CK198; assembly: GCF_030333295.1. Lineage (NCBI taxonomy): Bacteria > Pseudomonadati > Pseudomonadota > Gammaproteobacteria > Enterobacterales > Enterobacteriaceae > Citrobacter > Citrobacter sp. CK198. The sequence goes on along the minus strand of NZ_JAOWGE010000035.1, from coordinate 331,347 downwards.
ATCTTTAAGCTTAAGCGTTTTAAGCTTTGTATTAGGCATATTTGGCCGAGTTTCAAAATTCAGCTCAAGGATCTCATCACTTGGCGTTATTCCTTCGTCTTCGAGATATTGTTTAAATGTTGCCATATAGTCAGCACGAACACCGAAAATATTTAGTGTTTCTAATTTCTCCAGATGCAGTCCTTTAGGACGTTCTCCAGGTGTGCTTCTTTTCAAAGAATAGTTGCGACCTTTCAGGCGTACCCCGCGGCCAAAAAGCTGAATAATCTGTGAGCCTTCCCCACGCCCCATATTGAGTAGACCCATAGTTGATACACGCCAACTGCTCCAGCCCTCAGTAAATTTTCGGGACCCAATTAAGATATGCAGTTGGGAATCTTTATCGTTCAACGTATGGAATAGAGACTTGGCAAAATCGTCTCTTTGATAATCGAACGTCGTATCTTCCTCGCACATTTTATAAAGAGAGGGTGAATCGCCAATATTGATCAAGCCAAAAGGTTCTGCTTCACCGACCTGTAATGCAAGTTCACCTTTACTTCCGATCAAATTTAATACTCTTAATCTCTGACCTGAATGTGTGGTATTAAACAGTCGAGCAAGGATATCTAAATAGATATCTTCCGGTCCATTCATTAAAGCAGTGAAACGCTTTTCAAAGATGTTACGTTCTTTAGTATCCAGAATTCTGGCTTTGTTTTCGACAAGATCCTTAATCCATGATTTTGCTTGTATTTCGTTGTTTAAAAACCATGCTAAAAAACGTAGTACTGCGTGAATATCCGAATCTTCACCACTTACTGTGTTGCCAACAAAGACCCACAATGGTTTTTCAATGTTGAACTCATCTAACTTATCTTTATTCCTATTGAATAAATATTGTTGCTGGTAAAAACTGAGTAAACAAGCAGTGAAGTATTCGTAGCGACGCTCATCTTTTTTATCTTCATTGGGGTTAAGGTTAAGAATTAGAGACTCTTTTCCATAGCCATCTTCATAGAAGAATTTATAGGAATAGTCGAAAAGAATTGATTTACCATAAACTTCTCTTGTAGCCTGAATACGTGCATCACGTAATTCCTCTGAGGTCAGCTCTAATTTTTCTAACTGCTCAGCAGTCAGTTTTCCTAATGCAGTTGTCTCAAAGAGTAATTTTGCTTTTTTCTTTTTGATTTCGGCTTCGACAGCTTCAACATTGTTTCCGCCAGATACTGCTTGCCCAAAAGTAGCCGAGTATTCGAATGCAAAACCGTCTCGTGTTAATTTGTCGCGACGACGCATCCAGGCACCAGCAGCAGTCCCTGTTCCTTTATGACCTTCATCAATTAGAACCAGATTGTTGCCTTCAAATGCCTCAACAGCGACAGTTTTATCACCCATGTCATCAGCAAGTTTATTGATATCAATAACTTCAACGGTGCCTTTAAACGGAGCTGATTTGTTCTTATCAAACAACTGAATGTGGGAAAAGCCAGAATTATACAACTCATCCAAGTGTTGTTGTGAAAGACGTTCGTCTGGCGTAAGCAGGATGATTTTATCAGGATAATGATGAGTATTACCATTCTGATAGTAATGTAGGTACTGTAAAATATTTACATGTAATAACAATGTTTTACCGGAACCTGTAGCATTCCAGTATGCCAGTTTATTCAAATCATCCAAGATGTATGATTTAAACTGATTAGCTCTATCCTTTGCTGTTTCATTATTTTCAGCATTGTATTTATTGAGCTCACTATTAAGACCATCAAGTAATTCTTGTTTACGATTGAAGTACCAATCGAGATAGATCTCAGTGAACAAAAGAGACAGGTATTGAAAATATTTCATATTCAATACAGTATCTTCTTTAAGATTACGATGCTCTGTTATTTGTTGCCAGTGCTTAACAATATTAAGATCGTAGCGACGTAATTCATCGAGATCGATGAGATCGACCTCGAATAAGTAGTTACTCAATTCATGGAAGAACAGGCTTTGGCCATCTTCATGAATACCTTCAAATCGGTCTTCACCTAAACGGATTTTCAAACCATGCAGTGTACCATCTTTAAAAAAACGGAACATAAAGCGATTTAAAACCAGCTGCTTATGAAAACTTAGTTTGCTGTTAGTCTGCTTTTTGACGGCTTTTCCGGTCGTGGGTTTTTTAGCCATTCTTAAACCTCCTCAGCAAACATTAAGTTTAGGAACTCAGGTTCGATCTGGCGAATTTTCAAACTACGGACGATTTCACCGTCTTCTTCATCGACTGTAAATGCAGTTGGTAGGTTATGATCGCCATTGATATAAATAACATCAAACGTTTTCTCTTTAGCATATAAATCAAAACGGTTAGCGTATTTATTCAACTCTTTATAACCGATTTTATCGCAGTCGCGCCACAGGATTAGCGTACGTTCTCCTGTGGGTAATGTTCCTTCTATTCTGGCATAGCCACGATCAATGTTGAATTCAATAGATTTAACATGTAAGCCAATCAGATAATTGAAAGTTTCAACAAGATCAATTTTATGCTCTTCATAAGCCCCTGCTGAATCTACGGCGATTTTCATCATATAATCAAACGGATTTTTAAAATCGTCAGTTGAAAGTAAAGAATTACGACTATCAACTTCAAGCATATAATTAAGGAGATAGTCCTCTTTAAATCCTGGATTGTTGTCAAAAAGATCGATTTTTGACTTCTTCAACTCTAAGTTATTTAATGTATCTTCATAACTTTCAACTCGTTGAAATTTAAGACAAAGTGAAACTCCGTCATTTGATTCTGGTTTACCATTACGCCACTTTGAAGCGAATACAGTCTTTTTAATGCGCGGTAAAATGGTCGAATCAATATAGGTGTTAGTCTCCATTAAAATGAATTTACGATCAAGATTATCTGCCCTGTTACATTCTATTACAGCGCCAGCTGTGCTACCAGAACCACCAAATATATCAAGAACATAGCTTCCTTGGCTGGTCGCTTGGCGAACAAATTTACTCACAAAATTAGTGTGCTTAGGGGCTAAGAATATTCCTTTTACGCCAAAAAGGTTGGTGGTTTCTTTTTCACCATCGGAATAATCAACAATAATGCTTTTTGCTACATTAGTTTCTACTTCATGTAAAAAGCGTTTTTGTTGCGGGACTTTCGTTTCATCAGGTCCACAGGCTAATCTATGATCATTCATCAAAGATTCCCAAGAGTTACGTTTTGGATATTTTGGGTCTATATACTGTGTACCCTTCCAACCACGAGAAGGCATAGCGACAGGCTTACCTGTAACTGGATGATAAGGACGATAATAACGATAATTTGGATGGCTAGGATCCTTGGTCGTTCCCGATTGCTTTTGGTCGGCCTCCATAATTGTCCAATCACTTTCACGGAACACCCATATTTTTGCATTTTTCTCTCGGGCCTTTTCCTCTTCTACATAGGTCCCTTCTTGATCACGATATTCTGCAAACTTATATTGGTAGACCCCATTCCAAAGGTCATTTCTTTTCTCTTGTGTATAATCTAAACCTTCAGCCTCAACTCTCTTTTTAAAAGAGTTTTTATTATTTTTATATAACTCTTTTAGCTTATTTTCTATATGGCAAACCGAAGGGAAATCTGGGTTCAATTCAGCAATCAGATGCATAACTTGTTCAAAACCTGGTTTAGGCTCTCTAAATAATGAGTAGTCCTCTTCCGCAGCCTTGATATCTTTGGCATATACTTCAATATATTCATGATTAGTCGAGAAAGTTTTAGCTCGACCATCATTAGTATTTTGAATCCAAATTAACTCTTCAGCCTTATTGCCTTCTCCAAAAACTTGATTCATTACACCTACTAATGAATCTCTTTCATTCTTATCAATACTTACATAGCATGCAGATGCTGGTGTCATTGTTTTTTGGACAAGTGCTAGACGGTCGTTCATCATCGTGGCCCATGACGAATGTCTATAGTTATTTTTGTAAGGAATTGCACTCACATCAGTATTATAAGGAGGATCAAGGTAAACGCACTTTATTTTATTATCGAATTTTTTCTGTATTAAGTTTAGGCCATGGTAATTATCAGTATGCAATAAAAGACCATTGCATAGATCATCTATTTTTTCCAATGAATTCAGTAGATTGTACTTAAACTCATCGTCGAAATTACTTGTGTCGATGACAAGGAATTTATTCTCATGAAGAAAATCAATATTCACGCTCTCACTTTGAATACTATATATTCCCCTCCATTCATTAATTTGTTTTTCATTGTTGAGTATAGACTTATAAAATTTCGCCGGAACCAAATCTAAAGTCAAACAATAATCAGATTGAATAACAAATTTCTTTTTTGTCCAAAGTTTTTTCTGAAAATTTTCTAGCTGAGCTAAGAAAGTGATTAAATCCATTGCAACGTTGCGCAGGCATTGGATCATTCTAAGCTGCTTCTCAATATTTGAAAACACTTCAGCATTTTGCACATTATCGAGATTCATGACTTCATTTTTAATATAGAAATCTAATTCATTTTTTAAAAATACACCAAGATTTTTGTGAATGAAATAGTCTGCGGTATTACGTTGAGTATAAGTATTAAGATGACGTTCTAATTCTGTTCGAGAGGGGTTTTTTTCAGTTGGTGCTCGTTTAGTAAGTTCTGCCCAATGTTGCTGAACAGTTTTGTTTTCAAGAATAGTGGAAATAGCTGATTGAACTAAATCATCTTGCTTAGTTCCTTTCGTTACAGCCTTATATTCGAAATGAATAATCAGTTCTGCAGACTCGACTACCTTCCCATCTACAATAGATGTTGACTTGATGACTTCAACTGGCTCATAGGATTGCTCGTATTCCTCCCCATCTTTATCTAATATAGTTCGGACGTGTGGTTCTATGAGTTTAAAGCGGCGATCCGTATTATTATCTTTGCGATTGTCTTTTGCTGTGTCTGCTGCTAGCAATTTAAAACTAACCTTTCGGCCATCAGTTAATTTAAAAGTGTAGTTGGAAAAATTTTCCCCACTTTTTATGTAGTACTGATCCTTATTTGCCCAGTGCAATATGATTTCTTCACCAGCATAAGGTATAGCATAAGTATTGCCTTTGTAACGACGCTTGCTGATAAAATCACCATTGTCGTAATAACGTGAAAAGAAGGTCAGTAGGTGTGAGAACACGGTATTTTCATGCTCGTTAGCTCCCGTTGCCAAAGACATTAACTGTGTTTTAAGTTCCTTGACTTTAGGGCTTTCTGCTGGTTCAAAACCTGCATCTGTTGCTGCTTTGATTGCGAGATGTAACTGTTGTTCTAGCTCTGCTTTATTAGCATTGCTAGCATCCATAAGCGATGACTGAATCTTAGTCTTAAGTTTATGATCAAGATAATCGTTAATCTCGTCTGCACGAGCATTAATGATACGGTAAATGCCGAAATCCAGCTCTGGTCGATCAATCTGAAAAATTTCTTTAAGTTTCTTAACTAATTCGTTGTATTTACTCATTATTTTCTCTTGTAAATCAATTAAATAACTTTCCAGCGAATGGTAAACAATTCTGCGATCTCTGTTTTCTGCTTCATTCGCTCTTCAAGGGCACTGATCAACAGGTCACGTTTGTCTGATATTTCATCTTCAATATCAAAAATCTCCATCCGCTGGCGCTTCTGTTGTCGCTCCAGTTGTTTTAGTCTTTCCTGGTTTTGTTTTTGTTCTTCAATGGATTGTGCCAGTCTTGCATCTCTCTTCAAAGACTTGATTTGCATTTTCGTATCGCGTAACGCTTCTTCCGCAGCATAAATCACATCTTCTGCCCATTTTTCCAGCTTATCTCTTTCAAGTTCAAAGAGGGCATTGTTTTGCTCCATGACTTCAGCAAGTTGGGCATCGATTTGTCTATTTTTGAGTAAGAGCAAGTCATCGGGTAATGTGTTCGCCTCTGCAGACATATTTTCACTATGGACTGGTGTTGCTGCAAGCTGAAACAACCGCTTGCATGCTTCACCGTCTATTATTCGCCCGCTATCGGTCTTTGCCGTAAAGACTAAAAACTGCTGTGTGTTAAAGGCATCCACAGTAAGCAAGTTCAGCGTCAACCAACCCGCTTGTCCTGTAAGTTGCTCAGCAACGGAGACTTTCGTTGTATGGTCACTGTAATTGAAGAGAACCTCTGCCGTCTGCGTCTCTAGTCTTTTGGCGGTATCAATCACATACTCACCCAGAGGATGGTTGATGCGATACGCAAAACTATGGCGTTCTTGCTTCTGCAATTCGCTTTTTTGGTTAACACTTTTGCGCAGTAATTGGTAATGCCCTACTGGTAACCCATTGACGGGTTGGCACAATGTGAAACGGTAATGCTTATGATCAAAATTGGCACAATGTTTAAGCTGGTAATGTGTCACCGCCCAAAACCAGCGGCCAACCTTATCTAAGCGCTCTTGTGCTTCGTCAAGCCTGATCTTTAGGACATCGTGAATATCTTCATCAAAATGCTCGAGCAGCTGCTCTTGAGTCTTTTGCATCTTGAGGTTAATTTCGTCTTCAAGCTCTTTTCGCAGTTTTTCAAAGGCGGCTTCAATCTCTTCAGGAGTCCGACATGACTCATAAATTGACTGAATCTTTTTTTCAAAGTCTACGCCGTTTTCAATGGTGCCCAATACACTGTCTGATGCCCCAAAAACACCATCGAAAAGATTGAATTTCTCAGTCAGCAATTCCAGAACGCGTTGATCTGCTTGGTTTCTTTGGTTAAGGAAGTTAATAACTACCACATCAAACTCTTGCCCGTAACGATGGCAACGACCAATTCTTTGTTCGATGCGTTGAGGGTTCCATGGTAAATCGTAATTAATCAGCAACGAGCAAAATTGCAGGTTAACCCCTTCCGCCGCTGCTTCTGTGGCGATCATAATTTCAGCATGATCTTTGAAATGGTCGATCAATGCCGAACGTTTATCAATCTGCGCCGATCCTGTAATGCGAGAAGAACCGCGATATTCTTCACGCCATTGCTGATAAATTTTGTTCGAATGCGGCGTATTGTTGGTACCACTAAAGGTAACTACTCTCCCCTGGTAACCATGATTTTCTAGGAAGTGAGCTAAATATTGCTGAGTTCTCATCGATTCTGTAAAGATGATGACTTTTTTTGCTGCCCCCATTTCTGCAAGCTGTGCAAAACCTTGCTCCAGGCCAAGGAGTAACTCCTTTGTTTTAGTATCAACACCAATTTGTTCAGCTTTGAAGATGAGGGTCTCAAGCTCATTGATTTCAGCCTGAAGTAAAGCTAGATCGATTGTTTTGCGCTCTGTATCAGCGCTTAATATTTCGTCATCTTCAACGATGCCATCTTCAAGATCATCATCAACAATAATCTGCTGAATGATATCTAGCTCATCTTCAACGATGCCTTTGTGCTTTAGTTTCTCAAGACGAATCTTAAGTATCTGTAAGTTATTCAAAACGGCTTTCGTACTCGACGAAAGCAATTTTCTGAGAATTAGCCCCGTCAGATGCCTGTGTCGCTTAGGCAGCGCGTAGCTATCCTCACGTTCCAGCAGCTTTTGAACTCGTTCATAGAGTTCATGCTCTTGTTCGCTAGGATAGAATGGGATTGTGATAGCTTTACGTTCCGTGTACTTGACGTACTCAAGTACATTCTTACGTAATGTTCTTTTGATAAAGCGCGACAGTCTCCCTTTCAGCTCCACTATATCGCTGTCTGTCTGCATATATTGTTTTCTGAAGGCCTTTGGGTCGCCGAAAGCATGCTCATCAATAAGCGTCGACATGCCGTACAGTTCCATTAACGAATTCTGCAAAGGCGTTGCCGTTAATAACAACTTTTTCCGGCCATCAAGCGCACGTTTTAATGCTTGCCCCATCTTGTTACTTTCTCGATGTGCATTCCGGAGTTTATGAGCTTCGTCAATCACCACCAAGTCCCACATTTCAGCCACCAGTTTGTCTTCTAACCTGGCCGCATAGTGGTACGACATTATTGTTATCGATTTGTTGCTTAGAGGGTTATAGATACCTTCTTTTTGCAGCTGGCTGAAAGTTTTTGCATCGAGTACATGGGAAGGTAAGTTGAATTTCTCCAGTAGCTCACTTGCCCATTGGCGACGCAAAGATGCAGGGCAGATGATTAGTAGTTTTCGCTTCCTTTCTGCCCAGTATTGACAGAGTACCAAACCGGCTTCGATGGTTTTACCCAAGCCAACCTCATCAGCAAGGACAGTCCCTTTGCTTAAAGGATTCTCAATAGCAAACAATGCGGCTTCTATCTGATGTGGGTTTAGGTCAACGCAGGCATCAAACAATGACTGAGAAAGACGATCCACGCCATTGTTTGAATGGAGGATAGAAAGCTCATGCGCAAAATATTTAGCATGGTAGGGAGTTGTACCGATCATCTAAGCTCGCCCTTGTTTCCTGACGCTGAAATCACTGTGTATGGTCCACGACTTTAGCATGTCACCGTGCCCTCTGAACTGCTAAGTCTTAGATGCCCTCAGGCGAGCACCATGCGGATTAAGCGATGCCGATCTTATCATTTTAACCCTTACAGGCCGATATCTGATACAAAAGTTGATACGTGATAATCCGGTCATTATCTCCTTGCAATCGAAGTGGTTTTACTTTTTCTTCAACGCTAAGATTGCCTTCAAGTTAAGTAATGCTGCACAAGCCTGCCGGGAAGACTATGTATCTGAGCAAACCGGTGAAAATAGAACATTAATGAGATTAAAAATGAATACCGCTGAGGACTTCAACCGGCTTTATGCCGACGTAGGGCGTAACATTGAGCAAACATTAGCTGATATTGCAGGGCTTCATGTTGAAAACGAAGATGGCAAAAAGCAGCTTAATGCTATGACGGCGCAACTACAGATTCTGCAGGATACTTTCAATCAGAAATTGGCTTATCTACAGCAACATGCCGAATGGGACAAGTTTACCCTTGCTTTTTTTGGCGAAACTAACGCTGGAAAAAGTACAATTATTGAGTCTTTGAGAATCTTGTTCGATGAAACCACCCGCCGACAGCTGCTACAAAATAATCAAAATGATCTGCATAAGGCGGAGCAAGAGTTGCGCGAAAACTTAACGCAGTTACGAAAGGACTTTGGACGGGTCTACGGCGATGTGGTCGATAAAATTAGCAGCATCAGCTTTTCCGCCATGCGACTGCAGCAAATTATCGCCAATGAAAGCGCCTTACGGTTAAAAATGGAAGAAGAGGCGAGTAAAGCGCGCCTGCTTATCGAACAAAACGAAAGCCAGTCTCGTCTGAAAATTTTGCAGCGGCAAACGCACGTAAAAGCGCGTTTAACGTTATTGGCGATCGCCATTGTCAGTTTGTTTGTAGGGGCTGGTGGTGCAGTGGTGTTGCTTAATCAGTTGGCGGGGCACTAACAATGAGCAGCACACTGTCTCTAGCAGAGAATGATCCAGAACGGTTGGCCGAGGTGTGCAAACCGGCTATCGATATTCAGCACTTGCTGGATCAAAGCTTGTCGCGTCTTACTCAATCTGTCATCCGAACGGAAAAATTAAAAAATACGTCAAAGCGCGTCGACGGTTTAATCATTGGCACTGGTGAGTCGGATTTTACCAAAGGCAACACCCACTATGACTTACATATCGATGATAAAATCTTCCAGCTGATCGATGTGCCAGGCATTGAAGGTAATGAGTCCCACTACGTACATTTGGTTAAAGAAGCCATTGCGCAAGCGCATCTGGTGGTTTACGTCAACGGTACCAATAAAAAACCCGAAACGACGACTGCCAAGAAGATCAAATCCTATCTGGAATATGGTACTCAGGTTTATCCGCTGATCAACGCGCGCGGTTATGCTGATGACTATGAGTTTGAGGAAGATCGTGAGGATCTTTGCCGTCAGAGCGGCGCTGATAATACGCTTCGCCAGACCGTTGATGTTCTGGTTCCGGTATTAGGGGCGGAGGTACTGCTGGAGGGGCATTGCGTGCAGGGAATGCTGGCATTTTCAGCGCTGGCGTATGACGACAGCACGCAAAGTACGACCATTCATCCCTCCCGGGAGCATAATCTGGCGGTATCGCAGCAGGAGTACTTTTCGGTGTTCCCAGACCCTCTGGAAATGCGGGCATTTAGCCAAATTGATGCCGTAGCCCGGACAATCAGAAATAAGGTTGCCACCTTCCGGGAGGATATTGTCGAAAGCAACAAAGGCAAAGTTCGTGAGATGCTGGGGCAATACTTACAGGTGCTGGAAACACAGTTAGCCGGACACCGTACCTTCCTGAAAGGTGCAGAGCCAGAGTTTGATAAGTGCCGTGCCGCGTTCCGGAATGCGATTGCTGAGTTTGAACGGCGTATTGTGAATAACCGTCGTAACCGCTGGAATACCTTTTTTAACGGGTTGAACGAGGCCAGTGACGCTATCGTCGAAGACGATTTCGGTGATAGTGACGCGATTTCGCAACGGATTCAGCGCGAGTTTAAAACGCGACGCACCGGCGTTGAAGCAGACATGCTGAAGGATACGGAACAGGCTGTGGAGGTATTGCAGCAGCAGATGCTGCATGCGGTGGAACGTCTGCTGGAAGATATCAAGCATGTGGAATTTCAACAACGGGTTGGTTTTACGCGTAGCGGCGGTCTCGATTTTGGCAAGGATATGGTGTTGGGGTACGACCTGGGGTTAGGCGATTTTGGCTCAATGGCCTTCAAAATTGGCAGCTATGCGATGACGGGCGGCACAATTGGTAGCGCATTCCCAATTGTTGGAACAGCGATTGGTGCTATTGCTGGTGCGCTGGTCGGCGTGGTGATGACGGTGATCGGCTTTTTTACCAGCAAAGCATCAAAAATTCGCAAAGCGCAGGGAAACGTTCGTGACAAGTTGGATGGCGCAAGGGAGAAGGCTCTGGACGGTGTTGCAGATGAAGCCAGCAAGCTGGTGGCGGCCATAAATAAGGAACTTGAGATTGGCCTACTGAAGAAAGTGAACGACATGCAGAGTGCCTTGCAGCAGCCAATTACCATTTTTGAAACCCAAATCACCCGAATCACTCGATTAAAAAATCAATTAGAGAAAATGCCTTATGGAACAATTCAAGCAGTTCAGTATTGAGAAACAGGCGGCCATTGATTCGCTGTTACAATTGCGCGGTATGTTAGAGGCGCTGGGTGAAATGGAAATAGATATTGGTGATGATCTACAAAAAATATCCTCCGCCATTACCGCCGTTGAATCTGATGTGCTGCGTATAGCGTTGCTTGGCGCGTTTTCAGACGGGAAAACGAGTGTTATCGCCGCCTGGTTGGGTAAGGTTATGGAGGATATGAATATCTCCATGGATGAGTCCTCCGATCGATTAAGCGTTTACAAACCGGAAGGACTGCCGGGTCAATGTGAAATTGTTGATACGCCGGGACTGTTTGGTGATAAAGAGCGCGAACTCGATGGTAAGCAGGTGATGTATGAAGATCTGACCAAACGCTATATTTCTGAAGCGCACCTGATTTTTTACGTGGTGGATGCCACTAACCCGCTCAAGGAGAGCCACAGCGACATCGTTAAATGGGTTTTACGTGACCTGAATAAACTTTCTTCAACCATCTTTGTGATTAACAAAATGGATGAAGTGGCTAACCTGACGAACCAGGTATTGTTTGAAGAGCAGGCGGCGATTAAAAAAGAGAATCTGAAAGGCAAATTACAGCGCGCCGCAAACCTCAACACGGCGGAATGCGAACGGTTGAAGATCGTCTGCATTGCCTCTAACCCAAATGGTCGTGGCCTGCCGTTCTGGTTCGGCAAACCTGAACATTACGAAAGCCGCTCGCGCATTAACGATCTCAAAAAAACTGCTGCTGAAATTCTGAAAGCCAATGTCCCCGAAGTGCTGTTGGCGAAAACCGGCATGGACGTGGTGAAGGATATTGTTAATCAACGCGTTACGCAGGCTCATTTACAGCTCAGTGAACTGAACGCTTTTGTTGAAAAAAACGAAGAGGATACGCGCCGCTTTTGTCACGATATTAAGCAGAGTCGTACCGAGGTTAAACGGCTGGCCGGTGAGCTATTTGAAGAGCTGAACCTGATGGAAAAACAGCTTATGAGCCAGCTGCGACCACTCAGCCTGGAAGATATCCGCCCGTTTATGGATGATGAGTTGGGATATACGGAAGAGGGAGTTGGCTTTAAACTTCACCTGCGCATTAAGATGTCTGTCGATCGATTTTTCGATCAGTCAACGATGGTCACGCAGCGCTTATCGGATGACATTACGCGTCAGCTGAACTCCAGCGAAAGCTTTTTAAGCGGCCTGAGTGAAGGTGCATTTCGTTCTCTGGGCGGAGCCTTTAAGGGCGTGTCAAAAATTAACCCTGCAACACTCAAAACAACCATTTTTGCTGCACGCGACACGATTGGCAAATTAACCGGCTATGTTTATAAATTTAAGCCCTGGCAGGCAACAAAACTGGCCGGAAGTATTACTAAATGGGCTGGCCCGGCGGGTGCTGCGTTTACGATAGGATCCGATCTATGGGATGCCTATAAAGCGCACGAGCGGGAGCGGGAGTTGGAAGAAGTGAAAGCCTCGTTAGCGAAAATCATTAAAGAGCCCTTTAAAGAAATCTATGATGTGCTGAGCTCAGATGAAAAAATGTTCGCTTTTTTTGCGCCACAGATTCAAAACCTGGAACAGGTGGTCACTGAGCTGACCGCGAAAAGCCAGGTTATCCGTGATAACCAGCAAAAACTGACGATTATCCAGTCAAAGCTTGCCCAGCTAACCTCACTCGCGTCGGAATCCCCGTCAGTTTGATGTGAAAGCCACTGTACCGCCCCAGGAATCGGGGGCGGTATCAGTAACATGGTACATACGCTAAGTAAATATTGGTTTCCTAAGAAACGTTTGTATTGGTCCAGGACTGGTGATTAACGAACTGTTGTTGATGTATTTAAATGAAAATAAAAGATAATAAATATAACCAAGGAAATAGGTATGGTATCTGCGCTAGGTTGGCTTGATCACGATTCAGACGCACGGACTAAAACGTTAAATATTCTTGCGCTCTTTCAACAAAAAGAGAGCCGTGATGAATTAGGTATTGGCTCGATCCGAGATAGTTTTGCTGAACAGTTGTTTCCAGGAACCAGCACCATCCAGACCCGTTTACGCTACATGCTTTTTATTTCATGGATCTACCAACACCTCGAGAATAAACGCATACCCGCCGCAAACTTTGGTACTCAGGCCGACCGTGACGAACGCGCCTTAATTATCACTCTCTCCCGGCTCGAAGAAGATTCGGCCGGTACATTTGGTAAAAACTCACGCGAGAAGCTTAAACGCCTGCCCAGCTCCGTTTACTGGTCCGGGCTGCGGCGCTGGGGTATTCGCGAGACTCTGTGGTCGCAGGAGGAATATCATCGGCGTGTGGATGAATTGTATCGTGCACGCACGGAAATCAGCGAGCGAGAATACTATGAAAAAAATCGGTGCGATATGGGCGACACAAGCGCGAATAAACCAGCCCAGAGCTGGCACTCCAGCCTGCCTGCGCCACCGTCCAACTTTCCTGATGAGGCAACATTCGCCCTAACACGGCAGGAAGCCAGTTTTCTTCGCGACCGTATTCAATCGTCATGCAAAGGCAGCCTGCTGGCATGGTTAACCCTGCATTGCGAACCAGCAGACGTAAGCGCACCGTGGGAACACCCGGATTACGCGAAATTCCCGGACGCTCTCCAGGAACTGCTGACCCACGCGCGGTTTTTTTCTTATACGATGCACGGCGCAGCATTGCTATATAACTATTTGCTTGCCAAAGAACGAGCAGATAACGACCTTCTGTCTCAACACCGTGACAATTTCGTCGCCTGGTTTGCCGAACCGGTTCGCGAGAAGATCGCTACCTGGCCACTCGACCGCATGTGGGAACTTACTGCCGGGCCTGGCTATAACATTAGCCTGAAAACTCGCCGCTTTGTGGAGCAGTGGATTGCACTGATCCGACAATCCTCTGGGACATTACTCACCAGTAAAGAAGCTTGTGCACTTATCCGTGCCCGCGAAATAGCCCTCAAAGGTCCGCGTTCGCGCTTTAAAAACAGACGTGCACTGGAGCAATGGAGTGGATATGCAGGAACCCTGCGGCTGGTCTATCGCTGGCATAACGTCCAGATAATACTTAACGATCTGGCGCACGGTCTCAGGAGAGAAGAATGCTAAACCCCAACAATCGCAGTTTATATACTTCGGCATTGACCTCTCCGCCCTGCATGGTGTTTGACGAAGCCATCGCAACCAGCTTTTCACTCGACCCGGTATTTTTATTACAGGCACCGGTCTATTTGGCTTTCACGGCAACCGACAGCAATCGCGCTCAGGATCCGCTATCCATTTTTGAAGCCATTCGTCGTTATTCCGAACGTATCACGGTGTACGTTCAAAAAGGTCGCATTCAAGTTCCCACAAAGCTCAAGCCTAATCCCTTGCTCGGTTTGCTTGAAGATATGATTGTTGAATCAAAAGCCAAAGGCCGCGGGGTCTTTCACCCCAAAATCTGGGCGATTCGTTTTATCAATCCTGAAACAGACGAAGTGATGTACCGGTTGGTAGTACTGAGCCGAAATTTAACCACCGATTCGTCCTGGGACCTCTCGTTGCAGTTGGACGGCTACCCTGTAAAACGTAAGCAAAGTGCCAATAAAGCACTGGTGCATTTATTCTCTGTATTGCCCAAACGGACGACGGGAAAAATGGCGAAACATCGCCGGAAGCAGGCGCAGCGCTTCGCAGATGAACTGTTGTATGTTGAATGGGAATGTCCCGCTGGTTTTGATAAGGTCGCGTTTTTCCTGCCCGGAGAAGGTTACGACTGGAAGCCACCCGAAGCGGATCGTGCGGTGGTTATATCACCGTTTTGCACCGATGAGGCCCTGCGCCACATCGTGGAACATTGCCAACAAGCTGATGCCCTGATTTCACGTCCTGACACCCTGCTCGCCTTGAGTAAAGAGACGCTCAACCTTTTCACGCACCAGCTTCATCTTGACGACGCAGCAGAAGGGCAGATGCACGACGAGAGCTCACCTGATGAAATCATTGCCTCCGGTCTGCATGCCAAAGCTTATCTGTTTGAAAATGGCCGAGACAGCGAACTGGTTCTGGGCTCAGCGAACGCCACCAGCGCGGCGCTACTGGGGAAAACAAACTGCGAAATTTTAGTCTCGCTCAAGGGTAAGAAAAAGCACACGGGCACTATTGATGACCTCATTGGCAGCGACGGGATGGGAAGCTATCTGCAAGATTTCGACCCTGCCCAGCTGTTTGAGCCCGATGCCCTGCGTATCGAAGCAGAATGCCATCTTGAACAGGCGCGTACGTTGCTTGCTGAAGCTGCATTGAGTCTTCATGGTCACCCCGGTCAAAACGACCAAAGCTGGGCATTGTGGCTTATTGGCGAGATTCCTAAGTTACCGGGAGTTGTTCAGGCAACAGCATGGCCAATAACGGTATCAGAAGTGTTGAGTTGCAATCTACAGGACCCGAATAAGGAGAATAAAAGAGAACTCGGAGAGTTTTCAGTCCAGGCAATTACCGGACTGACAGCGTTTTCCCTTAAAACATCGCACCCGGACGTATCGCTCAGGTTCGTTCTCAATCTGCCAATTGATGCCTTACCCCCCGATCGCAATGCAATAATTTTACAAAACTGCATGCAGAATCAGGATTTTCTACGTTACTTGTTGATGTTGATAGGTGAAACGGGGCATCAATCCTTCTTTGCCGAAAATACCTTCGGTGATGGTCATTTCTTTACAGGGCTAGCCAGTGGAGAGGAATTCAGCGTTCTGGAAGAGCTGACACGTATCTATAGCCGCGAACCCGAGCGTTTAAACGATATCGCCGCGCTGGTGGAAAATATGCGAAAAGGGAAGAACGACATGATTCCGCAAGATTTTCTTGCACTGTGGGCCGTGTTTGAATCAGCCATGGGAGGACGATATGGCCGATAAGCATCCCAGTATTATTGCCCCACTCACGGGCTTGAAAGATTTCCAGCAACGCACCGTAAATTATGTTTTCCAGCAATTTTACGGTGATAAATCGCAAAATCGCTTTCTGGTAGCCGATGAGGTGGGGCTGGGCAAAACAATGGTTGCCCGGGGCATCATCGCCAAAGTTATCGAACATTTGCAGGATAATGTCGATCGTATCGACATCATTTATATCTGCTCAAATGCGGCTATTGCGGCACAGAATATCAAACGCCTGAATGTCAGTAATGAGGCGCAATTTTCACACTCAACGCGCCTGACGTTTTTGCCAAAGCAGGTGCGGTCTCTGCGCCAAAACAGAATAAATTTTATCAGCCTGACACCAAACACTGCTCTCGATCACACCCGAAGCCGTGGAGGTCACAAAGAAGAACGCGCGATCTTATATCGCATTTTGTACGATTTACCGTTGGCAAAAGGCATGCGCCGTGAACGTTTACGCAAGGGAATGCTTAACCTGCTACAGGCAGCAGCAGGCTTTTCTGGCTGGCATTCCACGGTAGACCGGCTATCTGTTGATGACATTGACACGGAACTGGCAAAAGATTTTCGTCGCAAGGTTCTGGACGATACCGAACTGTACGCTCAACTCAAAGAAGGTTGTGAATGCTTTGCCGATGATGACGAGGACAGCGAAATTCACGATTCTGAACTGCGCTACACACTAATCGGAAAACTCAGAAGTAAACTGGCTTCGGTGTGTTTGTCAGCGCTGGAGCCCAATCTGGTTATCCTTGACGAATTTCAGCGGTTTAAAGCTTTACTTGATGGTGACGATGAAGCCGCACTGCTGGCAAAAGCACTCTTTGAACAGCCGGACGTACGCGTGCTATTACTCTCCGCGACTCCGTATAAAATGTTCACTCTCGATCAGGAAAGCGAAGGGGATAATCACTACGCGGACTTTATTCGCACATTGCAGTTTTTGTACAACGATAGCAGTCAAATCAAGGGTATTCAGCAGCACTTACTCGATCACCGTACTGCATTGCACGCTTTCACAAATGCCGCAGAAACGAAAAAAGCACTGGAACACGCTTTATTACAGGTCATGTGCCGTACCGAACGGGTAACGATGACGCAAAAGCTTGATGCGATGACTAAAGAAGTTGCACAACCGGCAATGATTACGCTCTCCGACCTTCATCACGTTGCCGCCGTTGATGCTATCGCAATGGAGGTACAAGCTCGCGATATCATCGAATACTGGAAATCAATGCCTTACCTTCTCAATTTTCTAAAGCATTACGAGCTACGTACTCTTATTGACAAAGTACTGGAATACCCTTCCGATACAGTGCGTAAACTCGTCAAATCAATAAAGCCGCAGTTACTGTCGAAGGCAAAATTAGAGCGCTACAAACCCCTTGATGCTGCAAATCCCCGCATGCGAATGCTGTTTGAGGACACGCTGGATAAAGACATGTGGCAACTTTTATGGATGCCACCTTCTCTGCCTTACATTACGCCTGGTGGGGTCTATGCCAACAAAGGCAGCTTGACTAAAACGCTGGTATTTTCCGCCTGGAATGCGGTACCTAATGCGATTGCCACTGTTTGTTCTTATGAGGCAGAACGACGGATGATTGGTACTGATCCCCAGATTCTACATAGTCAGTTCAAAAAGAAAGTAAAACCGCTGCTCAATTTTGCAAAATCATCAAAAGATGGTCGTCTCTCCGGGATGCCTGTTATTGCCTGGATGTTGCCATCACCGACACTCGCCCGCCATATTGATCCGCTTGAAATTGCTCTCCAGCATGCCAGCGAGCCGTTGAGTGTAAAGGCCGTAAGGGCGATTGCAACGGCTAAATGTGAAGCACTGCTTGAAACTCTGGATAATGGTGAGCCGGGTACGCGTGTGGACGAGCGCTGGTATTGGGCAGCACCGGCATTACTGGATGCTCGTACCGAAACGCCAGACTGGTGGCAGGGCGAACATTACTGGTACATAGGGTCAACGAAAAATGAGAGTGCCGAAAACTTTCAGGAACATATCGACCTTTTTATCCAAATGGCAAATGGCGAGATCTCCCTCGGCCCACGCCCTGATGACCTGGCTGAAGTGCTCTGTGACTTAGCTCTTGCTAGCCCTGGTACGTGCGCCCTACGGGCGCTCAATCGCATCGACAATGGCCTGGCAACCGATTCAGCAGAGATGTTATCCGGGGCAGCACAGATCGCTTCTGGATTTCGCTCACTCTACAACCTGGCGGAGAGCATTTCGCTACTACGCGGCACTGGCGATGACACTTACTGGCGGCTAACGCTGCGCTATGGCATCGATGGCAATATACAGGCCATGCTGGATGAGTATGTTCATACACTGTTAGAGTCGATGGGATTACAACATGAATCCGCTGAAGCGCAGTTAGCGGCTATTGCATCACGCATTCAGGCCGTGGTTTCGCTGCGTACCACGCAACTGAATATTGATGAGTTCAAAACGAAAGGGGGCAATTATTCCTGGGGCGATTTGCACACACGATGTCGCTTTGCTTTACGCTACGGCCAGCAGAGGGACGACACAAATCAAGCCGTCGCACATGCGGAGTCGGTGAAAGATGCGTTTAACTCTCCCTTCCACCCCTTTATATTGGCCTCCACCTCAATCGGGCAAGAAGGACTCGATTTTCATACCTGGTGCCACGCGGTGATGCACTGGAATCTACCGTCAAACCCGGTCGATATGGAGCAACGTGAAGGGCGGGTGCATCGTTATAAGGGCCATGCAGTAAGGAAGAACATTGCTGAGCATTATGGTTTGCGTGCACTTCATTCGTTGGCAGAAAGCTCAGATCCATGGACACAGCTCTTCGCACTTGCGGCAAGTCACCGTAAAGCAGGACAATCGGAGCTGGTTCCCTACTGGATTTTTGAAGAGGGGACATCTTGCGTTGAGCGCCGGATTCCTATATTGCCGTACAGCAAAGAGAGCATTAAGTTTAAGCGGCTTAAACGAGAACTAGCACTCTATCGTATTGTCTTCGGCCAGCCGCGCCAGGAAGATTTATTGTTTGGCCTGAAACAAAGTGGTAATGAGTCTTTAACTGATTTGTCGGAGTGGCTTATTTCTCTTGAACCGCCAAAGATATAATGCTCCTTAGTGTGAGGAGCTTTATCCTGTTATACGATGGTGTGAGTTTGCTAACTAAATGTAGATAAAATTAAACGAAAATCATAGCAGTACCTACTGTTACCACATGATGAAATTGAGTTAATTTGCTCAATTTGTGGAAAAACAAGGATCTCTGATATAGTAGTGTACTGATTTTTGTCCCGTAACCGAAATCACGTGTGGTGTGGAGAGCTAATGAGGCAATTTAGGGTTAGGATAGGAATTGTCGATGAGTGATAATCACGCAACTTTGTGATCTTCCACGCAGTATTCAATTTTATGTCCCATTCTGGGGGCAAATCCCCAAAACAGATTCTCACAACCCATTAATTTTCAATAAATTAAATGAAAAGGCGAGTCCGGCCTTCGCACCAATAGTACTTCCCAGACCATCCGAGAAAGTCCAGTTATCCCTTTAAAATCAACGCCTGCAGCGATTTTTACGTCCTGAGTTGTCCGAGGTTGTCCGTTGAAATCCGTATGTCATTGGGGGCATCTTAACTTAGATTAGAAATGTGCCCCAAATGAAGCTCAACGCCAGACAGGTCGAGACCGCAAAGCCAAAAGACAAAACCTACAAAATGGCCGATGGTGGCGGTTTGTATCTCGAGGTTTCGGCCAAGGGATCTAAATACTGGCGCATGAAATACCGGCGCCCCTCCGATAAGAAAGAGGAGCGCCTCGCTTTTGGTGTTTGGCCTAATGTGACTGTTGCTCAGGCACGAGCAAAGCGTGATGAAGCTAAAAAACTGCTAGTGCAGGGCATTGACCCTAAAGCCGAACAGAAAGAAGCTCAGGCCGAGAATTCGGGGGCATATACTTTCGAAACCATTGCTCGTGAATGGCATGAAAGTAACAAGTGCTGGAGCGAAGACCATCGATCGCGGGTTCTTCGCTATCTTGAGCTATATATCTTCCCTCATATCGGTTCGTCCGACATTCGCCAGCTCAAATCCAGCCAGTGACATGGCCGGTGCGTTATCGACTACCAAACACGACACTATCCAGCTTTGCCCTCTAGCCGCTTCCCTGAGTTTCTTGCTCGTCTTGCTGCATATCGCGGGCGGGTAATGACTCGGATCGCGGTCGAGCTTTCCTTACTAATTTTTGTGCGTTCCAGTGAGTTACGTTTCGCGCGTTGGGATGAATTCGACTTCGATAAATCTCTTTGGCGAGTACCTGCAAAACGAGAAGAAATCAAAGGAGTGCGTTACTCATATCGTGGTATGAAAATGAAAGAGGAGCATATTGTTCCGCTTAGTCAGCGGGCGATGATTTTGTTAGACCAGTTAAAGCAGATTCGTGGTGATAAAGATCTGCTTTTTCCTGGTGATCATGACGCAACTAAGGTTATGAGTGAAAACACAGTAAACAGCGCATTGCGCGCGATGGGATATGACACGAAAACTGAGGTTTGTGGACATGGATTTAGGACTATGGCTCGTGGAGCGTTGGGAGAGTCTGGATTATGGAGCGAGGATGCGATTGAACGTCAGTTGAGCCATTCTGAGCGTAATAATGTTCGTGCAGCATATATTCACACTTCAGAGCATTTAGATGAGCGTAAATTAATGATTCAATGGTGGGCTGATTATTTAGAAGCAAATGAAAATTATGCTATTACTCCATATTATTTCGCAAAAAACAATAATGATTAGTTGGCTCTTAACAGAGCCAACCATATGCCAATTAATGAATTTTAGCGCAAATTTCTTCGAATGGTCCGCGTGAGGTTATTCATCCATCGATCATTTGGCCTATTTTTCAATTCAGACTCCAGCCATTTCATGCTTAACTCTAAATAACCTTTCTTTCTGGAGATATCAGGGTATTTCAACTTGAATTTGATTGATTGTTCGGCAAATATCCTTGCGTGATAAATTTTCCTATAGTCATCATTATAACAACGTTGTAGTATTTCCATACTTTCTTCCAGAGTTGATAACACCTCTGGAGAGTTAGGTTTATCATAATTTGCATTGAACAATATTACTGCATAGGTATTTCTGATTGTTGGGTTGTTGTTGCCAGTTATTGATTTGGCTTCGTCAATCCATATGAAAGCTAACTCATATTTTTTCTTGTGGGCTAAGTATAATGCCCCTTGTTGTTTTAATGAGTGTGTCCTATCACGAGTGAAAGCTTCCTCATAGAATTTTAACCCTCGCTCCCAATCAGGGAACGCACGCCCCATCAATTTGGCGTCATAGGCGTAGCGTTTAAAAATATCATATCGGCTTATTCTGGTTGGTGAAACTTCTTGATGGAAAGTCTCTAACATTTTTGCCATGTCTTTATGATAAGTTTTCTTCATTACTATCTCTGAAACGGTCCTGGAGCGCGGAACAAAATAGGCTTGGTTATCTACGCTTAACTGTCCTTCATATGGGTATAAGAATGTATCCATACTTGATAGCATTCGGAATGATTTTAATGCATCGTAATTATAACTTCTAAGATATGCAGCAGCAATATCAACTGAGATTGGTATGCGGCAACTATACAAATAACACGCTAACAATAACAAGTCATGCTCTGGTGCAGCCGTTTTTTTAAATTCTTTTAATGCTTCTACAAATCTATCTGCCAATGCGTTGTCTTTAATTACATGTGTCATAACCTCAAGGAAGCTTGGCTCAATATTTATATCACCATCGCTATGAGAAAATGAGTCATTCTGTTTGTTAATGCCTTGAGGAATGCTATCTATAACCGATTGTATATCGAAATCATTTAGGCCAGACACATCTAATATATTAAACTGCTGAGGTGTGAATCGATATGAAACAGTGTCGTAAATGAAATCTCTTTCAGCGGCTATTATTTTAATGTTGGGTAGATGGATTAGCGTTTGTATTGCTTCAGAAGAATCCACAGCATTATCTATAAATATATAAACTTTCTCATTGGAAATCTTTATCTCTCTATAAAGCAGTCGCGCTTTTTCTGGCGTTATCTCATTGATATATAAAACCGAGCCAAGTTCTTTGGCTTCAACAGATAATTGCTTTAGTAAAGTTGATTTGCCGGTTAAAGGTGCTCCGATAATTAATACATGCTTAGATTTGAATGACTCGTTTTTTGTTTTTTGCAAATGGTTTGTTTTATGAATTTTATTTGTAAAGATATCATACCATATTGGCTCTGCCCCTAAGAAAAACTCAGTGAGAGAACGTACAGGAACAGAGGAAAGTGTTGGTATTTTATATTCTTCGAACTTATTTTCAATAGTATTCTTCTGGGGGATTGATTTATCATCGCTTTTAAGTTTAGAGAAATACTTGAGTAACTCTATAGTTTCTCCAATTATTATTTGAAAACCTAACGAAGAGTAGTACTCTCTGGCTTCTTCATCATCTTCTCTCAATACGATCCAAGCATCAGCTCTTTGCCTACCCTTATTAGAAGAGTTTGATAAAGCTTGTAATACGCCTGCATCTTGGACTCTGTAGCCCCAATACAACGTTGGTGATGTTTGAATTTTATTTACGTAGGTGAACCACCTATCTTTATCTCTCTCAAAGCTAGAAGAAATTTCTAAAGGTGAAAAAGCAAACTCTGAGCCAGGATATGCCACACACCCATGTAGCCCTATATAATCAATGGCTTCACCGTTGCTTATCGCAGGGCCTCTAAGTTGAATGTCATTTATATAATATCTGCTGCTGTCTTTGAATATTTTGAAAATTAGATCATCAATATTGGTTGTAAAAATAGATTTTATTTTAATGTTTTCAATTGATTTGTAAAGTTCATCAAATTCTGTAACCGTAAAGCGGTTAATGAAAAAGTCTTTAAGTTCTTTTTTTGATGAGCTGCTTAATATCTGACAGAGTTGAGGGAGATCTAGAGTTGATGGCTTTTTCCTTTTGAAATGATCAAGTAATTCATCCTTTAAATCATTTCCGACTGGGAGTTTTCCATCTTTTGAGCTTGCTTCTACTGAAAAACCAGCACCAAGAAATAAATTGATGCCACTTTTTAGGCTGTGTTCAAGCAAAGGTTGGTTATCAATTTTCATAGTTTTTCCATTTATGTTCACATGTTTATGTTGCTCCCTCTGAATTATGCTCATAAACAGATGTGATGCAATATCATTTATTGCATCTATCCCAATTACTTTGATGTATGCAACAAATCATAACAGCATGATTAGTGGAGATTTATGCATTTCAGTTAAGTTAGCACTGGATGTAACGTCGTACTGCTACAAACTTTATGAAGTCAACCTAATTCAATTATGCTAAAAAATTTAACCATATTGGCGCGCAATGCTCTCCCCTGCCACGTCTGCTCGCTCGATGTGTCTCTTTGCATGGGCGGCCTCAGGCAGCGCCAGAGCTGGCGCTGGCGGGAGAGGCAGGGACGTGAAAACGTATGCAAAACCATGCACCTAATGCATGGCTTAATTCCGGAAAAAGGGCAGGATTTACGGGGATTTTTTGAAGGGCTACTGCGCGGCCAGTTCAGCGCGTTTTCGGACGTAATTCTGGTTTTGCGCAGGCGTGAATTTTTCACGATTATCATCCCGTGAAGCCGCGTCAGGCCTGAATCTGATGGCTGTTAAAATGTCATTATCCTGTGCGGAATAATTTATTTTTTCACCAGCGGCCAGCCACACCGACAGCGCTTCACGCAGGTAATCCATCGAATGCTGCATCACGCAGTGTTTTACAGCGTGATGCTGGTTGTTATAGCCCATCAACTCAGGTGCAAGAGCGGCGGTCAGCTCCGCGCCGTGCGTCTGCATAAAATCATTCAGTCGGTTACGGATGCGCTGCACGTCCTCATGGGAGCGAATATAGCGACCAGCAGCCTGATTAATTTCCCATTTTTTTACGTCGATAATATCGCACAGCGTTTGCAGGCTTCGGGAGCGGTTATTCTCACCTGAGCTGTTAATAATATTGATTTTCATATTCCGTCGGTGGCATCTGATCACTCGAACCATACCGCCGCTTACTATTATAAAACATTCCGATGTAATCAAAAATATCGCTGCGGGCTTCTTCCCGCGTCCCGTAGATCTTTTTCTTTATCCGTTCACGCTTCAGTAGCTGGAAAAAACTTTCTGCAACTGCGTTATCGTGACAGTTACCGCGGCGGCTCATACTGCCCTCCAGTCCGTGTGATTTCAGGAACGATTGCCACTCATGGCTTGTGTACTGACTACCTTGATCAGAATGAACCAGCACCTGTTTTTGGGGATTACGTCGCCATACGGCCATCAGAAGCGCATTCAGGACAATATCTTTTGTCATCCGGGGTTGCATTGACCAGCCGATAACTTTGCGCGAGAACAGGTCAACAACCACGGCCAGATACAGCCAGTCTTCGTGGATTCGGATTACGTTATGTCCGTTACCCAACGTTCATCCGGAGCTTCCGGATTGAATTGCCACTGGAGCCTGTTGGGTGTCACGATACTGGTCCCCCTTTACGCGCTCGTGGGCTTCGGTACCCGACCTGAGCCTTTATCCCGGCACGCTTCATCAGCCGCCAGACCCGGTTAATCCCACACTGTTGCCCGCTATCTCGCAGGTCTAGATGGATCTTGCGATAGCCATAAACGCAACCGGACTCCAGCCAGAACTGTTTGATTTGTCCTGTCAGCCTCAGATCCGCCTGATGCCGGAGTGAATGTGGAGGCGTAAAACCCACTCGGATGAGCGTCCAGCACCCGACAGAGCAGACGAATAGGCCAGCAACAGGTGTTGTCACGGATAAAGGCGTACCTCGGTCGGACAGCTTTGCGAAGTACGCCGCGGCTTTTTTAATATGTCACGTTCGTCAGTAACCCGCTTCAGTTCCTTCTGGAGTCGGCGGATCTCGGCCTGAGCATCTGACTGTTTTTTGTTATTGGAAGAGTCTGGCCCGTACTTCTTTATCTAGGCGTAAAGGCTGTTAGTGGTGATATCGAGACGTGTTGCAACGCTGGAAATAGAATGGCCACGATCAATAACCTGTTTGACTGCTTCAATTTTAAACTCTTCAGGATAACGCTCACTGCTCATGTGCACCTCTCTTTAAGCCATCTTAAATGACTCTGAAATGTCTGTTAAACCCGTGGCGATTCACTCGCCAGCATGGCGGTACTTATGAATAGGCTCACCTGTTTGGGCGTGCACAGCTAGAACTGGGTAGACAAAGGGGCCGTGGCTGCTGGCGTCAGTAGCTTGTGCATATTCATCATCTGTTTTAGGCAGATTGTTTTCAGGGCATAAATAAAAAATCATTGGTGCACGAATACTGAATTCAGATGGTTCAAGTATGTAGTCCCGCTTAATTACCTCTTGTTGCGCTTTGTTTAGTGTTGGATTGGCGATAAAACGCACGGGGATCACGACCTCCCACGCGGTATCTTTGCGCGGAGGGGGGGGGGCAGGAACAATCAGTTCCGGCGAGTCCAGAAATCGCGCCAAAACAAAGTCCTTAAACGCCGAACTACCCCAATCATAGGCTCGCACATGCTGGCGCCCATTAACGGTGATAATTACCGTAGGGCTTAGTGTACGGGATATGCCTTCCGGGTTTTCCATTGACGCATAAGTCACTTTTACTTGTCCCTTCTGTTCGATTGCTGACAAAAAAATTGCCAGCGTGCGGCTATGCACTGCGCGATGGATGAGCGGAATTTCCTGCGCGTGGGCCGCTTGCGGGGGGGGAAATTCTACCGTTGCACGCCAGACCAGATCGTTGTCTCCCAGTAAAACAGGCGAAAATGTCGTACTGGGGAAATACCCTTTTCGGCCGGCCCCCTTCTCAATAGCATTGCCTGGAGCTACCTCCATATAGGTTCTTACATCAGTACGAGCTTGTTGCGCCGAGACGCCAAACTCTTCAGCAATCATGCGTGAAGTGACTTTTCGTTCCCACAGTAGCTGGCGCTCAATATAGCGCAAGCGCAACCATTGTGCGTGGCTGAGGGGGGATTTGTGTTTCTCAAGAAACATTGAGTAATACATATCAGTTTTATTCTTATTTGCAGGTTAATCAGTTGCGGTTTGATATACGGATTAATTATAGAAGGCGAATGGCATCAAAACAAATAACATTGCCACCAAAGAAAATTAAGCAAAGTTTCTTTGCTTAATTGGATGGGGCGTACTATAGTGGCTTCCGTCTCAGAGGGAGAATGTTATGTCGCTAGGGTTTTTGGAGCAGGCTCGTAATGAATCAATGGCACGTCGCGAGCTGTCTATTCAATCTCACGCCTTGCTGGTCGTGCGGACGCTGGATTCAATATATAGAGCCCTTCAGCGCAATCCGTTCGATGGTGTTGAGCTTGATGCGCTGGCGGCAATCATGTATCTCTTTGACGCCATGCTTTATTATGCTGACCGCGAGCGCCAGCCAGGAATGACGCGTAAAGAAGCGGAGTTATGTCTGGTTGGGCACCTCAATGAAGCCTATCCGGGACAAGAAGAATCCGACTACGCACAAGTGGCCAGCAAGATTTTTGCGGCGATCAAAGATCCTTTCCGCCTCCGTTATTATGATTTCTCGCAACGAACGCATTCCGAAGAGCAGATAGTCCGTCTGGTACGCCACGACCAGCTATCCGGCTCAGATGATATTCTCTGGTCGCTGACCGATGAAGGAATGCTGTTCTATACCCTCCGTTTGGATGAAACGCCGATAGAACGCGCTGCGATTCTGGCCTGGCGCACGCTTAAAACTATCCGTCGCGGTGAGATCGACAAGGCAGTTCACCAAATCCAGTCAACACAGCGGCAACTGGAGCAATATCTGATTGGGATGCGGATGAAAGTGCGTGCCGCCCAGTCTGGTGATTTGAGTGCATCTTATGCACACGATATTCGTCCGGTACTCAATGATTCCTTTGATAAAACACGAGAGGTTTTGGAACATATCCAGAACTCAATGTCGGCCATCACCGAAATGCTGGTTGAAGGAAGTTTGAAATTAAATCCCGACAAATTAAATAAGCTACGTAAGGCACAGGAGATTTTTGCTGAGGTCTGCGCCTTTACGCAGCGCTATCAAGACTGCTTACTGGATGTGAATAAAGATTTTGAGCGAGCTCGTCTGAAACTCATTATTCCCAGAGATAATACCCTTTTCCGGGAAACGCTAGAAAAAGGTGTACTCAAACCCTTGTTATCCCATTCCCCTGAAACTGTCGATAAGGAAATCGATAGTCTCATTGCACGCCTGTTGGCTCCCCGAAGTCAGGATGACGATCGGCATACATTGTTTGACCTTGAGGCACTGCTGAATCTCTATCTCGATAAATTTGAACAAGCACTTCCACATGAGATACAGGATCCCACCGATCAGCCAGTAGCTATTGAAACCAACCTGAGACTGAGAGGTATCCCTGAATCTGTGATTAAGAAATGCAGTGATTGGGTAAGTAACCAATTGAAGAATTGGGGCCATGTGAGCTTTAGAGATGTTTTCGACGCCTATGAGTGCGATGAATTATCGGAACAAGAACAACAGGTTTGTTTACTCCATATCGGCAGTCTGGCGGCTAACAGCGATCCCACAATAGAAGTAGAGATAGGTGACGATGCTATCGAAACATCGCTCTGGCGGGCTAACAATATCAAACTGTTAACGGCCACTCCCGTACACCCCTTTGAGGAGTCGTTATGTACAACAACACGCATCAACAAGCGAAACGCTACGCCGAAATTGCCACACAGGCAATTATGAATTCGCTGGGATATAAAATGGGGGATGAGCCGGTTCAGTGCGCGCTTGATCTGCAAGGTGATGTCCTGTTTGCTGAGATTATCCGTGGTGTTGCAGCAGGAATGAAGCTGCGTTATCTCGGGATTAGTGAGACATACGGAGTATTACTGGCTGCAGATGGCCGAGGCCCGTTTGCTCCATCCTTGGGTTGGCTGAACAAACGCTTATTACTTGAAACAGCGATTGAACAACAGGGTAAGGAACGGAAAGAACAGCGCCTGTTTGCAGGGTTGACTCTGATTGCGTTGCTGGCTGATTTGTTTCCAACTCCAGACACAGTTCGTGTCGAGTTCGGTCAGAGTCGTGCCATTAATGCCACCTCGGTGGTCGCCCGGCTCAATGATGTTGCCGACCAGGTGATTGCCCAGCGCAAGGCCGAGAGTGACGACACCGTAGATGGTCTACTTATGGCTGCCAGGTTTGTGCAGGAAGAACGCATTCCCCGTATTCACAACGACAAGGTAGGGCGTGTCTCAAGTATTCGCTCACAAACAGAAATGGTTATGCGCTGGATACAAGTGTTGCAAGAGGAAGGCTTTCTGGCCGAAGACAGCAGTCTGTCGGGAGAGTCCGACTGGTATCCGACCCACAAACTCAGACATTATCTGCGCCATACTGGCATCGAAGAGACGGTGCGTTTTGTCATGAGCATCAGTTCAGCCACTGAAGAGCGATCCTCCGACTTAGTTGAAAGCGATATCGCAGCATTAGCGGATACCCTGGAGTTTCTTCCGATCGATGAACGTCCAGTTATAACTGGAACCACAGAAACGCAACGTTTGACGGAGATTTAAGCATGTGGCTGATTAAACGGGTTTATATGGATGGCGCAGGCCATGAAGAAGCTTTCTACAAGGACCTCACACTGGACTATATTGGCCTGTCTCAAGCGGTCGGTAGCCCTGTTGTTGAAGGCCTGCGCTCGCCCGTCAGGAATGCGAAGGTGGTGACCAGTACTTATCAGCAGCTTGTGAATGGGGGCGGTAAGTCCACCTACATCGCGCTGTTGTTATCGATTTTTGAGCCGTCCGTTAGTGACTTCACCCAATATCTGGCAAATCATCGCCAGAGTGAATACCACTACCGCAATTACTTCTATAAAGAACTCTCTGTTGTTTTGGTTGAGATGGTCAATGAATCAGGACAAACGTTATTACTGGGACATGCTCATCAGCGTAATGGAGATGATGTTGACCGCACACTGTTTATTTGTGATGCGCCCGACTCCCTGATGGGCGCGCCGTTTGATGAAATCCCTTCTTATTCCCGCGCGGAACGCAATTCTGAGCTACGTCCCTATGCCAATAGCCTGCGCAGTTTTGATAGCTGGCTTAATCTCAAGGCTGGTAGTGAAGGTGGCATGCATTGGCGTAAAACCACCAGACAGAACGAGTGGCGAGCATTTTTGCTGGAACAGCAAATTAACGTTGATCTTATCAAAACAATGGTGACCTTCAACTCCGAAGAAGGTGGCCTGACCCGTTTTATCGAACACAAAACTGAACATGATTTCCTTGGTGCGTTCTTCGCCTGCACCATGTCTAAAGATGCGGCTGAGCGGCTGCGGGAACTGGTAGCGCATGAAGTTGAACGTCAGGGAGAGTTAGAGGGGATCCGTCGTAACGAGTCCTTCCTGAAGGATGTGCTGGCTAACTGGCTGGCGTTTCTTGATCCGGCTAAACAGCTGGAAAGCACCTTGGCGCAGCAGCAACTGCTGGATGATGGCTTCCGAGAAGCAATGCGCGATCTCGCAGCCTTTGTCGGGGATGCTCAGGTTGAACAGACGCAGCTTGAAGATAACATGGATAGTTTGCAAACGCATATTGGCCAGGCGATGTCTCTGCGTGAGCAGTTAGGTAAGCGCAGAGCACTGCTTGAATATGATCTTGTGCAGCATCAGTTCGACAAACAAAAAGCGATAGTCGATGCGCTTCAAGACGAAGCCGATACCAATCAGCTCCAGATTGAGATTACTCACGCTGCTATAGACTACAAAGCCTATGCTAAGGCCCTGAATGAGTACCGCCAGGCAGATGAAGATCTGAA
This sequence comes from Citrobacter sp. CK198, assembly GCF_030333295.1. NCBI lineage: Bacteria > Pseudomonadati > Pseudomonadota > Gammaproteobacteria > Enterobacterales > Enterobacteriaceae > Citrobacter > Citrobacter sp. CK198. Next base: position 301,417 of record NZ_JAOWGE010000035.1, on the reverse strand, counting down.
GGTATTCCAAAGTGAAACGGAAAGACCGCTACAGGTGATTTTCGAGCGTACTGCTGGCGAGGCCTTGGGTACATTAGAGTGGGCAATCGACAGGCATCGCCAGCAGGAGGCTACGCTTGAGGAAGAATTAGGGCAGATGGATAGGGAAAGTAATACCCTTAAACAATCATACGACGAACTACAAAAGATGCTGGGTGGCCTGGAGGCGGATCGTGAGAGATATAAAAGAGACAAACGGCAGGGCGAATCGCAACGGAATGAATTATGTGAAGCTGGGTTGATCCAGAAGGATGAAACACCAGTAGCAGCCCAATACCGACTGGAATTAACCTTACGCGATGCAAAGCAGAGTGAAGAACTGGCTAATACAATTCATCATCAGAAAGAGCAGGCGCTGGAAGCACAGCTGAATGTTGTGCGGGAGGCATCAATTGAGAAAAGTGAGGCCCAGCAAAAACTCATTCTGGCTGAACAAAAACACCAGTCAGCTGTGGATAGTGCCTTAGTTTTAGCAAAAACCTATCAAAAACTGCCAACGTCAATGCAACATGACCTAGATATTGAAGACACGAGTTGGCACAGCGAGCTGTGTGGATTGCAGCTCGACAAGGTATTGAATGCAAACTATCAAACGCTGAATGGAATGAAAGAGCGTTTACTGCAAGCCCGGCACGAACTGGACGAGTTAAGGAAGACGGGACATGAACTGGTCGCTAAGCAGGTCAATCAGGCACTTGAAGCGTTTTATGCGGCGGGCATTGCACGGGATAAGCTCTGGACATTTCCACACTATTTGGCCTCTGTTTACAACGATGATGCACAAAAGATTGCAGCGGTGATCGATCAAAACCCTGGCCGCTACCTGAGCTTGGTCGCACTCGACAATGTAACGTTTGAACAGGTCCATAAAATTAGTGAGATCCTGCTCTGGAAGAAGGCACCTATTGCTATTTACCTGCTGCATGAAGCACAAGATCTCCGCCGAGAAACGTCTGAATTAGTACAGGTCGTCCTCTCAAACCCCGATAAGCACGGATATAGCCAGGCCGCTTACGAAGCCAGGCTGCAAGACCTGGAGAATATTGTAGCGTCGCAGGAGGTCAGTGTGAAGGCTGCGGAGAGCGCCCTTAATGTACTGAAATCTTTCAGGAGTGACTGGCGTTTGCATTACGAACAGTATGGTAAGTATTGGGCGGGACTGCTTGACCAACGGGAGCAGGCTCTCTTAATACTGGAAAATGCTGATGCAGCACTTAAGCAAGCTGAGCATGATGAGCAAAAACTGCGTGACGAGAAGAGAGATGTCCAGGTGCGGTTAAACAACGCCCAGCAGCAGAAAATTCAGGCAGAAAAAGCACATGATAAACTGAGTCTTTTTGTAGAAACAGAATGGGCGAAGCGTGAAACGGCGATAATGAAACTGGAGCAGTTAGCTGCACAGATTCAACGAAGCAAGGACACTCTTTGCACCCAGAGAGAGAGACAGGAACGGCTGAGCGAGATCAAGGAGAACAAGCGCTCCGAGAAAACCCTTTTAAATATCCAGATGGGCAACTGGAGTAATCTGTGTAACGAGCCGTTCTATTCAGAGATTACGGCGACTGAAGGTATGGAAGGACGAAGCCCCAAAGATGCCCATGAGATGGCTGCTCAGGCGCACAAAAAACTGCTCGAAGCAGCCAACGGTGATCAAGTGACCGCTCTCAAGCAACAACTAAAAGATGCTGAACAGGCACAACGTTACGCCTCTGAGCGTTTGATAGCTCAACCCACTTACAATACATATCCGGATGAGGTAAAAGCGGCGGCTATCAATGAGCTAACGGTAATTAATAACCGCATCGTACGCCTCAACGAACAGCAGAAGCAATTCACGCAAAATCTAATTAACTCTCAGGTAACTCTGCAAAATTGTTCCCAAAGCTGTGAGGAGGCTAGTAAAGCACTTGACGAAGATTTTGTCTGGGAAGAGAAACCCACCGGGATAGAAGCGATCCATACGTCTCTGGACGAAATCGTCAACAACCTCCATCAAACTGAATACCAGCTAAAACTTCAGTGTGAACAAAAAAAGCTGCAGCTGCAAAAGATGGCAAATGTGAAAGAACGGCTTCAGAATGCTAAAACAGCTCAAGCGATGATCCAGCCCATTACGCCGACCTCAGCAGCGGGTCTACCAGGCAGAATTCAGAGCATTACTGAATATGCTGACGATCTGGCAACACAATGCCAAAAGTATGCCGGTCTAAATGAAGCGCTAAAACAGCAAAATATAAACGTCTCTACGGTTTGGGGACAATTCCGTAAAAGGATCGAAGAAGAGTCCGCTAAGGAGCCAGACGCTCGAGCCAGTCAGGAATATTTACGGCAGTTGGACTCAATCGTAACTTATCATGAAGTGCTGGGCGATTTGGACAGGGTCGGTACAGGGATCACTCAGGTATTTGAAGCTGTGCAGGATAGCCTGGAACAATTCCAGCGTTCGATTGATCTGACTGTCACCCATCTGACTGCTCATCTGGAAGGGGCGATTAAACTTCTCAAGCGCGCGATGTCGGTAAAAATTCCTGAGGATTGCCCCGTACTGCCTGGTCGGCCCATTATCAAAATGACCGACCGACTGAATGATGTTGCCGCTGATCTCAGGGGTTTTGCCAGCAGCCGCTTGCAGCAGTGGATAACTAGGGGACAGATACCCCGAGCGCCCAACCGGGACGCCTTGACAGCTGATTTGGTCCAGTCGGTATTTGGCGAAGGGGAACTGGAGGTGCGTTTGCTGAAGACGAATGCCAGCCGTCCACAATGGACTCCTGTCACCCGACTCGAAGGTTCGGGTGGACAGCGCCTTACCTCTGCCTTTTTACTGTTTGTGACGGTTGGTAAAGTACGAGAGTACGATACGGGTATTTCAAGTGCAGGATTCTTGTTAGCCGATAACCCGCTGGGTAAATCGAATGCCGATGATCTAATGCGAATTCAAACCCAAATGGCCAAAGCCTATAAAATCCAGCTCATCTACCTGACTGGTATTTCGGATGAAAACGCCCAATCGATGTTTGATAACCATCTCTTCCTGAACAAAGTTCAAAAACTGAGGCGGCGGGATTTGGTAACCGTTGATAAAGAACGCCATGCCCTGTGGGCGGCTTCTCTGGTTGCTAAGTCACAAAACTTAAGGTAGAGATGGGATGAATAGTGTAATGATCTGGCTATCCCGACTTGAGTCGACAGCTAATAGACATCGCCTTGCCGCCGGCAAGGCCGCTCGTACAGTAAAAGCTAATGCGGTGCTGGATGAGGTGTTACGCGTACACGGCCAGGAGGCCTTGAGTCAGGATGCACCTGATTTGCTGAGTCAGGCAGTTACGCAACTGCTTCAGAAGGACTGGCGGGCTCAGCCTAAGCACAAAGCGAGTTGGCAGCGCTATTGGCGGGGTATGAGCCTGCCAAGTAATTTTGTTTACGAAGGAGCCCTCGTTCCTACGAAGGCAACATCAGAAATAGCCTGGCATCCTTGGTTAGCACAACGTATTACAGGACAACTTACCCTGCCAATCAAGGCTCGCCTACAGCAACTAAACACATATCTCTTTCGCCAAACTAAGGGTGACAAGCCACTATTCCCTGGCCTTCTAGGGCACCGTGAGCGGTCTCTGCTGATATTTGGTGACGAAAAAGCGCTGGATTCTATGCCACCTGACGGTTGGAAGCATGTCACTCTGACTTTGGCTGATATGGGCGCGTTTCGACGTGCACCACCTTTACCGTATGAGTCGTCACGCTGCCACGATCTTCCTGCTATCATTGTTGAAAACTCTGATGTGTATTATCGACTATGCCAACTTAATCAAGTTCAGACTCGCTGGTCACTGGTCATTTATGGCGCAGGTAACAAAGTTTCCGGCCAGGCGGAGTGCGTGTCACAACTTCTTAAGGTCGAACTGGTAGAACAGCTACTTTATTTTGGCGATCTGGATGTTGCGGGCTTAAAAATCGCCCATCAGTTACATTGTAAGTTGCTTAACGATTACGGTATCAGCTTGCATTTAGATGAATGGCTTTATAATGAACTGATCTTAAATGGCCTGATGACATCAGAAGGGAACGCCAACAACGAACGGTTTGATTTCGAATTACAGTGTGGCTGGATGCCACAGTTTGTTTTACGAGAAATGAAGACTCTTCTGGCGATCCATCAGCGTCTACCCCAAGAAGGTGTGGCTTCTTTAGGTTTAGTCATATAGTTCGAATCCTAATGTGTTTTTTAGGGGATAGCCTACTTATAATAAAGGTGGGTTCTCCTATCTGAGAGTAATCTTTATTGCTGATTTATTATTTATCGTGACCGATGATATATATTTGCTAATCATATGGACTCCATTTATTGAGAATAAAGATCCAACTTTGTGATCTTCCACCCAGTATTCATTTTTATGTCCCACTTTGGGGGCAAACCTCCCAAAATAAATCCTCATAACCCATTAATATTTCAAATAATTAAATGAAAAGGCAAGTCCGGCCTTGTATCCCCTTAACACCTCTCTCATGTACCATTCTACAAGCCCTTACGGCACGTCAATCGGCTTGTCGGCGGAACACAGAACAGCCTGTCGACAATCCTGCCTCCATTCATCATCTTCGACATCTGTACGTGCATAGTCTCGTTTGGTCCAATCGTTCCTTTATCAAAGCTTTTATGATGGGCCACATTGTTTGCGTATCTGTTGGATAGCGAATCCCACCTCGTCAGCAGAGAGTAATGTTCTTCATCAAAACCACTGGCAACGTTGTGTTCGACGGTCTCTTTTTATTCTCAAACTACGTGAACTTTGCTGCTTATCTACTCTCCCCAAATCCATGCCAAAAAATGTGAACCTCATCCCTGAAGCAAATCGTAATCTCTGAAATCGATCTGTATCGTAAACTTTACTTTACACTTTTAGTGATGTAAGTCACAAAATTAAGCACGGAGGGTGATCGCAATCTCACAATAGCCTGGTATACAAAATCGACAATGTGAGCGGAAAAGAGGCTGGAAAGTTAAGTTTTCACTGCTTTCTCTCTTTTACCGCGTCTGGAGGGAAACTGCAATTCAAAAGATAAAAAATAACTTGTTGAAATTGAGTCAGTAAAAAAATGGTATGTGATTTAAATCACGCGTATTTACAGATTTTATGATTTACGCCAATGGCGAATATTGACGGAGCTATTTTCTTCATGAATTAAATCTTGCATAGTGCCCTCACATTATTTCTCCCCCTGAATCAGGAGGCGGATAGTTATATTCCATCAATCTTTATTGATGGACCAGGTATGCTTTACTTCACATTAATACGAACATGACCACTGTTAACTGGAGAAACAAAATGAATTATCCGGCAGAACCCTTCCGTATTAAAAGCGTTGAAACTGTATCTATGATCTCGCGTGATGAGCGCATCCAAAAAATGCAGGAAGCGGGCTACAATACCTTCCTGTTGAACTCGAAAGATATCTATATCGACCTGCTGACGGACAGTGGTACGAACGCCATGAGTGATAAGCAGTGGGCCGGGATGATGATTGGTGATGAGGCCTACGCAGGCAGTGAAAACTTTTATCATCTGGAAAGAACGGTTCAGGAGCTGTTTGGCTTTAAACATATTGTTCCTACGCACCAGGGGCGCGGGGCGGAAAACCTGCTATCGCAGCTGGCGATTAAACCGGGGCAATATGTTGCGGGGAATATGTATTTCACTACCACGCGTTATCATCAGGAAAAAAATGGCGCCACCTTTGTGGATATCGTCCGTGATGAGGCGCACGATGCCGGTCTGAATATCGCATTTAAAGGCGATATCGATCTTAAAAAGCTGCAAAAACTGATTGACGAAAAGGGCGCCGAAAATATTGCCTATATCTGTCTGGCGGTGACGGTGAACCTTGCGGGCGGTCAGCCGGTCTCGATGGCGAATATGCGTGCCGTCAGGGAGTTGACGCAGGCGCATGGCATCAAAGTCTTCTACGATGCAACCCGCTGCGTAGAGAACGCCTATTTCATCAAAGAGCAGGAAAAAGGCTTTGAGAACAAGAGCATCAAAGAGATCGTCCATGAAATGTTCAGCTACGCCGATGGGTGTACCATGAGCGGGAAAAAAGACTGCCTGGTGAATATCGGTGGGTTCCTGTGCATGAACGATGATGAGATGTTCTCGGCGGCTAAAGAGCTGGTGGTGGTATATGAAGGGATGCCATCCTACGGCGGTCTGGCCGGGCGCGACATGGAAGCAATGGCCATTGGTCTGCGTGAATCCATGCAGTTTGAGTACATTGAGCACCGTGTGAAACAGGTTCGTTATCTGGGCGATAAGCTGAAGGCGGCAGGTGTGCCGATTGTTGAACCGGTAGGCGGCCATGCGGTATTCCTCGATGCTCGTCGCTTCTGCGAACACCTGACCCAGGACCAGTTCCCGGCGCAGAGTCTGGCGGCAAGCATCTATATGGAAACGGGCGTGCGCAGCATGGAGCGTGGCATCATCTCCGCAGGGCGTAATAAAGAGACGGGCGATCACCACCGGCCAAAACTGGAAACGGTACGCCTGACTATTCCACGCCGCGTTTATACTTATGCGCATATGGATGTGGTGGCCGATGGCATTATTAAACTCTATAAGCATAAAGAGGATATTCGCGGGCTGAAGTTTATTTATGAGCCTAAGCAGTTGCGCTTCTTTACTGCACGTTTTGATTATATTTAATGATATTGATAGCCCCATTTTTAAATGGGGCTTTTTGTTTTTTATTATCCGAAGATGTACAAATGACAGCCGTAATTATAATTAATAGTCAACAGGAACATTTATCATGGATATTAATGCCATTGAACGACAGAGTTCCCCCGGACTTATTAGCGGGACGATGCTTGTCATCGCAACGGTAGTCGGCGGGGGAATGTTCTCCCTGCCTATTGCGATGGCGGGAGTCTGGTTTCCCGGCGCCTCTGTTATTCTGATCGTTATTGCCATCATGATGTTATTAACCGGCCTGATGCTGGTGGAAGTGAACCTTCACTATGGTGCCGGAGCCAGTTTTAACACCTTTACTCAGGATCTATTAGGGCGAAAGTGGAATATCGTGGTTGGCATCGCCTTTGGTTTTGTACTCTATATTTTAACCTATGCGTATATCTCCGGGTCATCGGCGGTGATGGCGCAGACGGTGTTTAAATATAGCGGTTTTCGTTTCCCGGCAAATATCTCCGTTATTGTCGTCAGTATGCTGGTTGGCGTAATCGCCTGGTACAGCTCGCTGCTGGTCGGGCGGATCACTACCATTCTGATCGTCGGTAAGTTTGTGGCGTTCTTTGCCACGTTCTCCGGGCTAATCGGCCATATTGAGGTGGCGAAACTGGTCGATAGCGTCGCCATCGCATTGCCGAATACGCAATATCTGCCCTACATTCTGATGACGCTGCCGTTCTGCATTATCTCTTTTGGCTTTCACGGCAATGTGCCGAGCCTGGTGAAACTGTATGGCACTCACGGCGTATCCCATATTACGCGCTCCATCGTGATTGGCACCCTGTTTGCCGTGCTGCTCTATATCTTCTGGCTGGCGGTGACGATGGGCAATATCAGCCGCGCCGAGTTTTCGCCGATCATTGCCAAAGGCGGCAATATTGATGTGTTTGTGGAAGCCATCAGTGGGCTGTTTACCAGTCGCTATATGGATTTAATCCTGACCTTTTTCGGTAACTTTGCCGTTGCCAGTTCGCTGCTGGCCGCTACGCTGGGTCTGTTTGATTATATTGCCGATCTGTTCCACTTCCCGGATAACGGCATCGGCAGACTGAAAACCGCGCTGGTGACCTATTTCCCGCCCGCTGCCGTCTGTTTCTTTTTCCCGAATGGTTTTGTCCATGCGATTGGCTATGCGGGACTGGCGTTTACCATCTGGAGCGTGATCCTGCCGCCATTTCTGGTGAAAGCGTCCCGTAAGCGTTTTGCCACGGCGCGTTATACCGCCCCCTGTAACAATACGGTGCTGAATCTGGTGATTGTCGGCGGAGGGATTGTGTATCTGACGGTGGTGCTGGATGTGTTTGGTTTACTGCCGACGTTCCGTTAGCGGGAGGCGCTATGTTTCTGACATTACTCAGGTTACAGCATCCGCTGGTTTATCGTTACGCCTGGCTGAGGGTGTGGGTGGTGGTGTTAAGAAAATGCGGACTGCGCAAGAATAAAACTCATAAAAGCAATCAGGCCTGTCGCTGACAGGCCTGCCTGGATTTACACCCGGAAGTAGCGTGGTGGAATCAACGTTGAGAACGCGTCGATCTTCTTCACCATCTTTTTCCAGAACAACATAACAACAATCCTCTGTTTAAAATGCAGGCGCTATTTTAGTCAGCGCAGGCATTGCGTAAAAGATCGCCGCGTCGTTCTTATCGTGTGCGCGGTGTAAAGCTTTTTGTTCACTCTGCAAAATGTGGAATCGGCAACTCTGCCGCCGGGTTGACAAGCGTTAAAATAGTACGGGCAATCCCAGCCCGCGTTTCACTTCCCGTAGCGTTGTCTGTGTGACCTCATGCGCCCGTTCACTGCCTTGTTGCAGTATCTGCATCAGCATGCCTTTATCCTGAATATAGGTTGCCCGCCGCTCGCGCATCGGGGCAATCAACTCCTGCAAACAGGTTTCCAGTTCGTTTTTACAGGTGCGATCGCCAAGCCCGCCTTGCTGATAATGCGCTTTCATCGCCGCGACTTTCGTTTTGTCCGGGTGAAAGGCATCCAGCCAGGTGAACACGACATTTCCTTCGATCTGACCCGGATCGCTGACGTTAAGGTGGTGAGGATCGGTGTACATGGCGCTAACCGCTTTGTGGATCGTCTCTTCACTGGCGGAGAGTTGCAGGGTATTGCCGAGAGATTTTGACATTTTAGCGCCACCATCGATGCCGGGCAGGCGGCCGGTGTCGCTCAGAATCGCCTGACAGTGACGTAGCAGCGGGGCAGGCAGCAGGCTGTTCATCTTGTGTACGATTTCGTTAGTCTGCTCGATCATCGGCAACTGATCGTCTCCTACGGGCACATATTCCGCTTTAAACGCGGTGATATCCGCCGCCTGGCTGATGGGGTAGACCATAAATCCGACCGGTAACGAGCGGGTAAAGCCTTTCTGCGCAATTTCATTTTTCACCGTCGGATTACGCTCTACGCGGGCGACAGTGACGACATTCATATACAGCATGGTCAGTTCCGCCAGTGCAGGTAAGGCGGATTGCAGGCAGAGCGTGGTGAGTTCAGGGTCGATCCCGGCGGCCAGATAATCCGCCAGCACTTCCGGGATGTTGTCGCGGATCTTTTGCGGGTTCGTACCGTTATCGGTCAGCCCTTGCAGGTCGGCAATCAGCACAAATTGTTGATGGGTATGCTGCAAAGCAACGCGCTGGCGCAGTGAGCCAACGTAGTGCCCGAGGTGCAGGGCGCCCGTAGGGCGATCGCCGGTCAGAATGGTGGGTTTTGTGTTCATCAAAGACTCCTTTACGTGAAAAAACCGAAAGACGTCTCTGGAACGCAATAGCCGCCTTTCGGCGGCTATTAATACGGGGATAAAACAGAACCGTGCCGCCTTTAGTCAGGCAGCCACCAGCGGTTATGGCGTTGGGGAATCGCAGTCTGTTTATTCATAAAAATGACCGTATCACGGTTAAGCGCAGGGGTAAACCTGCTATGTCAGGGTTGTTAATGGGCAACCTGTTCACTCTGCTTGCCATCAGCGCTCTTCAGCATTCTCTTTTTTGCGTAAACTGCCGCTGCTTAACAAGTTGAATCATGCTGATGACGGCGCCGAAAAATAAGGCCGCAGCGCCACAAAGCGTTGCGCTGGCGATCGCCTCCGTGCCGCTGCCTAGCAGGCTGGTTAACAGTGGGCCGACGATCTGACCGATGCCGTAGGTAAGCGTGACAAGACCCAACAGATTGATATTCCCCGGCACGCTCAGTTGCCGCGCCAGCGGCATCACCAGCGAGGTTGTCCCCATGAACGTCGCGCCAAAACCAATGCTGCTGATAATAAGAAGCGGCAGTGCGTCGCTGGCGAGCGTGAGTATGACGCAGACTCCCTGAATCAGCAGATTCGCCGTCAGGCATTGTAATACGCCCCAGCGCTTTGCCGCCCACAGCCAGCCAAAACAACCGGGAACGATCGCCAGTCCCACCAGTGACCAGAGATGGGCGGTGAGTAGCGGCGAGCCCGCGTTTTTCGCCATCAGCGGCAGATAGGTGGCGACGATGATGTAGCCAAATCCGGCGAAGCCATACAGCAGCGCCAGTTGCCACCAGCGCATCAGCGGATTATGCGTCGGCGCCGGAGGAGCGGGCGGCAACGCGTGGGCGCGGGCAGGGATGAGGAGCGCCAGGAGCAGCAGTAACACGGCGGAGATAACGGCAGCGCCTGACCACAGCGCATGGGAAGAAAGCGCATAGCGTAAACCGGCGATAACATACTCGTTGCCCAGCAAGATACCGGCGCCAACGCCGGAGAAAAGCGACGCAATCACAAACGGGTGACGGGTATGTTGCAGGACGATCATCGAGCCAAAAATCATCATTCCGGCGCTGGCGACCCCGGCCAGAAAACGGATCAGCATCACGATGGCAGGTTGCGTAAATATCGCCATCGCAAGGATTAATCCCCCGGTTGCTATTGCCGACGTCAACAACGTTGGCCGTAAGCGAGAGGGGAGGTGAAAGGCGCCGAAGGAGAACAACAGGCTGCCCGCCAGGTACCCCGAGTAGTTGGCGCTGGCAATCCAGGAAAGCGCCGCGAAGGTAAACTGACCTTCCGACAGCAGGACCGGTAGCATCGGGGTATACAGAAAACGTCCGATCCCCATTCCCAGCGTCAGTACCATTAAGCCGAAGAGTGCCGTACTGATGGCATGACGGTTTGAATCGGCATTGCCCTGAACCATACTTGCTCTCACTTAGCGCGTTAATTTGTGTTTGTTATATTACATGTGTAAATGATAATAAAAAGTAAAAAATAGAGGGTGTGTGAGAGCCCGGCAAGGTATACGCGTTGGGAAATTCAGCAGGCGTCGATCGTTTTTACGCAGTGCCAGCCATCATCCACACAGCGATAGATGGATTCGGTATAACCGGGGATAATCCACCGCGTTTCTTCGCCGGGGGCGCAGCGCAGGTAAATACATAACCCGCAGCCGCCGCGTAGCTGGCGTGGAATATCCGCCACCCGAAAGGTCATTCCCGCAGCCTGAAGCGCTTTGCGGGTCTGAATGACGCCCACCGTCGAATGAAATAAAAACAGATATTCCGTCATCCGCGTTTTCTCTGGCGTTGACCAATCAGCGCCGCACCAATGGCCCCGGCAAACTGCGCGTCAGGATGGGTGTAAACCGGCATCGCAACGTGGCTTTCCAGCATACGCGCGAATGCCGCACAGTGGCTGACGCCGCCGGTAAACAGCAAAGGTCCCCCGGCAGACAGTCGGCCGATAAAATTGGCGCTACGTCTGGCCATCGCGTTGATCACGCCGGAAAGAATAGCTTCTGGCGCAACGCCCGCAGAGCGCAGGCTGATTACTTCAGACTCGGCAAAAACCGTGCACATGCTGGTGATGGCATGAGGCTCAACGCCGTCGGTGATCGTATCCAGTTGATCCACGCTGGCGCCGAGGGTGCGCGAAATCACCTCCAGAAAACGCCCGGTTCCGGCGGCACATTTATCATTCATCAGAAAGTCGGTGAGATTACCGTCGTTATCCAGTTGAATAACCTTGCTGTCCTGGCCGCCAATGTCGATGACCGTGCGGGTTTCAGGATCCAGAAAGCGCGCCCCCAGCCCGTGGCAGGAGATTTCCGTCACCTGTTTATCGGCAAAATCAACCAACTGGCGTCCGTAGCCGGTTAGCGTCAGAAACGGGCGCGTGTCCAGCCCTGCGCTTAGCGCTTCCCACGCCTGGTGGATAGCATCGGCGGGGCGAAACGGCGTGGGGCAGAGGAAACGGCGTGTGATAACACCCTCCGCCAGCAAAACGCCTTTTGTCGCCGTGGAGCCGGAATCAATGCCAATCGAATACGTCACGGGCGCTCCTTACAGCATTTCGATAAAGGCCGCGACGCGGGTGCTGAGTTGCCCGATATCCGAAGTGGAGTAGTCCGTTTCGATGGCGATATAAGGGATGTTGTGCTGCTGGCGTACGTGGCGCTTAATCGCCATAGACTCAACGGCATAGGTATGACAGGCCTGCAAAATCACATCCACGACGCCGTCCGCCTGATACTCCTCTACCATCTGGCTGAGCAACGTCAGCCGCTGGTCGTTGGGCGAAATGCAGGAACAGCCAATTGCGAGGTATTTGTCGGTCAGCGCGTCATAGACATCGCCCGTCTCTTCAACGCACTGTTCGGTGGCTTTTGCCCCCGTGCAGTTTTCAAATCCGACGACCCAACCGCCGTTCTCTTCAATGGCGCGTACCACTTTTTCTGCCGCGCCGCCAATCGGGCAGCCGGTGATCAGAATGCGCGGGCGGGCGTCCAGCCGCTTGCCGTCCTGCCACTCCTGGCGCACGCGGTCAGCCATGCCGTTGAGCTCGTCGATAAGCGCTTCTTTATCAAAACGAAACGTCGCGCCGTACACCACTTTCAGGATATCGCTGCCGCTAAGAGCAGGAGGATTAAGCTGGCCTACGCGGTAGAAATTGGCCAGCGCGCGGCGTTCGCGGTTTTTCAATACGATCGCGTCGCGCAGGGCGGCTTCGCTGATGGGGTGGCCAAAACGCGTTTCCACAGCCTGTTGCAGACGCAGGATCTCTGCTTTCCATAACGCACGGGAGGCGGCGTCATTGGCGCTGTTGGGCAGTTGCATGACGTGTACGGCCTTAAATTCGGCCATGTATTCGTACATTTTCTTTTTGCCGTCGCAGGTGGTTTCGCCCACCACCAGATCGGAAAAATAAAAGTAGGGGCATTTGTCCGTTTTGCCGAAGCCGTAGCTGCTTTTGATCAGAGGACACAGATTGCGCGGCAGATCCTTTTCGGCTTCTTCGATGGTTTCGTCCGACGTTGAACACAGGGAAACGACAACCGCGCCCGCCGCCATCGGGATCTCCTGCGGCATAAACGTGCAGTAGGTGCCGACCAGTGGAACCCCCTGTTCTTTAAGATCCATGACGGTGAGAAAGCCTTTCTGACGGGCGTCGGAGAACTGGTTAAAAATGGCGGGTAGATCGGTGATAAGCGACATGGTTTTCCTTCCCCGTAACACGGGAGACAATGAAAAGACCACGCATTATAACCCTGTAAAAACCAGGTGTTTATTGATCTGCTTAAAAGTTGGGTAACGTCAGCAGGGACGGTATTTGCGACAGCAGATACAACACCAGCCCGATGGAGCCGCCGACCAGCGTGCCGTTGACGCGGATAAACTGCAAATCTTTGCCGATGTTCAGCTCTATCTGGCGTGACATATCGCGGGCATCCCAGCTTTTTACCGTGTCGCTGATGTGGCGCGTCAGAAACGCGGCGAATTCCGGCGCGACCCGGTGCGCAGCCTGTTCCAGATGGCCGTTGAGCGAAGCGCGAAGGGCATCATCCGCCACCAGCGTTTCGCCGAACCATTGCCCGGCATGGGCGATCCGCTGCTTCACGCGGGAACCCTCTGCGTTAATATCTGCCTTCAGCCACTGGCGTAAATCAGCCCAGAGTTCACCAAGATAATGGTTAAACGCCTCATCTTCTTTCAGGTACGCTTTGATGCTTTCCGCCCGGGAGGCCATCTCTGGATCGTTTTTGAGTTTGTCGATCAGCTTAAAGGTGGCGCGATCGAAGGCGTGGCGGATCTGGTGCGCCTGGTCGTGGCTGATATCATCCAGCAGCGAATTCACCGCATCGGAAACCAGTTCTGCGCTGTGTTCCCCCAGCCATTCGGTCGGTAAAATTTTTGCTTTTAGCGGATGTTCCGTCTCCAGCCAGCGCACGATTTGCTGTGCGATAAACGCGCGTGAGCTGTCGCGCTGAAGCAGGGCGATCAACTGCGCGATCAGGGTGTCCAGCAGTACCTGATGACGATCGTTTTTGGTCATGCTCTCCAGCATTAACGCGCTGGTGCCAGAGAAGTCCACTTTATCGATCGCTTTGTGTACCGCCCGCTTGAGCAGGCGCTGAATACGGGCGTCGTCCGTCAGTTCGAGAAAACCGCTCATGATTTGCAGCAAATGCATCCCAACCCGCCGGGCGTTATCCGGCTGACTGAACCAGTTGCCGATCAGCAAGGCTGGTTCATGACGGCGAATGAGCGCGACCAGCGACTGGGTATCAAGAAATTTCTCCTGCACGAACTGGCCAAGATTTTCGCCGATTCGATCCTTATTACGCGGGATAATGGCGGTATGCTGCGCGATAAACGGAATCGGCACCCGACGAAACAGCGCCACGACGGCGAACCAGTCTGCCAGTGCGCCCACCATTGCCGCTTCCGCAATGGCTTTAATGCCGAGTACCCAAAAATTTGGCGGCAGGAAAAGCGTCGTGATGAACGTGGCGGCGGCAATCAGCAGCAGCGAGAGCGCCAGTCGTTTGGCGCGTTTGAGTTCAGCAATTTTATTCATAGCGTTAAGGATAGAGCCAGACGGGGGGATCGTGCAAAAGATCATCCCGGGCTACCTGCGGTGAAGGCCTTCTGGCGTAGCGCTATCAGGCATGAGTTTATTTCTCAGTTGCCAATTCTGTTACCTCATACTGACGCACGCGCTGTAACAGCCCTTTCAATGTGAACACCGCCGCAATTCCTGCCACCACCGCCAACAGATGAAACGGAATCTTGCCGCCGTTAAACCACAACCCGCGTCCGACTTCGATAGCGACGGCCATGACTGTCAGGATGACGATATTCAGCGACGCTGAGACGGTGCCTTTAGGCAGAGTGTTGGAAAACAGCGTAAAGCGGAACAACGTCGAGAAAATCATCCCGATGCCAAAAGCGTACAGACTGGTGCCCAGCACTGACCACAGCCAGACATGAGGCCACAACAGATTTCCTGCGATCAGGATGGCCAGACCGACAAGCTGTATCGGCGGTGCGCGCCAGATAAAACGCGGATCGCCAGGATCTTTCACAACCCGAGCGACCATCATATTGGCGATGATTACCGCGCCAAACACCGGCACCTGCGCCCAGGCGAACTGCGCGGTAGTCATGCCGCCCGCGTCGATTAAGATTACTGGCGAGACCGCCACCCAACTCATTAGCGGGATGTAGCTCAGCGAAAGCGTTGCGGCGCCGAAGAGGAAAATCCGGTTGTGAAAGACATGGCGAAAATCGCGGAGGACGGCGGGAATGCTAAACGGCGCCGCGCCGCGTTGTACCGTCTCTGGCATCGCCAGCGCCAGGCCGCACAGGGCGATCAGCCCCATCAGCGCAATAATGCCGAACAGGGCTTTCCAGTGAACAAAGTGCATTAGCGCAGCGCCTGAGAGCGGGCCGATAACCGGCGCAACCAGAACTATTGAGGTGATGATCGCCATCAGTTTTATGGCTTTGGTCTGGCCGAAGGCTTCCTGCACGGTAACGTAACCGACCGTGGCGATAAAACAGATGCTGGTGCCCTGAATGAAACGCGCGACCAGAAACTGCGTCATTGACGTTGTAAGGAGCGTAGCGGCGCAGGCAACGGTGAAAATAAGCGCGCCCGTAATCAGCACCGGTCGGCGGCCAATCCGGTCGGAAAGCGGGCCGAGCAACCACTGCAATGCCATCCCTCCGGCCAGATAGAGACTGACGGATGCCGGAGCCAGGCTGACATCGGCATTGAAATCATGCACGACATGGATGATGCCCGGCTGAATCAAATCCGTCGACAGGTAGGCGGCAAAGTCGTACAGAATCAGCGCCATCGGGAAAAATAGCGTAGTCGCGCGCCGGGAGAAAAATTGACGTATCCGTTGCATATAAATCGCACTCCATGTCGGAGAAAACCCTGAACGGGTACAGTGAAACATTTCTGCATGGCGTATTCAGAAAAAATGTACGCCTTGCAGAAAGGTGAATTTATCGTTGATAGCGCCTCGCAGCAACGCATAATACCGAATGTCGTTGGCATCCTGACAAGGTAAGGTGACGCCGGATAGTGAGATCATGCAACATCGGCGTATTGCCTTGCTGGAGTTGATACAAAAACATATCCGCCAGCGTGACCTGATGGGGCTGGTGGAGCAACTGGCCTCACTTTTGGTGATGGGATACACTACCGACAGCCAGCTTAAAGTGCTGTTTAATTATATGATGCAGTGCGGCGATGCATCTCGTTTTAGCCAGTTTATTCACGAGGTGGCCGAACGTTCCCCCCAACACAAGGAAAGTCTGATGACGATAGCTGAACGATTACATGAAGCGGGTCGCCAGGAGGGTATGCAGCAAGGCTTACAGCAAGGCCAACGGGCTGAGGCGCAGCGTATCGCGCGTACAATGCTGGAAGACGGCATCGATCGCGATACGGTTTTACGTATCACCGGACTTGCTGTTGAAGAGGTTATCGCGCTGAACCACTAAACACATATCCACCAGCGCATCACTGGCCCGGTAAACGCCGTTCTGCCGGGCGGGCTTATTCCATCGCCACCTTCACCGCCTCTCCAAGTTTTTGCATTACCTCACGATGTTTCTCGTTCGGCGGTAACGCACAGTTGATGCGCACGCAGTTGCGATACTTCCCGGAGGCGGAAAACAGTGATCCCGGCGCGACCTGGATTTTCAGGCGGCATAGCTGTCTGGCGACGCAGACCATATCGATATGCTCCGGCAGCTCGACCCATAGCATAAAGCCGCCTTTTGGTCGGGTGACGCAGATCCCGCAGGGAAAATATTCGCGTACCCAGCAGGTATAGATCTCCATGTTGCGCTGGTAGATTTGGCGCATTCGCCGGACATGACGGTGATAGTGGCCCTCGCGGACGAAGGTGGCCGCCGCCAGCTGCGTGGCGGGAACGTTGGTGCCGATGACGGCGTATTTCATATGCAGCAGGCGATCGTGGTAACGACCCGGAGCGACCCAGCCTACGCGCAGGCCCGGCGCGACGGATTTGGTAAACGAACTGCACAATAGCACCCGACCATCGATATCCCAGGAGTGGATGGTGCGGGGGCGCGGGTAATCCGTCGCCAGCTCGCCATACACGTCATCTTCAAAAATCACAATATCGTGGCGCTGCGCGAGGCTGAGCACTGCCCGTTTGCGTGCGTCCGGCATAATAAACCCGAGGGGATTATTGCAGTTTGGTACGAGGATAACCCCTTTAATCGGCCACTGATCCAGCGCCAGTTCCAGTGCTTCAATACTGATACCGGTATCCGGGTCGGTCGGGATTTCAATGACTTTTATTCCTAAGCCGCGCAGGAGCTGCATGGTGCCGTAATAGGCGGGGGATTCGACGGCGACAATATCACCCGCCTGGCAGACGGTCAGCAGCGCCAGCGACAAACCGCTCTGGCTACCGTTGGTGATAACGATATCATCAGCGCTGACGACCGAACCGCTGTCAAGCATCAGGCGGGCGATCTGTTCCCGCAGTTCGCGGTATCCGGCCAGTTCATCGTAGCCCAGCACCGCCCCCAGGTTATGTTGCGCCACGCGGCTTAGCTCGCGCCAGAGCGGTTTCAGGCTGGGTTGGTGGATATCGGGGACGCCGCTGCTGAAAGGAATAATTGATTTGTCGTTGTGCCCTTCCAGCATGTCCAGCACCTGATCCCACTGGGTGATCTCTACCGGTCGCTGTACCGGGCGTGACATCAGCGGCACCGGCGGTTGCGCCTTGCGCGGGGCGACAAAGTAGCCGGAGCGCGGCTGTGGAGTGATGAGCTGCAACGTCTCCAGCGTCTGATATGCCTGCTGTACGGTACTGATGCTCACCCCATGCTCCTGACTCAGGCTACGCACCGAGGGCAATTTTTCCCCGTGGCGATACAGCCCTTGCTCAATACGCTCGGCCAGCAGATTAGCCAGATGTTGGTAACGCGTCATGCTGTATTCCTCACTCTTGCCATACAGATGGAAAAACCAGTACAGAACGGTGGTCGAAATCGCGTTCAGATACCGTTTTAGCCAATCTGTATGGCAAAGAAAAGTATTTTTTGAATCTGTATTGTCGTGGTGAAAATCCGGGAAGATAAAGCCTCTGACCTGGTGGGGAGGTGGAGTATGGAATTTCACGAGAATCGCGCAAAACAGCCGTTTATTGGTTTTGTTCAGATCTGGCGGGCAATAAAAAGGTGGCGACTGCGGGCGCAGACGCAGCGCGTATTGCAACGCATGAACGATGAACAGTTAAAGGATGTGGGGCTGCGACGGGATCAGATTGAGTGATCCCCCGTAACACCACAGAGGCTGGGCTGTATTCAGTCCGGCCTTTTTTACATTCATGTAATTTATCAATTGATGCTTCCTTATCAGCTGTTTCTTGATACTTATCCTGATAAGTATTATTTTCCCATCTGCTAAGAGGGGAAAGAGAGATGACTGAAGATGAGCTGTTTGCCCGTCGTCCGATGGGGATGCGCATGGCAATGGTGGTACGCCAGTGGCGTGCAATTATTGATGCTGCCATCACCGATACCGGCCTGACGCAGTCAAGCTGGACGGTACTGATGCAACTGCATCAGTTGGGCGATAACGTCTCGGTCAGCGAACTGGCGGAGGTGCAGGGCATTGAGCTGCCACCGCTGATGCGTACCCTCACGCAACTGGAAAAACAGGGCTATCTGGTGCGTTCAACATCGCCATATGACAAACGCATCCGCCTGCTGACGCTGACAGCGCAAGGCCGTTCAAGGCTGGAAGAACTGAACCGGGTGATTGAGACCTATCAGCAACGCGTCACCCGTACTATCCCGGAAGCGGAACTTGCTGCCTTCAGCGCCACATTAAATCAAATCGCCTGCAATCTGCGGTTAATCCGCGAAGAAGATAATTAACTCTAAAAAACTATGATGACCCCAGAACAAAAATTTGCCCGTTGGGTAAGGGTGAGTATTGCCGCTTTCCTTGCAATATTCGCCTGGTTTATTGTTGCCGATATCTGGATCCCGCTGACGCCGGATTCCACCGTGATGCGTGTGGTGACGCCGGTCTCCTCGCGCGTCTCCGGCTATGTCTCTCACGTCTACGTACGCAACAATAGCCAGGTGAAAAAGGGCGACCTGTTGTATGAACTGGACCCAACGCCGTTTATCAATAAAGTTGAGGCCGCACAGATTGCCTTTGAGCAGGCGAAGCTGAGCAACCAACAGCTGGATGCGCAGATCGCCTCTGCGCGCGCCAACCTGCGCACCGCGCAATACACTGCCCGCAACGATAAGCTCACGTTTGACCGCTATCAGCGGCTGAGCGCGATGCAGAATGTTTCGCAGTCGGATCTGGAGAAAGTGCGCACCACCTGGCAGACCAGCGAGCAGTCGGTGGCTGCGCTGAATGCCAGTATCCAGAACCTGCTGATCCAGCGCGGTGAACGCGACGACAGTCGCAATGTGACGCTGCAAAAATACCGCAATGCGCTGGAAGAGGCACAGCTGAACCTGGGCTGGACGAAGGTGCGGGCGGAAACCGACGGGACGGTGAGCAATCTCCAGCTCAACCCTGGGCTTTACGCCACCGCCGCTACGCCTTTGATGGCGCTGGTCAGTAACCAGACCGATATTGTGGCCGATTTTCGTGAGAAAAGCCTGCGTCACACCCGCGTAAATACCGATGCCGCAGTGGTGTTTGACGCCATGCCGGGCAAAGTGTTTCCTGCGCATGTGACCAGCAGCGACGCCGGGATTCTGGCCGGGCAGGAAGCGGTTAACGGACAGCTGTCGCAGCCGGAACAGTCGACGCGCTGGGTGCGCGATGCCCAGCGTATGCGCATTCACGTTGCGTTGGATACCCCGCTGGAGAACCCCCTGCCGACCGGCGCTCGCGCTACGGTGCAGTTGTATAACAGCGAAGGGATGTTTGCCCGCACCTTTGCAGGGGCGCAGATCCACCTGGTAAGCTGGCTTCACTATGTCTATTAACACCCTGGCCCACGTCTTTACGCCGCACGGGAATATTGTCTACACCGCCAATGATTTTCGCCAGACCGTGCGTATTTCCGTTGCCGGGACGATAGCACTGAGTATCTCGACCTTCTACAACGTGCAGTACGGCGTGTTTTTTGTGGTTTATCCGCTGATGCTGTTGTCGCTGGTGCCGGTGTTTAACCGCCATGTGGCTCGTCAGTTTGTATTCAGCGCGGCGGTGAACTGCGTTGAAATGGTGTTGATTGTCGGCTATCTCTCGCAGTGGCCGGTAATTATGACGCTGGTGGTGTTTGGCCTGTACGTGATGCGCTTTCGTTTTATGAGCAAGGGGCCGCTGTTTCTGCTCGGTTCGATGGGCGTGGTGTGCCAGAGCACGATGCTCAACTTTATGAGTTACCCTGGCACCAACTGGCATACGCTGATGTTCTCCAATATGGAGGCCTGCGTGATGGCGGTAGCCCTGAGCGCGCTGCTGCACTATCTGATCCCGGATGTCGAACCGCGTCAGCCGCCGCCGCGTATTGAGAAAGATGATGCCCGTATTCGCCATGAGTCGCTGCTTTCCGGCACCGTGGCGACGATGATCTTTGTGATTTTCCAGATCTGCGATTTGAGCGATTCGTTGTCGGCGCTGATGGCGGGAATTTTGATTTTGTTTCCGATGCACTATCGTGGCGCGGTGATCAGCTCTATCTGGCGCGTCGTCGGCGTGGTGCTGGCCTGTCTCTATATTCTGCTGGTGCAACTGCTTATTTATGACTTCAGCAACCATATGCTGCTGATGATGCCGCTAATCGGTCTCGGGCTAGGCTTCAGCGCTCGTCTGCATGTGATGGAAAAGGTCGGCGCGGGCGTCGGCTTTGCCAGTATCACCACCATCGGCATTATGTTCGGCCAGAACCTGCACCCGGACAGCGATCTGGTGTTCAGCGATCTGTACCGCATCACTTCAGTCACCGTCGCGCTGGTAGCGACGCTGACGATGGTGTTTCTGGTCCACCGCATCCTCAACTGCTTTGCAGCGACGCGGTTTGTGATTACTGAGTGAGTGGGGAGTGAGTGCCGGATGGCGGCTGCGCCTTATCCGGCCTACAAGGAGTGGGATTTCCAGGCCCGGTAAGCGTAGCGCCACCGGGCAATCCAGAATGAGGGTTATTTCTTCAACCCCGCAAACGCGGCCCTGATCTCGTCTTCCGGCAGTTGAATGCCGATAAACACCAGCGTGCTGTGCGGCTGTTCGTCGCCCCACGGGCGGTCCCAGTCGGCGCTGTACAGGCGCTGGACGCCCTGGAACAGCAGGCGGTTCGGTTCGCCTTCAATCCATAGCATTCCTTTGTAACGCAACAGTTTCTCGGCGGACTCCAGCAGCAGGTTTTCCATGACGCGGGAAACGTCGCTGATGTCTACCGGATAATCCAGCTCCACCACAATTGATGAGATATCGTTTTGTTTGTCGGCGATAAAGTGGAAGCACGGTGTGGCGCTGACTACGTTCTCCTCCAGCATAAAGCCGTTGGTGTCGAACAACAGGGAGAGGTCGATATCGCCGTGCGTGACGGTGTAAACCGGGGCGCGGGCGTTGATGCGCGCTAAGCGTTCACGCAGTTTTTCGCTAACTCCCGCCACGTCGGTTTTGGTCAGCAGGATGCGGTCGGCATAACCGACCTGCGACTGGGCGATGGTGAACTGGTTCATCTGCTCGTCGGCGTGTACCGCATCGACCAGCGAAATCACGCCGTCCAGCAGGTAGCGCTGGCAAATCACGTCATGGGAGAAAAAGGTCTGAATAATCGGGCCGGGGTCGGCCATGCCAGTGCACTCAATCACCAGACGGTCGAAATGGATGTTGCCCTGGTCGAGGTTGTCGAGCAGGTCTAACAGCGCGTCTTCCAGTTCACTGGAGCGGGTACAGCAAATGCAGCCGTTAGTCAGGGTTTTGATCTGGGTGGCGCGATCGCCAATCAACTGATCGTCAACGGAAACTTCGCCGAATTCGTTTTCGATAACGGCAATCTTGTAGCCGTGTTTTTCGTTAAGAATGTGGCGCAGCAGGGTGGTTTTACCCGCGCCGAGAAAACCGGTGAGTAGGGTAACTGCAATCGGGGTCATCAGTGCCTCCATTAACAGCAGCGCATGCCGCCTTTTCCGTCGCCGCCGTAACGTGCCTGCTGGCGCTCGCGGAAGAATTCTTCATAGCTCATGTACGGCTTGTCTGGATGATTGGTTTGCATATGCTCGACATAGTTGTCGTAGTCTGGAATGCCAATCAACATCTTCGCCGCCTGGCCGAGATATTTTTTTGCCTGACCTAAGTTACCAAACATTTTCTCATCCAGATATGAATAAAGCCCAGCGAACCGGGCGTTGGTTTTGCCGGATGGCGGCTTGCGCCTTATCCGGCCTACGTTAACTGCATTTTGTAGGCCGGGTAAGCGTAGCGCCACCCGGCATCCGATTAATGGTGTGAAGAGGTCTTCACGCCGCCTTCCGGCACCGGTACATACGGCGTCTCTTTATCGGTACGACCGTTGATGGTGCGGGCTTTCTGCCAGGTACGGAACCCATAGAAGATGATGCTGTACACCACTACCAGGAACAGAATACTCAGGCCTGCGTTGGTGTAGTTGTTCACGACGATGTGGTTCATATTGGCAATTTGCTGCGCGGTCAGTTCGCTGCCGTTGGCAATCTTCTCTTTGTACTGGTTAGCCATGTAGAAGAAGCCTTCCATCTGCGGGTTGGTGCTGAACAGTTTCAGACCCAGCGCCCAGGTGGTGCAGATCAGCAGCCATACTGCCGGGATAACGGTAACCCAGATGTATTTGGTGCGCTGCATTTTAACCAGTACCACGGTGCCCAGAACCAGCGCCACGGCGGCCAGCATCTGGTTGGAGATACCGAACAGCGGCCACAGGCTCTTAACGCCGCCCAGCGGATCAACCACGCCCTGATACAGCAGGTAGCCCCACAGACCGACGCAACCCGCAGTACCGATGACGCCAGCAACCAGAGAGTCGGTTTTCTTCAGGAACGGGACGAAGTTACCCAGCAGATCCTGCAACATAAAGCGGCCGGAGCGGGTGCCCGCATCCAGCGCGGTCAGGATGAACAGCGCTTCGAACAGAATACCGAAGTGATACCAGAAGCCCATGTCAGCCATCGGCAACACTTTGTGGAATACGTGAGCGATACCGACCGCCAGCGTCGGTGCGCCACCTGCGCGGTTCAGTACCGACGGTTCGCCGATGTCTTTTGCGGTTTGCAGGATCTGCTCAGGCGAAATCACAAAGCCCCAGGAGCTGACGGTTGCCGCCGCGTGTGCGGTGACGTCTTTCAGCTGCGCCATAATCAGCGGCGCGTTCTCGCCACCCATTTCGTGCAGGTTCGGCATGGTGATACCGAGGCCCGCTGGCGGGGTGTTCATCGCGAAGTAGAGACCCGGTTCGATGATAGACGCCGCAACCAGCGCCATGATCGCCACGAAAGACTCCATCAGCATTGCGCCATAGCCGATGAAACGCGCGTCGGTTTCACAAGCCAGCAGTTTCGGCGTCGTACCGGAAGAGATCAGCGCGTGGAAGCCAGATACCGCGCCACAGGCGATGGTGATGAACAGGAACGGGAACAGCGCGCCTTTCCACAGCGGGCCGGTACCGTCGATGTACTGGGTCATTGCCGGCATTTTCAGCTCTGGGTTGAGGATCAGAATCCCCAGCGCCAGACCGACGATAACGCCGATTTTCAGGAAGGTTGCCAGATAGTCGCGCGGGGCGAGGATCAGCCATACCGGCAGCAGTGCGGAAATAAACGCGTAACCGATCAGCGCGAAGGTAATGGTGGTGTCTTTAAAGGTCAGCGCCGGGCCCCAATACGGGTCGTGCGCAATCACGCCGCCGAAGTAAATAGAGGCAACCAGCAGCACGATGCCAATAACGGAGACTTCACCCACACGTCCCGGACGCAGGAAGCGCATGTAGATCCCCATAAACAGCGCGATAGGTACGGTTGAGCAAACGGTGAAGACGCCCCACGGACTTTCGGCCAGCGCTTTTACCACGATCAGCGCCAATACCGCGAGGATGATGATCATGATTAAGAAGCAGCCAAACAGGGCGATGGTGCCCGGCACCGGGCCCATCTCTTCTTTGATCATCTCACCGAGAGATGCGCCGTTACGGCGGGAAGAGATAAACAGCACCATGAAGTCCTGTACCGCACCGGCCAGCACTACGCCCGCCAGCAGCCACAGCGTACCCGGCAGGTAGCCCATTTGCGCGGCCAGAACCGGGCCGACCAGCGGGCCGGCGCCAGCGATAGCGGCAAAGTGGTGACCAAACAGTACGTAGCGGTTCGTCGGTACGTAGTTCAGGCCGTCGTTATTAATGACCGCAGGCGTAGCACGCGTTGGGTCGAGTTTCATCACCTTCTGGGCGATGTACAGGCTGTAGTAGCGATAAGCCACCAGATAAACAGAGACGGAAGCGACCACGATCCACAGGGCGCTGACGTGCTCACCTCTGCGTAAGGCGACGACCGAGAGGCAGAATGCACCGATGATTCCAAGAATCACCCAGGGTATGTGCTTGAATATCTTTTTCGTATCCATAGTAAAACCTGGTTTTTAAGATTAATAATTGGCCGAAGCCGTTGGGTTTGAGTCTGTGTTTGAGGAGGTAAATTGACTGCTATGCTGAGGTGATCCTGCCAGAGATACGCGCGCGTAAAGTAAGGTAAATAAGTGAGTGGTTATATGTGGGCTTAAGCGGTCAGGAGTGTCAGTGAGTGGTTTTCCCGACGGCGGGATGCGGTCATTTATGTGATTGAGATCACTAATTAAAATCCAGCATTTCTTTTTCGTCGATCGTGAACGGAGAATCATTCGTGCTGATATCGTTCCAACCAGTACGAATTCGGTAAAGTTTTCCCTTTCCAGGCCGAAAATTCTGGTATCTGTCTAGCGGAAAGAGAAAACATGTTAAAACGAATCAAGATTGTGACCAGCTTGCTGCTGGTCCTGGCAATATTTGGCCTTTTACAACTCACCTCAGGCGGTTTGTTCTTTAACTCATTGAAGAATGACAAAGAGAACTTCACCGTGCTGCAAACCATTCGTCAGCAACAGTCCACGCTGAACGCCAGCTGGGTTGCGCTACTGCAAACGCGAAACACCCTGAACCGGGCGGGTATCCGTTACATGATGGATCAGAACAATATTGGCAGCGGCGCGACCGTTACCGATCTGATGCAAATTGCGACGACCTCTCTGAAACTGGCGGAAAAACACTGGGCTGAGTACGAGGCGTTGCCTCGCGATCCGCGCCAGAGTGAAACGGCGGCAGTGGAGATCAAGCGTAACTACGATATCTACCATAATGCGCTGGCGGAGCTGATCCAGCTGTTGGGCGCAGGTAAGATCAACGACTTCTTCGATCAGCCCACTCAGGGTTATCAGGACGGTTTTGAGAAGCAGTATGTTAACTACATGCAGCAGAACGATCGTCTGTATGACATTGCGGTAGAAGATAATAACCGTTCATACAGCCAGGCGATGTGGGTACTGGCGAGCGTGTTAATCGTTGTGCTGCTGGTGATCGTCGCCGTCTGGTTCGGTATTAAGCTCTCCCTGATCGCGCCGATGAACCGTCTGATCGAAAGTATTCGTCATATTGCGAACGGCGATCTGGTGAAACGCATTGATGTGGAAGGCTCTAACGAAATGGGACAACTGGCGCAGAGCCTGCGGCATATGCAGGGCGAGCTGGTTCGTACCGTCGGTGATGTGCGTAACGGCGCGAATGCGATTTACAGCGGCGCCAGCGAAATCGCGATGGGCAACAACGATCTCTCTTCCCGTACTGAACAGCAGGCAGCCTCTCTGGAAGAGACCGCCGCCAGCATGGAAGAGCTGACCGCCACGGTGAAACAGAACGCCGAGAACGCGCGCCAGGCCAGCCATCTGGCATTGAGCGCGTCTGAAACCGCGCAGAAAGGCGGTAAAGTGGTGGATAACGTCGTGCAAACGATGCGTGATATTGCTTCCAGTTCGCAGAAAATTGCCGACATCATCAGTGTGATCGACGGTATTGCTTTCCAGACCAACATCCTGGCGCTGAACGCGGCGGTAGAAGCGGCGCGTGCGGGCGAACAGGGTCGTGGTTTTGCCGTGGTAGCGGGTGAAGTTCGCAACCTGGCGCAACGCAGTGCGCAGGCGGCGCGTGAGATCAAGAGCCTGATTGAAGACTCCGTCAGCCGTGTGGATGTGGGCTCAACGCTGGTCGAAAGCGCCGGTGAAACGATGGATGAAATCGTGAACGCGGTGACGCGTGTGACCGATATCATGGGGGAAATCGCCTCGGCATCTGATGAGCAAAGCCGTGGTATCGACCAGGTTGGCCTGGCGGTAGCGGAGATGGATCGCGTTACCCAGCAGAACGCCTCGCTGGTGGAAGAGTCTGCCGCAGCCGCTGCCGCGCTGGAAGAGCAGGCCAGCCGCTTGACGCAGGCTGTTGCCGTATTCCGCATTCAGCAGGAACAGCAGCGTGCGCGTGATGCCGCAGCGGTGAAACCGGCTTCTGCGTCTGTACTGCCGCGTAAAGCAGCCGTCGCGGATAGCGGTGATAACTGGGAAACCTTCTAAGCCGTCATGCCGGATGGCGCTGGCGCTTATCCGGCCTACGGGCAGGGAGTCGCTGTGTTGCCGGATGGCGCTGGCGCTTATCCGGCCTACGGGTAGGGAGCTGCTGTGATGCCGGATGGCGCTGGCGCTTATCCGGCCTACGGGTAGGGAGTTGCTGTGTTGCCGGATGGCGCTAACGCTTATCCGGCCTACGGGTAGGTAACTGTTATGATGCCGGATGAATCCGGCATATGGTATGGATGCGGTGCTATGTAGGCCCGATAAGGCGACAGCCGCCATCGGGCGCTTCAAACCAGCCTCAGGCGCATGGCGCAGCGTGATTCATACGCCAGACCGTGCGCCGCTTCTTCCTCTCGCTTTTGACGTAATCCTGGCGACAGGTGCTCATCATCCAGCACCACAAATCCCATTCGCGCATAGAGCGGCGCATTCCACGCCACGTCCCGAAAGGTGGTAAGCGTCAGCGCATCAAAACCGCTGCTGCGCGCCTGCTCCGCGACGTACGCAATCAGTTGACGGCCAATGCCTTTTCCCTGCCATTCACGCAGCAGAGACACCTCGGCGATAAACAGCGATGAATCCAGCGCTTCGGCCAGTAAAAAACCGACAGGACGCTCATCGGCGAGCGCCAGCCAGCTCAATCCTTTTGCGGCGTGTTCCCGGTGTTGTTCAACTGAAATAACAGGGCCGTCGGCTATCCATGCCAGCGCAGGCACGTCCCGAAAGCGTTGACCCGCAGAGCGTTCAATGGCGGGCATGGCGGTGATATCAGCCAGCGTGGTAGGGCGAAAAGTCATCTTCATGCGCGGGAGTATAGCGTGGATTGCGCAGACCCGATAAACGTTGTGTTATCGGGCCTGTACTAAGGATTAGCCTTCGGCATTCACCACTTTAATCTCAACCATTCCGATACCCAGCTTACGCGGGGAGTGGCCGAGAATATTGCCTTCATTGGTCGATACCGGGTCGGGCGGCACAATCACCAGCGTACTGGCATTTGACGGGTTATCAAAATGCAGCGTTGTTGTGGTGACTTCGTTTTCTAACACCAGCGTCTGTTCTTCCTTGCCTACGCGAACAGGAATAGGGCGATTAGCATTCGCGCCAAAGGCTTTGGCGGTGATCACCAGATCGAATTTCTTCGGTAACGGCGTGTTGTATTCAATCTTCACCTCATCACCCAGTTGCGCATTAGACCAGCGCCCCCACGATTCCGGTCGTGAAATCCCGCTGAACTGCTTCACCTCTTCCGGCGCGCCAGCCACGTTAAAGATAAAACTGTCGGCTTTGTAACGAATGTCGTTATCGACGATCTTCAACGTATCAACGTTGCCTTTGTAACGCTCCATATCGATAACCGTATCTTTAAACGCCGTTTTGCCTTTCCACTGTGCTTTATCGATGTGCTGGACGCTTTGTTGCCCGCCCAGTTGCCCTTGTGAAACGCACCAGTCGGTGGAGAGCGCCAGCTCCGGCGCCCACAGCTGCGCCATTTTGTAGCAGCGATCGACCCAGACGAAGTTATCGCGCGGGGCAAAATTAGCCAACTGGAAACGCAGCGGGGCGGAGTATTCACTTTCCGGCAGCGGTTCGACGCGCTTATCCGACACCCGCAACAGCAGCGGCAGGCGGAAGTGGCTCCCTGAGAAAGCGATCATGTCTTTATCCCGATCGACGGTAAAATCCTTCATCTCTTTCGGGAAGTTCCACAGGCGAATAATGTCCGGCTTCATCGCCAGGATCTTCTCTTTGCTGTTCAGGAAGACTTCCGACAGCGACTGACCGGAGAGGCTGCTGCGCCCCAGGCCGATAAAGTTATCCCCGCCCAGAATATCCAGCACGGTCGCGCCGTTATCCATCGTGTTGCGTTTCACCGCCAGCGTATCCTGCTGAGGCTGGTCGCCGCGCAGCACGAAGAACAGGTTGTTGCGATCCTGTTTGTTCAGGTACTTCCACGCGGTGTTGTTCATCGCCAGATGGTCGGAGGAAACCACGATGACGGTATTTTTAAACCACGGCGATGCTTTGATTTTATTGATAAATTCGGCGATGTTCTCCTGGCTGCAACTGACGGCACTAAAGGACTGGTTCGGCTTACCGTCGAAGTCGTAACGCTTGCGGTTACAGGTGCGTGAGATAAACCCGTCCGGGTGGTGAGTATCCACCGTCAGCGTAAACAGCGAGAAACGCTGGCCGGAGCGAGAGAGTTCTTCAAACTTTTTCCATGCCTCGTCGAGCACCGTATCGTCGTAAAAGCCCCAGTCGTTACGATAGCTCGGGTCTGCCACCACGGTTTTTAACTCTTCCGCACCATACAGGTGGTCGAAACCGTGGGATTTGAGGAACACGTCTTTTCCGGCGAAACGCAGATTTGCGCCCTGCACAAAATAGTTCTGATAGCCGGAGTTTTTCAGGATATCGCCCAGACAGATATTCTGCGGGAAGAAGCTGGATACGGAAGCCGACGCGTTGCCTTCAAACGGCGCAAACAGCGGGATGCCGCACTGCGAGGCGACCATTCCGGCGATGGTGTAATCTGTGCCCGGCAATTGCATGGTGTGGCTGAAATCCAGCCCTTCGTTTTTCAGCGCGCCGAGTTCCGGCGTGAGATCCGGGAAGGCATCGTTATCAAAATAGGTGCGCTCCAGGCTTTCACCGTAGATATAGACCAGGTTGAGCTGCGGATTCGGGATCGTTTTCGACGGCTCTTTGTAATAAGCCGGGAAGTCCGGGTCGCCATCGCGCGACTGGGATTTGACCAGTTCGGAGATCTGGCGAAATGCCGGGCTGGCATCCACCGATCCCAGCGCCAGTAAGAGCGCCAACAGGCTGTAGCCGAAATGGTGAGGATGGTGGCGACGCCTGCGCAGAACCCAGCCTAACGTGCCAAATACGGCGGCCAGCGCAAGTACGATGCCGGCGCCGGGCAGAATATATTTGCTGACGCCGGCACCCGTCAGGCTGTTGGTCAGCGTGTAGAGAACCGCATCGTTAATGCCGTCACCGGTAAAGTAATCACTGGCATAGAGCGTAATATTTAAGACAACAAAAAGCCCAAGTACCGCTAAAATGGCGGCAAACCACCAGGTGTTGCGACCCGCTTTCCACGCATAAATCAGCACGGACGCGAGAAACAGGGCGATGGAAAGTAACTCAGACAACTGATGATCCTCAATAAACCCGCATTCGGCAGGCGGCGTAATCTCTTTTCAGGACATACAATGTAATGGCGATGTCATATTGCTGCAATTATGGTGACATTAAAATGTGCAGTGATTAAGAATTGGTTTAGAACCTGGCTTTTTTGATCGTCGTCACTTCCCGTGATGCGGGGAAGGCGAGACAGAGAGAAGTAGAAAGAGAGAGGTCAGGCCGCGCTCAACGCTAAACGGTTGAAACGCGGCATGTTGGCGCATCAGGAAATGAAGTTCATCCCCTGTTTTAACACCAGGTCGCAGGCTTTGGTTTTCACTTTTTCCGCCAGCGGCGTGCTGCCAATGTTATCCAGGCTAAGCTGTTCGCCGTTTTGGGTATTCAGCAGACCCTGAATGCCATCCAGATAATTGGTGTCCTGCTTCTGTTCGGCGGCGCCAAGTCCCAGTTTATCCAGCACCTGGTTTTTAACGTTTTCCGCATCGGTAACGGAAGTCAGTTTCTGTTTCGCGCAATACTGCAAAATACCCGCCGCGTTGTTCATGTTATCAGCGCTTAATGCCTGATTGCCGCCATTCAGCAGGCTGGTCAGAGAAGACAGCGACATGCCGCCCTGCTGTGAAGAGCTGCTTTGTTTGCTCAGTTCGCTGGCGGCGCTGGAGAGAGAATCCTGCCAGGACGCGGCGAAAGCGCTGGTGGCGATAAACGCGCTGGCGGCAACCGCGCAGCACAGAAGACGTTTTGTGGTTTTCATCGTTATGACTCGTGTGTGTGTACCTTTCGTCGCAGTATAGCGCTTGCCTGGGTCGGAATGGTCTTAATACTCTTTGCCGGTGACGCGGCTACGGTAGCTTTCCCAGTTGAAGATCACCCACAGACTGTTGCCCAGACGCATACGATCCATTACGCGCTCGCCAAGGAGTTTGGTCATCTCATCCATATTGCTGTTGGTTAACATCCCGGTAGGGCGTTTGGATGATGAGCGGCGATCGACGATCTGGTTGATGATCACTTTTTCATAGCGGGATTCGGTCTGCATGCCGATCTCGTCGATCACCAGCAGATCCACATTGCTGAGATCGTTGAGCAACTGCTCTTCGCTGGTTTCGCGATTGCTAAAGGTGCCTTTCATCGCGGACATAATATCGGCGACGGTAATGATCAAAACCGATTTTCCGCGCAGCAGCAGTTCATTGCAGATTGCCGCCGCGAGATGGTTTTTCCCGGTGCCGGGTTTGCCCGAAAAGATAAAGCTGGCGATGTTGCCGTCGAACTCTTCGACGTACTGCCGCGCTTTGCTCAGCGCGTTCATCTGCCCGTCGTTCTCAACACGATAGTTATCAAACGAGCAGTTTTGATGCAGCGGACGGATGCCGGAACGGTTGAACGTGCGCTGCATTTTCATCGCCCGGTTTTCACGCGCCAGCGCTGCCGCACGCATTTCGCCTTGCTCTTTCTGCCATGCCAGCAGTTCTTCGCCCGTTTTGAATGCAGGCTCAACATTTGCTGGCATCATTTTTTGCAGACGTTTCATCAGGTCGCCAACGTTTTTCATCGTTACCCTCGAAAACCAGGTGGAATATGGTCGTCAGGTTCGCTGACGTTGTTCACATCACGTTTCGGCATACCGCCGTTACTGGCCCGGCTGATTTGCACGCTGCGCGCCAGCTTTTGCTGCCACTGGATGTGGTGAAAAATCTTACCTTCCGCTTGCCAGTAAGCCACAAATGAGGCCAGCTCTTCGGCGGTGACGGGTTCCCTTAGCGCGACGCCCCACAGCGCGGCCTGCCGCTGGAAGTCAGCATCCGGCTGCCAGTCTGCGTACATGGCGAATTTCCCCAGCGGAATGGCCACAGGCGCGGCCTGGGAGTCTTCGTAGAGTTGAGCATCCAGTGTGACATCGCTTCCCGGACGCGATAACTTTTCCTCCAGTGCCAGCAGTTCCGCCAGACGTGCCGGCGTCACGGCATAAAACGCGGGCGCGTTATTGGCGAAGACCGCCACCGCGCCGCTTGCCGATTTTGCCAGCACCGCGTTGTGATCGTGTAATAAGGCGTCAATACCGATGACGTCCGGGGTCAAAATTCTGGAAGACATAATGTTTCTCAACAGGGAACCACAACCGAGAAGGAATACTGTTTTTATAGTAACACACAGACGGGAGATATCGGCAGGGTGAGGGAAAGCGGCCTCACCCTGCCTGAGCGCAGGGAGAAAAGCATTACACCCGTGGGCGTTTGCGATACAGCCACAGACCGGGAACGGAAAGCCCGATGGAAAGCGCGCCGACAATAGAGGAGGCTTTCAGGAAATTGGTCAGCAATGTGATCATCAACGGTTCGCTGTAGCCAAAGTGGCTGATTTTAACGGCGGATATCATTGCCGTATAGGCGGATATCCCCGGAAACATCGGGATGACTGCCGCGACGGTAAAGACTTTGGGGTGCGCCAGATACCAGCGCGACCACTGAATGCCGATGCTCCCTACCAGCAGCGAGGCCATAAATGTCGACCATTCGATATTAAACCCGGCGGTCATCATCACCATGCGTGAGCCGTGGCCCAGCGCGCCGAGCAACGCACACCAGGGGAGCGCCCGGTGCGGCACGTTGAACACCATCGCAAAGCCCACTGCCGGGATTGCGGAGAGAATCATGTCCTGCATCAGCGCCAGAAGAAAATCGATTACACCCATCCGCGTAGCCCCCACAGCGTCATCGACATCACCACGCCGACGCACGTCGCCAGCGTTAACAGACTGGCAATCGCCCAGCGCGCCAGACCGGTATTAATGTGGCCCTTAAACATATCCGCGACGGAATTAATCAGCGGAAACCCCGGCACCAGCAGTAAGACGCTGGCGGCCATGGCGATGGTCGGGGTATGGCTGAAAGTGGGCAAGCGAAGCAAAAGGCCGGAAATGGTGGTGGCGACAAAAGCGGTGATGCAAAAGTTGATTTGTGGGTGTAAATGCCGGTGCGCCAGCATCTGGCGAATATACATCGCCACCATGCTGGCGAAAAAGGTGATCACCGCGCCATCCCATCCGCCGTTATTCAGTTTGCAGAAA
Source organism: Citrobacter sp. CK198 (assembly GCF_030333295.1). Lineage (NCBI taxonomy): Bacteria > Pseudomonadati > Pseudomonadota > Gammaproteobacteria > Enterobacterales > Enterobacteriaceae > Citrobacter > Citrobacter sp. CK198. The sequence continues at coordinate 268,503 of NZ_JAOWGE010000035.1, read as the reverse complement.
CAGGCGCAGGAAAGCCCGACCATCAGCGACACCAGCCACCGCGGGTAGCGCAACGGTCTGAGCTGGCTAAAGCGCTTCTCTACGCCTTTTATATCCAGCAAATTATGTTCGGCCAGGATGACAATATGCTGCACCTCCGTGACAACGTGCATATTAATACCGCGATCCTGGTTCTTACGTGTCGATGTCAGACACTGCCCATCTTTAATGGTGGTGAGAACGATAGCGTTGGAGGAGATGGCGCTTTCCACGCTGTCCATCCCTAACGCCAGCCCCAGGCGGGTGGAGAGTTCATCAACCAGCGCGCTCTCCGCGCCGTGTTGCAGTAAAAAAAGCCCGCATTGAATACATAACCGTGTAACCGTTCGCTGTAACGACTGCTCTGTTTGCATGACTCGCCCTGACTGAAAAGACGCGTTGCGTACCATCTGAATGACGAAAGTCTTCTTTGTATCATGAAGCCCGACCCTTTTGGCTCTGGCTAAGATCAATTTTGTGATGAAAAAAGAGGCAGGATGCCAGACAATCAGTCGCTGAATGTTATAATTGCAGTATATTGAATGCCTTACGTCGGACGTGAATGACAGGGAATGAAGTATCGTCTGTAACCTCTGAAATTAATGAGACGATATTCTTTCCTTGTGCTTCCTGAAAGCATAACTATCTGATGCGAAACATAGCGTGAGTTTATTAAATTCCCCTTGCATATGTTAGAAATGCTAATGATCTAATTTAGTTAATTTAATTGTACCGCAATTATTTTTAGCGGTAATTATGCAATAATAGTTTGGTGATTTTATACTATGCGGATCAATGTATAGAGTCGTTATTGCTATAACATTTCAAATAAAAGCCAAGGATAAATAATTCACTTCGTCTATTACCACGTCTGTTTTTCTCATTAATTATATTATTTATTAATGAGTGAACAGGAGGGGAGACCTGTGGATATGGAGGAGATATGTTGCCAGGATGCCGCAAAAACATAATTATTATCAGTAAAATACCTGTTATACAGACGGGGTTAAAAGAGGTGGTGCTGGGCCATTTCCCTGCTTATGAACTGATGTACTGCCGTTCCGTAGAAGAACTGACATTAATGCAGTTGCGCCGCTCCGATGTAGTGATTACGGATTTAACGGGAGAATGTAAACATCCCCGCGCTGTCTGCGAGCAATTTTACGCTTTATTATCTCAATACCATGATATTCACTGGGTATTTCTTGTTTCCCGTGCGTTTTACTCACAGGCGATTGAGCTTCTGATGAGCCCCTTCAGTACGTTGCTGTCTGACGTTGAACCGGTTGAGAATCTGGTAAACGTGATTGAAGCAGGCAATGCCCATACGGACAGGATCAGTAAGACGCTGCTATCTCCCGCTCTGCCAGACGTCTCGAGTTTTGGCCATCGTCCGGTTGTTCTTACGCTGTCGGAACGGAAAGTGTTACGGCTTCTGGGTAAGGGTTGGGGGATTAATCAGATAGCGATGTTGCTTAAGAAGAGTAATAAAACGATTAGCGCGCAGAAAAACAGTGCGATGCGGCGTCTGTCAATACACAGCAATGCTGAGATGTATGCCTGGATAAACAGTTCTCAGGGAGCAAGAGAATTGAATTTACCTTCAGTTTATGGAGATGCTACTGAATGGAAAACAGAATTGCCAAGGGAAATGTCGCACTCATAGAGAAGTGCGTAATGAGCAGTATTGGAATGAAAAGTTTATTTGACGCGTTTCCTGATTGCCAATATAAACTTCATATTTTTCCAACTCAATCTGCTTTCCAGAAAGCGATGTTAAGTACTCCCTTTTCCGTCGTTATTTTTTCACTTTCTGCGATGCGGGAAGATCGCCGGATGGGGCTGGCTTATCTGGCGGAACTGGCTGTGAATTTTCCTCGTGTGCGCCGACTGGTCATCGCGGATGATGATGCGGAAGCCCGGTTAATTGATTCGCTGTCGCCTTCGCCGTTAGATGGGGTCTTAAGTAAAGCGTCGTCACTGGCCAGTTTGCAGGAAAAGCTCTTTTTATTATTGAACAGTAAGCGAGAGGTGACGGAACACACTCTGAACCTCTGGTATCTCAATCAGAGTCGAATGATAAGCCCCACTGAGCGTGAAATTCTGCGTTTTATGTCGAATGGTTATTCGATGCCACAGATAGCCGTCCAGCTGGAACGCAATATCAAGACGATTCGCGCCCATAAATTTAATGTGATGTCTAAACTGGGCGTCAGCTCAGATGCCGGATTGCTTGATGCGGCGGATATCCTGCTGTCTCTGCGCGCCGAAAAGCCGGGTCGCTTATCCGCGTAATTCTGTAGTCGCTCTGTATTTACAGGTTGCTTGTGCCGGGTTTATCGCCCGGGCACAAATAGCATCACTGGCACACATCAATCCAGGTTGCTGAAGTGAGTTCTGCCATTCTGTCGGGGGAGATTCGGACTGCGCTGTGCGTTGCCCCTGCGGCTGGTAAGACTTCAGCATAATGTTTTAATGAGACGTCGCAATAGACGGGCAGAGGCGTTTCCAGCCCGAAAGGGCAGACACCGCCGACCGGGTGCCCTGTGGCGATCACGACTTCATCGCTGCTGAGCATTCGCGCTTTCGCGCCAAACGTGCTCTTGAGTTTCTTATTGTCCAGGCGGGCATCGCCTTTGGCGACAACCAGAATAATGTCGTCTTTCACCTTAAGCGAAAGCGTTTTCGCTATCTGTCCTGGCGCAACATTATGTGCTTTCGCTGCCAGTTCCACCGTCGCCGTACTCTGATTTAATTCGATGATTTCAATATCCGGGGCACGTTCGGCCAGAAACTGCCGTACCGATTGCAGACTCATTCTTTTCTCCTGACGCTGTATTAGCAGTCCTGTTTTTCAGAAAACCGCGTGGCGTAATTTGTCATAAGGAAAGCGGCACTGTAAATAATTTATGTAATAAACCAGCAGCATGAGCGATTTTTCGATCGTCTTCACATTCACGGAAACCGGTTACAGTAACCGGTTGCAGTCCGGCGGGCGGGGATTAATACTGAACCTGTCACTTCCTCTGTATCACATAATAAGAGCCATTTATGAAACTTCATTCTCTCTGCTGTATCGCTGGTGTTCTCCCCGGCGCGGTCGCGAAAAGTAGTAATGGACCCTTACACGGCGGTGCTGCTGCCAGCACGTCTATGTTGTTTTGACTGACAGGAGAACGCTATGTCTACCAACCATGCTGTGTTTAATGTGATTTTTCGGTTTGTCGAAAACTATGTGAGTCCCGTTGCCGGACGTATTTCCTCACAACGTCATGTTATGGCTATTCGTGATGGTTTCATTTCGGCAATGCCGTTTATGATTGTCGGCTCCTTCCTGCTGGTTTTCGCCTATCCTCCTTTCTCACCGGACACCACCTGGGGATTTGCCCGTGGCTGGCTGGCGCTGGCGAAACAGTTTGAAAGCCAGATTTTGACGCCGTTTGATATGACGATGGGGATCATGTCCATCTATATCTGTGCGGCCATTGCCTATAACCTGGGCAAACACTATGTTAAATCGCATCAGTTAGATCCGTTTATGTGCGCCATGCTCTCGATCATGGCCTTCTTGCTGGTTGCCGCGCCGAAAACAAACGGCACTATGCCGGTTGACAGCCTGGGAGGAACGGGGATTTTTACCGCGATTCTGGTGGCGATTTACTGTGTTGAAATGATGCGCTTCCTGAAGGCGCATAACATTGGCATTCGCCTGCCCGACCAGGTGCCGCCGATGATCAAGAACTCCTTTGATCTGCTGATTCCGGTGCTGGTGGTGGTTCTGACCTTGTATCCGCTGAGCCTGGCGATCCAGTCGCAGTTCGATATGCTGATCCCACAGGCGATCATGGCGATCTTTAAACCGCTGGTTTCCGCTGCGGATTCGTTGCCCGCTATTTTGCTGGCGGTGCTGATTGGGCATCTGCTGTGGTTTGCGGGGATTCACGGAGCAGCGATTGTCTCCGGGATGCTGCAAATGTTCTGGCTGACCAATCTCGGTATGAACCAGACCGCGTTGGCGCAGGGGGCGCCGTTGCCGCACATTTTCATGGAAGCCTTCTGGACTTTCTTCATCGTCATTGGCGGTTCTGGCGCTACGATGGGGCTGGTGATTTGTTATTTACGCAGCCGTTCCGTACATTTGCGCTCTATTGGCCGCTTAAGCGTCGTGCCGAGTATCTTTAATATCAACGAACCGGTTATTTTCGGGACGCCGATTGTGATGAACCCGGTGTTCTTTATCCCGTTCCTGCTGGCGCCAATGGTGAACGCCGTGCTGGCGTGGGCGGCGATGAAACTGGATCTGATTGGGCGGGTGATTTCCGTGGTGCCGTGGACTGCGCCCGCACCGGTTGGCGCTGCGTGGGCATTGGGCTGGGACTACCGTGCGGCGATCCTGGTGGTCATACTGGCGCTGGTGTCCGCCATCATATACTTCCCGTTCTTTAAGGTTTATGAGAAGCAGCTTCTGGCGCAAGAGGCAGAAGAGGCCGGGCGTGCAGAAGAGGAGAGTCAGCAGATGGCCTGACGTGTTGAACAAGGCGCTGCGGCGCCTTGTTTATTTCAGCGTACAGTCACCGCATTGCTGAACGTCTGGCAACCGGTAGCGTTGACAGCAGGTTCGGCGCACCAGCAGACCTTCGCGAGGGACGACGGTACGCCACAGCGGGTTATCCTGACCGCTGGAAAGTTGCTTTTCGAAGAAGCAACTCTGGCGCAGCGTTGCCAGCAATGCTTCGCCAAGTAGCGGTTTCATTTCGGTCAGATACCAGTTGATCAGATACCCGGTGTTACTCCAGATAAGCTTACCGTTAATATCGCCGGTTGATTCCAGTGCCTGAACGACCGGCATCAGCGCAGAGACGATCAGCGTTTCCATTCTCTGTTGAGGAGAATGCGCGGTTGCCCGCTCGTCCTGATGCACATCAACCCAAAAACAGGCTGCGCGTCCGGTTTCGTGAAACTCAACGTGCATGTGCTCGGGCGAAACGTCAATGGCCCTTTCCTGGGTGAGCAGGGCAAGCATCAGAGGCGGTACCATCAGACCGATATACCATTGCGCCCAAAGCGAAATGAGCGGCTTATTTTCGCGTGGTTGCGTCGGTTGATGACGATAAATATGGTCGGAATAGATAGCCAGCAGAGAGCGCATCGTACCCGGTCGAGCCCACTGCGCCAGTGTCATGGCGCCCGTTGGGTGCGGTTCGTCCAGCCGAATAAAATCAAGCAGATGTTCGCGCGTCCGGGTTATCGTTTCACGCACGGCTTCAGCCAGCGAGGGCATCTCAGGCTGGAGATGGGCTCGCCAGGTGACATCTTCAATGATCGGTGCGGAACGGTAAGGCATAGCGCTGTATATAAGGATAGTAATCTAAATGATAATGATTGCTAATCCTAATGATGGCGATAGCTGATGGCAAGCGCTTTGTCGTGACGCTGTGCGCGGTAGCACGATGATATCGCCCTGTGTCAGACCGTACGCAGTTCGTCACTCGCAAGAATGTTGTTGCGCCCCAGGTTTTTGGCTTCATACAGCGCTTTATCCGCCTTGACGATTGCAGCCTCCATGTCCTGACCCAGTAGCGGCGCGATGCCAACGCTGATGGTGACATTGGTCGCCACGCTGACATTAAACATATGTGGGATTTTGAGATCGTAGACCTTCTGGCGAATATGTTCGGCGGTCGTGCGCGCCTCCTGTGGATCGGTCGCGGTCAGCAGGACCATAAACTCTTCGCCGCCAAAACGGGTGACAATATCCCGGGAACGGACAGCATCACGAATCGCGGCTGAAACGCGAATGAGAGCCTGGTCGCCCATCATGTGCCCATAGTGATCGTTATAAGCTTTGAAGTGATCGATATCCAGCAGCAATACGTAGTGTTCTTCGTGCGTTTCCAGAGCAAGGAGCGTATTCAGCTTATTTTGCAGGCCGCGGCGATTATACAGGCCAGTCAAAGGGTCGAGCATACTCAGCCCGTTCAGCGTTTCTCTCTCTTCCAGCAGTTTGTACATCAGCTGTTGAGCAAAATCGTCATAGCGTTTTTGAATAACATGCTGGATGGCAATGCCCGCCATCGGGAGCGCCATGAGATAAATAATCCGTATGCCGTGTTCGCTGCCATTAAGCCACAGGCAGGCCAGAACGGAAGGCAATGAATGGAACGTAAACGCAATGATATTATTAGCAAAGGCGATGGAGCCAATAAATAACACGCAGAGAAGGGCGATGAGTAGAAAAGTATAATCGCTATGGTTCATAGCATTATATTTCAGTGTGATATGCCAGGCCCACAATATGCCTGATATAACAGAAATAAAGGGGATATTAATCTTTTTATGCGTATATTTTCCGTGCCATATCAGAAGTAACGTACTTGCAACAAAGAGCAGTATTGCCGGGACTGAGACAGCCCTGACCTCATAAAGGGGAAAGACAAGCGTAAACAGCCCGGACACCGCATTGAGAAACAGAAAAAGGCGTAAAGAGAATTGATATTTTTTGGTGCGTAGCGCGCGCCAGGATTGAGCTGTCATATCTGAATGTCGTTATTTATCTATGAATTACGCTGGTTGGGGCCAAAATGAAAAATAACGTGCGGGAAAAAGCCCGCATAAATAAACGTTTTTATTGTTTGTAAGTTAACCACTGCCCAATCTATCACCTTGCTGAATTCATGTCATCAATTGTTAAGACAATCTCATACAAGGAAGTGTGACGAACTGCTGACAAATGAGAAATTTTATCATATGCTATTGGTTATCATTATCGGTATCAGAGGTAAAGCCATGTTGCAGCGTACACTGGGCAGTGGATGGGGGATATTGTTGCCGGGTATTTTTATTACCGGACTGGCGTTTGCCGGCCTCTCCATTGACGCATGGAAGGTACTGATTGTATTAGGGTTACTGCTGACTTCGTTGATGCTGTATCACAAACGCTTACGGCATTTCGTCCTGCTGCCGTCATGTGTCGCGCTGATCAGCGGCATGGTGCTGGTTATGATGAATTTGAATCAGGGATGAACAAACAAGACGTAAAGCAGAGAAGGGAAATAAGATAATTGGTGCGAGGGGGGGGACTTGAACCCCCACGTCCGTAAGGACACTAACACCTGAAGCTAGCGCGTCTACCAATTCCGCCACCTTCGCACAGTCATCTTACTTTTTTGATATCGCCTCGTTGGTGCGAGGGGGGGGACTTGAACCCCCACGTCCGTAAGAACACTAACACCTGAAGCTAGCGCGTCTACCAATTCCGCCACCTTCGCCCAGTGCGAGCAATATCAACGTGGTTTTGGTGCGAGGGGGGGGACTTGAACCCCCACGTCCGTAAGGACACTAACACCTGAAGCTAGCGCGTCTACCAATTCCGCCACCTTCGCATACCATCGATTCTTAAAAAGAATCGCTACCACGGAGGCGCATTCTAGTGGTTTTCAGCTTTTCGTCAATAGTTAATTACGCAGGATGGATTGATTGCTGCAAAAATGGGCGCTAACCGTAGGCCGGATAAGCGAAGTGCCATCCGGCATCCGCAAACCATGCCGGATGGCGGTGCAGGCACCTTATCCGGCCTACGATGACCACTCTACTTCTTCGCCTGGCGCGTCATCACCGTGCGGTAAACTTTAAAGCGCCCGGTTTGCGCAATCACTTCGTGGAAGCCAAACGTTTCATCCAGCACTTTCGGGTAGGGCAGGAAGGCGTTAGCCACGATACGTAACTCACCGCCGCTGTTGAGGTGGCGAACCGCGCCGCGAATCAGCGTTTGCGCGGCATCCAGGCTGGTTTGTATTCCATCGTGGAACGGCGGGTTAGAGATGATCATATCAAAACGCCCTTTTACGTCAGAAAAGACGTTACTGGCGAACACCTCACCCTCAACGCCGTTTGCCGCAAGCGTTGCGCGACTGGCCTCAACGGCAGGCGCGGAAACATCACACAGGGTTAAACGCACTTTTGGCGAGTGGCTGGCTAAGGCCGCAGAGAGTACGCCTGCGCCGCAACCGACATCCAGCACTTTGCCTTTGGTATGTGGCGTCAGCGTGGAAAGCAGCAACTGGCTGCCGACATCCAGACCGTCGCGGCTGAAAACGCCGGGCAGCGTTTTGATGGTCAGATCGTTAATGCGGTACTCGCCCCAGTATTTTTCCGCATCAAAGACAGGCTGTTTTTCCAGACGGCCATGATACAGCCCGCAGCGGCGCGCGCTGTCGATTTTGTTCAGCGGCGCGTAGTCGGCCAGCATTTGCTCTGCGCTGCGAACACCGCTACGGTTTTCGCCCACCACGAAGATGTCGGTGCCGAGCGGCAGCAGCGACAGGATATTCATCAACTGGAACTGGGCTTCAGGTTTATTTTTCGGCCAGTAGTAGATCAGCGTGTCGCAGTCCGCGACGTCGTCAGCGTGGGCGACCAGGCTAAAGCGCGCCTTCTCGCCCATCAGCTGGCTTAACAACTGCCAGTGGTGGAATTGTTGCGTATGCACGCGGCTGGCGGCGCTTTCGAAGCGGGCTGGCAGGTCATCCTGCAAATCTCCGGCAAACAGAATACGGCTTTGTTCGAAATCATCACTGTGGCGCAGCAAGACTTCACTTGCCGGGGTAAAAGCAGACATGAAAGGTTCCTCTATTGTTCCTGGCGGCGATTATAGTTGTTTGTTGGCGCAGTTTCGACGAATTTGCTATATTTGCGCCCCTGACAGACAGGAGCGTTTCGCTATGACATCCCGACGAGACTGGCAATTACAGCAACTGGGCATTACCCAGTGGTCGCTGCGTCGCCCTGGCGCGCTACAGGGGGAAATCGCGATTTCCCTTCCGGCGCACGTTCGTCTGGTGGTCGTGGCGGAAGAATTACCGGCGCTGACCGAACCCTTGATGAGCGATATTTTGCGCGCATTGACCGTCAGTCCCGACCAGGTATTACCGTTGACGCCTGACCGCGTCGCCATGCTGCCGGAAGGCAGCCGGTGCAACAGCTGGCGGCTGGGTACTGAAGAGCCTTTGCTGCTGGAAGGCGCTCAGGTGACAAGTCCTGCGTTTAATGAATTACGGGCAAACCCAACGGCACGCGCCGCACTATGGCAACAAATTTGCGCATATGAACACGATTTCTTCCCTCAATCCGACTGATTTACCTGCTGCGTTTCTGATTGAAAAACGCGCCCATGCGTTTCCGTGGAGTGAAAAAACCTTTGCCAGCAATCAGGGCGAACGTTACCTCAACTATCAACTGACGGTCGGCGGAAAGATGGCGGCGTTCGCGATTACGCAGGTGGTGCTGGATGAAGCGACGCTGTTCAATATTGCGGTCGATCCAGATTTTCAGCGTCGGGGGCTGGGGCGAGAACTGCTGGAACATCTGATTGATGAACTGGAAAAACGCGGCGTCCTGACGTTATGGCTGGAGGTGCGCGCCTCAAATGCCGCCGCCATCGCACTCTATGAAAGTTTAGGTTTTAATGAGGCAACGGTGCGCCGTAATTACTACCCGACGGCTGACGGGCGTGAGGACGCGATAATCATGGCATTGCCAATCAGTATGTAAGACAAGGTGGAATGATGAAGTGGGACTGGATTTTCTTTGATGCCGACGAAACGCTGTTTACGTTTGACTCGTTTACCGGCTTACAGCGGATGTTTCTCGACTATAGCGTCACCTTTACCGCTGAAGATTTTCAGGACTACCAGGCCGTCAATAAACCGTTGTGGGTGGATTATCAGAACGGCGCTATCACTTCGCTTCAGCTTCAGCGCCAGCGCTTTGTCGGCTGGGGCGAGCAGCTGAACGTCCCGCCTGAAGAGTTAAATGATGCGTTTATGAATGCTATGGCGGAGATTTGCGCACCGCTGCCGGGCGCAGTTTCGCTGGTTAACGCCCTGCACGGTAAGGTGAAGATGGGCATCATCACCAACGGATTCACCTCATTGCAGCAAATTCGCCTTGAACGAACAGGGCTTCGCGATCGTTTTGATCTGCTGGTTATTTCTGAAGAAGTGGGCGTGGCGAAGCCCGATCCGCGCATCTTTGATTACGCGCTGGAGCAGGCGGGCAGCCCTGACCGCTCTCGCGTGTTAATGGTCGGCGATACCGCAGAGTCTGATATTCTCGGCGGCATTAACGCCGGGCTTTCCACCTGCTGGCTGAATGCGCACCATCGCGAGCAGCCTGCGGGCATTGAACCGACCTGGACCGTGGCGTCATTAAGCGAACTGGAGCAACTCCTGTGTAAACACTGATTGCCTCCCCCCCGTTGATGGGTAAAATAGCCGCAATTTTTCGTATTCAACATGCGTGGTCAGACGCCGCGCTTACTCAAGAAGATTGAACTATGACGTTGTCTCCTTATTTGCAAGAGGTGGCTAAGCGCCGCACTTTTGCCATTATTTCTCACCCGGATGCCGGTAAAACCACTATCACTGAGAAGGTATTGCTGTTCGGACAGGCTATCCAGACTGCCGGGACGGTAAAAGGCCGTGGCTCCAGCCAGCATGCAAAATCTGACTGGATGGAAATGGAAAAGCAACGTGGTATTTCTATTACCACGTCGGTAATGCAGTTCCCGTATCATGATTGCCTGGTCAACCTGCTGGACACCCCCGGGCACGAAGACTTCTCGGAAGATACCTACCGTACGCTGACGGCGGTGGACTGCTGTCTGATGGTGATTGACGCGGCAAAAGGTGTCGAAGATCGTACCCGTAAGCTGATGGAAGTAACCCGCCTGCGCGATACGCCGATCCTCACCTTTATGAACAAACTCGACCGTGACATCCGCGACCCGATGGAGCTGCTGGATGAAGTTGAGAACGAGCTGAAAATCGGCTGTGCGCCGATCACCTGGCCGATTGGCTGCGGTAAGCTGTTCAAAGGCGTCTATCACCTTTATAAAGACGAAACTTACCTGTACCAGACCGGTAAAGGCCACACTATCCAGGAAGTGCGCATTGTAAAAGGTCTGGATAACCCGGAACTTGACGCTGCCGTAGGGGAAGACCTGGCGCAGCAGCTGCGCGACGAGCTGGAACTGGTGCAGGGCGCGTCCAACGAGTTCGACCATGAACTGTTCCTGGCAGGTGAAATCACCCCGGTCTTCTTTGGTACAGCGCTGGGTAACTTCGGCGTTGACCATATGCTGGACGGCTTAGTGGAGTGGGCGCCTGCGCCGATGCCGCGCCAGACCGATACCCGTAAGGTAGAAGCGAAAGAAGAGAAGTTCACCGGCTTCGTGTTTAAGATTCAGGCCAATATGGACCCAAAACACCGCGACCGCGTGGCGTTTATGCGTGTGGTCTCCGGTAAGTACGAGAAAGGCATGAAAATGCGTCAGGTACGTATCGGCAAAGACGTGGTGATTTCTGATGCGCTGACCTTTATGGCGGGCGACCGTTCTCACGTTGAAGAGGCGTATCCGGGCGATATTCTGGGCCTGCACAACCACGGTACCATTCAGATCGGCGACACCTTCACTCAGGGCGAAATGATGAAGTTCACCGGTATACCGAACTTCGCGCCGGAGCTGTTCCGTCGTATCCGCCTGAAAGATCCGCTGAAGCAAAAACAGCTGCTGAAAGGGCTGGTTCAGCTGTCTGAAGAAGGCGCGGTACAGGTGTTCCGTCCGATCGCCAACAACGATCTGATCGTGGGCGCCGTCGGTGTGTTGCAGTTCGACGTGGTGGTTGCCCGTCTGAAGAGCGAATACAACGTTGAGGCTATCTATGAGTCCGTCAACGTCGCCACCGCACGCTGGGTTGAATGTACTGACGCGAAGAAATTCGAAGAGTTCAAGCGTAAGAACGAAGTACAACTGGCGCTGGATGGCGGTGATAACCTCACCTATATCGCACCGACAATGGTTAACCTGAATTTGACGCAGGAACGCTATCCTGACGTTCAGTTCCGTAAAACGCGCGAGCACTAATTGTCCCTCCAGGGCGCGCCATCCGGCGCGCCCTGTTACTTTCCCTGCCTTTTTAACCGCTTGCGGAATGTTCTTAAATCCCTCAGTTTTTCTTATGGTTGCTTGTTTTTTAAGCGTATCAGCAAGCGATTTTGCGATTGTGATCTATATTTAACAAAGTGATGACATAAATGACGACTTTTAACACTGTTCAATGCGTGAATACTGGTTGTTAAGGCCGTCATTTATCTTGTCTGCGATATTAATAACTGAATAAAGATGGGATTAGCGCCGCGATTCTGCATAAGTATGTTGATTGTGACGGCTGCCATCCATACAGGAATGAATCGATGACGACGACAAGACTGAAGATTTCTAAAACTCTCCTGGCCGTAATGTTGACCTCCGCTGTCGCGACCGGTTCTGCATTTGCGGAAACCTCTACGCTGGATAAGGCACAGTCCAGCGCAGAAAGCGCGGGACAGAAAGTCGATAGCTCTATGAATAAAGTCGGTAACTTCATGGATGACAGCGCCATCACCGCAAAAGTGAAAGCGGCGTTGGTGGATCATGAAAGTATTAAGAGCACCGATATCTCGGTCAAAACCGATAACAAAGTGGTGATATTAAGCGGCTTTGTTGAAAGCCAGGCTCAGGCTGAAGAAGCCGTGAAAGTGGCGGAAGGCGTTGAGGGTGTGACCTCCGTCAGCGACAAACTGCATGTTCGCGACAGCAAGTCCGGCACGATGAAAGGCTATGCCGGGGATACGGCCACCACCAGCGAGATCAAAGCGAAACTGTTGGCGGATGACATCGTGCCTTCCCGCAAAGTGAAAGTCGAAACCACCGACGGCGTGGTGCAGCTCTCAGGAACCGTAGATTCTCAGGCGCAAATAGACCGTGCTGAAAGTATCGCAAAAGCGGTTGATGGTGTGAAAAGCGTCAAAAATGACCTGAAAACTCAGTAATTCGTCTTAATTCGCCCTCCCGACGTTTGTCGGGAGGCGCAATGTACACCACACTAAAAATATCGCGAATGAGCAACCTGAACGCTCATATCAAGCGGTCGACATTAACTATGGTAAAGGAGAAGCTTATGTTTCGTTGGGGCATTATATTTCTGGTTATCGCGTTAATTGCCGCCGCTCTGGGTTTTGGTGGACTGGCAGGCACCGCGGCAAGCGCAGCGAAAATTGTCTTCGTCGTCGGGATTGTCCTGTTCCTGATCAGCCTGTTTATGGGCCGTAAACGACCCTAGCACGTCACCCGTAATACCCATGATTCATGCTAAGCCAGTCCATCGGACTGGCTTTTACGGTTTTAGCTATCGCGAATTTGCGTTACTTTGTCATTCTATAAAATAAAACACAGGAAGGCAGAGGTGGGGCAGCGAATACCCGTGACGCTCGGCAATATTGCGCCATTATCATTAAACGCGTTCCGACCAGGCCGAATGGCTCTGGTGTGCGAGGGCGGAGGGCAGCGGGGAATCTTTACCGCTGGCGTGCTGGATGAGTTTATGCGCGCGAAGTTCAATCCATTCGACCTCTACCTCGGCACCTCTGCCGGGGCGCAAAACCTTTCTGCCTATCTCTGTAACCAGCCCGGCTATGGGCGCAAAGTTATTATGCGTTACACCACGAAGCGGGAGTTCTTCGATCCGGTGCGTTTTGTTCGCGGGGGGAACCTGATCGATCTCGACTGGCTGGTGGACGCGACATCCGGGCAGATGCCGCTGGCGATGGACACCGCCGCGCGTCTGTTCGATAGCGGAAAATCCTTCTATATGTGCGCCTGTCGTGGGGATGACTACACGGCGAACTATTTCTCGCCAACGAAGCAAAACTGGCTCGATATTATTCGTGCGACCAGCGCGATTCCGGGGTTCTACCGTACAGGCGTAGCGCTGGATGGCATCAATTATCTGGACGGCGGGATCAGCGATGCGATCCCGGTACAGGAGGCGGCAAAGCGTGGCGCGAAAACGATCGTGGTGATCCGCACGGTGCCTTCGCAAATGTACTATACGCCGCAGTGGTTTAAGCGCATGGAGCGCTGGCTGGGGGAGAGCAGTTTGCAGCCGCTGGTGAATCTGGTACAGCACCACGAAACCAGCTATAGCGCCATTCAGCGTTTTATTGAGAAGCCGCCGGGTAAGCTGCGTATCATTGAAATCTACCCGCCGAAACCGCTGCAAAGCATGGCGTTGGGCAGCCGTCTTCCTGCGCTGCGCGAAGATTACAAAATCGGACGCCTGTGCGGGCGCTATTTTCTGGCGACGGTGGGGAAACAGCTGACGGAGAAACCGCCGCTCTCCCGCCACACGCCGAAGATTTTCATTCCTGGCCCGGTGGTGGTGCCTCCGGCGGCGGTGGCCAACGATATGCACGTAGCAACGGTCAGCGGCGCAGCGCAGGCCAACGACACTACCTTCAATAATGAGGATCTGGCGTGAGTTGCCGATTTATCGACACGCATTGTCATTTTGATTTTCCGCCTTTCACCGGTGATGAAGCGGCCAGCATTCAGCGTGCCGCTGACGCGGGAGTTGGCAAAATCATTGTTCCGGCGACGGCTGCGGCCTGTTTTTCACGCGTGCTGGCGCTGGCGGAACGCTTCCCGCCGTTGTTCGCGGCGCTGGGGCTGCACCCTGTGTTTATTGAGCAGCACGCAGATGACAGTCTGGATCGCCTGCAACAGGCGCTGGATCAACGCCCGCAGAAAGTCGTGGCGGTAGGGGAGATCGGGCTGGATCTTTACCGCGATAATCCTCAGTTCGATGAGCAAGAACGGCTCCTGGAGGCGCAGCTTAAACTGGCGAAACGCTACGATCTGCCGGTGATCCTTCACTCGCGTCGCACCCATGACAAGCTGGCGATGCATCTCAAACGCCACGCCCTGGCGCGAACCGGGGTGGTACACGGTTTTTCCGGCAGTCTGCAACAGGCGGAACGCTTTGTTCAGTTAGGCTACAAAATTGGCGTTGGCGGCACGATTACTTATCCGCGCGCCAGTAAAACGCGTGATGTGATGGCGCAACTGCCGCTGGATGCATTGCTGCTGGAGACCGACGCGCCGGATATGCCGCTAAATGGTTTTCAGGGGCAGCCAAACCGCCCGGAACAGGCGGCACGGGTATTCAGCGAGCTGTGTGCGCTACGCAATGAACCCTCTGAGGTGATAGCCGAAACGCTGTATCGCAATACGGCGGCGCTATTTCGTCTCTGATTGCCGGATGCGACGCAAAAGCGTCTTATCTGGCCTACGGGCCGACATCATTTGTGGGCCGGATAAGGCGGCCAACGGGTCGACATCATTTGTAGGCCGGATAAGGCGCAGCCGCCATCCGGCGATTCATAAATATAAAGCTGGGAAAATCAGGTTATGCACCCCGTGCGCCCATAATGCGTTTGCCAGCTGTTGCACGTCGTCAGGCGTTGCGCCCGGCCACGCTTTTGCTTCGCCATACACCCCATGCGCATGGAAAGCGTTTAACCGAACGGGAATATCGCCCAGACGGGAGATAAATGCGGCCAGCGGCGCTATCTGTTGCAGGTAATCCACCTGACCAGGAATCACCAGCAGCCGTAGCTCGGCCAGCTTGCCATGCTCCGCCAATATCCTGATGCTGTGCTTGATCTGCGTGTTATCCCGCCCGGTAAGACGCTGATGGCAGGCGCTATCCCAGGCTTTTAGATCGAGCATCGCGCCATCACAAACGGGCAGCAGTTTCTGCCAGCCGGTTTCGCTCAACAGGCCGTTGCTGTCGACCAGACACGTCAGCGTACACAGCTGCGGATCGGCCTTGATCGCGGAAAACAGCGCGCAAATAAACGGTAACTGGGTGGTGGCTTCGCCCCCGCTGACGGTGATGCCTTCAATAAATGGCGACGCCTTACGGATATGGTCCAGCACTTCATCGATGCTCATCGTCTGCGCCATCGGCGTGGCCTGCTGCGGGCACATCCGCAAACAGGTATCGCACTGCTCGCAGACGTCAGCCTGCCACACCACTTTCCCCGCGCTGAAGCCCAGCGCCTGATGAGGGCACTGGGGAACGCACTCACCGCAGTCGTTGCAGCGCCCGATCGTCCACGGATTATGGCAATTCTTACAGCGCAGATTGCACCCTTGTAAGAACAGAGCCAGACGACTGCCGGGGCCGTCCACGCAGGAGAACGGTATGATTTTACTGACTAAACACTTCATCCTTCGAACTGCCTCTTTGTTGGCTGCACTTATTCACCCCAGTTACGTACTACGTGTACGTGACTGGGGGTTCATTCGCTTGCCGCCTCGATGCCTCTCGAATGATTTTGCGTTAGGAAGCGCATCTGCTGTTCATGACTTATTACGCGTGCTTGTCGTTCCAGAATGCGCGTATTGCGCGCGGCTTCTTCCCCCAGCCTGGTGGTGTTTGTCCGCGATCCCTCGGCGCGATATTTTTCCAGATCCGACAGGCGCACCATATACCCGGTAACGCGCACCAGATCGTTGCCGCTGACGTTGGCGGTAAATTCACGCATGCCGGCCTTGAACGCGCCCAGACAAAGCTGCACCAGCGCCTGAGGATTCCGCTTGATGGTTTCGTCCAGCGTCAGGATGTCGCTGATCCCGGCATGGTAGTGCGCATGATGGGGGGCGACGGTTTGCAGGTGGGTAATGGGGTCGGGTTCATCGCCGTACGGTAAACGCGCGCCCGGCGTCGTACCGATATCAGAGCTGATGCCTGACTGGGCATGCAGCATCGCCCGCTGTTTCCAGCCATGCTTAACGGGCGTGTTTGCGACGAAATCGGCCAACTGCGCGCTGATGCGATAGCCCAGCGCATTGGCCGCGTCGTCTTTCCCGTAGCGTGCGTTCATCCCCGCGTTTTCACACAGCAGGTTTACCGCTTCGGCCAGGCCATACATCCCAAACATCGGTACAAAACGTCCGGGATCAAGCAACCCTTCCTGCACCAGGAAGCTATTCTCAAAGAAATGTGACTGTTCATAGAGGAAGTCACATCGGGCATCAATGATGGCGATCTGCTGCTGGCAGTAGTGCGGTAGCGTGCGCGTAAAGAAGTCATCGACAGAGGTGCTGCGCTCTGCAACGGCTTTCAGATTGATCCTGACCAGCGTGCTGCCGCCGCCCGCAAGCGGCAGAGAGTTGTAACAACTGACGACGCCATATTGACCTTTTGTGAAAATTTTATCATTTACCGGGCCATTAGAAATATGAGGTTTGCTGCATTCACAAATGTTTTTAGCGACATCAAGCAGTAAATCATCCGGTGTGATATCGGGATCATAGATAAACGTCAGGTTAGGTGAAACCTGCTTTAACTCAGCATCGGCACGTAAAATAGCGCGGGTGACAGGCGTGTCGGCCGGGCCAATATTGGCATGCATAAAGGCGTCCGGCAGCGTTCTGTCGAGATAGCGCCAGAAACGTTTTATTCGAATATCGATCTCGTCTTGTGTTAGAATTTTAACATACGGCTGCAACAGCGCATCCAGTTGCCCCAGATAGACCGGCATCGATGTTACGGAAGGAACGTGATGGTAGAGGATGGTCAGCAAAGATAGCGCGTCATCCAGATCTTTTGCGCCTTCCAGTTCCAGCCACTGTGAGCCATTAGCCAGAAAACGGGCGTAATCGGGCAAAACATAACGAGGTTTGAACGGGGCATGACCTTCGAACATATCGCAGATAACCCCGTCGTCCAGCGCCTGGCGAGCCTCTGGTGGCAAGGCCGGATAAGGCAACGCGTTCTCAGCTTCCAGCGCCAGAAAATGGCGTTTTTGTTCGGGGCTGAGCACCGGACTGGTCACAATTTGCTGGCAACGATGTTGCAGCGCGGTTTCGCATGAAGTGGGCATCTTCGTTTCCTTTTTGTGCCGAAGGTTAAGCGCCATTGTAGGAAGTTGCGTGATGATGGCTTTTGATCAGGATGCGCCTGTTGCCCACTCGCGAGGCCGGGAAAGGTCATTTATTTGAAGTAGATCTCGTTACAGTAATGCAAATTTGTACGTAGTTTTCATTAACTGTGATGTATATCGAAGTGTAATGGCGAGCGGATGTTAGAATACTAACAAACTCGCAAGGTGAAATTTTATACCGGCGATGAGCCAGGAGAATGTAATGACTGATTTAACCGCAAGCAGCCTGCGTGCGCTGAAACTGATGGACCTGACCACCCTGAATGACGACGACACCAATGAAAAAGTGATCGCGCTGTGTCATCAGGCGAAAACCCCTGTTGGGAATACTGCCGCTATCTGCATCTACCCGCGTTTTATTCCGATTGCGCGTAAGACTCTGAAAGAGCAGGGCACGCCGGATATCCGCATTGCGACCGTCACCAACTTCCCGCACGGTAATGACGACATCGACATCGCGCTGGCAGAAACCCGCGCAGCCATCGCGTACGGCGCGGACGAAGTTGACGTGGTATTCCCGTACCGCGCGCTGATTGCCGGTAACGAGCAGGTGGGCTTCGATCTGGTGAAAGCCTGTAAAGACGCCTGTGCGGCGGCAAACGTGCTGCTGAAAGTGATCATTGAAACCGGTGAGCTGAAAGAAGAAGCGTTAATCCGTAAAGCATCTGAAATTTCCATCAAAGCCGGTGCGGATTTCATCAAAACCTCTACCGGTAAAGTCCCGGTTAACGCAACGCCGGAAAGCGCACGCATCATGATGGAAGTGATCCGCGATATGGGTGTTTCCAAAACCGTTGGTTTCAAACCGGCTGGCGGCGTGCGTACCGCTGAAGATGCACAGCAGTTCCTGGCCATTGCTGACGAACTGTTTGGTGCTGACTGGGCGGATTCCCGTCACTACCGTTTCGGCGCATCCAGCCTGCTGGCAAGCCTGCTGAAAGCGCTGGGTCACGGGGACGGCAAGAGCGCAAGCAGCTATTAAGCCTTATATTGCCGGAGTTGTAGTGACGTAGGCCGGATAAGGCGCAGCCGCCATCCGGCATCAATACGACTGCCGGGTGGCGCGTTGCTTACCCGGCCTACAATGGCCTTCTACTCTTTTCCCCTGGGGGTTACCGTGTTTCTCGCACAAGAAATTATTCGTAAAAAACGTGATGGTCATCCGTTAAGCGACGAAGAGATCCGCTTCTTTATCAATGGTATTCGTGATAACACCATCTCTGAAGGGCAGATTGCCGCTCTGGCGATGACCATTTTCTTCCACGATATGTCGATGCCTGAACGTGTGTCGCTGACCATGGCGATGCGAGATTCAGGAACCGTTCTGGACTGGAAGAGTCTCAACCTTAACGGCCCCATTGTTGACAAACACTCCACCGGCGGCGTGGGTGATGTGACTTCGCTGATGCTTGGCCCTATGGTGGCGGCATGCGGCGGCTACATTCCGATGATCTCCGGGCGCGGCCTCGGTCATACCGGCGGTACGCTCGACAAACTGGAAGCGATCCCGGGATTTGATATTTTCCCGGACGACAACCGTTTCCGCGAAATCATTAAAGACGTGGGTGTGGCGATTATTGGGCAGACCAGTTCGCTCGCACCGGCGGATAAACGTTTTTACGCCACCCGCGACATTACCGCGACGGTGGACTCCATCCCGCTGATCACCGCTTCAATCCTCGCGAAAAAACTGGCGGAAGGGCTGGATGCACTGGTGATGGACGTGAAAGTGGGCAGCGGCGCCTTTATGCCGACCTACGAACTCTCTGCGGCTCTGGCTGAAGCCATCGTTGGCGTTTCCAACGGTGCAGGCGTGCGCACAACTGCGCTGCTCACCGACATGAATCAGGTGCTGGCTTCCAGCGCCGGTAACGCCGTCGAAGTGCGCGAAGCGGTGCAGTTCCTGACAGGTGAATACCGCAACCCGCGTCTGTTCGACGTCACGATGGCGCTGTGCGTGGAGATGCTGATCTCCGGCAAGCTGGCGAAAGATGATGCTGATGCGCGAGTGAAACTACAGGCGGTGCTGGATAACGGCAAAGCGGCGGAAATCTTTGGTCGCATGGTTGCGGCACAGAAAGGGCCGAGCGATTTCGTTGAAAACTACGCGAAATACCTGCCGACGGCGATGCTCAGCAAAGCCGTCTATGCCGATACTGAAGGTTTTGTATCCGCGATGGACACTCGCGCGTTGGGTATGGCGGTGGTCTCAATGGGCGGCGGTCGTCGCCAGGCGTCGGACACCATTGATTACAGCGTCGGCTTTACCGACATGGCGCGTCTGGGCGACAGCGTTGACGGACAGCGTCCGTTGGCTGTTATCCACGCCAAAGACGAAGCCAGCTGGCAGGAAGCGGCGAAAGCCGTCAAAGCGGCAATCAGCCTTGACGACAAAGCGCCTGAAATTACACCGACAGTCTATCGTCGTATTACCGAATAGCTGTATACTGATCTGATCGCTTTTTTGCAGCGCAAGATGTATGGAGAACAAGATGAAACGTGCATTTATTATGGTGCTGGACTCCTTTGGTATTGGTGCAACTGAAGATGCGGATCGCTTTGGCGACGTAGGTTCAGATACCCTGGGCCATATTGCAGAAGCCTGCGCCAGGGGCGAGGCCGACAATGGCCGTAAAGGCCCACTGAATTTGCCTAACCTGACCCGCCTGGGCCTGGTGAAAGCGCATGAAGGTTCTACCGGTAAAATTGCTGCGGGTATGGACGGCAATGCGGAAGTGATTGGCGCGTACGCGTGGGCGCACGAGCTCTCTTCCGGTAAAGATACCCCGTCTGGTCACTGGGAAATTGCGGGTGTTCCGGTTCTGTTTGACTGGGGCTACTTCAGCGACCACGAAAACAGCTTCCCGCAGGAACTGCTGGATAAGCTGGTAAAACGCGCCAACCTGCCGGGTTATCTCGGTAACTGTCACTCTTCCGGTACGGTCATTCTGGATCAGTTGGGCGAAGAGCATATGAAAACCGGTAAACCGATTTTCTATACCTCCGCTGACTCCGTATTCCAGATCGCCTGCCATGAAGAGACCTTTGGGCTGGATAAACTGTACGAACTGTGCGAAATCGCCCGTGAAGAGCTGACCGAAGGCGGCTACAACATTGGCCGCGTTATCGCGCGTCCGTTTATCGGCGATAAGGCCGGTAACTTCCAGCGTACCGGCAACCGTCACGATCTGGCCGTTGAACCGCCGGCGCCGACCATCTTGCAGAAACTGGTCGACGAGAAAAAAGGGCATGTGGTTTCCGTCGGTAAGATTGCGGATATCTACGCCAACTGCGGCATCACCAAAAAAGTGAAAGCCACCGGCCTGGACGCGCTGTTCGACGCCACCCTTAAAGAGATGAAAGAAGCGGGCGACGAGACGATCGTCTTTACCAACTTTGTTGATTTCGACTCATCCTGGGGGCATCGCCGCGACGTAGCGGGCTATGCTGCGGGTCTGGAGCTGTTTGACCGTCGTCTGCCGGAACTGATGGAACTGGTCGGTGAAGATGACATTCTGATCCTGACCGCCGACCACGGTTGCGACCCGACCTGGACCGGTACGGACCATACTCGCGAGCACATTCCGGTGCTGATTTATGGCCCGAAAGTGAAAGCGGGCTCGCTCGGTCACCGTGAAACCTTCGCGGATATCGGTCAGACGCTGGCAACGTACTTCGGTACGTCGCCGATGGACTACGGCAAAAACATGCTGTGATGCAATTGCCCGGTGGCGCAAGCTTACCGGGCCTACGGTTTTGTAGGCCTGATAAGGCGTAGCCGCCATCAGGCAATAACAACGAGATAAGGATAAAAGATGGCAACTCCACATATTAACGCAGAAATGGGTGATTTCGCTGACGTCGTTTTGATGCCGGGCGACCCGCTGCGTGCGAAGCACATTGCTGAAACTTTCCTTGAAGACGTGCGTGAAGTGAACAACGTTCGCGGCATGTTAGGTTTCACCGGGACGTACAAAGGCCGTAAGATCTCAGTCATGGGTCACGGTATGGGTATCCCGTCCTGCTCCATCTATACCAAAGAGCTGATCACCGATTTCGGCGTGAAGAAAATCATTCGTGTCGGTTCCTGCGGTGCGGTACGCAACGATGTGAAACTGCGCGATGTGGTGATTGGTATGGGTGCCTGCACCGATTCCAAAGTTAACCGTATCCGCTTCAAGGATCATGATTTTGCGGCGATCGCTGACTTTGACATGGTGCGCAACGCGGTAGACGCGGCGAAAGCGCTGGGAGTTGACGCACGCGTGGGCAACCTGTTCTCCGCCGATCTGTTCTATTCTCCTGACGGCGAAATGTTCGACGTGATGGAAAAATACGGCATCCTGGGCGTGGAAATGGAAGCGGCAGGTATCTACGGCGTAGCGGCTGAGTTTGGTGCGAAAGCGCTGACCATCTGCACCGTGTCTGACCATATCCGTACTCACGAGCAGACCACTGCCGCTGAACGTCAGACGACCTTCAACGACATGATCAAAATCGCGCTGGAATCTGTTCTGCTGGGCGATAAAGCGTAAAAAAGAAGGGGGCACTTTGCCCCTTACGCCTGATGGCGCTTCGCTTATCAGGCCTACAAAATATTTTACGTGATTTGTAGGTCGGGTAAGGCCTGGCCGTCACCCGACATAAATGCTGCACAATCCTTTGTCAGCACTCTGAAGGGGCAGCTTGCCCCTTTTTCCTGCCTGTTTATTTACCGCCCTTTGGCGATTAATGCGTTAGCAACTCCCAGCTTAAATTACTCTCCATCTCAGTATTGTCGCTGACGTTACGGAACTGCTTTTCGTTCAGCACTGGCGTTAGCGTTAACGTAAAGTTCAACTGCTGCCCGCGCGCGGCTTCATTGTTCTCGATAGCGATAATGGCTTCGTTATTGTGCAGCAGCTGTGTATCGGCATGGCCGTCTGCGGGAATGAACTCATTGCGATCGGTTGTTTTCCCGATCATATAGCTGCGGCCATCCAGTATCATTTGGCTGGCTTTCAATGCCAGCCCCCCGCCGTTACCGAAAAGAAATCGCCCTTGTGGGCCTGCGGCGCCATGTACAAATAGCGCCATCACCTGTGGTTGCGGGCAATAGATGCTGACATTGATATCGCGTGAGGGCATTTTAAACCAGTTTTGCTGTGAGCCGACGTTGTCATTTCGCTGCATCGGGGGAAAGGCTACGGTAGCGCGAGAGAGCGATACCTGGCAGTTCTCGTCTGCCCATGCTATGCGTGACCCCAGCGCTGCTAACGTACATAATGCAATGATCCACTTTCCGTATGACTTCATTGGCAAATACCCTCCGCCGTTTCGTAAAACGCCTCTTTATTCTGCACATTGCTTAATGTGTAAGTGATTTTGCAGATACGGTTCATATTGTCATCAACGCTATAGAGCGTTGGCGTTTCGTCAATATTGCTAATAAAGACGCGGCCGCTGTCCACTGCGCTGACCAGGTAGTTTCCTTTTTCATCAACAACAGACGTGCCTTTAGGAAGCCAGGATCCATCCTGCTGTTTTATCTTCAGCATGACGCGACGGGTGTTTAGCACGTTAAAATCCAGGTCGCTGACGGTGGCATGAGCGGGCACCAGTAGCTTTGTTCCGTTAGCCAGATCCATATTTTTGGGCAGCGTATTTGCGTTCACCTCAATACGTGACTTACGCCACTCCGTCAGCCCTGGCACCACGGCCTGCCCCCAGAAATCTGTCCAGACCGGGCCTTGCGGCGTTGCGATTTCGATGCCGCTTTCCGGTTCGCTCAGGTGGGCAATGCCAAAGGTATCTTTAATGGTATAGGGAGAGAAGGTTACCCCCTGGCGATGCAGGGCAATGCCGCCCGACAGCATTGCGCTGTAGGTACGCTGATCGTCATTGTTGGTTGTTGCACCAACGCTCATCTGCGTGTAGTGCAGGTTGCTGTTGATGTTGCCGTTGAGGGTGTTGAGATCGTTTCCGATATCGCGATCCGCCGAAACGGAATAGCTGGTATTGTCGCTGAGAGGGCCACTGCTGCGTAAGCCATATGTCGTTCGGTCGCCCTGATTACGCATATATGCGTTAATCGACTGCGACTGGAAAGGAATGTTGAGGTTGATGTAAAACACATCATCGTCATAGCTGTCATCGTTGATGTCGTCATTATCGTTATCGTTGCTAACAGAGTGCTGCCAGTTCACGTTTATTGACGCGTATTTAAATGTTTTTCCCCATGAAAAACTCACGTAACTGGAGTCTTCATAATCATCCGTGGCCTGATTATAGCTATAGGCTAACGAGAAGGTTCCTGCTGTTCTGCCGCTCCAGTTTACATTGGCGCTATAGCTGCTTTGATAGCTTGCGCTGTCGTCGTCCATCGCCTCGGACAACTCACGATAGTCGTCAGAATAACGCGCGGTGCTGACCCCAACAGAGACATGGCCGGGAAGTGTCAGCTGGTTTTGAATTTCCGCCTTTATGCCGCTGCGCGTATCACCGAAGGATTCACGGCTGCCCAGCAGACTGGCAAATACTTGCCATTTCTCGTTTGAGCTCCACTCCAGCATTGCGCCGCTTGCCTGATAATCCTCGGCAAGAACCCCTGCCGCCAGCAAACTTGTTTGTGGGGTAAGGCGCCAGCCGTCTGAAATGTTATATACCCAGGGGTCGCTGTAATCGCTGTCGACGTTGCGCACCTGGCCTACTGACATCATAAGCCCTTGTGGTCGCGGAAGGCCGTTCAGGTTGATTGAGGAGGCAGGTACGATGAAACTGGTTGTGACGTTGTCGGTTTCGACGATGCTGACCTGAAGATCGGCGTTATTTAACAGGATAGGGACATTGTCCAGCCTGAATGCCCCCGCGTTTACCAGCGTGGAATAAACAAGCTGCCCCGCCTGGCGGACTTCTACTCGCGCCTGGTTCGTGCGGGCAATCCCCGTCACGGTGACGCCTGAATTATCAGAGGTCATGCTGGACTCGGGGAGTAACTGAATGCCGCTGAGGGATGTTCCAGAAAACAGCGCCGATCTGGAGCTGATCTGCCCAACCTGGACACGCATCTGTTGCGCTTCAAAAACGTGTTCGCCATAAGTGAATAAATTTTTAGCGCTGCGATCGCCGTCAGAGTCCAGCAGAAAATAGCGGCTGCGCAATGCCCAGTTGGCCAGATTGGCACCCGCTTCGAGATCGCCCTGCGTGTAGTTATGGCTGTCGCCGCCGTTGTATTCATTTCGCGTGGAAAACAGGCTGTAGTTGAGCAGCCCGGCGCTGCCGCCGTGGCTATAGTTTTTCTCCCGGGACGCGCTATTTTCCAGTGCGTCGGGCGGGACAGTTAACTCCAGCATCTCCTTACCGGGAAGGGACTTTATGACGGCGGAGGGATAATCTTTTTGCAGGTCATGACAGTGTTCTTGCAGGGAGATCCCCAGAGGACGTAGCCCGATCGCTGTCAGAAAATCGTCATCTACGCAGAGTTGCCCTTGTTCGTCAAATTTGGCGCCCAGCGAACCTTTTTCTGACCCGTTTACGTTGATTAGAACGCTATGTACACCGGGCAAAAAACGCGGCTCTTCTGCGAAGTAATTTGCGATATTTTTACTGATGCCGCGCGTATTGAGTATATCGGTACTGAACGTTACCTCACGGGCTAACGCCGTTGAGGTTAATAACGTACATGAATATAACGCGATCTGAATATGGCGAGACAGCAGGTTGATTCCTTTCATATACACTTACTTTGTCCCCGTTTTTTATTGATTATGGTGTTAACGGCGCAGTGAAATTGGGTATGTCGATGCCGTAGCGGCTGGCTGGGAAGAAGCGTACAGATTGATCGGAAATGATGGATTTCTTGACGGTTACATCCAGAACTTCTCCGGGTAAAATATAGGTTTTTGCGATTTCCCCGGCCGTTTGCGAAGGTAAAAAAATCACCTGTTGCGCCAGACGCACCACATAGGCGGAAGGGTTGCTGACTTTAATATGCTGCCCGGAGCCGGACCATTTCAGCAGCTTCCACGCATCGGTGACGACCGGTAAATTTTTGGGGCGAATTAATACCGGCAGATCCTGACGCAAATTGAAGTTAACTTTCATTGCGCCTTTAGACACGCCTGATGGCGGGATGCCTTCAAAGGTGACGCGTTTATAGTGCTCTTTGGTTAGCGGGGCGCTGCTTTCCATAATAAAGCGGACCTGCTGTTCCTGACCGGGTTCCACGCGTACGACGGGCTGGGTGACGTTGACGGTGATACCACTGTCATCTTTTACATCTTCTATTGTGGTGTACAGCAACATCGGAACCGTATCGCTGTTTTTGACATTTATCGTTCCGCCATTATGGCTTTCTTCAATAACCAGTAGCGTGGAGGCGGGAACCATTCCTGCCGCATAAGCCTGAGATAAAGGTAAACAGAGAAGCGTGGCGGCAAATATATACGCTTTAACGGTACAAGATTTGTCAGACATTATTGTAATTCCTTCTATTGGAAAAACTCCCCACCCATCCATGTAGGGAGTTGTTGTACAGATATGATTAATAACGATGTGATTAGATATATCTCAGGGTAATGGTGGCGGAACCTGAAATATCGGTATCATCGCTAATGGCCAGTTTGGTGGTATTATCTACAGCCAGAGAAACCTTAAGCGGATAAGTTGCATTGCTATAGGCTGCTGGTTCCAGCGTGCCTTTGGCGCCGACGGTGATGATATCCTGCGTCCCTTCTTGGTTCCGAAAAGAAGTTGCCGTTGTCGCCTTAGCCCACGAACCCATACTTGCGGCGGCGCCTATAATATAGTCAACGTCAAAGGTGTCTTCGCCATTGACGGCTTGCGCGTTTGCTGCCTTGGCAGAATCGATGGATACGGCATAGGCGCCAATGTTGACATTGCCTGCTGTTTTACCTACGCCGAATGAGACTCCTTTACCTTTAATGATGCCGGTTATCCAGATCTCTGCGTTGCTATCCGCTTTGTTATCGGTCAGCGTCCAGCCTACTTTTGTGGCGCTGGGGCACTCGATGACCAGATCGGTGTCTTTCGTGGCGATATCGTTGACGGCCGTTGAGCTAAGGTCGCTGATCAGATGCGAGCCGAAATCAAGTGCGTTGCCGCCGTTGACAGTCGCGGTACAGCCACCGACCAGCAGTTTCCCCGTTACGCGCAGTTCAGTAGTGGAGCCATCGGCCGCCCATGCGTTAGACATGGTCAGTGCCGCGATTGCGGTGGCAAGAAGTGCTTTTTTCATTTGTTGATCCTTAACTTGAATTGTGTGATGGTACGAAAAGGCATGTTACTTGCCTTCTGAATACGTTTTATATCAACCAGATAGCTATGGAATATGGTTGGGATAGAGTTATATTTCAGAAGTAATATATTATCTGGACACAGCAGACAGTGGTTTTAGTTTTATTTAAAACTGATTTCTGGTGATTTTTGTTATTTTTTGTTTTAGAGTTGCTGCTATTTTGTATGCGGTTGGAATATGGCGAGAGTGTATGTTTATATATTCACGCGGTGAATATTATTGATAAATAATATGCCAGCC
Organism: Citrobacter sp. CK198; assembly: GCF_030333295.1. Taxonomy (NCBI): domain Bacteria; kingdom Pseudomonadati; phylum Pseudomonadota; class Gammaproteobacteria; order Enterobacterales; family Enterobacteriaceae; genus Citrobacter; species Citrobacter sp. CK198. Next base: position 241,121 of record NZ_JAOWGE010000035.1, on the reverse strand, counting down.
TGAGTGTTAATCGGCAGGCTTTTAATGCATTGCTGATGGTTATTGAGAAAGTAACGTGCCGCCCTTGTTAAGGGTAAACGGGCACGTCCTGGAGAGGGTTAACGCACCGCCCGCGCAATCCACGCCGACAATTCCCGTAGCTCTTTTTCCTGCTCTGGAAAATCGACTAACAGCGCATCACACTCCTGTTGCAGCATATCCGCACGGTACAGACACCCCTGTAAACGGCCCGCCAGCGCTTCCAGCGGCGCAGGATTAAGGCTGTCGGTAAAAACCTGAGTGCGCGTGATGTGCCCTTTTTCAACGTCGAAGTGCAGTTCAACGCCGCCCCAGATAAAGCGTTCGTCCAGAAGATGCGTAAAAGCTGGCGCCTGGCCGAAGTTCCATTCCCAACTGCTCTGGCGAGCAAACGTTTCGGCAAAATTGGGCAGATCCGGCGTTTTATCTGGAGAGATTATTTCGGCTTCCACGCGTTCGCCGTAGTGGCTGAAGAACGCCTCGGTAATGGCGTCGCAGATGTGTTCATGGGTAATACCAGGCAGCAGTTCGACCAGATTGGCGACGCGCCCGCGTACGGAAGCGATCCCTTTGGCCTGTAATTTTTTCTTATCAGGATTGAGGTAGTTCGCCAGACGGCTGAGATCGGCATTCAACAGCAATGTGCCGTGGTGGAAGCCGCGATCTTTGGTTTCCCGATAGGCGGAGCCGGAAACCTTGCGGTCGCCTTCCGGCGTTTTCACCACCAGATCGTTACGACCGGAAGCCTCTGCGGTAACGCCCAGCGCGTTCAGCGCATTGAGCACTATCGCGGTGGAGATCGTTTTGTCGTACTCCGGCTTCCCGGCCATAAATGTAAAACAGGTATTGCCGAGATCGTGGAACACCGCGCCGCCGCCGCTGCTGCGACGCGCCAGCCGGACATTGTCTTCTTCCATGCGCCGGGTGTTGCACTCTTTCCACGGGTTTTGCGCCCGCCCGATGACGACCGTATCAGCGTTGCGCCACAGGAACAAAACGCGCTGTGTCGCGGGCATCTGGCGAAAAATACACTCTTCAACCGCCAGGTTGAACCAGGGATCGTAAGAGTCAGAGATAAGCAGACGTAATGTCGTCATGGCAGTATTCCTTTTCGTGGTCTCAACTATATTAACGACAAAGCGGCGGCTATCCTATGGTTCTTTCTTCTCGCTCTCTTCCTCTTCCGGTACGGATTTACTGGCGGTGAGCAGGAAAGGCGATTGCTGCCAGCGCGTGCGTTTGCCCTGTAGCAAGGTGCGCGTGAGCACCACGCCAATTGCCAGTGACAGGAGCAGCATCAGGCGTAAAATGTTGGTGGTGTTATCGACCTGTTTCGCTTCGGTCGCCAGCGTATGCGTATCCAGCGTCAGGCGCAGATAGCCCAGCGGGCCATTTTTACCCTGAATAGGTTCGACAATCTGCTGATTAAAATAGCCGCCCGCTTTTTTACCGTCCAGCGCCAGCCTGTCGCGCACATTGACGCTTTCGCCTGCGCGCGTAATGAGATCGCCTTGCTCGTCGTAGACACCGGCATCCAGAATGCGGCTCTCTTCCGTTAGCTGGCGGAGTACGACGGCGATCCGCTTCTCATCCGGCGTTTCGGTGCGCATCAGCGGCGCGATATTTAAGGTCACCTGGCGCGCCAGCGTGCGGGCCAGTTCTTCGAGCTGCGGATTGCGCTGCCGTTGATGGTTTTGACTGAACCAGGACGCCCCCTGCATCAGCCCGACGAGCAGTGCGAGACAGAACAATACAATCACTGCACGATGAAGCCGGAATTTCAGTTTTGCGCGAGCCATATTCCACCTGCTGAAAATTTGAGGCTTAATGTTGCCAGAAGCGATGGTTACAGGGTAGCCTCATGCGTTATTTTCCCCAGGATGATTCCCGACCCGAACGATTTTACAGGAGCTTTAATGCCTAACATTACCTGGTGCGATCTGCCTGAAGATGTTTCTTTGTGGCCTGGTTTACCCCTTTCATTAAGTGGTGACGAGGTGATGCCACTGGATTACCACGCAGGCCGTAGCGGCTGGCTGCTGTACGGTCGCGGGTTGGATAAGCAGCGCTTAACGCAGTACCAGAGCAAGCTGGGCGCGGCGATGGTGATCGTGGCGGCCTGGTGCGTCGAAGATTATCAGGTGATTCGTCTGGCGGGTTCCTTAACGCCGCGCGCGACGAAGCTGGCGCACGGTGCCGGGCTGGACGTCGCGCCGCTGGGCAAAATTCCGCATCTGCGTACGCCAGGCCTGCTGGTTATGGATATGGATTCGACGGCGATTCAGATCGAATGCATCGATGAAATCGCGAAGCTGGCCGGGACGGGCGAAATGGTTGCGGAAGTCACGGAACGCGCGATGCGCGGCGAACTGGATTTTACCGCCAGCTTACGCAGCCGTGTGGCGACGCTGAAAGGCGCGGATGCCGATATTCTGCGCCAGGTGCGCGAGAATTTGCCGTTGATGCCGGGTCTGACGCAACTGGTGCTGAAGCTGGAAACGCTCGGCTGGAAAGTGGCGATCGCCTCCGGCGGGTTTACCTTTTTTGCGGAATACCTGCGTGAAAAGCTGCGTTTAACCACGGTGGTGGCGAACGAGCTGGAGATCATCGACGGGAAATTTACCGGCAATGTCATTGGCGATATCGTCGATGCCCAGTACAAAGCTAACACGCTGACCCGACTGGCGCAGGAGTATGAAATTCCCGTGGCGCAGACGGTGGCGATTGGCGATGGCGCTAACGATCTGCCGATGATCAAAGCGGCCGGGCTGGGGATTGCGTACCACGCCAAACCGAAAGTGAATGAAAAGACGGAAATCACGATTCGTCACGCTGATCTGATGGGGGTGTTCTGCATTCTCTCCGGCAGTATGAATCAAAAATGATTGAATTGCCCGATGGCGCAGGGCCTACGGGAAAGTGACTGTAGGCCGGATAAGCGCCAGCGCCATCCGGCAACTGCATGAAATAAAGAGGTAAACCGTGGCAAAAGCTCCAAAACGCGCCTTTGTTTGTAATGAATGCGGGGCCGATTATCCGCGCTGGCAGGGGCAATGTAGCGCCTGTCATGCCTGGAACACCATCACCGAGGTGCGTCTTGCCGCGTCGCCAACGGTGGCGCGTAATGAGCGACTCAGCGGCTATGCCGGTAACGCAGGTGTGGCAAAGGTGCAGAAATTGTCTGACATCAGCCTTGAGGAGCTGCCGCGTTTTTCCACCGGGTTTAAAGAGTTCGACCGTGTGCTGGGCGGCGGTGTCGTGCCCGGCAGCGCCATCCTGATTGGCGGCAACCCCGGTGCGGGGAAATCCACGCTGCTGCTGCAAACGCTTTGCAAACTGGCCGAGCAGATGAAAACCCTGTACGTCACGGGCGAAGAATCCCTGCAACAGGTAGCGATGCGCGCGCATCGGCTGGGATTGCCGACGGCTAACATGAATATGCTGTCAGAAACCAGTATTGAACAGATCTGCCTGATTGCGGAAGAAGAACAACCGAAGCTGATGGTGATCGACTCCATCCAGGTGATGCATATGGCGGATATCCAGTCCTCGCCGGGCAGCGTGGCCCAGGTGCGTGAGACGGCCGCTTATCTGACGCGCTTTGCCAAAACGCGCGGCGTGGCTATCGTGATGGTTGGTCATGTGACCAAAGACGGCTCGCTGGCAGGCCCGAAGGTGCTGGAGCACTGCATTGACTGCTCGGTGCTATTGGATGGCGACGCTGACTCCCGTTTTCGCACGCTGCGTAGCCATAAAAACCGTTTTGGCGCGGTAAACGAGCTGGGCGTTTTTGCGATGACGGAGCAGGGGCTGCGTGAAGTCAGCAACCCGTCCGCAATTTTCTTAAGCCGTGGCGATGAGGTGACTTCCGGCAGTTCGGTCATGGTGGTGTGGGAAGGGACGCGCCCGCTGCTGGTAGAGATTCAGGCGCTGGTCGATCACTCGATGATGGCGAATCCGCGTCGCGTGGCGGTCGGTCTGGAACAAAACCGTCTGGCGATCCTGCTGGCGGTGCTGCACCGTCATGGCGGATTGCAGATGGCCGATCAGGATGTATTCGTCAATGTCGTGGGCGGCGTGAAGGTCACGGAGACCAGCGCGGATCTCGCGCTATTGCTGGCGATGGTCTCCAGCCTGCGCGACAGGCCGCTGCCGCAGGATCTGGTGGTGTTTGGCGAAGTGGGGTTGGCAGGGGAAATTCGCCCGGTGCCCAGCGGTCAGGAACGTATTTCTGAAGCGGCTAAACACGGTTTCCGCCGCGCTATCGTACCGGCTGCCAACGTGCCGAAAAAGCCGCCGGAAGGGATGCAGGTTTTTGGCGTTAAAAAGCTTGCGGATGCGTTAAGTGTGTTTGACGACTTATAATCATCTGTATGCACTGATGTTGTATAATTTGCCGGATAGCGACGCCGGCCTACGGATTGATGTTGTAGGCCTGATAAGCGAAGCGCCATCAGGCATTGTTACGCGTTTTTTAGCAGGAGGCTCTTGTGTCATCGTTCGACTATCTCAAAACCGCGATCAAGCAAAAGGGGTGTACCCTGCAACAGGTGGCGGATGCCAGCGGCATGACCAAAGGGTATTTGAGCCAACTTCTGAACGCGAAGATTAAAAGCCCCAGCGCGCAAAAGCTGGAGGCGCTGCATCGTTTTTTGGGGCTGGAGTTTCCCCGGCAGCGGAAAAACATCGGCGTGGTGTTTGGCAAGTTCTACCCCCTGCATACCGGGCATATCTATTTGATTCAGCGCGCCTGTAGCCAGGTGGATGAACTGCATATCATTATGGGTTATGACGATACCCGTGACCGCGAACTGTTTGAAGACAGCGCCATGTCGCAACAGCCTACCGTGTCGGATCGTCTGCGTTGGCTACTACAGACCTTTAAATATCAGAAGAATATTCGTATTCATGCCTTCAATGAGGAAGGGATGGAGCCGTACCCGCATGGCTGGGATGTGTGGAGCAACGGCATCAAAGCCTTTATGGAAGAGAAGGGGATTCAGCCCAACTGGATCTACACGTCCGAGGAAGCCGATGCGCCGCAGTATCTCGAACACCTGGCTATTGAAACGGTGCTGGTCGATCCGAAACGAACCTTTATGAGTATCAGCGGGGCGCAGATCCGTGAAAACCCGTTCCGCTACTGGGAATACATTCCGACGGAAGTGAAGCCCTTTTTCGTGCGCACCGTGGCGATATTAGGCGGGGAGTCGAGCGGGAAATCCACGCTGGTGAACAAGCTCGCCAATATTTTTAATACCACCAGCGCGTGGGAGTACGGGCGCGACTATGTCTTCTCGCATCTGGGCGGTGACGAGATGGCGTTACAGTATTCTGATTACGATAAGATCGCGCTGGGCCATGCACAATATATTGATTTTGCGGTGAAATACGCCAATAAAGTGGCCTTTATCGATACCGATTTCGTTACCACGCAGGCCTTTTGTAAAAAATACGAAGGGCGCGAGCATCCGTTTGTACAGGCGTTGATCGATGAATACCGCTTTGATCTGGTGATCCTGCTGGAGAACAATACGCCCTGGGTCGCGGATGGGTTACGGAGTCTGGGCAGTTCGGTGGATCGTAAAGAGTTCCAGAATCTGCTGGTGGATATGCTGCGGGAGAACAACATCAATTTCGTCCACGTAGAAGAGGCCGATTACGATGGTCGATTTTTGCGCTGCGTGGAGTTAGTGAAAGAGATGATGGGCGAGCAGGGTTAAGCCTGAAGCGCCGGATGGCGGCCTACAAGGTGTAGGCCGGATAAGTCTGTAGGCCGGATAAGCGTAGCGCCATCCGGCATCTGATACATTACTTGGCGATACGTTTGTACTTGATACGCTTCGGCTCCAGCGCGTCGGCGCCCAGCGTGCGTTTCTTGTACTCTTCGTACTCGGTGAAGTTACCTTCGAAGAACTCCACTTTGCCTTCATCCTGGTAATCCAGAATGTGCGTGGCGATACGGTCGAGGAACCAACGGTCGTGCGAGATAACCATTGCACAGCCCGGGAACTCCAGCAGGGCGTTTTCCAGCGCGCGCAGGGTTTCGATATCCAGGTCGTTGGTCGGTTCATCGAGCAGTAGCATATTGCCGCCAACCTGCAACAGCTTCGCCAGATGCAGACGACCGCGCTCACCGCCGGACAGTTCGCCCACGCGTTTACCTTGATCGACGCCTTTGAAGTTAAAGCGGCCCACATAGGCGCGGCTTGGCATTTCGGTGTTGCCGATCTTCATGATATCCAGCCCGCCGGAAACTTCTTCCCACACGGTTTTGCTGTTATCCATCGCGTCACGGAACTGGTCAACGGAAGCCAGTTTTACGGTTTCCCCCAGCGTGATGGTGCCGCTATCCGGCTGTTCCTGACCGGACATCATGCGGAACAGGGTGGATTTACCCGCGCCGTTCGGACCAATGATGCCGACAATCGCGCCTTTTGGTACTGAGAAGCTGAGATCGTCGATCAGCAGGCGATCGCCGTAGGATTTACGCAGGTTGCTGACTTCAACGACCTTGTCGCCCAGACGTGGTCCAGGTGGAATAAACAGTTCGTTGGTTTCGTTACGTTTCTGGTATTCGGTGCTGTTCAGCTCTTCAAAGCGCGCCAGACGGGCTTTGCCTTTAGACTGGCGGCCTTTAGCACCCTGACGCACCCACTCCAGCTCTTTCTCAATGGATTTACGGCGGGCCGCTTCCTGAGAGGCTTCCTGCGCCAGACGCTGATCTTTCTGTTCCAGCCAGGAGGAGTAGTTGCCTTCCCACGGAATCCCTTCGCCACGGTCAAGTTCGAGGATCCAGCCCGCCACGTTGTCGAGGAAGTAACGGTCGTGGGTAATCGCCACAACGGTGCCTTCGAAGTCGTGCAGGAAGCGTTCCAGCCACGCGACGGATTCCGCATCCAGGTGGTTGGTCGGTTCGTCGAGCAGCAGCATGTCCGGTTTTTCCAGCAGCAGACGGCACAGCGCGACGCGGCGGCGCTCACCACCGGAAAGATTCGCGATTTTGGCATCCCAGTCCGGCAGACGCAGGGCGTCAGCGGCGCGCTCCAGCTGTACGTTCAGGTTGTGGCCGTCATGCGCCTGGATGATCTCTTCCAGCTTGCCCTGTTCGGCGGCCAGCTTGTCAAAGTCCGCATCTGGATCGGCGTACAGCGCGTACACTTCATCCAGACGTTTCAGGGCGCCGACCACTTCGGCCACCGCCTCTTCGATCGATTCGCGAACGGTGTGTTCAGGGGTGAGCTGAGGTTCCTGCGGCAGGTAGCCAATTTTGATGCCTGGCTGTGGGCGAGCTTCGCCCTCAATATCTGTATCGATGCCAGCCATAATGCGCAGCAGGGTAGACTTACCGGCGCCGTTCAGACCCAGTACGCCGATTTTCGCCCCAGGGAAGAAGCTCAGCGAGATGTTTTTCAAAATATGACGTTTCGGCGGAACCACTTTGCCGACACGATGCATGGTATAAACGAATTGAGCCACGTTGGACTTCGCCTCTATAGGTTTATCGTGATGAAGAATAATTTTCAAAGGCGAAGTGTAGCCTTTTTCCCGGGCTAATCCCAGCCAGCAACTCTCACTCGCAATAAAAGTAAAAAAGTGTCCGTAACGTGGCGCATTTAGCAATGTCTGGTTAGCATAAATTCATTACGCGGCATGATGCTGCATTGATGTATCACGACAAGAGGAAGAGCTTGTGGACAAAGCCAAACCATTTACCTGGCGTCTTATCGCCGCCAGCGTATGTCTGCTGACGGTAAGTCAGGCGGCGCGAGCGGATTCTCTGGATGAGCAGCGCAATCGCTATGCGCAAATCAAACAGGCCTGGGATAACCGACAGATGGATGTCGTTGAGCAGATGATGCCTGGCCTGAAGAATTACCCGCTGTATCCCTATCTTGAGTATCGCCAGATCACCGACGATCTGATGAACCAGCCTGCGGTCACCGTCACCCAGTTTGTGCGCGCCAACCCTACGCTTCCTCCTGCGCGTACGCTGCAATCGCGTTTCGTTAATGAGCTGGCGCGTCGCGAAGACTGGCGTGGACTGCTAGCGTTCAGCCCCGAGAAGCCGGGCACCACCGAAGCGCAATGTAATTACTACTACGCGAAATGGAATACCGGGCAGACGGAAGAGGCCTGGCAGGGGGCGAAAGCGCTTTGGCTGACCGGGAAAAGCCAGCCGAACGCCTGTGACAAACTGTTCAGCGTCTGGCGCGCTTCCGGCACCCAGGACCCGCTGGCCTGGCTGGAGCGCATCCGCCTGGCGATGAAAGCAGGCAATACGGGGCTGGTAACGGTGCTGGCCGGGCAGATGCCTGCGCAGTACCAGACCATTGCTTCGGCGATCATCGCGCTGGCGAACGATCCCAATAGCGTGATGACTTTTGCGCGTACGACCGGCGCGACCGATTTTACCCGTCAGATGGCGGCAGTGGCCTTTGCCAGCGTCGCGCGGCAGGACGCAGAGAATGCGCGTTTGATGATCCCGTCACTGGTGCAGGCCCAGCAGCTTAATGAGGAGCAAACTCAGGAACTGCGCGATATCGTCGCCTGGCGGCTGATGGGGAACGATGTGACCGATGCGCAGGCGAAGTGGCGCGATGATGCGATTATGCGCTCGCAATCCACCACGCTGGTGGAACGCCGCGTGCGGATGGCGCTGGGCACCGGCGATCGTCGTGGGCTGAATACCTGGCTTGCCCGACTGCCGATGGAAGCGAAGGAGAAGGATGAATGGCGCTACTGGCAGGCGGATTTGTTGCTTGAACGCGGGCGTGAGGCAGAGGCAAAAGAGATCCTCCATGCGCTGATGCAACAGCGTGGTTTCTACCCGATGGTCGCCGCACAAAAGCTGGGTGAAGCGTATGTGCTGAAGATCGACAAAGCGCCGACGACAGTGGACGCTTCGCTTACGCAGGGCGCGGAAATGGCGCGAGTACGCGAACTGATGTACTGGAACCTGGATAATACGGCGCGCAGCGAGTGGGCGAATCTGGTCTCCAGCAGGACGAAGTCGGAGCAGGCGCAGCTGGCGCGTTATGCTTTCAATAACCACTGGTGGGATCTGAGCGTACAGGCGACGATCGCAGGGAAACTGTGGGATCATCTGGAAGAGCGTTTCCCGCTGGCGTATAAGGATCTTTTCGCCCGTTACACCGGCGGCAAAGCGATCTCGCAAAGTTACGCTATGGCGATTGCGCGTCAGGAGAGCGCCTGGAATCCGAAAGTGAAATCCCCGGTAGGAGCCAGCGGTCTGATGCAAGTTATGCCGGGCACGGCGACGCATACGGTGAAAATGTTCTCGATACCGGGCTACAGCAACCCTAGCCAGCTGCTTGACCCGGAGACGAACATCAACATTGGCACCAGTTACCTGCAATACGTTTATCAACAGTTTGGTAATAACCGTATTTTCTCTTCAGCGGCTTACAATGCCGGGCCGGGGCGCGTTCGTACCTGGCTTGGCAACAGCGCAGGGCGCATCGACGCCGTCGCGTTTGTTGAAAGTATTCCGTTCTCAGAAACGCGGGGCTACGTGAAGAACGTGCTGGCTTATGATGCCTACTATCGCTACTTCATGGGCGATAAACCAACGTTGATGAATGACGCAGAATGGCAGCGCCGTTACTGATCGCATCGGTTATGTTATGCTATCGTACTCGTTAAAGAGTACAATCGGGGGAGGCAGATACGTTTCCCCCTGCAACGATGGCGACATTCTATGACTCAGCAATCACCCTATTCAGCAGCGATGGCAGAACAGCGTCACCAGGAGTGGTTACGCTTTGTTGAGCTGCTCAAGCACGCTTGTGCGGAAGACCTGCATCTTCCCTTACTCAATTTGATGCTGACGCCGGATGAGCGTGAGGCGCTGGGAACGCGCGTGCGTATCATTGAAGAGTTGTTACGCGGTGAAATGAGCCAGCGCGAGCTTAAAAATGAGCTGGGGGCGGGCATCGCCACCATTACGCGCGGTTCCAACAGCCTGAAGTCCGCACCGGTAGAGTTACGCCAGTGGCTGGAGCAGGTGTTGCTCAAGAGCGAAAGGTAATTTCGCCTGATGGCGCTACGCTTATCAGGCCTACAGGAATGGTGAACGTAGGCCGGATAAGGCGAAGCCGCCATCCGGCGTGGATCGCGAGCCCTACCGATACACCGCATTATGAAACGGACTGAGCGCCAGAATCACCGCCTGGTGATAAACGCTGGAGCGGGTCAGTTTTCCGGCGGTAAACACCCCGATAGCCCCCTCTTTACGGCCAATCTCATCAATACCGGTATACTGCGACATCACCGGGCCGAGCGCTTCGCCCTGACGAACTTTTTCAAGGATAACAGCAGGAAGCGGCAGCGTTGCCGAGCGCGCCTCGCCTCGCTGGGCGGCATTCTCTATCACCACCCAACTGAACGTACTGTCATCATCAATCCCCGCTTCGATAGCCACCCAAAAATCGGCCTGAGGACGCAGACAGCGCGCATTTTCTACCCGATTCCGTGCGCCAGCGCGCGTTTCCTGACTTCCAAAAGGTTGTTCCGGCACGCCGCTCTCGACGGAGACGGACTCAATATGGCAGGATCCTTCACCGAAAATCTCGTTAAATGCTTGCAGAATTGCCTGAATTTTAGCGGGATTGGTGGTTGCTGAGACAACATGGTGCATAATCAGAATTACTCAGAAATGAATGTCATCGCAGTATAACGGATAAAAAGCATGTTACAGGTATACCTTGTTCGCCACGGTGAAACGCAGTGGAACGCCGAGCGACGTATTCAAGGCCAGTCTGACAGTCCGCTGACCGCTAAAGGTGAGCAACAAGCTATGCAAGTGGGAGAACGCGCCAGAACGCTCGGCATCACCCATATCGTCAGTAGCGATCTCGGTCGCACCCGCCGCACGGCTGAAATCATCGCCCAGGCATGCGGTTGCGATATCACTTTCGACGCCCGTCTGCGTGAGCTGGACATGGGCGTGCTGGAAAAACGGCACATCGACACCCTCACCGAAGAAGAAGAGAACTGGCGTCGCCAGTTAGTGAACGGCACGGTTGACGGGCGCATTCCTGATGGCGAATCCATGCAAGAACTGAGCGATCGCGTCAATGCCGCTCTCGCGTCCTGTCTGGAACTGCCGCAGGGCAGCCGCCCGCTGCTGGTCAGTCACGGTATCGCGCTGGGTTGCCTGGTCAGCACTATTCTGGGATTACCGGCCTGGGCGGAGCGTCGGTTACGTCTGCGTAACTGCTCTATTTCCCGCGTCGATTATCAGGAAAGTTTGTGGCTGGCGCCTGGTTGGGTCGTTGAAACGGCAGGGGACGTCTCGCATCTTGATGCCCCTGCGTTAGATGAGCTACAGCGTTAACGGCGAACGGGGATCAGGAATTCGCAACGCAGGTTAATAGGGCGACCGCCTGTTTTGGCATCTTCTGCCGGGTAGTATCGCTCTATATCCTGCCCTTTACGGCGGGTCAGGTTCAGCATCGGCATACAGGTGCCGTATACCGTCAGGATAAACTCCTGTACCCCGGTTCCTAAACCTTCGTAGGTGAACATCACATATTCGCCGCCTTGTAGGGTAACAGGCTGCGCTGACGGCACATACCCGTTGGCATGTTCTTGCGGTAGCGCGGTGGTGTAGAACACCTCCTGTTCGTCATCTTTCTCCAGGCTGGGGCGCGTTTCGTTAAGGCCGTAGAGCAGCGGAGGAATCGTTGGCGCCTGGCTGAGAAAGTCTTGCCAGAACTGTACGCGCATTTCGTGTCGAAAATCGGAGATTTGCTCCAGCGAACAGGAATAGCTCTGGGTGGTGCCGAGCAGTTGCGTATCTTCCAGGGTGACAAACTGATGTTCAGGCATGGCGAACTCACCCAGACGCATCGGCGGACGAATGCCAAAGGCGCTCCATTCTGGAGAACGGCGATATAACGCCGGCGTCTGAGAGAACTGCTTTTTAAACGCGCGGGTAAAGGTTTGCTGAGAATCGAAGCGGTACTGCAACGCGATATCCAGAATCGGACGCGCCGTCAGGCGCAGGGCCACGGCGGATTTAGATAAGCGGCGAGCGCGGATGTAAGCGCCAATAGCATGGCCCGTCACGTCCTTAAACATTCTTTGCAGGTGCCACTTGGAATAACCTGCTTTTGCCGCCACATTGTCAAGCGACAGAGGCTGATCCAGATGGCCTTCCAGCCAGGTTAAGAGGTCGCGAATAATGCCAGCCTGATCCATAAAATATCCTCATCCTTTCCACAACGAGCACCTGACATCAGGTAAGTGGATAATAGCATTTTTTGCTGTTTTAGCATTCGGTGTTTTTTTTGCTCATCTGTGCTTTTTTGGGGCACACTAAAGCATGATTATTCTAATCCTGTGATCTGTAAACAGTTTATCCAGACGTGTCGAATAATTGCGCAGTGTAACTTTTATGAATGGTAACAATATGAAATACAAGAGCTTAATACTTTCCTCAATTCTGTTGATGCTGGGGCAGTTTGCGCATGCAGAACAGGTGGGTTCCGTCGATACCGTATTTAAAATGTTTGGGCCTGACCATAAAATCGTCGTCGAAGCGTTTGACGATCCCGACGTCAAAAATGTGACGTGCTATGTAAGTCGGGCGAAAACGGGGGGGATTAAAGGCGGCCTGGGACTGGCCGAAGATACCTCCGACGCGGCGATCTCCTGTCAGCAGGTAGGGCCGATTGAGCTGAGCGATAAAATTAAGAACGGGAAAGCGCAAGGGGATGTCGTTTTCCAGAAACGCACGTCGCTGGTGTTTAAAAAATTACAGGTCGTGCGTTTTTATGATGCCAAACGCAATACGCTGGCGTATCTGGCCTATTCTGACAAGGTCGTTGAAGGGTCGCCAAAAAATGCCATAAGCGCGGTGCCCGTTATGCCGTGGCGGTAACGTTCCTGACGCGTCATCTGGAAGTGATTCCCGTTATGGTCGGATAAGTCATTGACAGACAATAAAAAACGGCGCGTTTTGCGCCGTTTTTGCTGCCGGTGGTAACCGATTAGTCCTGTAGATCACCGCAGAAACGGTAACCTTCACCGTGAATGGTCGCGATGATTTCCGGGGTATCCGGCGTGGATTCGAAATGCTTACGAATACGACGGATAGTCACGTCAACAGTACGGTCATGCGGCTTCAGCTCGCGACCGGTCATTTTCTTCAGCAGTTCTGCACGAGACTGGATCTTGCCCGGGTTCTCGCAGAAGTGAAGCATGGCGCGGAATTCGCTGCGTGGCAGTTTGTACTGCTCACCATCTGGGCCGATCAAAGAACGGCTGTTGATGTCGAGTTCCCAACCGTTGAACTTGTAGCTTTCGACGCTACGGCGCTCTTCACTGACCGTACCCAGATTCATAGTACGGGACAGCAGGTTGCGCGCACGGATAGTCAGTTCGCGTGGGTTAAACGGTTTGGTGATGTAATCGTCTGCGCCGATTTCGAGGCCGAGGATTTTATCGACTTCGTTATCGCGGCCAGTCAGGAACATCAACGCAACGTTAGCCTGTTCGCGCAGTTCACGCGCTAACAGAAGACCGTTTTTCCCTGGCAGGTTGATATCCATGATCACCAGGTTGATGTCATATTCAGAGAGGATCTGATGCATTTCCGCGCCATCTGTCGCTTCGAATACATCATAGCCTTCCGCTTCGAAAATACTTTTCAACGTGTTGCGTGTTACCAACTCGTCTTCAACGATAAGAATGTGCGGGGTCTGCATGTTTGCTACCTAAATTGCCAACTAAATCGAAACAGGAAGTACAAAAGTCCCTGACCTGCCTGATGCATGTCGCAAATTAACATGATCGGCGTAACATGACTAAAGTACGTAATTGCGTTCTTGATGCACTTTCCATCAACGTCAACAACATCATTAGCTTGGTCGTGGGTACTTTCCCTTTGGACCCGACAGTGTCAAAAACGGCTGTCATCCTAACCATTTTAACAGCAACATAACAGGCTAAGACGTACCGGACACCCAATAAAACTACGCTTCGTTGACATATATCAAGTTCAATTGTAGCACGTTAACAGTTTGATGAAATCATCGTATCCAAATGCTAGCGTTCATCACAAATTTGCAATAATCCAACTAGTTGCGCATGCCAACTAATAAATGTAATGAATCCAATAGGTGTGATTCATTCTAAATTAAATTATCCTAAATAAACAGAAGGATATGTAGTATTTCTTAACATAAAACGCAATAGTAAAGATAAGAAATAGTTTAGTGCCTTTTACTGAATGTGAAATGGTTTTTCAACGATTTTCGTTAAAAAATTGTAAATTCGTGCTGCGTAATATGTTGACATTGGTCACATTATTGCCAGCGGCTGGTCAAAAAGAGAATCGAAATGCGTGTAACAATTATTCTGGTCGCACCGGCCAGAGCGGAAAATATTGGCGCGGCGGCACGGGCAATGAAGACGATGGGTTTTGGCGATATGCGTATTGTCGACAGCCAGGCGCACCTGGAGCCGGCGACCCGTTGGGTCGCACATGGTTCCGCTGATGTTATTGATAATATTAGTGTTTATCCAACGCTGGCGGAAGCGCTGCACGATGTTGATTTCACTGTCGCCACCACGGCCCGCAGTCGCGCGAAGTTCCACTACTACGCAACGCCCGCAGAACTGCTGCCGCTGTTACAGGAAAAATCGCAGTGGATGAACCATGCGGCGCTGGTTTTTGGCCGGGAAGATTCGGGCCTGACGAATGAAGAACTGGCGCTGGCGGACGTTTTAACCGGCGTACCAATGGTTGCTGATTATCCTTCACTCAATTTAGGGCAGGCGGTAATGGTGTATTGCTATCAATTAGCAGGCTTAATGCAACAACCGGCGAAACAAACAGAGGCGACTGACGCGCCTCAATTGCAGGCGTTACGCACACGCGTTTCGCAGTTACTGGCGACGCTGGATGTTGCTGATGACATCAAACTGGCGGACTGGCTGCAACAACGACTGGGGCTGTCAGGGCAGCGCGACACGGCCATGCTGCACCGTTTATTGCATGATATTGAGAAAAATATAACAAAATAAAATCTTGTTGAATTGCTTGATGTGAGATTTTAAATCTGGTTTCAAGAGGTTGCTTCATTCCGTATTGGTTGAAAATAAATGCGCAAGCAGCAGCTCGTGAACATGTTGCGGAATGTGATCAAATTAAAAATTTATTGACTTAGGTCACGAGATACTTTAACCCTTTAAAGATACAAGACAGACAGATAATAATTACAGAGTACACAACATCCATGAATCGCATCAGCACCACCATTACCACAACCATCACCATTACCACAGGTAACGGTGCGGGCTGACGCGTACAGGAAACACAGAAAAAAGCCCGCACCTGAACAGTGCGGGCTTTTTTTTCGACCAAAGGTAACGAGGTAACAACCATGCGAGTGTTGAAGTTCGGCGGTACATCAGTGGCAAATGCAGAGCGCTTTCTGCGTGTTGCCGATATTCTGGAAAGCAATGCCAGGCAGGGGCAGGTAGCGACTGTTCTCTCTGCCCCCGCCAAAATTACTAACCATCTGGTGGCGATGATTGAAAAGACCATCAGCGGTCAGGATGCTTTACCGAATATCAGCGATGCCGAACGTATTTTTTCCGAACTTCTTACGGGTCTTGCAGCCGCTCAGCCGGGGTTCCCGCTGGCGCAGTTGAAAGTTTTCGTTGAGCAAGAATTTGCGCAAATCAAACATATCCTGCACGGAATCAGCCTGCTGGGCCAGTGCCCGGATAGCATCAATGCTGCGCTGATCTGCCGTGGCGAGAAGATGTCGATCGCGATCATGGCTGGCCTGCTGGAAGCGCGCGGTCATGGCGTGACGGTTATCGATCCGGTCGAAAAATTGTTGGCGGTCGGGCATTACCTCGAATCGACCGTTGATATCGCCGAATCTACGCGCCGTATCGCGGCGGGCCGCATTCCGGCTGACCACATGGTGCTGATGGCAGGTTTCACCGCCGGTAACGAAAAAGGCGAGCTGGTCGTGCTGGGCCGCAACGGTTCTGATTACTCCGCTGCGGTGTTGGCTGCCTGCTTACGCGCCGACTGTTGTGAGATCTGGACTGACGTCGACGGCGTGTATACCTGCGATCCGCGCCAGGTGCCGGACGCCAGGTTGCTGAAGTCGATGTCCTATCAGGAGGCGATGGAGCTTTCTTACTTCGGCGCCAAAGTCCTTCATCCTCGCACCATCACCCCCATTGCCCAGTTCCAAATCCCATGCCTGATTAAAAACACCGGAAACCCGCAAGCCCCTGGTACGCTGATCGGCGCCAGCGTCGATGAAGACGAACTGCCGGTGAAAGGGATCTCGAACCTGAACAATATGGCGATGTTCAGCGTTTCCGGCCCAGGAATGAAAGGGATGATCGGGATGGCGGCGCGCGTCTTCGCGGCAATGTCCCGCGCGGGGATCTCCGTGGTGCTGATCACGCAATCCTCTTCTGAATACAGCATCAGTTTCTGCGTACCGCAGGGCGACTGCGCGCGGGCCCAGCGTGCAATGCAGGATGAGTTCTACCTGGAACTGAAAGAAGGGTTGCTGGAGCCGCTGGCGGTGACTGAACGTCTGGCGATCATCTCGGTGGTTGGCGACGGTATGCGCACGCTGCGCGGCATCTCGGCGAAGTTCTTTGCGGCGCTGGCGCGCGCGAATATCAATATTGTCGCGATTGCGCAGGGCTCGTCCGAACGATCGATTTCGGTGGTCGTGAATAACGATGACGTCACAACGGGCGTACGTGTTACCCACCAGATGCTGTTCAATACCGATCAGGTGATTGAAGTGTTCGTTATCGGCGTTGGCGGCGTTGGCGGCGCGTTACTTGAGCAGCTTAAACGCCAGCAGTCCTGGCTGAAAAACAAGCATATCGACCTGCGCGTCTGCGGCGTGGCGAATTCGAAAGCGCTGTTGACCAATGTGCATGGCCTGAACCTGGATAACTGGCAGGCGGAACTGGCGGAAGCGAAAGAACCGTTTAATTTAGGGCGCTTAATTCGCCTGGTGAAAGAGTATCACCTGCTTAACCCGGTCATTGTTGACTGTACCTCCAGCCAGGCGGTGGCGGATCAATACGCCGACTTCCTGCGTGAAGGCTTCCATGTGGTAACGCCGAACAAAAAAGCCAACACGTCGTCGATGGATTACTACCATCAACTGCGTTTTGCCGCGGCGAAATCCCGACGTAAGTTCCTGTACGACACCAACGTAGGCGCGGGCTTGCCGGTTATCGAGAACCTGCAAAACCTGCTGAACGCGGGTGACGAACTGCAACACTTCTCCGGCATCCTGTCTGGATCGCTCTCTTTCATTTTCGGCAAGCTGGATGAAGGCATGAGCCTTTCGGCCGCGACCACGATGGCGCGCGAGTTGGGCTATACCGAACCCGATCCGCGTGACGATCTTTCCGGGATGGACGTGGCGCGCAAATTGCTGATCCTCGCCCGTGAAACGGGACGTGAGCTGGAACTGTCCGATATCGTGATTGAGCCGGTGCTACCGGAAGGTTTCGACGATTCCGGCGATGTCGCCACGTTTATGACCAATCTGCCGCAGCTTGACGACGCGTTTGCCGCTCGTGTGGCGAAAGCCCGTGATGAAGGCAAAGTATTGCGCTATGTTGGCAACATTGAAGACGACGGCGTGTGTCGCGTGAAGATCGCCGAGGTTGACGGCAACGATCCGCTGTTTAAAGTGAAAAACGGGGAGAACGCGCTGGCGTTTTACAGTCACTATTATCAACCGCTGCCGCTGGTTCTGCGCGGTTACGGTGCGGGGAACGATGTGACGGCGGCGGGTGTTTTTGCCGATCTGCTGCGTACCCTTTCATGGAAGTTAGGAGTCTAAAATGGTGAAAGTCTATGCTCCGGCTTCCAGTGCCAATATGAGCGTCGGATTTGATGTGCTTGGGGCGGCCGTCACGCCGGTTGATGGCTCACTGCTGGGCGATGTGGTCTCGGTGGATGCGGCAGAAAGCTTCACGCTGAATAATTTAGGGCGTTTTGCCGACAAGCTGCCGTCAGCGCCGCGTGAAAATATCGTTTATCAGTGCTGGGAGCGTTTTTGCCAGGAGTTAGGTAAACAGATTCCGGTGGCGATGACGCTGGAAAAGAACATGCCGATTGGTTCCGGGTTAGGGTCCAGCGCCTGTTCCGTGGTCGCCGCGCTGGTGGCGATGAATGAGTTCTGTGGCAAACCGCTGAACGACACGCGTCTGCTGGCGATCATGGGGGAACTGGAAGGGCGTATCTCTGGCAGCATTCATTACGATAACGTCGCGCCGTGCTTTCTCGGCGGCATGCAGTTGATGATCGAAGAAAACGGCATTATCAGCCAGCAGGTGCCAGGATTTGATGAGTGGCTGTGGGTACTGGCCTATCCGGGGATTAACGTTTCGACGGCTGAAGCGCGGGCGATTTTACCCGCGCAGTATCGCCGTCAGGACTGTATTGCCCACGGGCGGCATCTGGCCGGGTTTATTCATGCCTGCTATTCCCGTCAGCCGCAGCTTGCTGCGAAGCTGATGAAGGATGTGATTGCCGAACCGTACCGCGCTCGTCTGCTGCCGGGCTTCAGCCAGGCGCGTCAGGCGGTGGTGGAAATTGGCGCGCTGGCCAGCGGTATTTCCGGGTCCGGGCCGACGCTTTTTGCGCTCTGTGATAAGCCGGATACGGCGCAGCGCGTAGCAGACTGGCTGGGTAAAAATTACCTGCAAAATCAGGAAGGCTTTGTTCATATTTGTCAGCTGGATACGGCGGGCGCACGAGTACTGGGATAAACAATGAAACTCTACAATCTGAAAGATCATAATGAGCAGGTCAGCTTTGCGCAGGCCGTTACGCAGGGACTTGGCAAGAATCAGGGACTCTTTTTCCCGCACGACCTGCCGGAATTTAGCCTGACTGAAGTTGATGAGATGCTGAATCAGGACTTTGTGAGTCGTAGCGCAAAGATCCTTTCCGCGTTTATCGGGGATGAGATCCCGCAGGAAATCTTAGAAGAGCGCGTTCGCAAGGCATTCGCTTTTCCGGCGCCGGTGCGTCAGGTGGAAGGCGATGTCGGGTGCCTGGAGTTGTTCCACGGCCCGACGCTGGCCTTTAAGGATTTTGGCGGTCGCTTTATGGCGCAAATGCTGACGCACATCAGCGGCGACAAACCGGTGACTATCCTGACAGCGACCTCTGGCGATACCGGCGCGGCAGTTGCTCACGCATTCTATGGCCTGAAAAATGTACGCGTCGTGATCCTCTACCCACGCGGCAAGATCAGCCCGTTGCAGGAAAAACTGTTCTGTACGCTGGGCGGCAACATCGAAACGGTTGCGATTGACGGTGATTTCGATGCCTGCCAGGCGCTGGTAAAACAGGCGTTTGATGATGAAGAACTGAAGGCGGCGCTGGGGCTGAATTCGGCGAACTCCATCAACATCAGCCGTCTGCTGGCGCAGATTTGCTATTACTTTGAAGCGGTCGCTCAACTGCCGCAGGACGCGCGTAATCAGTTAGTGATTTCCGTGCCCAGCGGTAACTTTGGCGACCTGACGGCGGGGCTGTTGGCGAAGTCGCTCGGCCTGCCGGTGAAACGCTTTATCGCCGCCACTAACGTCAACGATACGGTGCCGCGCTTCCTGAAAGAGGGGCAGTGGTCGCCGAAAGCGACGCAGGCTACCTTGTCGAACGCGATGGATGTCAGCCAGCCCAATAACTGGCCGCGTGTGGAAGAGCTGTTCCGCCGTAAAATCTGGCGTCTGACGGAGCTGGGCTACGCTGCGGTTGACGATGAGACGACGCAGGAGACCATGCGCGAACTGAAAGCGGCAGGTTATACCTCTGAACCGCACGCTGCCGTGGCGTACCGCGCGCTGCGTGATCAACTGCACCCGGGGGAGTATGGCTTGTTCCTCGGGACTGCGCATCCGGCGAAATTCAAAGAGAGTGTGGAGGCGATTCTTGGTGAAACATTGGATCTGCCAAAAGAGCTGGCGGATCGTGCCGATCTGCCGCTGCTCTCGCATAATCTGCCTGCCGATTTTGCCGAATTGCGTAAGCTGATGATGACACGCGGCTAACGGTTGTGCCCGGTGGCGCTTCGGGGCTATTGTAGGCCGGATAAGGCGTTAGCCGCCATCCGGCTTTTTTATGGAGAAAATAAGGAGAAATTTAGCAGGTAAAAAGGAGTAATTCTCAATAAATGCGGTAACTTAGAGATTAGGATTGCAGAGAATAACAACCCGCGTTCTCATCAAGTAATCTCCTTTCATCGACCCAAATCGGGCAATGGTAAAAAGGAGTACCTCATGAACAAGTTGAAACCCGTGCTTCTTGCACTTTCCATGATGCTGGTGGCTCCCCTCGCAGCACAGGCTGCCGAAATTACTCTCGTACCGGCAGTTAAACTTCAGATTGGCGATCGCGATAACCACGGTAATTACTGGGATGGCGGTCACTGGCGCGACCACGGCTGGTGGCAGAAGCATTATGAGTGGCGAGAAAATCGCTGGCAGCCGCATGGACCACGTCCGCAACCGCATCATAATAAGCATGACGAGCATCGTCATGATGATCGCCGCGACGACCACCGTCATTAAGTACGCAGGCCTGATAAGCGTAGCGCTATCAGGCAGTTATGCGGTTTTAGCGCCGGATAGTGACAAAAGGCGTCTTATCCGGCCTGCGCTTCAGGGCATCAGTTTTGCTCGTGGCGTTTAAACACCAGTTCGCCTTTTCCTGACGCTTGCTCATCATAGAAATAGCCTTCGCTGTTAAATGCGGTGAGCTGTTCCGGCTTCGTCAGCCGGTTTTCAATGATGTAACGGCTCATCAGGCCGCGCGCTTTTTTGGCGTAGAAGCTGATAACTTTGAATTTGCCGTTTTTCTCGTCAAGGAACACGGGCTTGATAACCTCCGCATTCAGCTGCTTCGGCTTCACGGATTTATAATATTCATCCGAGGCCAGGTTGATGACGATTTTATCGCCTTGCGCAGCCAGCGCTTCGTTCAGCTTATCGGTAATCACATCGCCCCAGAACTGATAAAGGTCTTTCCCTTTGGCGTTCTCAAGGCGAATGCCCATCTCCAGACGGTAAGGCTGCATCAGATCCAGCGGACGCAGGACGCCGTACAACCCGGAAAGCATACGCAAATGCTGCTGCGCGAAATCAAAATCGGCTTCGCTGAACGTTTCCGCTTGTAGTCCGGTATAGACGTCGCCTTTAAACGCCAGAATCGCCTGGCGGGCGTTTTCAGGGGAGAAGTCAGGCTGCCAGTCATGAAAACGGGTGGCATTCAGATCGGCCAGTTTGTCGCTAATGCCCATCAGCTTGCCAATCTGCGGCGCCGAGAGCTTGCGCGCCTCGCGGATCAACTGCTGGGAGTAATCCAGCAGTTCAGGCCGCGTATAGCGCGTCGTGGCCAGCGGGCTTTGGTAATCGAGCGTTTTTGCAGGTGAAATCAGAATCAGCATATCCAGTCCTTGCAGGAAATTTACTGCGACTTTAGCAAAAAAACCGACCGATTTGATCGATGGTTGTGATTGCCGCGCTAGTGACGCGGCAACTCATCCCATGTATCCGGCGCCAGTTGCTGCTCAATTTCAGGGTAGCGGAACGGGTCGAACACGGGTTGTACGCCGAGCTTACGCTGTCGTAGATAGTCGCTGGCGATCGTATGCACCACCGGCGAGAGCAGCAGAATCGCCGTCAGGTTGGTGATGGCCATACAGGCCATAATAATGTCGGCCAACTGCCAGACGAGCGGAAAGCTGAGTAACGTGCCCGCCACGACCATCCCGACGGTGATAATACGCAGCGCCCAGCGCATTCGCAGACTGTCCAGACGCAGAAAAATCAGGTTATTTTCGGCGTAAACGTAGTTGGCGACAATCGAGCTGAAGGCGAACAACACCACAATAAACGCGACAAGGCTTGCGCCCCATTCGCCGGTTAGTGAAATCATTGCCTGTTGCACCAGCTGGATGCCTTCCGTTGGCATATGCGAGGCGCCATTGCCTGCCAGCAGAATAATCATTGCGCTGGCGGTGCAGATAATAATGGTATCGGTAAAGACGCCGATCATCTGCACAATTCCCTGCGCGGCAGGGTGCGGCGGCCAGGATGAGGCGGCGGCCGCAATGTTAGGCGCAGAACCCATTCCCGCTTCGTTGGAGAACATGCCGCGCTGGAAACCGCTGGTAATCGCCTGGCTGAGCGTATATCCGGCCGCCCCGGCAGTGGCTTCCTGCCAGCCGAATGCGCTTTTCACAATCGATGCGATAATGTCGGGCAACTGTTCAATGTGCCAGAGGCAAATCACTAAACCGGTGAGCGTCCACAGAAGAGCCATTGCAGGGACGAACCATTGCATGAGTTTTGCGACATCTTTAATGCCGCGAACGATGACAAAAAAGGCCGCCAGCGCCAGCACGATACCGGAGATAATGGGCGGTATGTCAAAGGCAAAAGCGAGCGCCCGCGAGACGGAGTTCGCCTGTACGCTATTAAAAATCAGACCATACGCAATGAGTAAGAAAATCGCGAAGAGAACGCCCATCCAGCGCATACCCAGACCACGCGCCATATACCATGCCGGGCCGCCGCGATACTGTCCTGTGCTGTCGCGCTCTTTGTAGAGCTGGGCCAGAGAGCATTCGGCAAACGAGGTCGCCATGCCGATAAGCGCAGATACCCACATCCAGAATACGGCGCCTGGCCCGCCTGCGGCGATAGCCAACGCAACGCCTGCCAGGTTACCGCTGCCAATACGCGCGGCAAGGCTGGTACACAGCGCCTGAAATGACGTTAGCCCGCCCGGCTGGGGATGTATGCTGTTTTTAAGACTTTTGCCAAACTGGCGGATATAGCGAAACTGAACGAATCCGGTACGGTAAGTAAACCAAAAACCTGCACCAAGCAGGAGGTAGATCATTACCGATCCCCAGAGTATTTCATTAATAAAGGCGAAGAAATCAGGCATTAACATCCCTCTTGTTGATGCCGGTACGCTTTTGGGTTCCAGTGTAAGCGTTACCAATTCACGAACAGTATAGACCCTGTCAGGCTATTGAATGGGGGGAGTCTACCATACTATATGGCAATATCCTTTAATTGCGCGCAGCCCTGGCGAGGGGCCGAAAAGGGGCAAACAAAGAGGGGAGTGGGATAACCGCATTGTCTGCGGTTGCGCTGTGAGTGCGTCGTGTTATCATCAAGGCAGACCGGTTACATCCCCCTAACAAGCTGTTTAAAGAGAAACACTATCATGACGGACAAATTGACCTCCCTTCGTCAGTTCACCACCGTGGTGGCCGACACCGGAGACATCGCGGCAATGAAGCTGTACCAGCCGCAGGATGCCACAACCAACCCTTCTCTCATTCTTAACGCAGCACAGATCCCGGAATACCGTAAGCTGATTGACGATGCCGTTGCCTGGGCGAAACAGCAGAGCAGCGATCGCGCGCAGCAGATTGTTGACGCGGCCGACAAGCTGGCGGTGAACATTGGTCTGGAGATCCTGAAACTGGTTCCGGGCCGTATCTCCACCGAAGTTGACGCTCGTCTGTCCTACGACACCGACGCGTCTATCGCCAAAGCAAAACGCATCATCAAGCTCTACAATGACGCGGGCATCAGCAACGATCGCATCCTGATCAAACTGGCGTCTACCTGGCAGGGGATTCGTGCTGCTGAACAGCTGGAAAAGGAAGGTATCAACTGTAACCTGACTCTGCTGTTCTCCTTCGCGCAGGCGCGTGCTTGTGCGGAAGCGGGCGTATACCTGATCTCTCCGTTCGTGGGCCGTATTCTTGACTGGTACAAAGCCAATACCGACAAGAAAGAGTACGCTCCGGCAGAAGATCCGGGCGTGGTTTCCGTTACGGAAATCTACGAATACTACAAACAGCACGGTTATGAGACAGTGGTGATGGGTGCGAGCTTCCGCAACGTCGGCGAAATTCTGGAGCTGGCGGGTTGCGATCGTCTGACCATCGCTCCGGCGCTGCTGAAAGAGCTGGCGGAAAGCGAAGGCGCTATCGAACGTAAACTGTCCTTCTCTGGCGAAGTGAAAGCGCGTCCAGAACGCATCACCGAGTCTGAGTTCCTGTGGCAGCACAACCAGGACCCGATGGCGGTAGACAAACTGGCGGACGGTATCCGTAAGTTTGCTATTGACCAGGAAAAACTGGAAAAAATGATCGGCGATCTGCTGTAATCATTCGGCGTGACCAGACAGGTTTCTGGTCACGCTACCTCTTCTGAAACCTGTCTGTCCTTCCCTTTGCAGTGTATCATTCTGTTTAACGAGACTGTTTAGACGGAATAATCATGAACACCTTACGTATTGGTTTAGTTTCCATTTCTGACCGCGCGTCCAGCGGCGTATACCAGGATAAAGGCATTCCTGCTCTTGAAGAGTGGCTGGCCTCCGCGCTGACTACCCCTTTTGACGTGCAAACCCGACTGATCCCGGATGAGCAGGCGATCATTGAGCAAACGCTGTGTGAGCTGGTGGATGAAATGAGCTGTCACCTGGTACTGACGACGGGCGGTACGGGGCCAGCGCGTCGTGATGTCACGCCTGACGCGACTCTGGCCGTCGCCGACAGAGAAATGCCCGGCTTTGGCGAGCAGATGCGCCAGATCAGCCTGCACTTTGTTCCTACGGCGATCCTTTCCCGCCAGGTTGGTGTGATCCGTAAGCAGGCGCTGATCCTGAACTTACCGGGGCAGCCAAAATCCATCAAAGAGACCCTGGAAGGGGTGAAAGATGCCGAGGGTAAGGTTGTCGTGCCGGGAATTTTCGCAAGCGTACCGTATTGTGTACAGTTGCTTGAAGGGCCTTATGTGGAAACCGCAGCGGAAGTGGTAGCATCTTTCCGCCCGAAAAATGCCAGACGCGACATAAACGCCTGAAGTTGGCCTTTCTGTGACATAAATTACGCAGGTGGTGGAGTATTGAATTGTTTACGATATAGTAATTTTTGATTTACACATATCGATAAGCGCCCTCAATAACTCCACTGACTCATGGTTTGCTATGTCACGACACACACGACCTCTGAATCGCCAGGATTATAAGACTCTTTCACTTGCCGCTCTCGGCGGCGCGCTCGAGTTTTACGACTTCATCATCTTTGTTTTCTTCGCAGCGGTTGTGGGCGAACTATTTTTCCCCGCCGATATTCCTGAGTGGCTTCGTCAGGTTCAGACGTTTGGGATCTTCGCCGCCGGTTATCTGGCGCGCCCGCTGGGCGGCATTATCATGGCGCACTTTGGCGATCTGGTAGGGCGCAAGAAGATGTTCACCCTGAGTATTCTATTGATGGCTGTTCCAACGCTGGCGATTGGCTTGCTGCCGACTTACGCCTCAATGGGCATCCTTGCGCCGTTGTTATTGCTGCTGATGCGTATTTTGCAAGGCGCAGCGATTGGCGGCGAAGTGCCGGGAGCGTGGGTGTTTGTGGCTGAACATGTGCCGGAGCGCCGTATCGGCATCGCCTGCGGCACGCTGACTGCGGGACTGACGGTCGGTATCCTGCTTGGCTCTGTCGTGGCGACGCTGGTGAATACCAGTATGACCCAGCAGGCGGTGCATGATTATGGCTGGCGTATTCCCTTCCTGCTCGGCGGCGTATTTGGTCTGATTGCGATGTATTTACGTCGTTGGTTGCAGGAAACGCCCATCTTCCTTGAAATGCAGCAGCGCAAAACGCTCGCGCAGGAATTGCCCGTCAAAGCGGTAGTGGTGAAACATAAAAAAGCGGTGGCGATTTCGATGCTGCTGACCTGGTTGTTATCGGCCGGCATTGTCGTCGTGATTTTGATGTCGCCGGTCTGGTTGCAAAAGCAGTACGGGTTTGCGCCCGCGTTAACTTTACAGGCAAATAGCGTGGCGACCATTATGCTGTGCGTGGGATGCCTGCTGGCAGGGTTCATTGTCGATCGGGTTGGCGCCAGCAAAACCTTTATTGTAGGCAGTTTTCTGCTGGCCTGCTCAAGCTGGATCTTCTATCACCTGTCTGGCGCGCATCCCGAGCAGTTGTTTTTATTATACGGGCTGGTGGGGCTGTGTGTTGGTGTTGTTGGCGCGGTGCCGTACGTAATGGTGCGAGCCTTCCCGGCGGAAGTGCGTTTCACCGGCATCTCTTTTTCTTACAACGTCTCGTATGCCATTTTTGGCGGCCTGACGCCAATTGCGGTCACCATGTTGATGGGCGTGTCGCCAATGGCACCGGCCTGGTATGTGCTGGCGTTGTCACTGGTGGGGCTGGGGTTGGGCGTCTGGTTGCGACAGGATATTTATTATCGCGATGCGGATGTGCAGGCAGAATTACAACAGTTGTAAAAATTATCCCCCCGGTCGGGGGGATAACGGAAGATTAGTGCGCTTCACCGATTGGCAGGATGGTGCGGCCAAACTGTTCGTTCAGCACTTCGCCCATCGCCAGGTAAATGGCGCTGGCGCCACACACTAAGCCAATCCAACCCGCAACGTGGATTACCGCTTCGTTACCCGCGATGTTGCCGAAGGCCAGCAGGGCGAACAGTACGGTCAGGCTCAGGAAGACAAACTGTAGTGCGCGAGCGGCTTTCAGCGTGCCAAAGAACATGAACAGTGTGAACACGCCCCACAGCCCCAGGTAGGCGCCCAGGAACTGCGCGTTCGGCGCTTCTGTCAGACCCATTTTCGGCATTAACAGGATCGCGACCAGCGTCAGCCAGAAAGAACCGTAAGAGGTAAATGCGGTTAAGCCGAAGGTGTTGCCTTTTTTATATTCCAGCAGGCCAGCAAAAATTTGCGCGATACCGCCGTAGAAAATGCCCATCGCCAGAATAATGCCGTCTAAAGCGAAGAAACCCGCGTTGTGCAGGTTAAGCAGAATGGTGGTCATGCCGAAGCCCATCAGGCCCAGCGGAGCCGGGTTAGCCAACTTAGTGTTGCCCATAATTCCTCAAAATCATCATTAATCGAATGGTGAAATAGTTTCCCCGAACAACCGATACCGTATTCGGGGCGCGGCATGATAATCAGGGGAATAGAGGCTGTCTATGATCTAATAGGGGGAAAATGAAATATTTCCCCTTGTGATGACGATCACGGAAGAAAAAGGCTTAACCGTTGCGCCGGCAGAGGTGTTTTCCATATGCCCGGTGAAGAAAATTATCGTTTTTCGCAAAAAAAATTTTTCATGCCCCCCTTGATGACGTGGGTTACGACCCCATCTTGTAGTCAACCGCAGTGAGTGAGTCTGAAAAAAAACGATTCAGGGTAGTTGAAACCGCACGTTTCGCCCTTATTACAGATTCACAACCACATGATGACCGAATTTTTAGTGGAGACGTTTAGATGGGTAAAATTATTGGTATCGACCTGGGTACTACCAACTCTTGTGTAGCGATTATGGATGGCACAACTGCACGTGTGCTGGAGAACGCCGAGGGCGATCGCACCACGCCTTCTATCATTGCTTATACCCAGGATGGTGAAACTCTGGTTGGTCAGCCGGCTAAACGTCAGGCAGTGACAAACCCGCAAAACACCCTGTTTGCGATTAAACGCCTGATTGGCCGCCGCTTCCAGGACGAAGAAGTTCAGCGTGACGTTTCCATCATGCCGTACAAAATCATCGGCGCCGATAACGGCGACGCATGGCTTGATGTGAAAGGTCAGAAAATGGCACCGCCGCAGATCTCTGCTGAAGTGCTGAAAAAAATGAAGAAAACCGCAGAAGATTACCTGGGCGAACCGGTAACTGAAGCTGTTATCACCGTACCTGCTTACTTCAACGATGCTCAGCGTCAGGCAACGAAAGATGCCGGTCGTATC
Source organism: Citrobacter sp. CK198 (assembly GCF_030333295.1). Taxonomy (NCBI): domain Bacteria; kingdom Pseudomonadati; phylum Pseudomonadota; class Gammaproteobacteria; order Enterobacterales; family Enterobacteriaceae; genus Citrobacter; species Citrobacter sp. CK198. Next base: position 213,250 of record NZ_JAOWGE010000035.1, on the reverse strand, counting down.
GCAGGTCTGGAAGTAAAACGTATCATCAACGAACCGACCGCCGCCGCGCTGGCTTATGGTCTGGATAAAGAAGTCGGCAACCGTACTATCGCGGTTTACGACCTCGGTGGTGGTACTTTCGATATCTCTATTATCGAAATCGACGAAGTTGACGGCGAAAAAACCTTCGAAGTTCTGGCAACCAACGGTGATACCCACCTGGGTGGTGAAGACTTCGACAGCCGTATGATTAACTACCTGGTTGAAGAATTTAAGAAAGATCAGGGCATTGACCTGCGTAACGACCCGCTGGCGATGCAGCGTCTGAAAGAAGCGGCAGAAAAAGCGAAAATCGAGCTTTCTTCCGCACAGCAGACCGACGTGAACCTGCCGTACATCACCGCAGATGCCACCGGTCCGAAACACATGAACATCAAAGTGACTCGCGCGAAACTGGAAAGCCTGGTCGAAGACCTGGTGAACCGTTCCATCGAGCCGCTGAAAGTCGCGTTGCAGGATGCTGGCCTGTCTGTATCTGATATCAACGACGTTATCCTCGTTGGTGGTCAGACGCGTATGCCGATGGTGCAGAAAAAAGTGGCGGAGTTCTTTGGTAAAGAACCGCGTAAAGACGTTAACCCGGACGAAGCTGTTGCTATCGGCGCAGCGGTGCAGGGCGGCGTACTGACCGGTGATGTGAAAGACGTTCTGCTGCTGGACGTTACCCCGCTGTCTCTGGGTATCGAAACCATGGGCGGCGTAATGACGGCGCTGATCAGCAAAAACACCACTATCCCGACCAAGCACAGCCAGGTGTTCTCTACCGCTGAAGACAACCAGTCTGCGGTAACCATCCATGTGTTGCAGGGTGAGCGTAAACGCGCGTCTGATAACAAATCTCTGGGTCAGTTCAACCTGGATGGCATCAACCCGGCGCCGCGCGGTATGCCGCAGATCGAAGTCACCTTTGATATCGATGCTGACGGTATCCTGCACGTTTCCGCGAAAGACAAAAACAGCGGTAAAGAGCAGAAGATCACCATCAAGGCTTCTTCTGGTCTGAACGAGGACGAAATTCAGAAAATGGTTCGCGATGCTGAAGCGAACGCAGAATCTGACCGTAAGTTCGAAGAGTTGGTTCAGACGCGCAACCAGGGCGACCATCTGCTGCACAGCACGCGTAAGCAGGTTGAAGAAGCGGGCGATCAGCTGCCAGCAGACGACAAAACGGCTATCGAGTCTGCACTGAGCGCGCTGGAAACGGCGCTGAAAGGCGAAGACAAAGCGGCTATCGAAGCTAAAATGCAGGAACTGGCGCAGGCTTCCCAGAAACTGATGGAAATCGCTCAGCAGCAGCATGCACAGCAGCAGGCTGGCGGCGCTGACGCTTCTGCAAACAACGCGAAAGATGACGATGTTGTCGACGCTGAGTTTGAAGAAGTGAAAGACAAAAAATAATCGCCCTTTGAACGGGTAAAATACTGGCACGGGCGAAGAGGGTTCCTCTCCGCCCGTGCACGCATGTTAGGGGCAGATAAAAACAAGATGGCTAAGCAAGACTATTACGAGATTTTAGGCGTTTCCAAAACAGCGGAAGAGCGTGAAATCAAAAAGGCGTACAAGCGCCTGGCCATGAAATATCACCCGGACCGTAACCAAGGTGATAAAGAGGCCGAGGCCAAGTTCAAAGAGATCAAGGAAGCCTACGAAGTTCTGACCGATGCGCAAAAACGTGCGGCATACGATCAGTACGGGCATGCCGCGTTTGAACAGGGCGGTGGTGGATTTGGCGGCGGCGCTGACTTCAGCGATATCTTTGGTGACGTTTTCGGCGATATCTTTGGCGGCGGACGTGGTCGTCAGCGCGCAGCGCGTGGTGCTGATTTACGTTACAACATGGATCTCACCCTGGAAGAAGCCGTACGTGGCGTGACCAAAGAGATCCGTATTCCGACGCTGGAAGAGTGCGACGTTTGCCACGGCAGCGGTGCGAAAGCAGGTACTCAGCCGCAGACCTGTCCAACCTGTCATGGCTCCGGTCAGGTGCAGATGCGTCAGGGCTTCTTCGCCGTGCAGCAAACCTGCCCGCACTGTCAGGGGCGCGGTACGCTGATTAAAGATCCGTGCAACAAATGCCACGGTCATGGCCGCGTAGAGAAAACCAAAACCCTGTCGGTTAAAATTCCGGCGGGTGTGGACACAGGCGATCGTATTCGTCTCTCCGGCGAAGGTGAAGCGGGCGAGCATGGCGCGCCAGCGGGCGATCTGTACGTTCAGGTGCAGGTGAAGCAGCACCCGATCTTCGAGCGTGAAGGCAACAACCTGTATTGCGAAGTGCCGATTAACTTTGCAATGGCGGCGCTAGGTGGTGAGATTGAAGTCCCGACGCTGGATGGCCGTGTGAAGTTGAAAGTGCCGCACGAAACGCAAACCGGCAAGCTGTTCCGTATGCGCGGAAGAGGCGTGAAATCCGTACGCGGCGGCGCACAGGGCGATTTGCTGTGCCGTGTTGTGGTCGAAACGCCGGTAGGTCTGAACGAGAAGCAGAAGCAGTTGCTGAAAGATCTGCAAGAAAGCTTCGGTGGCCCGACAGGCGAGAAAAACAGCCCGCGTTCGAAGAGTTTCTTCGACGGCGTGAAGAAGTTCTTTGACGATTTGACGCGTTAATCACCGCTGTCACATTGCATAAAAAGCCCGGGATTGCACAATCCCGGGCTTTTTTGTTTGTCGGCGGTGATGATTTTATTTCGTAAAAACCGAACATTTCACCATAAATAATCTAATTTTAACGATAGATCATGCGAGGTAAGATAGACGCCACGAGGTTTGATTATATTGAGAGAATAAAAAGTGAAACACCTGCATCGTTTTTTTAGCAGTGATGCCTCCGGGGGCATCATTCTCATTATCGCCGCCGTGCTGGCTATGCTGATGGCGAACAGCGGATTCACCAGCGGATGGTATCACGCCTTTCTGGAGACGCCCGTTCAGCTGCGGGTTGGGGCGCTTGAGATCAACAAAAATATGCTGCTGTGGATCAACGACGCGCTAATGGCGGTATTTTTCCTGCTGATTGGTCTGGAGGTCAAGCGCGAGCTTATGCAGGGCTCGCTTGCCAGTTTACGTCAGGCGGCGTTTCCGGTGATTGCCGCCATTGGCGGTATGATTGTTCCGGCGCTGCTCTATCTGGCTTTTAACTATTCCGACCCGATTACGCGCGAAGGCTGGGCGATCCCGGCGGCAACGGATATTGCTTTTGCGCTGGGCGTATTGGCCTTGCTGGGCAGCAGGGTGCCGCTGGCGTTGAAGATATTCCTGATGGCGCTGGCTATTATTGACGACCTGGGCGCGATTGTGATCATTGCGCTGTTCTACACCAGCGATCTTTCGATGGTCTCGCTGGGAGTTGCGGCATTTGCGATTGTGCTTCTGGCCGTGCTGAACCTGTGTGATGTCAGACGAACAGGGGTTTATATCCTGGTCGGCGTGGTGCTGTGGACTGCCGTATTGAAATCTGGTGTCCATGCCACTCTTGCCGGGGTGATCGTCGGCTTCTTCATCCCATTGAAGGAGAAGCATGGTCGTTCTCCGGCGAAGCGTCTGGAACATGTGCTGCATCCGTGGGTGGCGTATCTGATTCTGCCGCTGTTCGCCTTCGCCAATGCGGGCGTCTCGCTACAGGGGGTGACGCTTGACGGGCTGACCTCAATACTCCCGCTGGGAATCATTGCCGGGTTGCTGATCGGTAAACCGCTGGGGATTAGCCTGTTTTGCTGGCTGGCGCTGCGTCTCAAACTGGCGAAGTTGCCGGAAGGAACACGTTTTCAGCAAATAATGGCGGTCGGTATTCTGTGCGGGATCGGTTTTACGATGTCGATTTTCATCGCCAGTCTGGCGTTTGGTAGTGTAGATCCGGCACTGATTAACTGGGCGAAGCTGGGGATTTTGATTGGTTCTCTGCTTTCGGCAGTGATCGGCTATAGCTGGCTGCGTACACGTTTAAGCCCGGTGGTCTGAGCGGGGTCAGAGGGTTGGGGGGCTGATGTGGCCCCCCTTGCGACACAGATCAGGGAGAGGAGTGAGCATGTCTCATATTAACTACAACCATCTTTATTATTTTTGGCATGTGTATAAAGAAGGTTCCGTTGTCGGGGCGGCAGAAGCGCTTTACCTGACGCCGCAAACCATCACCGGTCAGATCAAAGCCCTTGAGGAGCGCTTGCAGGGAAAATTATTCAAGCGTAAAGGGCGTGGGCTGGAGCCCAGTGAATTAGGGGAACTGGTGTTTCGCTATGCGGACAAAATGTTTACCTTAAGCCAGGAAATGCTGGATATCGTTAACTATCGCAAAGAGTCTAACCTGCTGTTTGATGTCGGCGTGGCGGATGCGTTGTCAAAACGTCTGGTCAGCAATGTGCTGGATGCGGCCGTGGTTGACGACGAACAAATTCATTTGCGCTGTTTTGAATCCACCCATGAGATGCTGCTTGAGCAGCTTAGCCAGCATAAGCTGGATATGATTATCTCGGATTGCCCAATCGACTCTACTCAGCAGGAAGGGCTGTTTTCGGTGAAGATAGGTGAATGCAGCGTGAGCTTCTGGTGTACGAAACCGCTGCCTGCAAAACCCTTCCCGGCGTGTCTGGAAGAGCGTCGGCTGCTGATCCCTGGCCGTCGCTCTATGCTCGGTCGCAAATTATTAAACTGGTTTAATTCGCAGGGCTTAAATGTCGAAATCCTCGGCGAGTTTGATGATGCGGCGCTGATGAAAGCGTTTGGCGCTACCCACAATGCGATTTTCGTCGCGCCGACGCTCTATGCGCATGACTTTTACGCCGATGAGTCGATCGTTGAGATTGGCCGTGTGGAAAACGTCATGGAAGAGTATCACGCCATTTTTGCCGAGAGGATGATTCAGCACCCGGCCGTACAGCGCATTTGTCACGCGGATTACTCGGCGCTATTTAGCCACAAAGGGTAAGCGCTACAGGCCGGGTAAGGCGTTTGCCCGCCATCCGGCAGACATAAAAAAACCCGCTTGCGCGGGCTTTTTTACAAAGCTGATAACAAGCGGGCGATTAAGCCAGTTTGTTGATCTGTGCAGTCAGGTTTGCTTTATGACGTGCAGCTTTGTTTTTGTGGATCAGACCTTTAGCAGCCTGACGGTCCACGATCGGTTGCATTTCGTTAAATGCTTTCAGTGCAGCAGCTTTGTCGCCAGCTTCGATAGCTGCGTATACTTTCTTGATGAAAGTACGCATCATAGAGCGACGGCTTGCGTTGTGCTTACGAGCCTTTTCAGACTGAACGGCGCGCTTCTTAGCTGATTTGATATTAGCCAAGGTCCAACTCCCAAATGTGTTCTATATGGACAATTCAAAGGCCGAGGAATATGCCCTTTTAGCCTTCTTTTGTCAATGGATTTGTGCAAATAAGCGCCGTTAATATGGCGGCACTCGTTACGTAGTGATGGCGCAGGATTCTACCAGCTTGCGGGTCGTGAATACAGCTTTTCCACGATAAAAATTACATTGAATGGGCAGTTTCTTGTTCTGATTTGCCCCATAACAATGAAAACAATCTTCTTTATGTTTCACAGGGGCAATCGTCGGTTAACCTTGACCGCTGTACAAGGTATACTCTGACGATTTTCACTGTTTTGAGCCAGACATGAAGCTGATACGCGGCATACATAATCTCAGTCAGGCCCCGCATGGGTGTGTGCTGACTATTGGTAATTTCGACGGTGTGCATCGTGGCCATCGTGCATTGCTGCAGGGCTTGCGGGAAGAAGGGCGCAAGCGGGGTTTACCAGTGATGGTAATGATTTTCGAACCGCAGCCGCTGGAACTCTTCGCTACGGAAAAGGCCCCTGCGCGCCTGACCCGCCTGCGGGAAAAACTGCGTTACCTGGCGGAATGCGGCGTGGACTACGTGCTGTGCGTACGCTTCGATCGCCGCTTTGCCGCCCTGACCGCACAAAACTTTATCAGCGATCTGCTGGTGAAGCGTCTCGGCGTGCGGTTCCTCGCTGTCGGTGATGATTTCCGTTTTGGCGCTGGTCGCGAAGGCGATTTCTTGTTATTACAGAAAGCCGGAGCGGAGTACGGTTTTGACATCACCAACACGCAGACCTTTTGCGCAGGTGGCGTACGAATCAGCAGTACGGCCGTGCGTCAGGCGCTGGCGGAGGACAACCTGCCGCTGGCTGAAAGTTTGCTGGGGCATCCGTTTACCATTTCCGGGCGTGTCGTCCACGGCGATGAGTTAGGGCGCACCATTGGTTTCCCGACGGCGAATTTACCGCTGCGTCGTCAGGTCTCCCCGGTAAAAGGGGTTTATGCGGTGGAAGTGATGGGGCTGGGTGATAAACCCATGCCTGGCGTTGCCAATATCGGCACGCGTCCGACAGTGGCAGGCGTACGCCAACAGTTAGAAGTGCATCTGCTGGACGTTGTAATGGACCTCTATGGTCGCCATATAGATGTAATACTGCGTAAAAAAATACGCAACGAACAGCGATTCGCATCGCTGGATGAACTAAAAGCGCAGATTGCGCGTGATGAGTTAACTGCCCGCGATTTTTTTGGGCTATCAAAACCGGCTTAATGCCTATACGAGTTTTAAATACGGAACCGAGAATCTGATGAGTGACTATAAATCAACCCTGAATTTGCCGGAAACAGGGTTCCCGATGCGCGGCGATCTCGCCAAGCGTGAACCGGGAATGCTGGCGCGTTGGACCGATGATGACCTGTACGGCATCATTCGTGCGGCCAAAAAAGGCAAAAAAACCTTCATTCTGCATGATGGCCCTCCTTATGCGAATGGCAGCATTCATATTGGTCACTCGGTTAACAAGATTCTGAAAGACATTATCGTGAAGTCCAAAGGACTCGCGGGATTTGACTCGCCTTACGTTCCGGGCTGGGACTGCCACGGTCTGCCGATCGAGCTGAAAGTCGAGCAGGAATACGGTAAGCCGGGCGAAAAATTCACGGCTGCGGAATTCCGTGCGAAGTGTCGCGAATACGCCGCCACCCAGGTTGACGGTCAGCGTAAAGACTTCATCCGTCTGGGCGTGCTGGGCGACTGGTCGCATCCGTATTTGACGATGGACTTCAAAACTGAAGCCAACATCATTCGCGCGCTGGGTAAAATCATCGGCAACGGCCATCTGCATAAAGGCGCGAAGCCGGTGCACTGGTGCGTGGACTGCCGTTCCGCGCTGGCGGAAGCGGAAGTTGAATATTATGACAAAACGTCTCCGTCTATCGACGTGGCGTTCCACGCCGCTGACCAGGATGCGGTGAAAGCGAAGTTTGGCGTTTCCAGCGTCAACGGCCCGATCTCGCTGGTTATCTGGACCACCACCCCGTGGACGCTGCCTGCGAACCGCGCGATCTCTCTGGCGCCGGATTTTGATTACGCGCTGGTACAAATTGACGGCCAGGCGCTGATTCTGGCGAAAGACCTGGTGGAAAGCGTGATGCAGCGCCTTGGCGCGGCTGACTATACCGTCCTCGGCACCGTAAAAGGTGCGGAGCTGGAGCTGTTGCGCTTTACCCATCCGTTTATGGACTTCGACGTTCCGGCGATCCTCGGCGATCACGTCACGCTGGATGCCGGTACGGGGGCGGTGCATACCGCGCCTGGTCATGGCCCGGACGACTATGTCATCGGTCAAAAATACGGTCTGGAAACCGCTAACCCGGTCGGACCGGACGGCGCTTACCTGCCAGGCACGTATCCGACGCTCGATGGCGTGAACGTTTTCAAAGCGAACGACATCGTCGTTGCGCTGCTGCGTGAAAAAGGCGCGCTGCTGCACGTTGAGAAGCTGCAACATAGCTATCCGTGCTGCTGGCGTCACAAAACGCCGATCATCTTCCGTGCGACGCCGCAGTGGTTCGTCAGCATGGATCAGAAAGGCCTGCGCGAGCAGTCGCTGAAAGAGATCAAAGGCGTACAGTGGATCCCGGACTGGGGTCAGGCACGTATTGAATCAATGGTTGCGAACCGTCCTGACTGGTGTATTTCCCGTCAGCGTACCTGGGGCGTGCCGATGTCTCTGTTCGTACATAAAGACACCGAAGAGCTGCACCCGCGCGCCATCGAACTGATGGAAGAAGTGGCGAAGCGCGTTGAAGTGGACGGCATTCAGGCATGGTGGGATCTCGATCCGAAAGAGATCCTCGGCGACGACGCTGACCAGTACGTAAAAGTGCCGGATACGCTGGACGTCTGGTTTGACTCCGGTTCGACACACGCTTCTGTGGTCGATGTGCGTCCTGAGTTTGCCGGTCATGCGGCGGATATGTATCTGGAAGGTTCCGACCAGCATCGCGGCTGGTTCATGTCCTCCCTGATGATCTCCACTGCGATGAAGGGCAAAGCGCCGTACCGTCAGGTACTGACCCACGGCTTCACCGTGGATGGTCAGGGCCGTAAAATGTCCAAATCCATCGGTAACACCGTTTCTCCGCAGGATGTGATGAACAAACTGGGCGCGGATATCCTGCGTCTGTGGGTGGCGTCTACCGACTACACCGGCGAAATGGCCGTTTCCGACGAGATCCTGAAACGCGCTGCCGACAGCTATCGTCGTATCCGTAACACCGCGCGCTTCCTGCTGGCGAACCTGAACGGGTTTGATCCGGTAAAAGATATGGTGAAACCGGAAGAGATGGTGGTGCTGGATCGCTGGGCGGTGGGCTGCGCGAAAGCGGCGCAGGACGATATCCTGAAAGCCTACGAAGCCTATGATTTCCACGAAGTGGTACAGCGTCTGATGCGCTTCTGCTCCGTTGAGATGGGCTCGTTCTACCTCGACATCATCAAAGACCGCCAGTACACCGCGAAAGCCGACAGCGTGGCGCGTCGTAGTTGCCAGAGCGCGCTGTACCATATCGCAGAAGCGCTGGTGCGCTGGATGGCGCCGATCATGTCCTTCACCGCAGATGAAATCTGGGGTTATCTGCCAGGCGAGCGTGAAAAATATGTCTTCACCGGTGAGTGGTACGAAGGGCTGTTTGGCTTAGGCGAAACCGAAGCGATGAATGACGCTTACTGGGACGAGCTGCTGAAAGTGCGTGGCGAAGTGAACAAGGTTATCGAGCAGGCGCGTGCGGACAAGAAAGTCGGTGGTTCTCTCGAAGCGGCAGTCACCCTGTTCGCTGAACCGGAACTGGCGGCGAAGCTGACTGCACTGGGCGATGAATTACGATTTGTCCTGTTGACCTCTGGCGCGAAAGTCGCTGACTATGCGGAGGCTTCTGCTGATGCGCAGCAGAGCGAACTGCTCAAAGGGCTGAAAGTCGCGTTGAGTAAAGCCGAAGGTGAGAAGTGCCCACGCTGCTGGCACTACACCACGGATGTCGGCAAGGTAGCGGAACATGCAGAGATCTGCGGCCGCTGTGTCAGCAACATCGCCGGTGATGGCGAAAAACGTAAGTTTGCCTGATGAGTAAGCCTCTTTGTTCAACAGGACTGCGCTGGCTGTGGCTGGTGGTAGTCGTGCTGATTATCGATTTAGGCAGCAAGTACCTGATCCTCCAGAACTTTGCTCTGGGGGATACGGTGTCTCTGTTCCCGTCGCTTAATCTGCACTACGCGCGTAACTATGGTGCGGCGTTTAGCTTCTTAGCCGACAGCGGCGGCTGGCAGCGCTGGTTCTTTGCCGGTATCGCCATCGGTATTTGCGTTATCCTGATGGTGATGATGTATCGCTCGAAGGCGACGCAAAAGCTGAATAACATCGCCTATGCGTTAATCATTGGCGGTGCGCTGGGCAACCTGTTCGACCGCCTGTGGCATGGCTTTGTTGTCGATATGATCGACTTCTATGTTGGCGACTGGCATTTCGCCACCTTTAACCTGGCCGATAGCGCGATTTGTATCGGTGCGGCGTTGATTGTGCTGGAGGGTTTCCTGCCGAAAAAGCAGGCGTAATAAAATGCCGGATGGCGGCGTAAGCGCCTTATCCGGCCTACAAAATAGCGCGATTCTTGTAGGCCCGGTAAGCGTAGCGCCACCGGGCAAACAGGTGACCCAAAACAAGTGAGCAAACCTGCATGTCTAAATCAGTACAGAGTAACAGTGCGGTGCTGGTGCACTTCACCTTAAAGCTTGACGATGGCTCTACCGCTGAGTCAACGCGTAACAATGGTAAGCCAGCGCTATTCCGCCTGGGTGACGGCTCCCTGTCTGAAGGGCTGGAGCAGCATCTTCTGGGACTGAAAGACGGCGACAAAACCACGTTTTCTCTGGAGCCGGATGCCGCGTTTGGCGTACCGAGCCCGGACCTGGTTCAATACTTCTCTCGCCGCGAGTTTATGGACGCGGGCGAGCCTGAAGTGGGGGCAATTATGCTCTTTACCGCAATGGACGGCAGTGAGATGCCTGGCGTGATCCGCGAAATTAATGGTGACTCGATTACCGTCGATTTCAACCATCCGCTGGCCGGGCATACCGTTCATTTTGATATTGAAGTGCTGGAAATCGATCCGGCACTGGAGGCGTAAAATGCAGATCCTGTTGGCCAACCCGCGCGGCTTTTGCGCAGGTGTAGACCGCGCTATCAGCATTGTAGAAAACGCGCTGGCTATTTACGGCGCGCCAATTTATGTCCGTCACGAAGTGGTGCACAACCGCTACGTGGTGGATAGCCTGCGTGAGCGCGGGGCGATTTTCATCGAGCAGATCAGTGAAGTGCCGGACGGCGCGATCCTGATTTTCTCCGCACACGGTGTTTCCCAGGCGGTACGTAACGAGGCGAAAAGCCGCGATCTCACCGTTTTTGACGCCACCTGTCCGCTGGTAACAAAAGTGCATATGGAAGTGGCGCGCGCCAGTCGTCGCGGCGAAGAGTCAATCCTGATCGGCCATGCCGGGCACCCGGAAGTGGAAGGGACGATGGGGCAGTACAGCAACCCGGAAGGGGGCATGTATCTGGTCGAGTCGCCGGACGACGTTCTGTCGCTTGATGTCAAAAACGAAGGCAAACTCTCCTTTATGACCCAGACGACGCTCTCCGTCGATGACACGTCTGATGTGATTGACGCGCTGCGTCAACGCTTCCCGAAAATTGTCGGGCCGCGTAAAGATGACATTTGCTACGCCACGACGAACCGCCAGGAAGCGGTGCGCGCGCTGGCGGAACAGGCCGATGTTGTGCTGGTGGTCGGTTCGAAAAACTCCTCCAACTCCAACCGTCTGGCTGAACTGGCGCAGCGTATGGGGAAAGCGGCGTTTCTGATCGACGATGCCACCGACATCCAGGAAGCCTGGGTGAAAGAGGCGAAGTGCGTTGGCGTGACCGCTGGCGCTTCCGCACCGGATATTCTGGTGCAGAATGTGATCGCTCGCCTGCAAGAGCTTGGCGGCGGCGAAGCCATTCCGCTGGAAGGCCGCGAAGAGAACATTGTTTTCGAAGTGCCGAAAGAACTGCGTGTGGATGTTCGTGAAGTAGAGTAATTACGCTTTGACGCCGGTCTGCTATCCGACCGGCATCTTTTATGCCATTACGTTTCGCTCAGGCGATACATCCTGCGCGGATGTCCTGGCTTGCCATACAGCATCTCGACGCGAAGAAACCCCGTCTCGACACCGTGTTCAACATAGCGGCGTGCCGTGGTTTTACTTAACCCCGTTCCGGCAACCACATCGTCAACGGAGAAGCTGCGCGTGCTGTTTTCTGTAAAAAGCTTCTGCACCAGCGCCAGCGTGATTTCTTCAATCCCCTTACTGCCATTCTCCTGACGGTAATTCTTCGCCTGTAACAGGTAGAGTGAATCGACGTTTTGCTGATCGACAATTTTCCATACCCGTTGCTGCTCGGCAAACTGGACAAAACGTTCCAGCGACTGGCTGAGCCGTTTCCACGAGATTGGCTTCAGGATATAGTCAAACGCGCCGTTGCGAATCGCCAGGCTACAGGTATCCATATCACTGGCGGCAGTAATAAAGATCACTGAGCAATTCGTGTTCATGACTAACGGATCGCTGATGAGCGTAATACCCTTACCATCCGGTAGATAGTTGTCCAGTAGCAGTAGCTGAGGCCGCAGCTGGTTGAGTTTTTGCCGGGCATCGGCAAGCGTGGAGGCAATGCCTGCCAGTCGGAGTCTCGGATGTTTGTCGATCAGTTCAGCGTGCAGCTGCGCCAGTTCGTTCTCGTCCTCAACGATCAGGACATCGATAAGTTCAGGTTGCATAATCGGTACCTTCCAGTTCCTGTACGGGACTGCGGGAAATTCCCGTAGCGGGAATAAACAACGTAAATATGGCGCCGCGCGGCGAATTATCAGCGACTTCTATCACCCCTCCCGCCTGAGTGACATAACTTTCAATCAGATACAATCCAATGCCATGATCGCCCCGGGTTTTCGTGGTGACGCCACGTTCGAAAATATGCTCGCGAATCTCCGGTTTGATACCGACTCCCTGATCGGCCACTTCGATAATCAGCTCATGCTCGTTGAGTCTGATCAGCACGTCCACTGGCGCATGCGGTAATGGCGATCGCTGCGTTGCTTCGATCGCGTTATCGAGTAAATTGCCCAGGATCGAAATCAGTTCTGATTCTGCAAGTGGCGGAAAAGGCCCATCCATCCGGCAACTGGGATCGAAATTCAGTTCCACCCCTTTTTCACCCGCTCTTGCCGCTTTACCTAACAGCAGGCCGCACAACGTCGGTGAACTGAAGCGCGATGAGATAAAGTCCAGCAGCTCCTGGGCATGTTCTGACTGAGCCTGAATATAATCAATGGCTTCATTGTAACGACCCATATGCAGTAAACCAGAAAGGGTCGTCATGCAATTGAGCTGCTCGTGGCGCATGATGCGCAAATTATCTACGTAACGTTTTACCTGGCTTAGCTGAGCGCTCAAACTGTCTATTTCATTGCGATCGCGGAAGGTTATCACCCATCCCTGAAGCGAGTTCTCCAGCATGATGCGCACCCGGCTGGCGATAACCGTCAATTCATTGAAACGGCAGATTTCATCATGAGTGTCATTCTTCAGCATCACTTCTTTAAGGAAGAAGGGGGATGGCGTAATCACTTCGGTAATGTGTTGACCGCGTATCGCCTGCGCAGGCTGGCCTAAACCCAGCAGCTCGCGGGCAGCCTGATTGATCACCTCAATGTGCAAATTATTATCAATGGCGATTACCCCTTCATAAATCGATTCCATCATCGCTTTTTGCTGACGAACCAGCAGGCCTATCTCTCGCGGCTCCAGTGAAAAAATCTGTTTTTTAATACTGCGGGTGAAGAACCAGGAAAAGACAAAAAGGGATATCAGCAGCAGGATGGCGGCAACCAGGATACTGACGGCTTTATTCACCGTAATGGTGTTGAGGTAACTGGTGAGGTATCCAACGGAGACGATACCAATAACCTCGCCCTGATCGTCAACAATGGGCGCTTTACTGCGCAGGGAGATGCCCAGGCCGCCACGGCGAATTGTCGTGGTGCTCTTTCCGTGAAGCACTTCAGTGTTATCGTCGCCAACCAGCTTTTTTCCTACTCTGTCGGCATAAACCGAATGAAACAGATGGATGCCTTCTTTATCTCCGATAACAATAAAACTGGCGTCGCTATGCGCGGCTATTTTTTGCATAAATTGATGAATCGCCGTGGTATCTCTTTCCACGACTTCTTTTCGCAAATTCGGAATAAGCGCAATTTCTTCCGCCTGTATTTTCGCCCTGGCTCCCATCTCCTGATAAAGCTGCTTTTCTACGTGCATATAATAGTATCCACCCAGTAAGGCAAATAATATGGAGAAAAAAGCAATCAGCGATATAAACAGTTTGATCTGAAATGAAACTTTCATAATGTTCAGGCATCGTCATCAGGGATACGTCACTGTATCATCTTTTGGCCTGAATGAAGCGATTTTGCCAGAAACCTGTGATCTTTTGCACAGCAGAATATATTGCGGTAGGCAGCGCGCAGGCGCAACGATGTTACCAAACGTTGCTTTAAATACGCACTGAAAAGAAACCATAAAAACCACAGCGTTAAATAAGAGATAAATCACATAAAATAATAGAAACCATTAAAACTATAGAGACCATTAAAACTTCTTTTTGAATTCGTCAGCACTCACACAAAGTAAATATTGAAGCCCATAAACTAACCCTGAAAAATAACCGAGGGCTTAATAATGAGCACGACTGATGATTCTTTCTCTGTTACTCATGAACCGTTAAACATTCAGCGCTTGTCACTTAAAGAGCGCTGGTGGCACATTATGGATACATGGAAAATCGGTATTATTCCATTACCGATGTTTTTGTTGGCCGGCGCATTAATCGCGATTGATTGCCTGGGCGGGAAGCTGCCGAGCGATATTGTCGTGATGGTCGCCACGCTGGCTTTTTTTGGCTTTGCCTGCGGAGAGTTTGGGAAGCGTTTGCCCATCGTCGGCAAACTGGGGGCCGCCGCAATTTGCGCGACCTTTATTCCTTCCGCGTTAGTTTACTATGGCCTGCTGCCGGATGTGGTGGTGGAGTCGACGACCAAATTCTATAAATCTACCAACATCCTGTATCTCTATATCTGCTGCATTATCGTCGGCAGTATTATGAGTATGAATCGCACCGTGCTGATTCAGGGTTTTCTGCGTATTTTCTTCCCAATGTTATGCGGTGAAATCGTCGGCATGGTTGTTGGTATGGGCGTTGGCCTGGCGCTTGGCCTCGAACCCTTTCAGATTTTCTTCTTTATTATTTTACCCATCATGGCCGGCGGCGTTGGCGAAGGCGCCATTCCGCTTTCAATCGGTTATGCGACCCTGTTACACATGGATCAAGGGGTGGCGCTCGGTCGTATCTTACCGATGGTAATGCTGGGCAGTCTGACCGCCATTATCATCTCCGGCTGCCTGAACCAACTGGGCAAGCGCTTCCCGCATCTGACCGGCGAAGGTCAATTGATGCCAAACCGTGCGAATGCCGATGAACAATCGCCGTCACTGGCGGAAGGCGTCTCTGGCAAAACGGATGTGACCACGATTGCCGCAGGCGCGCTGCTGGCGATACTGCTCTATATGCTGGGGATGTTAGGGCACAAGCTGATTGGCTTGCCCGCACCGGTTGGCATGTTGTTTGTGGCAGTGCTGGTCAAGTTAGTTAACGGCGTATCGCCCCGCGTTCTTGAAGGCTCGCAAGTGGTGTACAAATTCTTCCAGACTTCGGTGACTTACCCCATTCTGTTCGCGGTTGGTGTCGCCATTACGCCGTGGGAAGAGCTGGTGAACGCCTTCACCCTGACCAATCTTCTGGTCATTATCAGTACCGTTGCTGCGCTGGTCGCGACAGGATTCTTCGTTGGTAAAAAAATCGGTATGCATCCTATTGATGTCGCCATTGTCTCCTGCTGCCAGAGTGGGCAAGGCGGTACGGGCGACGTAGCGATTTTAACCGCAGGCAACCGCATGAGCCTGATGCCATTCGCACAAATTGCGACGCGTATCGGTGGGGCGATAAATGTTTCCATTTCGCTGCTGGTGCTGGGTAACTTTCTTATTTAATTGAAGTATGCAGGATTGATAATTATGAAACTCGCAAGCTTTCTTTATCAGGGCACTCGCAGCTATGGCATCGTTACTGCCGGAGGCGTTATTGATTTGGGGAACCGCATCGGCGACCAGTATCGGGACCTGAAGGCGCTATTGCAGGGGGATGGTCTGGAGCAGGCGCGGCGCTTCGCGCAGGCGCCGGTCGATCTAAAAATGGATGCAATCACCTTTTTACCGGTGATAGAGCGACCGGAAAAAATACTCTGTGTCGGCATGAACTACGCCGAAAAGCGCCAGGAGTTCGATCAGCATGACCCCGCGCCGACGCTGTTTGTTCGTTTTGCGGATTCGCAAACCGGGCACAACATGCCGGTACTCAAGCCTCGCCATTCGCATGAGTTTGATTACGAGGGGGAGCTGGCGGTGATCATCGGTAACGGTGGCGAGAATATCTCCCGCGACCATGCGCTTGACCATGTCGCCGGATACAGCTGCTATATGGATGGCTCCGCACGCGACTGGCAACACAGCTGGTTTACTGCGGGGAAAAACTGGCGGCAGACCGGCGCTTTTGGCCCGTGGATGGTCACTGCCGATGAAATTCCCGACCCGCATCAGCTGGCGATCCGCACCTGGCTCAACGGCCGCATGGTACAGGAAGATAACACCAGCAGTATGATCCATAAAGTTGCTGAATTAATTGAGTATATAAGCACTTTCACCCGTCTTAATTCCGGGGACGTCATCATTACGGGCTCGCCGGGCGGCGTAGGGAAAAAGAGGAATCCGCCGTTATTCATGCAGGAAGGCGATCGTATTGAAGTGGAGATTGAGCACATTGGCCATCTGAGTAATGTCATTATGGAAGCCCCGCTACAGGCCTTTGCGGCGGCGCATTAATACGATGAGCCAACACGTTTTGGCGTATGGGATTAATGACAAATTTTGTTTCGTCTCCTTTTGTCGGTCGGTCGCTTGCCAACCGGCAAAAGGTTTGCCAATAATCGGATGCCAACCCTGGAGCTTGTCATCTTTTTATGGAGGAAACATGCGCCTGCCCATTATTCTGGATACCGATCCGGGTATCGACGATGCCGCCGCCATCGCCGCCGCCCTGTTTGCCCCACAGCTTGATCTGCAATTGATGACCACCGTCGCGGGGAATGTCTCCGTAGAGAAAACCACCCGCAACGCGCTGCAACTGCTGCATTTCTGGAATGTGGATATCCCGCTGGCGCAGGGGGCCGCCACGCCGCTGCTGCGCCCGTTGCGCGATGCTGCTTACGTCCACGGCGAGTCGGGCATGGAAGGCTATGACTTTGTCGCCCATGATTGCCAGCCATTGGCAAAACCGGCCTTTATCGCCATTCGGGATGCCCTGATGAGTGCCCCGGAACCCGTCACGCTGGTCGCGATCGGCCCGTTGACCAATATTGCGCTGCTGCTGACTCACTACCCGGAATGCGCTTTTAACATTCGTCGTCTGGTGATCATGGGCGGCTCTGCGGGGCGGGGGAACTTTACGCCGAACGCCGAATTCAATATTGCCGTCGACCCGGAAGCCGCTTCCCGCGTTTTCCAGAGTGGGATAGAGATTGTGATGTGCGGGCTGGACGTGACCAACCAGGCCCTGCTGGCGCCGGATTATCTGGCAAAACTGCCCGAACTTAACCGGACGGGAAAAATGCTGCATGCATTGTTTAGCCATTACCGCAGCGGTAGCATGAACACCGGGTTGCGTATGCACGATCTCTGCGCTATCGCCTGGCTGGTTCGCCCGGATCTGTTCACCGTTAAACCCTGTTTTGTCGCGGTAGAGACGCAGGGGGAATACACCGCAGGCACAACGGTTGTTGATATTGAAGGCCGACTGGGTAAAAGCCCTAACGTACAGGTGGCGCTGGAGATAGATGTGGCTGGCTTCCAGCAGTGGGTCGCCGACGTGCTGGCGCTGGCGCCCTAGGATTTTAGTTGTTGGCTAAGGTAATCAATCATGGCCCGTATTTTGAGCGGCATATGCTTGTTTCCAGCCCACAAAAGCCATAGCTCGCCGGAGTAGTTGCTGATAAACGTCCACTCCGGCAACACCTGCATGATTTCGCCGTCTTGTAACGCTTCTCTGGCCGTGAATGCAGGGAGACTGCCAATTCCCAGATGGCGCTTTACTGCGTCCAGTCTTACACCCGTATGATTAGCCGCATAGCGCCCCGTTGTTTGAACGACTTCTGTCTTGCCTTGTTTACGAAATTTCCAGCGTGAGTCCGTTGGCGTCTCTCCGAGGCTAATGCAACTGTGCTGACGTAAATCTTCCGGGTGCGTCGGTGTCCCCTGCTTTTGCAGATACTCTGGCGTGGCGCAGAGGATGTGGGTGATTGGCATTAACGGCTTGCCATGCAACCCGGGCGAGGGGGTATTGGTGATTTGCAGCGCCAGATCGACACCATCATCAATGAGATCCATATAGCGGTCTTCGAGCCTCAGGCAAACATCAACCAGGGGAAAACGTTCAAGAAATTGCGGGATCAGTGGATGAATAACGAAGCGTCCGACGGCTTTGGGTACGCTGAGCGTAATCTTTCCCTGAGGAACGTGTTGTACGCTTCCCCCGGAATCAATGGCCTGTCGCGCTGCTTCCAGCATCATTTTTGCATGTTCATACACCATCTTTCCTGTTTCACTTAATGCCAGCTTACGTGTTGAACGATGCAACAACTGGCTGCCCGTTTCGCGTTCAAGGCGTGAAACGCTGCGGCTCATGGCTGATGGGGTCACACCTGCTGCGCGCGCTGCGGCAGAAAAGCTACCGTGATCAACAATCAACACAAAAGTGGCCAGATCGGGAAGGAGTGTCAAATTCATTTGTGTTTCTCAGGCAAAGATTCATTGCCGGGCAGGCGGATTATCTGCTCCGGGATAAATAATATACTGCCCTTCACGACAGGAGGACATATGACAGAACGTCTTTATTACAACACCGATGATACAGAAGGCATGGCATGTGTGACGGGGTGCTCTCCACAAATGGATGGCCTGTATGCCGTTACGCTCGATAAAACATTATTCCACCCTCAGGGAGGTGGACAACCCGCAGACAAAGGCTGGATTGCGGATATTCCAGTTTGCGGAATCATGTTACGTGATAATCAAATTATACATATTCTGCCGCAACCCGTTGCAGCGGGAGTGGTGCAGCTAAAAGTCGATGTATAGACACGTTTGCTCAACTCTCGTCTGCATTCAGCAGGCCATCTTATCGGGTGTGCGGGAGAAACATGGGGTTGGTCGCCAGTGAAAGCGCACCACTGGCCGGGTGAGGGGCGCATTACCTTTTCAGCAGGTGAACATGCTCGTCTTCCTGATGCTGAAAATCTGCTGGCGTGTATTGAGCAGTGGCAGGCGAAGGATTATGCCCGTCGAATTGAGTTTGACGGTGAGCGACGTAAAGTGGGGTTTGGTGAACTTCCGATGTACTTCTGTGGAGGAACACATGTCACTTCGCTCGGCCAACTTGGTCGTATAACGATCGGTGGGATCAAAATGAAGAAAGGGCAGCTCATCATTAACTATTCCATTGAATAGCGTCCATTTGCTCTTGATCGCAGGCAGAGTTGCCTGCGGTGTCCCGCTTTTCCCGCATATAGCTTTTACTGATATCTCTCCCTGTTTATCATTAAATTCTAATTATCGACGTTTTTGGCTAGCGGCGCGGCGTGGCGCTGGTTAATCTGAAAACGATTTACGCAAAATTAACAAAAGAGAATAGCTATGCATGATGCACAAATCCGCGTTGCCATCGCGGGAGCCGGGGGACGCATGGGACGTCAGCTGATTCAGGCCGCCCTGGGGATGGACGGCGTTCAACTCGGCGCGGCGCTGGAGCGGGAAGGTTCTTCATTACTGGGCAGCGATGCCGGTGAATTAGCAGGCGCAGGGAAAACGGGCGTCACCGTGCAAAGTAGCCTGGAAGCGGTAAAAGATGATTTTGACATCTTTATCGATTTCACTCGCCCGGAAGGGACGCTGGCGCACCTGGCGTTTTGCCGTCAGCACGGTAAAGGCATCGTCATTGGCACGACGGGATTTGATGACGCAGGCAAGCAGGCCATTCGCGATGCCGCGCAGGATATCGGCATTGTGTTCGCCGCCAACTTTAGCGTCGGTGTTAACGTCATGCTGAAGCTACTTGAGAAAGCGGCGAAAGTGATGGGCGACTATACCGATATTGAAATTATCGAAGCGCACCATCGCCATAAAGTGGATGCGCCGTCAGGCACCGCGCTGGCGATGGGGGAAGCGATCGCCCACGCGCTGGACAAAGATCTGAAAGCGTGTGCGGTATACAGTCGTGAAGGTTATACCGGCGAACGCGTGCCGGGCACCATCGGTTTTGCGACGGTTCGTGCCGGCGACATTGTGGGTGAACATACTGCGATGTTTGCCGATATCGGTGAACGTATTGAAATCACGCATAAGGCCTCCAGCCGTATGACGTTTGCGAATGGCGCGGTCAGATCGGCTATCTGGCTAAAATCAAAGCCAAATGGTCTTTTTGATATGCGAGATGTGCTGGATTTAAACAATTTATAGCTAGTTTTTACCCTTCGTGATGTGGTTATGGTAATCATAATTTGTTGATTACATAGGGCAATAATTTATTGCCCTATTATTTTTAACTTTATCTTTCTGTTTTTTATTTAAACTCGTGAATTAATCTGTTTTCTTCTGTTTATTTGTTGCTTTTATGTAAATTTTGACCAAATGGTCCACTTTTTTCTTCTCACTGGTTTCATAATGCATTCTTTCAGCCACGCAAGCGTTTTCCAGGACAAGTTAGCTGATCTTTTTGCCTGTTAAATCAGAACATCCTTCCCTGAGTCGTAAAACAATACAAAAAATACCGCCTTTAAGTTGACTTTTACCCGCCTTATCTTCAGAATGCCGCCGTTTGCCAGAAATCCACGGGTAAGCAGATTTGCATTGATTCAGGTTATACAAATGAATTAATATGCAAATAAAGTGAGTGAATATTCTCTGGAGGGTGTTTTGATTAAGTCAGCGCTATTGGTTCTGGAAGACGGAACCCAGTTTCACGGTCGGGCCATAGGGGCAACAGGTTCGGCGGTTGGGGAAGTCGTTTTCAATACTTCAATGACCGGTTATCAAGAAATCCTCACTGATCCTTCCTATTCCCGCCAAATTGTCACTCTTACTTATCCTCATATCGGTAATGTCGGCACCAATGAAGCCGATGAAGAATCCTCTCAGGTTCATGCGCAAGGTCTGGTCATTCGCGATCTGCCGCTGATTGCCAGCAACTTCCGCAATACTGAAGACCTCTCTTCTTACCTGAAACGCCATAACATCGTGGCGATTGCCGATATTGATACCCGTAAGCTGACGCGCCTGCTGCGTGAGAAGGGCGCACAGAACGGCTGCATTATCGCGGGTGATAACCCGGATGCGGCACTGGCGCTGGAGAAAGCGAAAGCCTTCCCGGGCCTCAACGGAATGGATCTGGCGAAAGAAGTGACCACCGCTGAATCCTATAGCTGGACGCAGGGAAGCTGGACGCTCGCAGACGACCTGCCGGAAGCCAAATCAGAAACTGACCTGCCGTTCCACGTTGTGGCTTACGACTACGGCGCGAAACGCAACATCCTGCGTATGCTGGTAGACAGAGGCTGCCGCCTGACGGTGGTTCCGGCGAAGACCTCCGCCGAAGAGGTGCTGAAGATGAACCCGGACGGTATCTTCCTCTCTAACGGCCCTGGCGATCCGGCGCCGTGCGATTACGCTATCGAGGCGATTCAGGCATTCCTCGAAACCGATATTCCGGTTTTCGGCATCTGCCTCGGCCATCAGCTGCTGGCGCTGGCGAGCGGCGCGAAAACCATCAAGATGAAGTTCGGCCACCACGGCGGTAACCATCCGGTAAAAGATATCGATAACAATACCGTGATGATTACGGCGCAGAACCACGGTTTTGCGGTGGATGAGGCTTCTATGCCTGCAAATCTGCGAGTGACGCACAAATCGCTGTTCGACGGCACTCTGCAAGGGATTCATCGTACCGATAAACCGGCGTTCAGCTTCCAGGGGCACCCTGAGGCGAGCCCTGGCCCGCATGATGCCGCGCCATTGTTCGACCACTTTATCGAGTTAATTGAGCAGTACCGTCAGTCCGCGAAATAATCAGGAGTAAACAGAGCCATGCCAAAACGTACAGACATAAAAAGTATCCTGATTCTGGGTGCGGGCCCGATTGTTATCGGCCAGGCGTGTGAGTTTGACTACTCTGGCGCCCAGGCGTGTAAAGCGCTGCGTGAAGAAGGTTATCGCGTCATCCTGGTGAACTCTAACCCCGCGACCATCATGACCGACCCGGAAATGGCCGATGCGACCTACATCGAGCCGATTCACTGGGAAGTGGTGCGTAAAATTATTGAGAAAGAGCGCCCGGATGCGGTGCTGCCGACGATGGGCGGCCAGACGGCGCTGAACTGCGCGCTGGAGCTGGAGCGTCAGGGCGTGCTGGCTGAGTTCGGCGTGACCATGATTGGCGCCACTGCCGATGCGATTGATAAAGCCGAAGACCGCCGCCGTTTCGACGTGGCGATGAAGAAAATCGGCCTCGACACTGCCCGCTCCGGTATTGCGCATACGATGGAAGAGGCGCTGGCGGTTGCCGCTGACGT
Organism: Citrobacter sp. CK198; assembly: GCF_030333295.1. Taxonomy (NCBI): domain Bacteria; kingdom Pseudomonadati; phylum Pseudomonadota; class Gammaproteobacteria; order Enterobacterales; family Enterobacteriaceae; genus Citrobacter; species Citrobacter sp. CK198. The sequence continues at coordinate 191,045 of NZ_JAOWGE010000035.1, read as the reverse complement.
CGGTTATCCGTGCATTATCCGTCCATCCTTTACGATGGGCGGCACCGGCGGTGGTATTGCCTACAACCGCGAAGAGTTCGAAGAAATTTGCGCGCGCGGTCTGGATCTCTCCCCAACCAACGAACTGCTGATTGATGAGTCGCTGATTGGCTGGAAAGAGTACGAAATGGAAGTGGTGCGTGATAAGAACGACAACTGCATTATCGTCTGCTCCATTGAGAACTTTGACGCGATGGGCATTCACACCGGTGACTCCATCACGGTGGCTCCGGCGCAAACGCTGACGGACAAAGAGTACCAAATCATGCGTAACGCCTCGATGGCGGTACTGCGTGAAATCGGCGTGGAAACCGGCGGTTCCAACGTTCAGTTTGCGGTGAACCCGAAAAACGGTCGTCTGATTGTTATCGAAATGAACCCGCGCGTCTCCCGCTCCTCGGCGCTGGCGTCAAAAGCCACCGGCTTCCCGATTGCCAAAGTGGCGGCGAAACTGGCGGTGGGTTACACCCTCGACGAACTGATGAACGACATCACCGGTGGCCGTACCCCGGCATCGTTCGAACCGTCCATCGACTACGTTGTCACCAAAATTCCTCGCTTCAACTTTGAAAAATTCGCGGGCAGCAACGACCGTCTCACCACCCAGATGAAATCCGTCGGCGAAGTGATGGCGATTGGCCGCACTCAGCAGGAATCCTTACAGAAAGCGCTGCGCGGCCTGGAAGTGGGCGCCGCCGGTTTTGACCCGAAAGTGAGCCTGGATGACCCGGAAGCGCTGACCAAAATTCGTCGCGAGCTGAAAGATGCGGGCGCCGAGCGTATCTGGTACATCGCTGATGCGTTCCGCGCGGGGCTGTCTGTCGATGGCGTCTTTAACCTGACCAACATCGACCGCTGGTTCCTGGTGCAGATTGAGGAACTGGTTCGTCTGGAAGAGAAAGTGGCAGAGCTTGGCATCACCGGCCTCGACGCTGACTTCCTGCGGATGCTGAAGCGCAAAGGCTTCGCCGATGCGCGCCTGGCTAAACTGGCGGGCGTGCGCGAAGCGGAAGTGCGCAAACTGCGTGACCAGTTCAACCTGCACCCGGTTTACAAGCGCGTGGACACCTGTGCGGCGGAATTTGCTACCGACACCGCCTACATGTACTCCACTTATGAAGATGAGTGCGAAGCGAATCCGAACCAGGATCGCGACAAAATCATGGTGCTCGGCGGCGGCCCGAACCGTATCGGCCAGGGGATTGAATTTGACTATTGCTGCGTACACGCCTCGCTGGCGCTGCGCGAAGACGGTTACGAGACCATTATGGTCAACTGTAACCCGGAAACGGTCTCCACCGACTACGACACCTCCGACCGCCTGTACTTCGAGCCGGTCACGCTGGAAGATGTGCTGGAAATCGTGCGCGTCGAGAAACCGAAAGGCGTCATCGTACAGTACGGCGGCCAGACTCCGCTGAAACTGGCGCGCGCGCTGGAAGCGGCAGGCGTGCCGGTTATCGGCACCAGCCCGGATGCGATTGACCGCGCGGAAGACCGTGAGCGCTTCCAGCAGGCGGTTGACCGTCTGAAACTGAAACAGCCTGCTAACGCCACCGTGACGGCGATTGAACAGGCCGTTGAGAAGGCAAAAGAGATTGGCTATCCGCTGGTGGTTCGCCCGTCCTACGTGCTGGGCGGCCGCGCAATGGAAATCGTTTACGACGAAGCTGACCTGCGTCGTTACTTCCAGACCGCAGTCAGCGTCTCTAACGATGCGCCGGTACTGCTGGACCGCTTCCTTGATGACGCGGTGGAAGTGGATGTGGATGCTATCTGCGACGGTGAAATGGTGCTGATTGGCGGCATCATGGAACACATCGAACAGGCGGGTGTGCACTCCGGTGACTCCGCATGTTCTCTGCCAGCCTACACGTTAAGCAAAGAGATTCAGGACGTGATGCGCCAGCAGGTGCAGAAGCTGGCCTTTGAGTTGCAGGTGCGTGGTCTGATGAACGTGCAGTTCGCGGTGAAAGACAACGAAGTCTACCTGATTGAAGTGAACCCGCGTGCGGCGCGTACCGTACCGTTTGTCTCCAAAGCGACCGGCTTACCGCTGGCGAAAGTGGCGGCGCGCGTGATGGCGGGCAAATCGCTGACCGAGCAGGGCGTGACGAAAGAAATCATCCCGCCGTACTACTCGGTGAAAGAAGTGGTGCTGCCGTTCAACAAATTCCCGGGCGTTGACCCGCTGTTAGGGCCAGAAATGCGCTCTACCGGGGAAGTGATGGGCGTCGGCCGCACCTTCGCTGAAGCGTTCGCCAAAGCACAGCTTGGCAGCAGCTCGACGATGAAGAAATCGGGCCGTGCGCTGCTCTCCGTTCGTGAAGGCGACAAAGAACGCGTGGTGGACCTGGCGGCGAAGCTGCTGAAACAGGGCTTCGAACTGGATGCGACTCACGGTACGGCGATTGTGCTGGGTGAGGCGGGTATCAACCCGCGTCTGGTCAACAAGGTGCATGAAGGTCGTCCGCACATTCAGGACCGTATCAAGAATGGCGAATACACCTACATCATCAACACCACCGCAGGTCGTCAGGCGATTGAGGACTCTAAACTGATTCGCCGCAGCGCGTTGCAGTATAAAGTGCATTACGACACGACCCTGAACGGCGGCTTCGCCACGACGATGGCGCTGAACGCCGATGCGACTGAAAAGGTGATCTCCGTACAGGAAATGCACGCGCAAATTACGAAGTAAGCGGCAGACGCATTTATCTGGTGATATAAAAAGGTTCCTGCAAAGGAACCTTTTTTTACGCCATAAGGTCATTCCTGGTCACATACGCTTCCTGGATGTGGTTTTCAATGTAACAAGCACGATTTCGCTCACACTAATCAACAATTAAGTCGCATACTATCCCCTTATATCCACAATTTATTTATGGTTAATGGCGTTATTTATATTCAGGCCATAACGAACCGTAGCAAGATTTTTAATTTGTAAAATGGTGTGCTTATGAGTGAAAAATATGTTGAGAAACCACTTTATTTGTTAATTGCTGATTGGGTAATGGCAGAAAACCGGTGGGTGAGCGCCAAAGAGATCGCGAAGCAATTTAATATGGATTATTGCAAAGCGATTAATACGGTTTCGTATATTCTTTCTGAAGTAGGGGAAATAGAGTGCGAGACCAGGACGATCCCTAATCAGCTGGAAGGGCGAGGATGCCAGTGCCAGCGTCTGGTGCGTATTAAGCGTATTGACGCGCAGCTCTATGCGCGTTTGGGTCATAGTGCGCAGGAGAAGATGGTAAAAGCGGAGAGAACCCCGCGAATGCCGGTTCCGCCCGCGGAGCTAAACCGCGAGCAGAAATGGCAGATGATGCTATCAAAAAGTATGCGTCGGTAATGTCGGCGTAAATGCCTTATCCGGCCTGCAACGGTGTGTTGACTCGTAGGCCGGATAAGCGCCAGCGCCATCCGGCACAAAGCGCTACGCCGATTTTGGCTTCACCTCCGTCGTGCCTTTCAGGCGCGGCCGGTTCTTTTCGACCTGGGTTAAGGGTTGCGTTTCACATAGCGATGCCCGACAGCGTACCGCGAGATCCTGATATTCCTGCGTGTTGAGCCGTTTCCAGTGCAGCTCTTCATCCGTGACATCACGTTTGACGCGTGCAGGCGCACCAACCAGCAGCTGCCTGGGCGCGCCGACAAAACCCGCTTTTACAAAACTCATGGCGGCGACGATACTCTCTTCGCCGATGATTGCGCCATCCATGATTACGCTGTTCATGCCTACCAACGCATCACGACCAATCACGCAGCCGTGAAGGATTGCGCCGTGCCCGATATGCCCGTTTTCATGCACGATGGTGTCGGTATCGCAATAACCGTGCATGATGCAGCTATCCTGAAGGTTAGCGCCCGCCTCAAGAATCAGACGCCCATAGTCGCCGCGCAGCGATGCAAGCGGGCCGATATAGACGCCCGCACCAACGATGACATCGCCAATCAACACGGCGCTGGGATGCACGTACGCCTCTGGATGTACTACCGGAATCAGGCCTTCAAAGGCGTAATAGCTCATGGTTATTCCTCCGTGATTGTTGTCGGATGGCGTATAAGCGTTAGCGCCATCCGGCAGCGCGGCGCTAGCGGCCTTTCCAGACCGGATCGCGTTTTTCGGCAAACGCCTGCGGGCCTTCGATCGCATCTTCAGAGTGCAGTACCGACGGGTAGTGCTTCAATGCGCCGCTGCGAATGTAGCGATAACCTTCTTCCACCGGCATTTCACTGGTTGCGCGGTAGATCTCTTTGAGGGCGGCGATCGCCAACGGCGCGCTGTTCACCAGCTGTTGCGCCAGTTCACGGGCGCTGTCCATTAACGCTTGCTGGCTGACAACCCGGTTCACAATTCCCCAGCGCAAGGCTTCTTCTGCGTCCATTCGTCTGCCGGTCATCAGCATTTCGTTGACGATAGCAGGCGGCAACAGCTTAGGCAGGCGCAGCACGCCGCCGCTGTCAGGCACAATGCCGAGCTTTGCTTCAGGCAGCGCGAAACTGGCGTTATCGGCGCAGACGATAAAATCCGCCGCCAGCGCCAGTTCGAACCCGCCGCCGAAGGCATAGCCGTTAACGGCGGCAATCACCGGTTTATCCAGGTCAAAGATCTCGGTTAAACCGGCAAACCCGCCGGGGCCAAAATCGGCGTCCGGGGCTTCGCCTTCGGCCGCCGCTTTTAAATCCCAGCCTGCGGAGAAGAATTTTTCGCCGCTACCGGTGATGATCGCCACACGCAATTCGGGATCGTCACGGAAATTGAGAAAAACTTCGCCCATCTCAAAACTGGTTTTTGCGTCTATTGCATTCGCTTTCGGGCGATCCAGCGTAATTTCCAGAATCGGGCCATGACGGGTCAAATGTAATGATTCACTCATATCTTCACTCCATTATTTAAAATCGGACGGGTAAGAATGCTTATTTCAGGTTCTTTTTAATTATTTTTCCTGAACAATTTCGGGGCAGATCATTTCTTATCTCAAGAAAAGAGGGGACTTTGAATTTCGCCATATTCTGTTCACAGAAAGCGAAAAACTCCTCTTCCGTTAATGTTTCACCTTCATTAAGCACCACAAAGGCTTTAATGGCTTCATCGCGGATCGAATCGTGAATACCAATAACGACGATGTCCTGAATTTTGGGATGAGCCGAAATAATGTTTTCCAGTTCGACGCAGGAGACATTTTCGCCGCCGCGTTTAATCATGTTGCAACGCCTGTCAACGAAATAGAAAAATCCCTCCTCATCCCGATAGCCGGAATCACCGGTATGCAGCCAGCCGTTGGCTTCCAGCGCTTTGGCGGTGGCTTCCGGCCTGGCGTAATACTCTTTAAAGATGGTTTTTCCCGGCACGCCTTTAATACAGATTTCACCGATTTCTCCGGCGGGCAGCGAGCGGTTCTGCTCATCGCGGATGTCCGCCTCATAGCAAAATCCAGGGCGACCAATAGATGGCCAGCGCCGTTTATCGCCGGGACGATCGCCAATAATGCCGACAATGGTTTCCGTCATCCCGTAAGAGGTCAGCAGTCGGACGCCGAAACGTGCAATAAAAGCGTCTTTTTCCTGCACGGAAAGGTTGAGATAGAACATCACTTCGCGCAGACAATGCTGCCTCTCTTCCGGGGAAGCGGGCTGCACCATCAGCGTCCTGATCATCATCGGAATACATTCCGTGACGGTGGCGCGATACTTTCGTACCTGTCCCCAGAACGCGCGGGCGCTGTATTTTTCGATCAGCACAAAGGTGCTGCCTGCGGAGAATGCCGCCATTGCCGCAGTACACTGACAGTCAATATGAAAGGCGGGCATCACCGTCAGATAGACGTCATCTTCACGCAGCGCACACTGCCAGGAGGAGTAGTAACCCGCAAAACGCAGGTTGTAATGGGTAATGACCACGCCTTTGGGCCGCGAGGTGGTGCCAGAAGTAAACAGAATCTCCGCCGTGTCGTCAGTGGATAACGGCGGCGCATAGCACAATGTGGCAGGCTGCTGGTCTTTCAGTTGAGAAAAATGGCTAACGTTATCTTCAACGGGCGCATTTTCGCCAATCAGACAGATATGATTGAGCAGGGTATCGTCCTCAAGCAGTATCTGGCGATACATCGGATAAAATTCAGCGCTGGTGACGATGAGCTGCGCGCGGCTGTTTTGTAAAATCCAGGCGCTCTCTTCGCGCAGGAGCCTGGCATTGATCGGCACCATGATGGCGCCAATTTTGGCCAGACCAAACCAGCAGAAAAAGAACTCCGGGCAGTTATCCAGATGCAGCGCGACGTTATCGCCTTTCTGAATGCCTGAGGCGAGGAAAAGGTTCGCCGTGCGGTTGATCTCCTCATTCAGCGACGCGTAGCTGAATTGCCGGACAACGCCTTCGCTGGATTCAAAAATAAGCGCCGTTTTATTTCCGTATACCTCGGCCAGGTCGTCCCACATCTGACGTAAGTTTTGTCCGCCAACGATATCCATTGCACTGTTATCCGTTCGAAAATAGGCATGCGCGCTAACCGGATAAACCGGTTAGCGCTTTGCGTTTAATCCTCAACTTTGGCCAGACCCTTGCTGACCAGTTCCTGTATATCTGCTTCGTTGTAACCGATGTTTTTTAGAATGGCGGCGGTGTCCATGCCATGCGACGGCATGCCACGCCAGATTTTCCCTGGGTTGTTTTTGAATTTCGGCATGATGTTTGGCCCTTTACAGGTGCGGCCATCCATCGTGTGCCACTCGGTAATGGATTCGCGGGCGACGTACTGCGGGTTGCTTTCCAGTTCTGGAATGGTCAGCACTTTCGCGCAGGCGATATTCAGCTCGGCGAAACGCGCCTGCACGTCGGCGATGGAACGGGTTGCCAGCCACGCATCCAGTTTTTCCTCGACTAACGGCCCGTAAGGGCACTCAACGCGATGGATAAGCTGGGTGCCTTCCGGCACCTCTGGCGTACCCAGAATGTGCGCCAGGCCGATATCCTTAAAGCACTTGTTGATCTGCGTAATGCCGACCAGCTCCATCACGATGTAACCGTCTGCGCATTTATACAGCCCGCATCCGGCGTAGTAGGGGTCTTTGCCTTTGGTCATGCGCGGGCAAATTTCGCCGCCGTTGAAGTAATCCATCATGAAGTACTGACCCATGCGCAGCATCACTTCATACATCGCCACATCAATGCTCTCGCCTTTGCCGGTTTCACGCACTCTGTGCAAAGCCGCCAGCGCGGCGGTGGTGGCGGTCATCCCGGAAAAATAGTCCGCCGTATACGGGAATGCGGGCATGGGTTGATCGACATCACCGTTCTGAATCAGGTAGCCGCTAAAAGCCTGGGCGATGGTGTTGTAAGCCGGGAGGTTGGTGTACTCCTCCGTGCCGTACTGACCGAAACCGGAAAGGTGGGCGATCACCAGTTTGGGGTTGTGTTCCCACAGCACGTCATCGGTAATTCCGCGACGGGCAAACGCCGGGCCTTTGCTGGCTTCGATGAAGATGTCAGTGGTTTCTATGAGTTTCAGAAATGCTTCCCGACCTTCATCTTTGAAGATGTTAAGGGAGAGAGCATGCAAGTTTCGGCGTGAAAGCTGCGGATAGTTCGGCTGGACGCGAATGGTATCGGCCCAGGCGACGTTTTCAATCCAGATCACTTCCGCGCCCCATTCTGCGAACATTTGTCCGGCGAACGGCCCGGCGATTTCAATCCCGGAGAACACGACCCGCAATTCGGCGAGCGGCCCGAAAGTGGGCATCGGTAAACGGTTCATAAATAAATTCCTGCATTTTTTGTAGACCCGGCAAGCGCAGCGCCACCGGGCAAATTGCCGGATGGCGGCATAAACGCCTTATCCGGCCTACGATGGTTTGTAGGCCTGGTAAGCGCAGCGCCACCGGGCATGTTGCCGGATGGCGGCGTAAACGCCTTATCCGGCCTACGATGGTTTGTAGGCCCGGTAAGCGCAGCGCCACCGGGCATATCGCCGGATGGCGGCGTAAACGCCTTATCCGTCCTACGATGGACCGGGCAATGTTTAACGGTATTGCTTCAGCACGGCGCGGCCGAGCGTCAGGATCTGCATTTCGTCAGAGCCGCCGGAGACGCGGTCAACGCGCAGGTCACGCCAGAAACGCGTAATGCGGTGGTTGCCCGCAATCCCGACGCCGCCCAATACCTGCATGGCGCTGTCTACCACGTCAAACGCGGCGTTGGCGCAGAAGTATTTACACATCGCGGCATCGCCCGAGGTGATGGTGCCGTTATCCGCTTTCCACGCGGCTTCCAGCAGCATGTTTTTCATGGAGTTTAATTTGATCGCCATATGCGCGAACTTCTCCTGAATCAGCTGGAAGCGGCCGATCGTCTCGCCAAACTGCACGCGCTGATTGGCGTAACGCGCAGCGTCTTCGAACGCGCACATCGCCGTACCGTAGTTGGTTAAAGCCACCAGGAAACGTTCGTGGTCGAACTCTTCTTTTACGCGGTTAAAGCCATTACCTTCCCGGCCGAACATGTCTTTTTCGTCCAGCTCAACATCGTCAAAATTGATTTCACAGCAGCTGTCCATGCGCAGGCCGAGCTTCTCAAGTTTGTTAACCTTGATGCCGGGTTTGCTCATATCGACAAACCATTCGGTATAAATCGGTTTGTCCGGGGAGGCGCCGTCCCGTGCCATCACCACGATGTAGGGGGTGTAGGCGCTACTGGTGATGAAACACTTGCTGCCGTTAAGATAAACCTTACCATTTTTACGGGTATAGGTAGTTTTTAAACTGCCAACATCCGATCCCGCTCCCGGTTCGGTGATCGCCGAGTTCCACATCTGCTTGCCGGTTCCCTGGAACGCCATGATTTTATCAATTTGCTCCTGGGTCCCTTCACGCAGGAAAGTGTTAAAACCTCCCGGCAATTGGTACAACACGTAAGTGGGCGCGCCCAGACGCCCCAGTTCCATCCATACGGCGGCAACGGTGACGAAACCGGCTTCCAGCCCGCCGTGTTCTTCCGGGATCAACAGGCTGTCGATGCCCATATCCGCCAGCGCTTTCACAAAACGTTCCGGGTAGACGCTGTCGCGATCGCACTCGGCAAAGTAGGCTTCCCAGTTCTCACTGGCCATCAGTTCACGAATACCGGCGACAAACAGTTCCTGCTCGTCATTCAAATTAAAATCCATCTTCCAGCCTCATTTGTAAGGAGTTTATTGAGTTTATTTATCTTTCCAGTGCACTTTGGCGTCTTTGATAAAGGAGAGCGTTACCATGATGTTGACGAAGAACAGCGGGCATCCTCCGGCGATAATCGCGGTTTGAATGGGTTTTAACCCGCCGAGTGCTAACAGGACGATGCCGATAACGCCAACCAGCACCGACCAGCCGATACGTACCAGCAGCGGCGGCTCTTCACCGTCGCGCACTTCGCGGCAGGTGGACATGGCCAGCGTGTAGGAGCAGGCGTTAATCAGCGTGACGGTAGCGATAAAGCAGAGGATGAAGAATCCCCACATCGTAGCCGTGCTGAATGGCAGTGCGGCCCAGGTTTCGATGATGGCGCGCGCCACGCCGTGCTGTTCGATAAGTTGTGGAATATTGAGAATATTTTTATCCATCAGCAGCAAGGTGTTGCTGCCAAGAACGGTCCACAGAATCCAGGTGGAGGCGGTCAGGCCGAGCACCATCCCAAAGCACAGTTCGCGCACGGTACGGCCGCGGGAAATACGCGCGAGGAAGATACTCATCTGGATGGCGTAAATGACCCACCATGCCCAGTAGAAAACGGTCCAGCCTTGCGGGAAGCCGCCTTTGCCGATCGCATCGGTGTAGAACAACATGCGTGGCAGATACATCAACAGCATACCGACGGAATCGGTGAAGTAGTTCATGATGAAACTGGCGCCGCTGACGATAAACACCCAGCCGAGCATCAGGAAGCTGAGATAGCTACGCACGTCACTGGCGATTTTCACCCCTTTTTGCAGGCCGCAGGCCACGCAAATGGCGTTCAGAACGATCCAGCAGGTAATGATGATGGCGTCCAGTTCCAGCGTATGAGGGATGCCGAACAGATACTGCATACACTCTGTCACCAGCGGCGTCGCCAGACCGAGGCTGGTGCCCATCGCGAAGATCAGCGCCACCAGATAGAAGTTATCGACAATAGTACCGAATAACCCTTTCGCGTGTTTCTCGCCCACTAAAGGTACCAGCGTGGAGCTGGGACGAATCACGTCCATTTTGCGAACAAAAAAGAAGTAGGCGAACGCGACGGAGAGGAAGCTGTAAGTTGCCCACGGTAACGGCCCCCAGTGAAACAGGCTGTAGGCGAGGCCGATCTCTTTGGCGCCGTTGGAGCCAGGTGCCAGAGCAAAGGGCGGCGTCGAGATGTAATAATAAATTTCGATTGAGCCCCAGAACAGCACGGCGGCGGAAGTGCAGGAGGCGAACATCATGAAAATCCAGCTGGCGGTGCTGAATTCAGGCGGTTCATCACCTAATCTTTTTTTAGCGTAAGGGCCGAAGACCAGCCAGAACCAGCCAAAAAGCATCACCACCATGTACCATTCAAATGCCCAACCCCAGATATTTGTGACATAACTGAAGACGGCATTAATAACAATATTCGCAGCGTCGAGATCTCTGACGGTTAGCCAACAAAGTATCCCTACAATTATTAACGGCGGAAAAAAAACCTTAGGTTCAATCCCGGACTTTCTCTTTTCATTTTTCATGAGTCAATTCCAGTGTCAAAACGAAATTTATGTTACGTTCCCGTTTGTTATATTTTGTTTATTTTTCTTAGTAATAATCTGATGACAGTTAGACCTCAGAGTCGCTTTGGCGAGTAACTCATAATGGGTATTCATTTTGCGGTAATCCGTTATGTTGATCACACTTTTTTGTCTGGTGTTTTTGACCATTATTTTCAAATAAAATCAATTTAAAACAATTGGATGTGTTGCATTTTGGTCGAATTGCGCGCATCTCTCATTCAATATTGGTGATCCATCAAACAATATTGAAAATTTTTATGTTCTACGGGGGATGTTCAATATTAGTGAGGTGCTTAACAATATTGAAAGTTGTAAATATCAGCGTGTGACATTTTCAATATTGGTGATTAAAGTTTTATTTCCGAATTAAAGAGCGTGATATCTGTATTTAACACCGCCGATATGGATGACGTTTCCTTCATGATTTCTGGAGATGCAATGAAGATAATTACTTGTTACAAGTGCGTGCCTGATGAACAGGATATTGCGATCAATAATGCCGATGGTTCATTAGATATCAGCAAAGCGGATGCCAAAATCAGTCAGTACGATCTGAATGCGATTGAAGCTGCCTGTCAGTTAAAGCAGCAGGCAAGCGATGCCCAGGTGATTGCCATGAGCGTAGGCGGCAAGGCGCTGACCAACGCCAAAGGGCGTAAAGATGTGCTCTCCCGTGGGCCAGATGAACTGGTCGTGGTGATAGACGACCAGTTTGAACAGGCTTTGCCGCAACGCACCGCCGCAGCGCTTGCCGCCGCCGCGCAAAAATCGGGCTTTGATCTGATCGTTTGCGGCGACGGTTCCTCCGACCTTTATGCCCAGCAGGTCAGCCTGCTGGTGGGGGAAACGCTGAACATTCCGGCCATCAACGGCGTGAGCAAAATCCTCTCCCTGACGGAAAGTGCGCTTACCGTTGAGCGTGAACTGGAAGATGAAATTGAAACCCTGAGTATTCCCCTGCCTGCGGTGGTGGCGGTCTCCACAGACATTAACGCTCCGCAGATCCCGTCGATGAAAGCGATTCTGGGCGCGGCGAAAAAACCGGTGCAGGTCTGGTCTGCGGCGGATATTGGTTTCAGTGCGCCAGACGCGTACTCCGTCCAGAAGGTCGCCGCACCGAAACAACGCGAGCGTCAGCGCATCGTTATTGAAGGCGATGGTGAAGAACAGATCGCCGCGTTCGCCGAACATCTGCGCAAAATCATTTAATTACCGGGGGATATTATGAACACGTTTTCTCATGTCTGGGTATTCAGCGATACCCCTTCTCGTCTGCCGGAACTGATGAGCGGCGCACTGGCTTCAGGTGAGCAGATTCATGCGTTTGTGCAGCACGACGCCGAGGGCGAGACGGCACGCCAGCTGGGGGCGAATCACATCTGGCATTTACGCGGTAAACCGGACGACCGCATGGTGGAAGATTACGCCGGGGTGATGGCGCAGACGATTCGCCAGCAGGGGGATTCGGGTCTGGTGCTGCTGCCTAATACCCGCCGTGGCAAACTGCTGGCGGCAAAGCTGGGATTTCGTCTCGCGGCGGCCGTCTCTAACGACGCCAGTGCGGTAACGCAGCAGGAGGGCCATGCGACCGTCCGGCATATGGTCTACGGCGGGCTGGCGATTGGCGAAGAGACCATCACATCACCGTATGCGGTGATCACCGTCGGCAGCGGCACGTTCGAGGCGCAACAGGCGGATGCGTCCCGCCACGGCGAGTCGCATGACGTGCAGTGGCAGTCGCCAGATGTCGTCGTAACGCGCACCGCAACGCAGGCGCGCCAGAGCAACACGGTCGATCTTGATAAAGCGCGACTGGTGGTTAGCGTCGGGCGCGGCATCGGCAGCAAAGAGAATATCTCGCTGGCCCAGGCGCTGTGTCAGGCCATTGGCGCGGAACTGGCGTGTTCTCGTCCGGTGGCGGAAAACGAAAAATGGATGGAGCACGAGCGTTATGTCGGCATCTCCAACCTGATGCTTAAACCAGAGCTTTACCTCGCGGTGGGCATTTCCGGGCAGATCCAGCACATGGTGGGCGCGAACGGTTCACAAACCATCTGCGCCATCAACAAAGATAAAAATGCGCCGATATTTCAATACGCTGATTACGGCATTGTCGGCGATGTGATGAAGATTCTGCCTGCGCTTACGAGCGCTTTAGCACGCTGATCCACTCGGGCAGGGCCTGTGGGTATCGGCCCTGCCGCTGACAGGTAAATCTGGAGTTCTTATGTCCGAAGATATCTTTGATGCCATCATCGTGGGGGCCGGACTGGCGGGTTCCGTCGCGGCGCTGGTGCTCGCCCGCGAAGGGGCGCAGGTGCTGGTTATTGAGCGCGGCAATTCCGCTGGCGCGAAGAATGTCACTGGCGGGCGCATCTACGCGCACAGTCTGGAGCGCATTATCCCCGGTTTTGCTGAACATGCCCCGGTTGAACGCGTGATCACCCATGAAAAACTCGCTTTTATGACCGAAAAAGGGGCGATGGCGGTGGATTACGTCAATGGCGAGGATGCCGCGCCTTCGCAGGTCTCTTATTCCGTATTGCGCAGTAAATTTGACGCCTGGCTGATGGAGCAGGCTGAAGAGGCGGGCGCGCAGCTGATAACCGGCATCCGCGTGGATAATCTTGTTCAGCGCGACGGCAAAGTGGTGGGCGTTGAGGCGGATGGCGACGTTATTGAAGCGAAAACGGTCATTCTCGCTGATGGCGTGAACTCGCTGTTGGCGGAAAAACTGGGAATGGCGAAACGTGTAGATGCCGCCCATGTCGCGGTAGGCGTAAAAGAGTTAATTGAGTTGCCTGAATCGGTCATTGTGGATCGCTTCGGATTACAGGGAAATGAAGGTGCTGCCTGTCTGTTTGCCGGTTATCCGACCGACGGTCTGATGGGCGGCGGCTTCCTCTATACCAATAAAACGACCCTCTCTTTGGGGCTGGTTTGCGGTCTGCATCATCTGAAAGAGGCGAAAAAGTCGGTTCCACAAATGCTGGAAGATTTTAAACAGCATCCGGCGGTGGCGCCGCTGATTGCGGGTGGAAAACTGCTGGAGTACGCCGCGCACGTCGTCCCGGAAGCGGGAATGAATATGCAGCCGGAGCTGGTGGGCGACGGCGTGCTGATTGCCGGTGACGCCGCCGGTATGTGTATGAACCTCGGTTTTACGATTCGCGGTATGGACCTGGCCGTCGCGGCAGGGGAAACGGCGGCGAAGACCGTACTTTCGGCCATGCAGAGCAACGATTTCAGCCGACAGGGGCTGGCGGAATATCGACAGCATCTCGACAACGGGCCGATGCGGGATATGCGTATGTACCAGCGCTTACCGGCGTTTCTGGACAACCCGCGTATGTTCACGCGCTACCCTGAAATGGCGGTGGGCATTGCCCGCGATCTGTTTACCGTCGATGGCAGCGCGCCCGTCCCTGTGCGTAAAAAAATCCTGCGCCACGCGAAGAAAGTGGGCTTCATCAACCTGATGAAGGATGGCATCAAAGGAGTGACCGTATTATGACTTCTCCCGTCAATGTGGACGTCAAACTGGGCGTCAATAAATTCAATGTGGATGAAGACAATCCGCACATCATCCTGAAAACCGAACCGGATAAGCAGGCGCTGGAGGTGCTGATCAAGGCGTGTCCGGCCGGGTTGTATAAAAAGCAGGACGACGGCAGCGTGCGTTTTGATTACGCCGGGTGCCTGGAGTGCGGCACCTGTCGAATCCTCGGGTTGGGGACGGCGCTGGAAAAATGGGAATACCCGCGCGGCACCTTTGGCGTGGAATTTCGCTACGGCTGAGGTTGATGCCGGATGGCGTCGCTGATGCGTCTTATCCGGCCTACAAAATACGTGATTCGTAGGCCTGATAAGCGTAGCGCCATCAGGCATCAAGTGAAAACAAAACAGGACGCGGCTATGCAGCAGCCCAGGAACTTTGACGACATTAAATTCTCCTCTATTCACCGCAGAATTATGCTGTGGGGAAGCGGCGGGCCGTTCCTGGACGGTTACGTACTGGTCATGATTGGCGTAGCGCTGGAGCAGCTCACTCCTGCGCTGAAGCTGGATGCGCAGTGGCTGGGGTTACTGGGGGCAGGCACGCTGGCCGGGCTGTTTGTCGGTACGTCGCTGTTCGGCTATATCTCAGACAAAGTGGGGCGACGTAAAATGTTCCTCATCGATATCATCGCCATTGGGGTGATATCGGTAGCGACGATGTTTGTCTCATCGCCGATGGAGTTGCTCGTCATGCGCGTGCTGATTGGGGTGGTGATTGGCGCGGATTATCCTATCGCCACCTCGATGATTACCGAGTTTTCCAACACCCGCCAGCGCGCCTTCTCGATCAGTTTTATTGCCGCGATGTGGTATGTCGGCGCCACCTGCGCCGATCTGGTCGGCTACTGGTTGTACGATGTGGCGGGCGGATGGCGCTGGATGCTGGGGAGCGCGGCAATTCCCTGCATTATGATCCTGATCGGGCGCTTTGATCTTCCCGAATCACCGCGCTGGCTGTTGCGTAAGGGGCGGGTGAAAGAGTGCGAGGAGATGATGATTAAACTGTTTGGCGAACCGGTGGCGTTTGATGAAGAACCGCCCCAGGAGACGCGCTTCTTACAGCTGTTTAATCGCCGTCACTTCCCGTTTGTTTTGTTTGTCGCCGCCATCTGGACCTGCCAGGTCATCCCGATGTTCGCCATCTATACCTTTGGCCCGCAGATTGTCGGCCTGCTGGGGCTGGGCGTCGGGAAAAGCGCGGCGCTGGGCAATGTGGTGATCAGTTTGTTCTTTATGCTGGGCTGTATTCCGCCGATGTACTGGCTGAACAGCATAGGGCGACGGCCATTGCTGATCGGCAGCTTTGTTATGATGACGCTGGCGCTGGCTGTGCTGGGGCTTATCCCAGAAATGGGGATCTGGCTGGTGGTTGCGGCCTTTGCGGTGTACGCCTTTTTCTCCGGCGGCCCGGGGAACCTTCAGTGGCTCTACCCGAATGAGCTGTTCCCGACGGATATTCGCGCGTCTGCCGTGGGCGTCATTATGTCCCTGAGTCGAATTGGCACCATCCTTTCAACGTGGGCGCTGCCGATCTTCATCACCAGATATGGGATCAGCTACGTCATGCTGATGGGGGCGGGAATTTCACTTATCGGTCTGCTTATTTCCATCGCCTTTGCGCCGGAGACGCGTGGACTGACGCTTGCCCAGACGAGCAGTATGACGATTCGCAACAAGCCTCTGTGCTAGGGGATATCTTCAGAGTGTTCTGTATTTTCTTTTAAGGTCAGTCAGTTAGTCTATAGTTAATGGGTATACCACTGAAAATGACTGAAAAGCAGGGAGAACACCATGCAAAAACAACTTCTTATTGCGTCTCTTTTTGCCGCTGCGACGGTATTTACCGTAGCGGGCTGTTCATCAAACCAGGCCATAAAAACCACCGACGGCAAAACGATCGTCACCGATGGTAAACCACAGGTCGATGATGATACCGGACTGGTGTCCTACAAAAACGCGGAAACTGGTAAAACGGAACAGATCAACCGCGATCAGGTGAAGAACATGAGCGAGCTGGATAATTAATTCAGTTTTATCCATTTAGCTGCTCAATAATATTCACTATTAGCCTGTTAAATTACTGACTACACTCTGTGGTAAAACAGAGATGTAAAATAACAGGCTACTTCATGATCCTCATTATTTATGCCCATCCGTATCCGCAGCACTCGCATGCGAATAAACGGATGCTGGAACAGGCAAGGACGCTGGATGGCGTCGAAATTCGTTCGCTCTATCAGCTTTATCCTGACTTCAATATTGATGTTGCCGCCGAGCAGCAGGCGCTGGCGCGCGCGCGTCTTATCATCTGGCAGCATCCAATGCAGTGGTACAGCGTTCCCCCTTTACTCAAACTCTGGATGGACAAAGTCCTCGCGCATGGCTGGGCCTACGGGCATGGCGGCACGGCGCTCCGGGACAAAGATCTGATGTGGGCCGTGACGACTGGCGGAGGCGAAAGCCACTTCGCTATTGGCGCCTATCCGGGCTTTGATGTGCTCTCGCAGCCGTTACAGGCTACCGCGCTCTATTGTGGGCTCAACTGGCTGCCGCCTTTTGCGATGCACTGTACGTTTGTCTGTGATGACGAAACGCTCCAGGCGCAGGCTCGCCACTATAAGCAACGTTTGCTGGCGTGGCAGGAGGCAAATCATGGATAGCCATACGCTGATACAGGCGCTGATTTACCTGGGATCGGCCGCGCTGATTGTGCCGATTGCCGTCCGGCTGGGCTTAGGGTCGGTGCTGGGCTACCTCATTGCCGGGTGTATTATCGGCCCGTGGGGGCTGCGTCTGGTGACGGACGCTGAAGCTATTCTCCATTTCGCCGAAATTGGCGTGGTGCTGATGCTGTTTGTGATTGGGCTGGAGCTGGACCCGCAGCGTTTGTGGAAACTGCGTGCGTCGGTTTTTGGCGGCGGCGCGTTGCAGATGGTGGTATGCGGTGGGTTGATTGGCCTGTTCTGTATGTTCCTCGGCCTGCGCTGGCAGGTGGCGGAGCTGATCGGCATGACGCTGGCGCTCTCTTCCACGGCGATTGCGATGCAGGCGATGGATGAGCGTAACCTGACCGTCTCGCAAATGGGCCGTAGCACATTCGCCGTGCTGCTGTTTCAGGATATTGCCGCTATTCCACTGGTGGCGATGATCCCCTTACTGGCCGCCAGCAGCGCTTCAACGACGCTGGGCGTCTTTGCACTGTCTGCGTTAAAAGTGGCAGGGGCGCTGGCGCTGGTGGTGCTGTTAGGGCGCTATGTCACGCGCCCGGCGTTGCGTTTTGTCGCGCGTTCCGGTTTGCGTGAAGTGTTCAGCGCCGTGGCCCTGTTTCTGGTCTTTGGCTTCGGCTTGCTGCTGGAAGAAGTGGGGCTGTCGATGGCGATGGGGGCGTTTCTGGCGGGCGTGTTGCTGGCAAGCTCGGAATACCGGCATGCGCTGGAAAGCGACATAGAACCGTTTAAAGGGCTGCTGCTGGGGCTGTTCTTTATCGGCGTTGGCATGTCTATCGACTTTGGCACGCTGATCGATAATCCGTTACGCATTCTTATCCTGCTGGTCGGTTTCCTGGTCATTAAAACGGTAATGCTGTGGCTTGTCGCCAGGCCGCTACGGGTGCCGAATAAGCAACGTCTCTGGTTTGCCGTATTATTAGGACAGGGGAGTGAGTTTGCCTTTGTGGTATTCGGCGCGGCGCAAATGGCCAATGTACTCGACCCGGAATGGGCGAAGGCCTTGACGCTCACCGTTGCGCTCTCAATGGCGGCGACGCCCATTTTTCTGGTGCTCCTGAGCCGTCTGGAAAAATCCGCAATCGGTGAAGCGCGTGAAGCGGATGAGATCGATGCGGAACAACCGCGCGTGATCATCGCCGGATTTGGCCGTTTTGGGCAGATTACGGGGCGTTTGCTGCTGTCGAGCGGGGTAAAAATGGTGGTTCTCGACCATGACCCGGATCATATTGAAACGCTGCGCAAATTTGGCATGAAGGTCTTTTACGGTGACGCGACGCGCATGGATTTGCTGGAGTCCGCGGGTGCGGCGAAAGCGGAAGTGCTGATCAACGCGATTGACGATCCGCAAACCAGTTTACAACTGACAGAAATGGTAAAAGCCCATTTCCCCGACCTGCAAATTATTGCCCGCGCCCGCGATGTCGATCACTACATTCGTTTGCGACAGGCCGGTGTTGAGATGCCGGAGCGTGAAACGTTTGAAGGCGCGTTAAAAACAGGGCGTCAGGCGCTGGAAAAATTAGGGCTGGGACGCTACGAGGCGCGCGAGCGTGCCGATCTGTTCCGTCGTTTTAATACGCAGATGGTGGAAGAGATGGCGAAAGGGGAAAACGATCCAACGTCCCGCGCGGCTGTCTATAAACGCACCAGCGCTATGTTGAGCGAGATTATTACTGAAGACCGTGAACATTTATCGTTAATTCAACGCCACGGCTGGCAAGGCACGGATGAAGGTAAGCATACGGGTGATGCAGATGATGAGCCGGAAGTGAAACCGTCAACGTAGGCCAGGTAAGGCGTTTACGCCGCCATCCGGCAATTTGCCCGGTGGCGCTAAGCTTACCGGGCCTACAAACCATCGTAGGCCGGATGGCGCGTCTGATTGCCTGATGGCGGCCTGCGAGCTGACACCGCTTTAAATAAGTCGGGTTGCCAGCAGAACGGAAAATTTTCGTGCTATTCCTCTTTTCGTTAGTCGACGAAAGATTGCTCTTTCCGTATAGTGGCGACAATTTTTTGTATCCAGGAAATATTCAATGATCAGTCTGATTGCGGCGTTAGCGGTAGATCGCGTTATCGGCATGGAAAACGCCATGCCGTGGAACCTGCCTGCCGATCTCGCCTGGTTTAAACGTAACACCTTAAACAAGCCTGTGGTTATGGGGCGCCATACCTGGGAATCCATCGGGCGACCGCTGCCGGGGCGTAAAAACATCGTCATCAGCAGCCAGCCTGGCACTGACGATCGCGTGCAGTGGGTGAAATCGGTCGATGAAGCGATTGCCGCCTGCGGCGATGCGCCAGAGATTATGGTGATTGGCGGCGGACGCGTGTACGAACAGTTCTTGCCGAAAGCGCAGAAACTGTATCTGACGCATATTGATGCCGAAGTGGAAGGGGACACCCATTTCCCGGACTACGAACCGGATGACTGGGAATCGGTCTTCAGCGAGTTCCACGACGCCGATGAGCAGAATTCTCACAGCTACTGCTTCGAGATTCTGGAGCGTCGTTAATCCGGCATGTTGTAATGCGGATTTGTAGGCCTGATAAGCGAAGCGCCATCAGGCAATAATGTGGCGTGAATGCCGGATAGCGGCGTAAACGCCTTATCCGGCCTACAAAATAACGCTCAGGCGTTCACCGCCTCGCCTTTGCCTGAATCAAGATGACGATTCGACGGCTGCACGAAGTAGCGCTTATCTTCCCAACGCAGGCAGGTTAAATCCCCGCCCCAGCAGCAGCCGGTATCCAGACCATAAATGCCTTCCGGCGTCCCTTTACCTTCCAGCGACGCCCAGTGACCAAAGACAATGCTGTATGCTTCGCTAACCGGCCCCGGAATGGCGAACCAGGGTTTCAGCGGCGCAGGGGCGTTTTCCGGCGACTCTTTGCTGTACATATCCAGTTGGCCGTTCGGGAAACAGTAACGCATACGGGTGAAGGCATTCGTGATAAAACGCAGCCGCGCCAGACCCGTTAGCTCCGGCGTCCAGTTGTTCGGCATATCGCCGTACATCGCGTCGAGGAAGAAGGGATAGGAGTCGCTCGACAGCACGGCTTCAACATCGCGCGCGCAGTCTTTCGCTGTCTGTAAATCCCACTGCGGCGTAATGCCCGCATGCGCCATCACCAGCTTCTTCTCTTCGTCGACCTGCAACAGCGGCTGACGGCGCAGCCAGTTGAGCAGTTCGTCGGCGTCTGGCGCTTCCAGCAGCGGAGTCAGCCTGTCTTTCGGCTTATTGCGGCTAATGCCCGCAAAGACGGCCAACAGATGTAAATCGTGATTGCCAAGCACCAGACGCACGCAGTCGCCCAGTGATTTCACGTAGCGGAGCACTTCCAGAGAACCAGGGCCGCGAGCGACCAGATCGCCGGTAAGCCACAGGGTATCTGAACCGGGGGTAAATTCCACCTGGTGTAACAATGCGATCAGTTCGTCGTAGCAACCGTGAACGTCGCCAATGAGGTATGTTGCCATTGCTTGAGTTTTAATGAATAAGTGTTGGAACGGCGAGTCGGAACACGGGAATATCGATAGTAAAGGCGACGCCTTTTTCATCGATCATTTCGTAGTGACCCTGCATGGTGCCCAGCGGCGTTTCAATAACGGCGCCGCTGGTGTACTGGTACTCTTCTCCGGGCGCGATGTGCGGCTGCACGCCAACCACACCTTCGCCCTGTACTTCGGTTTCGCGGCCATGACCATTGGTTATCAGCCAATAACGCCCCAACAACTGCACTGGCGCTCGCCCCAAATTGCGGATGGTTACCGTGTATGCGAATACGTAACGTTCATCATCAGGTGAAGATTGCGCTTCAATGTAGACGCTCTGAACCTGAATACACACTCGGGGCGAATTGATCATGCTTAACTCTCCTTCGAAGGCGCGTTTTCTGACAGATAGTTCGCCATCTGGCAATATTGCGCGACAGAGATATTTTCCGCTCGCAATGCCGGGTCAATGCCCAGTTCCGTCAGCACCTCGACGCTGAACAGATTTCCGAGGCTGTTGCGAATCGTTTTACGACGCTGGTTAAACGCCTCGGTGGTGATGCGGCTCAACACGCGTATGTCTTTCACCGGATACGGCATCGTCGTGTGAGGCACCAGGCGCACAACGGCGGAATCGACTTTAGGCGGCGGCGTGAAGGCGGATGGTGGCACTTCCAGCACCGGGATCACCTGGCAATAATATTGCGCCATGACGCTTAATCGACCATACGCCTTACTGTTCGGCCCTGCAACCAGACGATTGACCACTTCTTTTTGCAACATAAAGTGCATGTCGGCAATGGCATCAGTATAGCTAAAGAGGTGGAACATCAACGGGGTGGAGATGTTGTAGGGCAAGTTGCCGAATACGCGCAGCGGCTGACCTATCTTCTCAGACAGCTCACCGAAGTTCATGGTCATGGCATCTTGCTGATAAATCGTCAGTTTCGGCCCCAAAAACGGGTGCGTTTGCAGGCGCGCGGCCAGATCGCGGTCAAGTTCGATCACCGTGAGCTGGTCCAGACGTTCGCCGACAGGCTCCGTCAGCGCCGCCAGACCAGGGCCGATTTCGACCATTGCCTGACCCTTTTGCGGGTTAATGGCGGAGACAATACTGTCGATCACAAACTGATCGTTGAGAAAGTTTTGCCCGAAGCGTTTACGGGCTAAGTGGCCCTGATGGACTCGATTATTCATTGGGTATTAACAATCATTTTGATGGCGAGATTAAGCGCCGTAATAAAACTGCCGACATCCGCTTGCCCCCGACCCGCCAGTTCAAGCGCGGTGCCGTGGTCTACGGATGTTCGAATAAAAGGCAGGCCCAGCGTGATATTCACGCCGCGACCAAATCCCTGGTATTTTAGCACGGGGAGACCCTGATCGTGGTACATCGCCAGCACGGCATCGGCATGATCGAGATATTTAGGCTGGAAAAGCGTGTCGGCGGGCAAAGGGCCGCTTAAGCGCATCCCCTGAGCGCGCAGATCATCCAGTACCGGAACGATCGTGTCGATCTCTTCGGTTCCCATATGGCCGCCTTCACCCGCATGCGGATTTAGCCCGCACACCAGAATATGCGGATCGGCAAGGCCGAATTTCGTGCGTAAATCATGATGCAGAATGCCGATCACCTCATGCAGCAAAGCGGGGGTAATGGCGTCGGCAACCGCTCTTAACGGCAGGTGCGTTGTCGCCAGCGCGACCCGCAGCTCCTCGGTGGCCAGCATCATCACCACTTTCTTCGCCTGCGAACGCGCTTCAAAAAACTCCGTGTGTCCGGTAAACGGTACGCCAGCGTCATTGATGACGCCTTTGTGAACCGGACCGGTGATCAGCGCCGCAAATTCCCCTTGCAGACAACCGTCGCAGGCGCGCGCCAGCGTATCCACCACATACTGCCCATTCTCAACGCTGAGTTGACCTGGGGTGACAGGAGCGCGAAGCGCTGTCGGCAACAGGGTCAGCGTGCCGGCGGATTGCGGTTTTGCAGGGTGATTTGGCGAGTAGGGAAGAAGCGAGAGGGGCAAACCGAGCAACGCGGCCCGGTCGGTTAACAGACGGGCATCTGCACAGACGACGAGTTCGACCGGCCACTCACGCTGTGCGAGCTGAACGACTAAGTCAGGACCAATCCCGGCGGGTTCGCCGGGAGTGATAACAACGCGTTGAACAGTAGCCATTAATTGCTCAGGATTTTAACGTAAGCGCTGGCGCGTTGTTCCTGCATCCAGGTTGCTGCTTCTTCCGAGAACTTACGGTTCATCAGCATACGGTAAGCTCTGTCTTTCTGCGCCGCGTCGGTTTTATCAACGTTACGCGTATCCAGCAGTTCGATCAGGTGCCAGCCAAAGGAGGAGTGCACCGGGGCGCTCATCTGGCCTTTGTTGAGGCGGGTCAGCGCGTCGCGGAAGGCAGGATCGAAAATATCCGCTGCCGCCCAGCCCAGATCGCCGCCCTGGTTGGCAGAACCTGGGTCCTGTGAAAACTCTTTCGCTGCGGCGGCAAAGGTCGTTTTGCCGCTCTTAATGTCTGCTGCGATCTCTTCCAGTTTCAGGCGCGCCTGTTGATCGGTCATGATCGGCGAGGGTTTCAGCAGAATATGGCGGGCATGAACTTCAGTGACGGAGATGCTCTGGCTCTGGCCGCGCAGATCGTTCACTTTCAGAATGTGGAAGCCAACGCCGGAACGAATCGGGCCAACGATGTCGCCTTTTTTCGCCGTGCTCAGCGCCTGCGCGAAAATGCCCGGCAGCTCCTGAATACGTCCCCAGCCCATCTGGCCGCCTTTCAGCGCCTGCTGGTCGGCGGAGTAGGTGATCGCCAGTTTGCCGAAATCACTGCCGTTACGCGCTTCATCAACAATCGAGCGCGCCTGGGCTTCCGCTTCGCTTACCTGATCCGACGTCGGGTTTTCCGGCAGCGGGATCAGAATGTGGCTCAGGTTCAGCTCTGTGCTGGCATCGTTCTGGTTACCGACCTGTTGGGCCAGCGCATCCACTTCCTGCGGCAGGATGGTGACGCGACGACGCACTTCGTTGTTACGCACTTCGGAGATGATCATCTCTTTGCGGATCTGGCTACGGTAGGTTGAGTAGCTCAGACCATCGTAAGCCAGACGGCTGCGCATCTGGTCCAGCGTCATGTTGTTCTGTTTAGCGATATTGGCGATAGCCTGCTCCAGCTGTTCATCAGAGATTTTCACCCCCATCTTCTGACCCATCTGGAGAACGATTTGATCCATGATCAAACGTTCCAGGATCTGATGACGTAGCGTGGCATCATCAGGAAGCTGCTGACCAGCCTGACCCGCATTAAGTTTTACTGATTGCATTAAGCCATCAACGTCGCTTTCCAGCACGACGCCGTTATTGACGACGGCTGCGACTTTATCGACCACCTGCGGGGCAGCGAAACTGGTATTCGCGATCATGGCGATACCGAGAAGCAGCGTTTTCCAGTTCTTCATACTTTTTCCATTTCAATTAACCGCAATGCGGATTACGTGGTAAATCAATCAAATCACAGAGAGCTTTGATACGGCAAAATGTTCGAACGCAACATCTCTTTGGTGCCGAGACCGTAGTTGGAGCTCAGACCACGCAATTCAATGTTAAAGCCGATCACGTTGTCATAAACAGCGTGTTCTTTATCGTTATCCCAACCGTTCAGCTTACGCTCATAACCGAAGCGAATCGCATAGCAGCAGGAGTTGTACTGCACGCCGAGCATCTGGTCGGCAGGCTTATTCACATTGGTATCAAAGTAGTAAGCGCCTACGATAGACCAACGATCGGCAATCGGCCAACTGGCAACGCCCCCGACCTGGGAAATCCCGTTTTTATACTGCTCCGCAGTGGAATAAGACGGCAGCGTAGCCTGAATATATTCCGCGCTGGCATAACGGTAGTTCAACTGTAAGAGACGATTTTCATCGCGACGGTATTCGATCGTACTGCTGCTGGTCGCGACGCTGTCCAGACGCGTGTCGTACTGAATGCCGCTACGCAGTCCCCAGCGGTCGGAGATACGCCAGTAGGTGTCGCCCGCCCAAACCAGTGAGCCCGTTTTGTCGTCATTCTCCCAGGTTATGTTGTCATCGCCGGTGCGAGACTCCGTGAAATAGTAGATTTGACCCACGGAAACATTAAAACGTTCAATTGCGGCATCATCATAAATACGCGATGTGACGCCGGTCGTGACCTGGTTTGCGGAGGCGATACGGTCCAGACCGCCATATGTGCGGTCGCGGAACAGGCCGCTGTAGTCGGACTGCAATAATGAGGAGTCGTAGTTATTGATGCTGCTCTGGTTACGATAGGGAACGTACAGATACTGCGCGCGCGGCTCCAGCGTCTGGGTGTAACCCGGCGCCAACGTCGTCATATCGCGTTCAAACACCATCCTGCCATCGACTTTGAACTGCGGCATTACGCGGTTAACCGACTCATCGAGTTTATTGACGTTTCGCGAATTGTTGTTGTACGAGTCCAGATTGGTTTGCTGGTAGTGCGTCGCCAGCAGCTTCGCTTCAGTATTGATGCTGCCCCACTGATTCGATAACGGCAGATTGATGGTTGGCTCCAGGTGAACGCGAGTCGCTTCCGGCATGTTGTCTCGGGTGTTCACAAACTTCACGGCCTGGCCGTAAATACGCGTATCGAATGGACCAACGTCATTCTGGTAGAAGTTAACGTCTAACTGCGGCTCAGCGGAGTAACTGCTGGTATTCTGATCGCTGAATACCTGGAACTGTTTGGTTGACACCGTGGCATCAAAGTTCTGCACGGCATAGCCGACGCTGAATTTCTGCGTGGCGTAACCGTCGGTACTGGAACCGTACTTATTGTCAAAGTCATTGAAGTAGCTGGAGTCGCTGACCTTGGTATAGTCGACATTAAAGCGCCATACCTGATCCATCACGCCGCCATGACGCCAGTAGAACAACCAGCGACGGGAGTTGCTGTCGTTCGGATGCTCATCGTCGTAAACGCGATCGGAATTCAGATAGTCGAACTCCATTAAACCCGCGCCCGCCTGGCTGAGGTAGCGGAACTCATTCTCCCACATGACACCGCCACGGCGGTGCATATAATGCGGCGTAATGGTGGCGTCCATATTGGGCGCGATGTTCCAGTAATACGGCAGGTAGAACTCAAAATAGTTCTTGGTGGTGTACTTCGCGTTCGGAATCAGGAAACCGGAGCGGCGTTTGTCACCGACCGGCAGCTGTAAATAAGGGCTGTAAAAGACGGGAACCGGACCCAGTTTAAAACGGGCGTTCCAGATTTCCGCTACCTGCTCTTCACGATCGTGAATCACTTCGCTGCCCACAACGCTCCAGGTATCGGAGCCTGGCAGACAGGAGGTAAAGCTGCCATTTTCCAGAATGGTATAGCGGTTTTCGCCACGCTGCTTCATCAGATCCGCTTTCCCGCGCCCCTGACGGCCGACCATCTGGTAGTCGCCTTCCCACACGTTTGTGTCTTTGGTGTTCAGGTTCGCCCAGCCTTTCGGCCCCTTCAGAATAACCTGATTGTCGTCATAATGGACGTTGCCGAGCGCATCGACGGTACGCACCGGTTCCGGCTGGCCTGGCGCCTCTTTTTGATGGAGTTGCACCTCATCAGCTTGCAGGCGACTGTTACCCTGGTTGATATCGACATTACCGGTGAATACCGCGTCGTCCGGGTAGTTCCCTTTCGCGTGATCGGCGTTGATCGTCACGGGTAATTCGTTCGTCTCGCCTTTCACCAGAGGACGGTCGTAGCTTGGCACACCCAACATGCACTGCGAGGCAAGGTCGGCGGCCAGGCCCTGCTGACTATAAAGGGCGCTGGCGATCATGGTGGCCAGGAAAGTGGGAATACGTTTTTTCATACGTTGTATTTATTGTTCCATCATCAGTAGCGTTGCGCGTGACAAACGGTCAGAGACTAACGTACTCATCTTCACTACGCTAGTGTTAATCCTGTCCCTTTTCTACCCGTCGTCTTTCAGGTTGCGCTTTCGTGGACGTTATTCGCATGCCCCCGGCGACTTGCCTGGATAAGCGTCTGGCGGCTGTGCGGCGGTCTTGCTGCAACGTGAAATCCAATGGGTATGTGTCTGTGGTGTTAGGCACGGCATTGAATGACAGGTATGATAATGCAAATTATAGGCGATGTCCCACAATTGACCGCAGCCTTCATTCCAGGAAAAGCACTCTATATTGTGGGACATAGCCTCACTGTCAGCGTAAAGATTTGGGGAGTCTATGCAGTACTGGGGAAAGATTGTAGGTGTCGCAGTGGCGCTGATGATGGGAGGCGGCTTCTGGGGCGTGGTATTAGGTCTGCTGATAGGCCACATGTTCGACAAAGCCCGCAGCCGCAAAATGGCATGGTTCGCCAATCAGCGTGAACGGCAGGCACTGTTTTTCGCCACCACTTTTGAGGTCATGGGGCATTTAACCAAATCGAAAGGGCGCGTGACGGAAGCGGATATCCATATTGCCAGCCAGTTGATGGACCGGATGAACTTACACGGCGAATCACGTACCGCCGCCCAACACGCGTTTCGCGTGGGAAAATCGGATAATTACCCGTTACGTGAAAAAATGCGCCAGTTTCGCAGCGTCTGCTTTGGGCGGTTTGATCTGATACGGATGTTTCTGGAAATTCAGATTCAGGCGGCGTTTGCGGATGGAACGCTCCATCCGAACGAGCGGGAAGTGCTGTACGTTATCGCCGAGGAGCTGGGGATTTCCCGCGCTCAGTTCGATCAGTTCTTACGCATGATGCAGGGCGGGGCGCAGTTTGGCGGCGGTTATCAGCAACAGCAGTCCGGCGGCGGCTGGCAGCAGGCGCAGCGTGGCCCTACGCTGGAAGATGCCTGCAACGTGCTGGGGGTTAAGCCGACAGATGATGCGACAACCATTAAACGCGCGTACCGCAGACTGATGAGCGAGCACCACCCGGACAAACTGGTCGCAAAAGGGTTGCCGCCGGAGATGATGGAGATGGCGAAGCAAAAAGCGCAGGAAATTCAGAAAGCGTATGAAATGATTAAAGAGCAGAAAGGTTTTAAATAATGGTTTTGCCGGATGGCGACGTAAAGCGTCTTATCCGGCCTACGTTGAGAACGGTAGGCCGGGCAAGCGAAGCGCCCCCGGCACAAATGGGCACAGAATTTAAAAATCTACCGGGGCTTTAAAGGTCATACTGTTGCCATACGCGGGATGGGTGATGGTTAGCGTTTCGGCATGCAGCAACAGACGCGACGCCATCGCCAGCGCTTCTGGCGACGCGTAGAAGCGATCGCCGAGAATGGGGTGTCCCAACGCCAGCATATGCACACGTAGCTGATGAGAACGCCCGGTAATCGGTTTAAGCACCACCCGTGCGGTGTTATCCGCAGCGAAGTCCACCACCTCATACCCGGTTTGCGCAGGCTTACCCGTCTCATAACACACTTTCTGTTTTGGCCTGTTCGGCCAGTCGCAGATCAGCGGTAAATCAACCAGCCCTTCGGCAGGGGCTGGATGCCCCCACACGCGCGCAACGTACTGTTTTTTCGGCTCACGCTCGCGGAACTGGCGTTTCAGCTCCCGTTCCGCCGCTTTGGTCAGCGCCACTACAATCACGCCGCTGGTCGCCATATCCAGACGATGCACCGACTCCGCCTGCGGATAATCGCGTTGAATACGCGTCATCACGCTATCTTTGTGCTCCTCAAGGCGGCCCGGCACGGACAACAAGCCGCTGGGCTTGTTGACCACCATAATGTGCTCATCCTGATACAGGATAATCAGCCAGGGCTCCTGCGGCGGATTGTAGTTTTCCATCCCCATTTTTTGCTCCGTTACTGATGCGTGACGACGATAAGACGCAAGGCATCCAGACGCCAGTTGGCCTGATCCAGGCTTTCCATTACCTGCTGACGGTTGCTGTCGATCGCCGCAAGTTCATCGTCACGGATGTTCGGGTTAACGGCGCGCAGCGCTTCCAGACGCGACAGTTCGGCAGACAGTTTTTCATCCGCTTCGCTACGTGCGGCGTCGATCAGCGCCCGGGCCGATTTCTCCGCCTGCGCTTCGCCCAGTTGCAGAATCGCGTGTACGTCCTGTTGCACCGCGTTGACCAGCTTGCTGCCGGTATGACGGTTAACGGCGCTCAGCTGGCGGTTGAAGGTTTCAAACTCCACCTGCGCGGCCAGGTTATTGCCATTTTTATCCAGCAGCATGCGCACCGGCGTCGGCGGCAGGAAACGGTTAAGCTGTAAATGTTTCGGCGCCTGCGCTTCAACGACATACACCAGTTCCACCAGCAGCGTTCCCACCGGCAACGCTTTGTTTTTCAACAGCGAAATCGTGCTGCTGCCGGTATCGCCAGACAGAATCAGATCCAGGCCGTTGCGAATCAGCGGATGTTCCCAGGTAACGAACTGCGCATCTTCACGCGACAGCGCCACATCACGCTCGAACGTAATGGTGCAGCCATCTTCCGGCAGGCCAGGGAAGTCCGGCACCAGCATATGATCGGAAGGCGTCAGCACAATCAGGTTCTCACCACGGTCATCCTGGTTAATCCCGACGATATCAAACAGGTTCATGGCGAAGGCGATCAGGCTGGTGTCGTCATCCTGTTCTTCAATGCTCTCTGCCAGCGCCTGCGCTTTCTCGCCGCCGTTAGAGTGGATCTCCAGCAGACGGTCGCGCCCTTGCTCCAGCTGCGCCTTCAGCGCTTCGTGCTGCTCGCGGCAGGTTTTGATCAGCGCGTCAAAACCGTCGGTATTTTCAGGCGTCGCCAGGTAAGCGATCAGATCGTGATACACCGTATCGTAGATGGCGCGACCGGTCGGGCAGGTGTGCTCAAAGGCATCCAGCCCTTCGTGATACCAGCGAACCAGCACGGACTGCGCGGTTTTTTCCAGATACGGAACGTGGATCTGAATATCGTGCGCCTGGCCGATACGGTCCAGACGGCCAATACGCTGCTCCAGCAAATCCGGGTTAAACGGCAGGTCAAACATCACCAGGTTGCTGGCGAACTGGAAGTTACGGCCTTCAGAACCGATTTCCGAGCACAGCAGAACCTGCGCGCCGCTGTCTTCTTCGCTAAACCACGCGGCGGCGCGGTCGCGTTCAATAATGGACATGCCTTCATGGAATACGGCGGCGCGGATGCCTTCGCGCTCGCGCAGCACCTGCTCCAGTTGCAGCGCGGTGGCGGCTTTCGCGCAGATCACCAGCACTTTCTGCGAGCGGTGGCTGGTCAGATGCCCCATCAGCCACTCCACGCGCGGGTCGAAGTTCCACCAGGTGCCGCTATCCCCTTCGAATTCCTGATAAATCTGCTCCGGGTAGAGCATATCGCGCGCTCTGTCCTCCGCGCTTTTACGCGCGCCCATAATGCCGGAGACTTTAATCGCCGTCTGATATTGCGTTGGCAGCGGCAGCTTGATGGTGTGCAGCTCGCGTTTCGGAAAGCCTTTGACGCCGTTACGGGTGTTGCGGAACAGTACGCGGCTGGTGCCGTGTCTGTCCATCAGCATGGAGACCAGCTCCTGGCGGGCATTCTGCGCGCCATCGCGGTCGCTGTTCGCCGTTTGCAGCAGCGGTTCGATGTCCTGCTCGCCAATCAGGTCGCCGAGCATGTTCAGCTCTTCGTTGCTCAGCTTGTTGCCTGCCAGCAGCATGGCGACGGCGTCGGCGACCGGGCGATAATTTTTTTGCTCTTCGACAAATTGTTCGAAGTCGTGGAAACGGCTCGGGTCGAGCAGACGCAGACGGGCGAAGTGGCTTTCCATTCCCAGCTGTTCCGGCGTTGCGGTCAGCAGCAGGACGCCAGGTACGCGTTCCGCCAGTTGTTCAATCGCCATATATTCGCGGCTTGGCGCGTCTTCGCTCCACACCAGGTGGTGAGCTTCATCGACGACCAGCAGGTCCCATTGTGCGTCGCACAGATGTTCCAGACGCTGTTTGTTGCGACGCGCGAAGTCCAGCGAGCAGATAACCAGTTGCTCGGTTTCAAACGGGTTGTAGGCATCGTGCTGGGCTTCGGTGTAACGCTCGTCGTCGAACAGCGCGAAGCGCAGGTTGAAGCGGCGCAGCATTTCAACCAGCCACTGATGCTGCAAAGTTTCCGGGACGATGATCAGCACGCGTTCCGCCGCGCCAGACAGCAGCTGTTGGTGCAGGATCATCCCGGCTTCGATGGTTTTTCCTAAGCCCACTTCATCCGCTAGCAGGACGCGCGGCGCGTGGCGGCGACCGACATCATGGGCAATGTTGAGCTGGTGGGGAATCAGGCTGGTGCGCTGACCGCGCAGGCCGCTCCACGGCATGCGGTACTGCTCGCTCTGAAATTTACGTGCGCGGTAGCGCAGGGCGAATCGGTCCATCCGGTCGATTTGCCCGGCGAACAGGCGATCCTGCGGTTTACTGAAAACCAGCTTGCTGTCGAGCAAGACTTCACGCAGCGTGACGGCGGTTTCTTCGGTATCAAGGCGGGTGCCAGTATAGGCAAGCAGACCGTTTTCTTCTTTTACTTCATCGATTTGTAGCTGCCAGCCTTCATGGCTTGTAATCGTATCACCAGGGTTAAACATCACGCGGGTCACGGGGGAGTCACTGCGCGCATACAGACGGTTTTCACCTGTCGCCGGGAAAAGTAAGGTGACAGTTCGCGCATCCATCGCGACGACGGTTCCAAGTCCCAGTTCGCTTTCTGTATCGCTGATCCAGCGTTGACCAAGTGTAAAAGGCATATATGTTCGGCTCTATATCTTTAATTGCAGGCAATAATCACCCGCTACCAAAATAGAATGGCAGCAGTGTTAATTGGGTCCAGGAATGGAAAGGGCGCTATGGTAATGGATGGCGGCGCATTCGTCACGCGTCAAAATAACCCCAGTTGTCCTGTGAGTAGTGTAGCAAAATTATCATCGATGAAGGGAAGTATTCCCTCTGCGACCGGCTGTAGCTGGCGGGTTAAATAGTGCTCGTAATCCAGCGGTGAATGCCGGTAATCCAGCGGCTCAGGGCCGTTAGTCGTCCACACGTATTTGATCGTGCCGCGGTTCTGATACTGCGCCGGGCGCCCCAGCTTGATGTTTTGTTCATCGGCGAGCCGGGCGGCGCGAACGTGCGGCGGAACGTTACGCTGATATTCGCTCAACGGGCGGCGCAGTCGCTTGCGGTAAACCAGCTGTTCATCCAGCTTGCCCGTCATCAGGTTATCGATGGTTTCCCGGACATACTCCTGATAGGGTTCCTGGCGGAAGATACGCAGGTAAAGCTCCTGCTGGAATCGCTGCGCCAGCGGCGTCCAGTCGGTGCGCACGGTCTCCAGCCCTTTAAATACCATTCGCTGCTTCTCGCCTTCCTGAATCAGCCCGGCATAGCGCTTTTTGCTGCCGGTGTCCGCCCCGCGAATGGTCGGCATCAGAAAGCGGCGGAAGTGGGTTTCAAACTCTAATTCCAGCGCGCTGGTCAGTTTTTGCTGTTGCAGGGATTGCGTCCACCAGTCATTCACATGACGCACCAGCTCGCGGCCAATCCTTGCCGCCTCGTCTTCAGAATGCGCGCCTTTCAGCCAGACGAAAGTGGAATCCGTATCGCCGTAGATCACGTCATAGCCCTGCGCCTCGATCAGCGCTTTGGTCTGACGCATGATCGCGTGGCCGCGCATGGTGATCGACGAGGCCAGTCGGGGATCGAAAAAGCGGCAGGCCGTCGTCCCGAGCACGCCGTAAAACGCATTCATGATGATCTTCAGCGCCTGGGACAGCGGTTTATTACCGTGTCGTTTGGCCTCATCGCGCCCGTGCCAGATCTGCGTGACGATCTCCGGGAGACAGTGCGTTTCTCGCGAGAACCAGGCGTCAAGAAAGCCTTCGGTGCTGTGTGTCGGGTCCGGTTGCGCCATCCCTTCCACCAGCCCAACCGGGTCGATCAGGAACGTGCGAATGATCGACGGGTACAGGCTCTTATAATCCAGCACCAGTACGGAGTCATACAGGCCAGGGCGCGAGTCCATTACGTAACCGCCAGGGCTGGCATGCGGCGGGACTTCACCGAGATTCGGTGCAACGTAACCGGCGCGATGCATACGGGGAAAATAGAGATGACCGAAGGCGGCGACAGAACCGCCGTGGCGGTCAGCGGGCAGACCGTTAACGGTGGCGCGCTCCAGTAAAAACGGCATGATCTCCGTCTTATGAAAAATCTGCGTCACCAGCTCGCAGTCCTTGAGGTTATACGTGGCGAGCGCGGGCTTATCTTCGGCGAAACGGCGGTCAATTTCGTCCATTCTGTCCCAGGGATTATCGATCGATTTCCCTTCGCCAAGCAGCTCCTGGGCCACGGTTTCCAGTGAAAATGATGAGAAATTCCAGAACGCGGATTTGAGCGCCTCAATGCCGTCAATAATCAACCGCCCTTTGGCCTGGGCGAAAAACACGCCGTTCTTGAAACCGTGCTCGCGCCATTCCAGCTCGGTGTTGTCGCGCCCCAGACGTAGAGGGATACGATAGCGCTCGGCATGTTTTTGCAGGATGCGTAAATCAAACTGCACCACGTTCCAGCCGATGATCACATCGGGATCGTGCCGGGCAAACCAGTCGTTGAGTTTTTCCAGCAGCAGCGGGCGACTCGCCGCATACTCAAGCTGGAAATCCAGCGCCGAGGCATCGCCATTCGCCGGGCCGAGCATAAAAACGACGCGTTGCCCGCAGCCTTGCAGGCCAATGCAGTACAGCTCGCCGTGTCGGGTGGTTTCAATATCCAGCGATACCCATTTCAGCGGGGGACGGTAGTCTGGGTGCGGTTTCAGGCGGGCATTGACGATCGCGCCGTCTTTTGTGTCGCCCTCCAGCCAAACGGGAGCGGTGATAAACCGCTCCATCAGGTAACGTTCCGGCGGGCGCACATCGGCTTCATAGACCGTTACGCCCTGTTCTTTCAGCTGTTTTTCCAGACGCATCAGCTGTCGGTGAGAGCGGCAGTACAACCCCGAGACGGGCTGGCGATGAAAATCCTGCAAATTGAGCGGCGTCAGGCGATAGCCGTTTTCTGTGCGCAGCAGCGAGGTGACGCGGGCGGCCTGATGCGTAGGGATAAACGCGACCGACTCCTGCGGCGCGAGCGTGACCTGCAAAGGACCGGTGTCCGTTGCCAGCCAGAATGAGACCTCCGTTCCTTGCGGGGTATCCCGCCAGTGCCGGGTTAAAATAAAACCTGCCTGCGCCACGCTGCGTACTCATTAAAAAACCAGGCATGATTATAGCCTGGTTTGGAACGTTTTGCTGTGGTTTTATACAGGTGTGGTTGCGCCGTCGGGCTATCCATTACTGCCCGTAATAGGCCTTCGCCCCGTGTTTGCGCAGGTAGTGCTTATCCAGCAACGTTTGCTGCATATCCGGCAACTGTGGCGCAAGCTGGCGGCAGAAGATGCCCATACAGGCGACCTCCTCCAGCACAATGGCGTTATGCACCGCGTCTTCGGCGTTTTTGCCCCAGGTGAACGGACCGTGTGAATGCACCAGCACGCCGGGCATCTGCGCGGCATCGATACCCTGTTTTGCAAAGGTTTCAACGATGACGTTGCCCGTTTCCCATTCATATTCGCCGTTGATCTCCGCATCGGTCATTTTGCGCGTGCAGGGGATCGTGCCGTAAAAATAGTCCGCATGGGTCGTCCCCGTCGCCGGAATGGATTGCCCGGCCTGCGCCCAGATGGTCGCGTGGCGCGAATGGGTGTGGACGATGCCGCCAATCGACGGGAAAGACTGATACAACAGACGGTGGGTCGGCGTATCGGAGGAGGGCTTTTTCGTTCCTTCCACCACTTCACCCGTGGCAATGCTGACCACCACCATATCCTCTGCGCTCATCACGCTGTAGTCGACGCCGGAAGGTTTGATGATGAAGACGCCGCGCTCGCGATCGACGGCGCTGACGTTCCCCCAGGTGAGAGTCACCAGATTGTGTTTTGGCAGCGCCAGATTGGCTTCCAGTACCTGACGTTTGAGGTCTTCTAACATAGCTGTCTCCACGCCGGATGGCGCTGCGCTTATCCGGCCTACGAGGTTGGTGCGACCTGTAGGCCGGATAAGGCATTTACGCCGCCATCCGGCAACTGTTAACGTTTGAAACCGTAATAAACTTCGTTCCAGCGCAGCGCGTCTTTAAAGGCGGGCAGGCGGGTATCGTTATCGATGACGGTGATTTCGATATCGTGCATCTCTGCGAACTGGCGCATATCGTTCAGATCCAGCGCATGGCTGAAGACGGTGTG
The DNA here is from genome assembly GCF_030333295.1 of Citrobacter sp. CK198. Taxonomy (NCBI): domain Bacteria; kingdom Pseudomonadati; phylum Pseudomonadota; class Gammaproteobacteria; order Enterobacterales; family Enterobacteriaceae; genus Citrobacter; species Citrobacter sp. CK198. The sequence goes on along the minus strand of NZ_JAOWGE010000035.1, from coordinate 156,187 downwards.
GTGCGCGCCACCGGCGAGAATCCACGCTTCGGATGCGGTGGTCAGATCCGGCTGGGCTTTCCACAGCGCGTTGGCGACCGGCAGTTTCGGCAGGTCATGCGGCGTTTTTACGGTGTCGATGCAGTTGACCAGCAGACGATAGCGATCGCCGAGGTCGATCAGGCTGGCGACGATCGCCGGGCCGGTTTGGGTGTTGAAGATCAGACGTGCGGGCGCGTCTTTACCCCCGATGCCGAGGTGCTGCACGTCGAGGATCGGTTTTTCTTCCACCGCGATAGACGGGCATACTTCCAGCATGTGCGAGCCGAGCACCAGATCGTTGCCCTTCTCAAAGTGGTAGGTGTAATCCTCCATAAATGAGGTGCCGCCCGGCAAACCGCCAGACATCACTTTCATGATGCGAAGCAGCGCGGCGGTTTTCCAGTCGCCTTCGCCAGCGAAACCGTAGCCCTGTTGCATCAGGCGCTGTACGGCCAGCCCTGGGAGCTGCTTCAGGCCGTGCAAATCTTCAAACGTCGTGGTGAACGCGTGGAAGCCGCCCTGTTCCAGAAAGCGCTTCATGCCCAGTTCAATACGCGCGGCTTCCAGCACGTTCTGCCGCTTGTCGCCGTGAATTTGCGTCGCGGGCGTCAGGGTATAGTGGCTTTCGTATTCATCCACCAGCGCGTTAATGTCGCCGTCGCTAACCGCATTCACGACCTGCACCAGGTCGCCCACTGCCCAGGTATTCACCGAGAAGCCGAACTTGATCTGCGCTGCCACTTTATCGCCGTCGGTCACGGCCACTTCACGCATGTTGTCGCCGAAGCGGCACACTTTCAGGTGGCGGGTATCCTGTCTGGAGACCGCCTGGCGCATCCATGAGCCGATACGCGCGTGCGCGTGTTTATCCTGCCAGTGACCGGTCACTACCGCGTGCTGCTGACGCATACGCGCGCCGATAAAACCAAACTCGCGTCCGCCGTGCGCGGTCTGATTCAGGTTCATAAAGTCCATGTCGATGCTGTCCCATGGCAGGGCGGAATTGAACTGGGTGTGGAACTGCAACAGCGGCTTGTTGAGAATACTCAGCCCGTTAATCCACATTTTCGCGGGCGAGAAGGTGTGCAGCCAGACCACCAGGCCCGCACAGCGATCGTCATAACTGGCGTCACGACAAATCGCGGTGATCTCGTCAGGCGACGTCCCCAGCGGTTTCAGCACCAGTTTGCAGGGCAGTTTTGCTTCGGTATTCAGCGCCTTTACCACATGTTCGGCATGCTGAGTAACCTGGCGCAGCGTTTCAGAGCCATACAAATGCTGGCTGCCAATCACAAACCACACTTCATAGTTGTCAAAAATCGTCATTGTCGTGTCCTTAATGGGTCAGGGTTGCCTGGCTGACCGGGGTTTTTGGCGCCGGGGCGGCAGTCGGAAGATAGTGTTGTTCAGCGCTGACCGCCCACTGCCGGTAGCGCTGATAAAGCTGTTCGAAGCGTTGAGCCTGTTCCGGGCGCGGTTGCAGGGTGTTCTCTACGGCGCTGGCCATTTTTTGTTGTGCGGCAGGGATATCGACATGCGCTTTTGCGGCGACGGCGGCAAAAATGGCGGCGCCTAACGCGCAGCACTGGTCTGAGGCGACAATCTGTAGCGGACGGTTGAGCACGTCGCAGCAGGCCTGCATGATCACCTGATTCTTACGGGCGATGCCGCCCAGCGCCATCACGTTGTTGACGGCAATGCCCTGTTCGGTAAAGCATTCCTGAATGGCGCGTGCGCCGAAGGCAGTGGCGGCGATCAGGCCGCCAAACAGCGCTGGCGCATCGGTGGCGAGATTCAGATCGCTAATCACCCCTTTCAGACGCTGATTAGCGTTCGGCGTGCGGCGACCGTTAAACCAGTCGAGCACTACGGGCAGATGATCCAGCGATGGATTCTTCGCCCACGCCTCGGTCAGCGCCGGGAGTAGCTGCTTTTGGCTGATGGCGATTTGGTCTTTCAGTTCAGGATGCTGCGCCGCAAGCTGCTCCAGCGGCCAGCCGAGAATGCGGCCAAACCAGGCATAGATATCGCCGAACGCCGATTGTCCCGCTTCCAGGCCAATAAAATCAGGCACGACGCTGCCGTCTACCTGGCCGCAAATGCCTTTCACCGCACGGTCGCCGACGCTCTGCTTGTCGGCAATCAGAATGTCGCAGGTCGATGTGCCGATCACTTTCACCAGCGCATTCGGCTGCGCGCCCGCGCCAACCGCGCCCATATGGCAGTCAAACGCGCCGCCAGAGATGACCACGCTTTCCGGCAGGCCGAGGCGTTGCGCCCACTCCGCGCACAGCGTGCCAACTGGCAGATCGGCAGTGAAGGTGTCGGTAAACAGCGGCCAGGCGAGGTGGCGGTTGATGATGGGATCGAGGTCATCGAAGAAACTGGCGGGCGGCAAACCGCCCCAGCTCTCATGCCACAGCGATTTATGCCCGGCGCTACAGCGACCACGGCGAATATCCTGCGGGCGCGTGGTGCCGGAGAGCAGGGCAGGCACCCAGTCGCACAGCTCAATCCAGGAGGCGGCGGCCTGCGCGACGGCGCTGTCCTGACGCGTAACGTGCAGAATTTTCGCCCAGAACCATTCGCTGGAGTAAATGCCGCCGATGTAGCGGGAATAATCGGTTTTGCCCGGCGTATGGCACAGGCGGGTGATGGCTTCCGCTTCTTCGACCGAGGTGTGATCTTTCCACAGGACGAACATCGCATTCGGGTTTTCGGTGAACTCAGGACGCAGCGCCAGTACGTGGCCGTCGGCATCAATGGGGGCGGGGGTGGAGCCGGTGCTGTCGACGCCGATGCCGACCACCTCGCCACGCTGTGACGCGCTCAGGGTCGTGAGAACGTTTTTCAATGCGGCTTCCATTGACTCTATGTAGTCGCGTGGATGATGGCGGAACTGGTTGTTCGGGGCGTCGCAATAGCGCCCTTCCTGCCAGCGGGGATACCACTCTACGCAGGTGGCGATCTCTTCCCCGGTGGCGCAATCCACCGCCAGAGCACGAACTGAATCACTGCCAAAATCGAGGCCAATTGCAATCGCCATCGTCTTACTCCAATCGAAAAAAACAGGTATGGAGAAACAGTAGATAGCGGGGATAAAAACCGTCAGGCAGGATCCGCTAATCTTATGGATTAAAATGCTATGGCATTGCAAAGTGTGACGCTGTGCAAATATTCAATGTGGACATTTCTGTCGTAGTTATAGACACTTTTGTTACCCGTTTTTATCGCCTTCGCAATCGGCCTTTGTTACAAATCTCTTTTCGCAAGCGGGGTTGATGGTCCGTAACCGCAATGACGGCGGGGCGCAGAGGGGAAGGTGAAGATGTCTCACTCAATATGGACAATTGGTTTCTTCTCAGAACGCCGGGAGTATTGAATTTATGGCTGAAACGCAAAATGATCCCCTGTTGCCGGGCTATTCGTTTAATGCGCATCTGGTTGCCGGGCTGACGCCCATTGAGGCGAACGGCTATCTGGATTTTTTTATCGACCGCCCGCTGGGGATGAAGGGATATATCCTTAATCTCACGATTCGCGGGGAAGGGGTGATCAATAACCACGGCAAACAGTTTGTCTGCCGTCCGGGGGATATTTTGCTGTTTCCGCCTGGCGAGGTACACCACTACGGTCGCCATCCCAACGCGAGCGAATGGTATCACCAGTGGGTGTACTTCCGACCGCGCGCCTACTGGCAGGAGTGGCTCACCTGGCCGACGATTTTTGCGCAGACCGGTTTTTTCCGCCCTGACGAAGCGCACCAGCCGCGCTTTAATGAGCTTTTTGGTCAAATCATCAATGCCGGGCAGGGGGAAGGGCGCTACTCTGAACTGCTGGCGATTAACCTGCTGGAGCAGCTTCTGCTGCGACGTATGGAGGCGATCAATGAATCGTTGCATCCGCCGATGGACAGCCGGGTGCGCGACGCCTGTCAGTACATCAGCGATCATCTGGCGGACAGCCAGTTTGATATTGCCAGCGTGGCGCAGCACGTCTGCCTGTCGCCGTCCCGCCTGTCGCACCTGTTCCGCCAACAGTTAGGCATTAGCGTACTGAGCTGGCGCGAGGATCAGCGCATCAGCCAGGCGAAGCTGCTGCTCAGCACGACGCGGATGCCGATAGCCACCGTCGGGCGCAATGTCGGGTTTGACGATCAGCTTTATTTCTCTCGCGTCTTTAAAAAATGTACCGGGGCCAGCCCGAGCGAGTTCCGCGCTGGTTGTGAATAAAAAGTGAATGATGTGTCTGCAAAGATGTCATAACGCGTAATCTATTCAGACAATTGGCGACTTGACGAAGCGGGTGAGGGTTAGCAGAATCGCTGCTTCGTAAATCTGACGGACACATTATGCAAGCATTGCTGGAACACTTTATTCTCCAATCCGCTCTGTACTCGCTAATTGCGGTGGCGCTGGTGGCCTTTCTGGAGTCGCTGGCGTTGGTCGGTCTGATTCTGCCCGGTACGGTGATGATGGCGGGGCTGGGGGCGCTTATCGGCAGCGGTGAGCTGAATTTCTGGCATGCGTGGCTGGCGGGCATTATCGGTTGCCTGCTGGGGGACTGGATCTCCTTCTGGTTGGGCTGGCGCTTCAAAAAGCCGCTGCACCGCTGGTCTTTTATGAAAAAGAACAAAGCGCTGCTGGATAAAACCGAACACGCGCTGCATCAACACAGCATGTTCACCATTCTGGTCGGGCGTTTTGTCGGCCCGACGCGGCCGCTGGTGCCGATGGTGGCGGGGATGCTGGATCTGCCCGTCGCGAAATTTATCGTGCCGAATATTATTGGCTGCGTGCTGTGGCCGCCGTTCTATTTCTTGCCGGGGATTCTGGCGGGCGCTGCGATCGACATTCCGGCCGATATGCAGAGCGGCTATTTCAAATGGCTGTTGTTGGCAACGGCGCTGCTGCTGTGGCTGGCGGCCTGGCTGTGCTGGCGGTTATGGCGTAGCGGTAAGGCCGCCGCCGATCGCTTAACGCCGTTTTTACCGCGAGGCCGCCTGTTATGGCTGGCGCCGGTGATGCTCAGCGTGGGCATTGTCGCGCTGGTGATGCTGCTTCGTCATCCGCTGATGCCGGTGTATATCGATATTCTGCGTAAAGTCGTGGGTTACTGAGGGATCTTTTGCCGGATGGCGCTGACGCTTATCCGGCCTACAACGGATGCCTGTCCGTAGGCCCGGTAAGCGTAGCGCCACCGGGCACCCCATTACGCTTTAATGCCCAGTAATGCCGAAGCGCTGGCCTGACCGCTTAATAACTCATCCGTTTTGCCCTGCCATGCGATACGCCCGTCGGCCACGACAATCGAGCGTGACGCAATGCGTGCGGCATCCTCCACGCTATGCGACACCATCAGCAGGGTTAATTGCTGGTCGCGGCAGACGTCGCTGACCAGCGTCAGCATCTCCTGACGCAGGGCGGGATCGAGAGCGGAAAACGGCTCGTCGAGCAGCAATACCGGCTGCTCGCGCACCAGGCAGCGCGCAAGCGCCACGCGTTGACGTTGCCCGCCGGAAAGCTCGCCCGGCAGGCGCGCCAGCAGATTTTCGATCCCCATCTGGCGTGCAATATGATGCAGCTTCTCCCGCTGAGCCGCGTTCAGCTTTAGCCCAGGGTTTAACCCCAGCCCGATGTTCTGCTGCACGTTCAGGTGGCTGAACAGATTATTTTCCTGAAACAGCATGGAAACGGGACGGCGGGAGGGCGGTGTCGTGGTGTGATCCTGACCTTCAATCATTATTGTGCCGCTGGCCGGTGTCAGAAACCCGGCGATTAAATTCAGCAACGTACTTTTCCCGGCGCCGCTTGGCCCGAGAACCGCCACCTGTTCACCGCGCGCCACCGACAGTGTAAAGCGCATGGGCAAATGGTGATAAAGCCAGGTGATATCAGTCAGTTTTAACATTTCGCCCCGGTAATTTTTCGATAACGGTAAACAGCATAAAGCAGAGCATCAGCAGTAATAATGCGGTAACTGCGCCGTCCTGGCTGCGATAGGAGCCAATTTGCTGATACAGATAAAACGGCAGCGTGCGGAAATCGTCGTTGCCAAACAGCGCCACCACGCCAAAATCACCGATGGAGAGCACGCAGGCAAAGGCCAGCGCCTGCGCCAGAGGGCGTTTCAGGGCGCGCAGTTCCACCACCTTCAGTCGCGACCATCCCTCAATGCCCAATGACTGACACAGCATACTGTAGCGTGCGGTCACATCGCGCATGGGGTTTTCCAGCACTTTTAGCGCATAGGGAATCGCCATTAGCGCGTTGGTGAAAATCACAATACCGTCAGCCGACTCCGGTAGCCCAACGCTGTTGTTGAGCAGTAAAAAGAAGCCGGTCGCCAGCACGATGCCGGGCATGGCAAGGATCAACATCCCGCTCAGTTCCAGCGCCTGGCCTGCCAGCACCTGCTGGCGGGCGCGCAGTTCGCGGCTGCTCCATAAAAGCATCATCGTCAGGATGACGCACAGCACTCCCGCCGCCAGCGCAATGCGCAGAGAGGTCCACAGCGCCTGCCACAAAATGGGTTGCGCCAGCACGTCCAGCAGGCTGCGATTGACGCCATCAATAATAACCGCCAGCAGCGGCGGGAGAAGCAACAGCAGCGCCAGGGCGATCAGCAGGCTGTCCGTCAGGCGGCTGTGGAGCCGATCGTCAGGGTCGCGCCAGCCTTGCACCAGCGTGACGCCGGGGGCAATGGCTTTACTCAGCCGCTGGCTCAGCAGCACCAGCGCCAGACAACATATCATCTGGATCAGCGCCAGCATGGCCGCACGGGCAGGATCGTAGTCGTAGCTCAGCGCCTGATAGATGGCCAGCTCGATAGTGGTAGCCTGCGGGCCGCCGCCAAGTGACAACACGGTGGCGAAACTGGCGAAACAGAGCATAAAAATCAGCGCCGCCACCGGCGGGATTTGACGACGCAGCCACGGCCATTCAACAAAGCGGAAGAAGTGCCAGCCGCGCATACCTAGCTGCGCGGCGAGCTGTCGCTGTTCGCCGGGAATGTTTTCCAGCGCCTGAAGCAGCAGGCGGCTTGCCATCGGCAGGTTAAAAAAGACGTGCGCCAGTAAAATCCCCTGCAAGCCGTAGGGCGAGAAATGCCACTCCAGCCCCAGCGTATGCCACAGCGAGGCCAGCCAGCCCTGACGACCGTAGACGCTGAGGATACCGAAAACGGCGACCAGCACCGGTAAAATCAGCGTCATGGCGCACAGGCGCAATAACGCCAGACGTCCGGGAAAACGGCGACGATAGAGCGCTCTGGCGAGGAAAATCGCCGGGATGACGGAGAGCAGCGCCGACAGGAACGCCTGCCAGAACGAGAAACGCACGACGTGCCACAGGTAGCTGTCCTGCCACAGCGACGACCATTCACCCTGCGGCGCGTTAAGCCATAGCGCCAGAAATGCCGCCAGAGCCACTGCCACCATCAGCGCGGCGGCAGAAAGCCCGGGTATCAGCCAGCCGGGAATTAGCGGCTGACGGCGCGTTGCCATTCGCTAATCCATGCCTGACGCTGGGATGCCACTTCCGCAGGCGTAAATTCCAGCGTGGTGGATGGCTTCGTCAGTTGTTCAAATCCTGCGGGCAGGGCGACGTCAGCGACCGGATACATCCAATTGCCGGTAGGAATGGCGTTCTGGAATGCCGGTGAAACCATAAACTTGAGGAATTTTTCTGCCAGTTTCGGCTGTTTGCTGGCGGCAGTGCGCGCAGCCACTTCCACTTGCAGGTAATGACCTTCGCTGAAGCTGGCGGCGGCGTAGTTATCTTTTTTCTCTTCGATGATGTGATACGCCGGAGAGGTGGTGTAGCTCAGCACCAGATCGCTTTCGCCTTTCAGGAACAGGCCGTAGGATTCGCTCCAGCCTTTGGTGACGGTGACCGTTTTGGCCGCCAGTTTTTGCCAGGCTTCCGGCGCGTTATCGCCGTAGACTTTCTGCATCCACAGCAGCAGACCCAGCCCCGGTGTACTGGTGCGCGGGTCCTGATAAATCACGCGCCATTTCCGATCGCTCTCTACCAGTTCTTTCAGGCTTTTCGGTGGGTTTTTCAGTTTGTTTTTGTCATAGATGAAGGCGAAGTAGCCATAATCAAACGGCACGAATGTGTCGTTATGCCAGCCGCCTGGCACGTTAACCGCATCAGGCGCAATGCCGCTTTTCGCGAACAGGCGGGTTTGCGTGGCGGCTTCCAGCAGGTTGTTGTCCAGGCCAAGCACCACGTCGGCTTTGCTGTTTTTCCCTTCCATTCGCAGGCGGTTAAGCAGCGAAACGCCATCTTCCAGCGCCACCAGCTTCAGTTCGCAATCACAGTCAGCTTCAAAGGCTTTTTTGATTGTCGGGCCAGGCCCCCAGTCGGCAGCGAAGGAGTCATAGGTATAGACGGTCAGAACAGGTTTGGCGAAGGCAGGCGCTGCGCACAGGAGTAGCAAGGGAAGACATTTTTTTAACACTTTGCACCTCATAAAGTGGGTGGCAAAGGACTTGAGAAGCAGTCTCAAATCCCTTCGCCGGCGTTATCCGGATCAGGTTCGACGGGTATTTTCTCAGCCCATACACTTCACGAATGGTTTTGCGTATGTTTATCAGCACCCCGTTGAGGACGGCGTTAGTGTAGTGATTTTGTTGCTAAGCGGCAATCATGGGTCGGGTGGCGCAAACCATGCCGATTTAAAGTCAAACCAGCCGAGGGTGTTCATACGTAGCCCGCGCATACTGCGCTGCCCCTGGATGATCAGCCAGTGGTGGATCAGCGGGACGATCGCTTTACTGGCGAGCAATTGCTGGCACCACACTGCCAGGTTCATCTCGCCGTTTCGCCACTGCGCAGCGTCGCCCTCCCAGTCCAGCGGGATGCAATGCTGCAACAGCGGGACTTCGCACAGGTGCGCAAACAGGGAAAAATCGAGCGGTAGCGTAAAGTTGGCGCTGTTGAGCCAGATGTCGCTTGTGACCTCCCCCGCATGCCATTGATCGTAGTCGATCTCATGGATATCCAGATGGACCTGATGTTCAGCCAGCAGCTGGCTCATGATCTGCGCGATCACCCGATGTTCGATGTGGTCGTGGTAGTAGGTCAGCGTGATTGTCTCCAGCCCGGCGGGTTTTTCGCCGTGTCCCGGGCGGGCATGGTGCCAGCGGGGCAGTAATCCGTAAGCCGGGAACCAGTGGCGCTGGTATTGCTCGTCGGCATAGAAGAGCAAATTGCTGGGGGAGAGCACGCGGCTTATCCACTCTCTGACTTCCTGATTCGCGCCGCGATTCGTCCGGGCGTCGAACAGCATATAGTAGCAGCCCTCTTCCAGCCGGCTTTCGATGGCTTTTTCATCTTCGGTCGGCCCTTTTAACGTCAGACCGCCGTTCGGTTCGTCGCCAATGTCCGGCAATACCCAGACGTTCACTTCATCAATCAGCGCCCGATAGCCGAAGAAATCATCAAAGGCGTGGATTTTTAACTGGTTGCGCGTATTACGCATCACCGCGTAAGGGCCGGTGCCGATCGGATGGCTGGAGAAATTATTCAGCGTTTCCCACTCCCGTGGCAGGATCATCGCCGGAACCTGACCCAGCAGCCACGGCAGCCAGCGATCCGGCTGCGACAGGTGAATATCCAGCGTCCAGGCGGTGGGGGAGACTATCTCGGTAATGTGCGAGTAGAGCGGCAGGGCGTTGATGCGCGTCAGTGAGGTTATGACATCCTCCATCTCCAGCTCGCGTCCGTGATGGAAGTGAATCCCCGGACGAAGAAAAAAACGCCACTGCAAAGGGGAAATCTGTTGCCAGTGGTGGGCAATATCGGCTTCCAGTTCCCCATTTTCCTCATTTACGCGCGTCAGTGCGCTGAAAATTTGCCGGGCGATATGGGTTTCTGAACGACGCAATGCGGTGCCAGGCAGCAGGTTGTGCATTGGACGATAGTAGAGGACGCGCAGAATATGCCGCCCCTGGCGAAAGCTGCGCCCCAGGTGGGACACCAGCATTTGCCGCACGGCGGTTTTGTCGCCCACCAGCTGTACCAGCTGGTCGATGCGATCTTGCTCCAGCAGGTCTTCCGCCCGCTGCTGCTGTAGCGCCAGCCCGGTATAGAGGAAGGTCAGACGGGAGCGTTTCCCGCGTCCGACCTCCGCCTCCCACGTCAACCAGCCACGTTCCTGCATGGTATTCAGCAGCGTACGCATATGGCGGCGGGAGCAGCTCAGCAGGTCCGCCAGCTCGTTGAGCGTGGTGTCTTGCGTTTTGCCGTCGCAGCATTGCCACAGACGGATGAACTGTTGTTGCAGACGACCTGAAGACATAAAAGGGGAACTCCTGCGCAAAACTCAGCAATTTTACTATCCCCATATTAGGTCAATAATGGATTCCGATGAAGCAATATGGAGAGGTCTTCGATGCGTCAGTTTTATTTGAAGTACTTTACCGCGACAGAAGGGTTGTCCTGGTTGGCTTGTCCGAGCGCGCCGCAGCGCTTAAAGATGCTTGAAGAACTGATGCAGTGGGAGGTGACTGCCTGACCTCGGATTTCCGAATTGCAGACATCATGTGTGACTGAGTATTGGTGTTTATCGCCGCGCCAGCAGATAATTCCTGCTGGCTTTTTTCGTTTCGGCTGCGTTTAGCCATAAAAAGGGAAAGTATGCTCTGGTTAATGACGATGGGACGGCGCCTCAACGGTGTTTATGCCGCTTTCATGCTGGTTGCCTTTATGATGGGCGTGGCGGGAGCGTTGCAGGCACCGACGCTGAGCCTGTTTTTAAGTCGTGAAGTCGGTGCGCAGCCGTTCTGGGTCGGTCTTTTTTACACGGTCAACGCGATTGCCGGGATTCTGGTCAGCCTTGCATTAGCAAAACGCTCGGACAGTAAAGGCGATCGCCGTAAGCTGATTATGTTCTGCTGCCTGATGGCGATTGGCAACGCGCTACTGTTCGCCTTCAATCGCCATTATCTCACCCTGATCACCTGCGGCGTGTTATTCGCGTCGCTGGCCAATACCGCCATGCCGCAGCTATTTGCGTTGGCGCGGGAATATGCCGATAACTCCGCGCGTGAAGTGGTGATGTTCAGCTCGGTAATGCGTGCGCAGCTTTCACTGGCATGGGTGATTGGCCCGCCGCTGGCTTTTATGCTGGCGCTGAACTATGGCTTCACGGCGATGTTTTCCATTGCCGCCGGCATATTCGCCATCAGCCTGGCGTTGATCGCTTTTATTCTGCCCTCGGTGGCGCGCGTTGAGCAGCCTGCCGATGTTCCGGTCACGGAAACGGGCGGCTGGCAGGATAAAAACGTCCGTATGCTGTTTATCGCCTCCACGCTGATGTGGACCTGCAACACCATGTACATCATTGATATGCCGCTATGGATAAGCCTTGAACTGGGTTTACCGGATAAACTGGCCGGAATATTGATGGGGACTGCGGCAGGTCTGGAGATCCCAGCGATGATTCTGGCTGGCTACTCGGTGAAGCGCTTCGGTAAGCGGTGGATGATGGTTATCGCCGTGGCTGCGGGGGTACTGTTTTATCTCGGCCTGATTTTCTTTCACAGCCAGACGGCGTTGCTTATCCTGCAACTGTTTAACGCGGTGTTTATCGGCATTGTGGCGGGGATTGGCATGCTGTGGTTTCAGGATTTAATGCCAGGCCGCGCCGGTTCAGCCACCACGCTGTTTACCAACAGTATCTCCACGGGAGTGATTCTGGCGGGGGTGATTCAGGGCGCGGTCGCGCAAAGCTACGGGCATTTCGCTGTTTACTGGGTGATAGCGGCGATTTCGCTGGTGGCGCTGGTGATGACCGGGTGGGTGAAGGATGTGTAAAAAATGCCGGATGACGGCTTCGCCTTATCCGGCCTACACAGAGTGGCAGGCCGGATAAACGAAGTGCTATCCGGCAGGTATGCTGAGAATCAGCGCATAAACGACGGTTGTTTCTCTTCGTATGCCGCAATTGCGCTTTCGTGTTGCAGCGTCAGGCCGATGCTGTCCAGACCGTTCAACATGCAGTGGCGGCGGAAGTCGTCGATTTTAAAGCTGTAGGACTTATCGCCCGCTTTTACTACCTGCGCTTCCAGATCCACTTCAAATTTAATCCCCGGATTGGCTTTCACCAGGGCGAACAGTTCATCGACCTCTTCATCGCTCAGTTTCACCGGCAGCAGCTGGTTGTTAAAGCTGTTGCCATAGAAGATATCCGCGAAGCTCGGCGCGATGACCACTTTAAAGCCGTAATCGGTCAGCGCCCACGGCGCGTGCTCGCGCGATGAACCGCAGCCGAAGTTTTCCCGCGCCAGCAGAATCGATGCGCCTTTATATTCCGGGAAGTTCAGCACGAACTCCGGGTTCGGCTGCTGACCTTTTTCATCCAGAAAACGCCAGTCATTGAACAGATGCGCGCCAAAACCGGTGCGGGTGACTTTCTGTAAAAACTGTTTCGGTATAATCGCGTCGGTATCGACGTTAGCAGCATCCAGCGGGACGACCAGGCCGGTGTGTTGGGTAAATTTCTCTGCCATGGTGTGCTCCTTATTTGATGCTGCGAATATCGGCGAAATGACCGGTGACGGCGGCAGCGGCAGCCATCGCCGGGCTAACCAGATGCGTGCGTCCGCCGCGCCCCTGACGACCTTCAAAGTTACGGTTGCTGGTGGAGGCGCAGCGCTCGCCCGGATTCAGACGGTCGTTGTTCATCGCCAGGCACATGGAACAGCCTGGTAAACGCCATTCAAAACCGGCTTCGATAAAGATCTTATCCAGACCTTCCGCCTCTGCCTGCGCTTTTACCGGGCCGGAGCCGGGAACCACCAGAGCCTGAACGCCCGGTGCAACTTTACGCCCTTTGGCGATTTCCGCCGCCGCGCGTAAATCTTCAATACGCGAGTTGGTGCAGGAACCGATAAACACTTTGTCGATCGCCACGTCGGTTAACGGAATGCCCGGTTTCAGCCCCATATAGGCCAGCGCTTTTTCGGCGCTTGCGCGCTCGACAGGATCGGCAAACGAGGCTGGATCGGGGATGTTGTCGTTGACGGAGATAACCTGACCCGGGTTGGTTCCCCAGGTAACTTGTGGCGCAATGTCTTCCGCTTGCAGGGTCACGACGGTATCGAACGTTGCGCCGTCGTCGGTTTTCAGGGTTTTCCAGTATGCGACGGCATCGTCAAAATCGCTGCCTTTCGGGGCGTGCAAACGCCCTTTTACGTAGTTGAAGGTGGTGTCATCCGGCGCGACCAGACCGGCTTTGGCGCCCATCTCGATCGCCATGTTGCACAGGGTCATACGACCTTCCATGCTCAGATTGCGAATTGCTTCGCCGCAGAACTCGACCACATGGCCCGTACCGCCCGCGCTGCCGGTTTTACCGATAATCGCCAGCACGATATCTTTCGCCGTAATACCCGGCGCAGCCGTGCCTTTCACCTCAATCTTCATGGTTTTTGCGCGGCCCTGTTTCAGGGTCTGCGTCGCCAGAACGTGTTCAACTTCGGAGGTGCCGATGCCAAACGCCAGTGCGCCGAATGCGCCGTGCGTGGCGGTATGGGAATCGCCGCAAACAATGGTCATCCCCGGTAAGGTCACGCCCTGTTCCGGCCCCATTACGTGGACGATCCCCTGATACGGGTGGTTCAGGTCATACAGCTCCACGCCGAACGCTTTGCAGTTTTTGATCAACTCCTGCATCTGAATCCGCGCCATCTCGCCAGAGGCGTTGATGTCTTTGGTTTGCGTAGAGACGTTATGATCCATCGTCGCGAAGGTTTTACCCGGCTGGCGAACCGGACGACCGTGGGCGCGCAGACCGTCAAACGCCTGCGGGGAGGTTACTTCATGCACCAGATGCCTGTCGATGTACAGCAGCGGGGTTTCGTTCTGCGCCTCATAGACCACATGCGCATCGAACAATTTTTCATACAACGTTTTAGCCATGATTACACCCCTTCGGCGACATAACGGGCAATGATGTCGCCCATCTCATCGGTACTGACAGCGGCAGCGCCACGGGCTAAATCACCGGTGCGAATACCTTCTTCTAATGCGCGGTTAATGGCGCTTTCAATGGCCGTTGCCGCATCGTCGGCATCCAGGCTGTAACGCAGCAGCAACGCCAGCGACAGGATCTGCGCGATCGGGTTGGCGATGTTTTTCCCGGCGATATCCGGCGCAGAACCGCCCGCCGGTTCATACAGGCCGAAACCCTGTTCGTTCAGGCTGGCGGAAGGCAACATCCCCATTGAGCCGGTGATCATCGCGCATTCGTCAGACAGAATGTCGCCAAACAGGTTGGAGCACAGCAGCACGTCAAACTGAGAGGGATCTTTAATCAACTGCATCGTGGCATTGTCGATGTACATGTGCGCCAGTTCGACATCCGGGTACGCTTTGGCGACCTCATTGACGATCTCGCGCCACAGAATGGACGTTTGCAGGACGTTGGCTTTGTCGATCGACGTAACCTTACGGCGACGTTTACGCGCCGATTCGAAGGCGATGCGCGCAATACGTTCGATTTCAAAACGGTGATACACCTCGGTATCGAAGGCTTTTTCATGTTGCCCGCTGCCTTCGCGGCCTTTCGGCTGACCAAAATAGATCCCGCCGGTTAATTCACGCACGCACAGGATGTCGAAACCGTTGGCTGCGATGTCGGCGCGCAGCGGGCAGAAGGCTTCCAGCCCCTGGTACAGCTTTGCCGGACGCAGGTTGCTGAACAATTTGAAGTGTTTACGCAGCGGCAGCAATGCGCCGCGTTCCGGTTGGCTGTCCGGCGGCAGATTTTCCCATTTCGGGCCGCCGACGGAGCCAAACAGAATGGCATCCGCTTGTTCACAGCCTTCAACGGTCGCTTTCGGCAGCGGTTGACCGTGGTTGTCGATAGCGGCGCCGCCGACATCGTAATGGCTGGTGGTAATGCGCATAGCAAAACGACTGCGAACGGCTTCCAGGACTTTCAGGGCTTGCGCCATCACTTCCGGGCCAATACCGTCACCCGGCAAAACAGCAATATGGTAATTCTTCGACATCACACGGTTTCCTTATTGTTCTCTTTATTCTGAGCTTTGCGTTGCAATTCTTTTTCGACTTCGGCGGCGCGCCAGATGTTGTTCAGGACATGCACCATCGCTTTCGCGGAGGATTCGACGATATCGGTCGCCAGACCGACCCCGTGGAAGCGACGGCCGTTATAGTTGGCGACGATATCCACCTGGCCCAGCGCATCTTTGCCGTGGCCTTTCGCCGACAGGCTGTATTTCACCAGTTCGATGTTGTAATCGGTGATGCGGTTGATGGCCTGGTAAATGGCATCGACCGGGCCGTTGCCGTTCGCGGCTTCCGCTTTGATGTCGTCGCCGCAGGCCAGTTTGACGGAGGCCGTGGCGATATCGTTAGAGCCGGACTGCACGCTGAAATAGTCCAGACGGAAATGCTCTGGCTCTTCCTGTTGTTTATTGATGAAGGCCAGCGCCTCCAGGTCGTAATCGAATACCTGACCTTTTTTATCCGCCAGCTTCAGGAAAGCGTCGTACAGGTTATCCAGATTGTATTCACTCTCTTTATAGCCCATCTCGTCCATACGGTGTTTTACGGCCGCACGCCCGGAGCGAGAGGTCAGGTTCAACTGGATCTGGTTCAGGCCGATAGACTCTGGCGTCATGATTTCGTAGTTTTCACGGTTTTTCAGCACGCCGTCCTGGTGAATGCCGGAGGAGTGGGCGAACGCGCCGCTGCCGACAATCGCTTTGTTCGCCGGGATCGGCATGTTGCAGATCTGACTGACCAACTGGCTGGTGCGCCAGATCTCCTGGTGATTGATGCGGGTATGCACATTCAGAATGTCCTGGCGTACCTTGATCGCCATGATGACTTCTTCCAGCGAGCAGTTACCGGCACGTTCGCCGATACCATTCATGGCGCCTTCAACCTGACGCGCGCCCGCGTGGACGGCCGCCAGCGCGTTGCCGACGCCCAGACCTAAATCATCATGGGTATGTACGGAGATGATGGCCTTGTCGATATTCGGTACGCGCTCATACAGCCCGGAAATAATACCGCCGAACTCGAAGGGCATGGTGTAGCCCACGGTATCGGGAATGTTGATTGTTTTCGCGCCCGCATTGATCGCCGCTTCCACGACGCGAGCGAGATCGTCAATCGGGGTACGACCTGCGTCTTCGCATGAGAACTCCACGTCATCAGTGTAATTACGCGCACGCTTAACCATATAGATAGCACGCTCAATCACTTCATCCAGCGTGCTGCGCAGCTTGGTGGCGATATGCATCGGCGAGGTGGCGATAAAGGTATGGATGCGGAAAGCGTCCGCGACCTTCAGTGATTCTGCCGCGACGTCGATGTCTTTTTCCACGCAGCGGGCTAACGCGCAAACGCGGCTGTTTTTGACCTGGCGGGCGATAGTCTGTACCGACTCAAAATCGCCAGGTGAAGAGACGGGAAAACCCACTTCCATCACATCGACGCCCATACGTTCAAGGGCCAGGGCAATTTGCAGCTTTTCTTTCACACTCAGGCTAGCCTGTAACGCCTGTTCACCGTCGCGTAAAGTGGTATCGAAAATAATGACTTGCTGGCTCATGGTTTAGGTCCTTGTCTCTTTAGGGCGCCTTGCTTCGAGCATAAAAAAACCCGCGCAACGGCGCGGGTTTTTAATCTTACTGATGCTGACTTAATGCTGAATGTCGCTCACCAGTCTACCGCGCAACGAAGATGCGTTTAGTAGTAGTAGACCGTTAAAGCGAGCGATACGAATCATTAAATCAACTCCAGATGAATGCGATATGCTTTTAGTGGTACTGGATACGCTGCGCGATGTCAACCCTGTTGCAGATAAACCCTCCCATGCAGAGGGGATCTTGCGTTCTGTACTTTAGCTAATTGTGCTGAACTTTCAGGCGAATGCAAAATAAATCGACAGGAGGTGCGTACATACTTTTCACTGTTTGACATATTTGAGCATGTTTATTTGCAACTACAGCAAGCTGAAAGGGGGGTAAAGGTATTGCAAAGGTCGTACTTATCTTTTTGATTTTATTTATTTTTATATCTTTCGTGAATAAATTAATGAATCCGTTGCACACGTTATTGATAAATTATTGTTAAGAGTAAAAGCACAACTAATATAAACAATTAATTAAAACTTAATTTATTATTCACCAAAAGCATGATTGTGTATTCGCCACGCTTATGTTTATATTGCTTTTGTAATTTAAACATTATGAATCATCGTGCTGTGGCCTCTGCCGTATTGTACTGGCATGGGCTTTCGCCTTTTCCTGAACGATGCCTTTATGTTTTCCTAATTTTTATGTTTTCTCTTTTTCTTATTTTATATGCATGATAAATCATATTTCCTGAGATTATTTCTGCATTTCGTCAAGAAAAAGGGAGTTTAGTGTGACAGTGGAGTTAACTATGCCAGAGATAGAAATAGATAAACCGCATCCGATAGAAATGGTTAAGCCTCAGCTTCGTATGGTTGATCTGAATTTACTGACCGTCTTTGATGCCGTGATGCAAGAGCAGAATATCACGCGGGCGGCTCACTCCCTGGGGATGTCGCAGCCTGCCGTCAGTAATGCGGTGGCGCGTCTGAAAGTCATGTTTAATGACGAGCTGTTTGTCCGGTACGGACGCGGTATCCAGCCAACGGCGCGCGCTTATCAGCTATTTGGTTCCGTTCGCCAGGCGTTACAGTTGGTGCAAAATGAGTTGCCCGGTTCAGGTTTTGAACCCGCCAGCAGCGAGCGTGTATTCCATCTTTGCGTGTGCAGCCCGCTGGATAATATTCTGACGTCGCTTATTTATAATCGCGTTGAAAAGATTGCGCCGAATATTCATGTCGTTTTTAAATCATCGTTAAATCAAAATACGGAACATCAGCTGCGTTATCAGGAAACGGAATTTGTTATTGGGTATGAAGAGTTTCGCCGTCCTGAGTTTACCAGCGTATCGTTATTTAAAGATGAAATGGTGCTGGTCGCCAGCAGAAAACATCCGCGTATCAGCGGTCCGTTGCTGGAGAGCGATGTTTATAATGAACAACATGCGGTCGTTTCACTCGATCGCTATGCCTCATTTAGCCAGCCGTGGTATGACACGCCAGACAGACAAAGCTGCATTGCTTATCAGGGAATGGCGTTGATCAGCGTGCTTAATGTTGTCTCTCAAACGCAACTGGTGGCAGTTGCGCCGCGTTGGTTAGCCGATGAATTTGCTGAGTCATTAGCGTTACAGATATTACCGTTGCCTTTAAAACTGAATAGCCGAACCTGTTATCTTTCCTGGCATGATGCCGCGGGTCGGGATAAGGGTCATCAATGGATGGAAGAGTTATTGGTTTCTGTCTGTCAAAAGTGAATACGGGCGGAATAAATCAGAGTGAAATATCTGGTTTATTCTGCTTTTTCGTCTGTGTGTGAAATTTTATACTGAATTGTGCATCCAGGCGCTTTACGCATATCGCAAAAAATGGCGATATTGCTGTAAGTCCCCATTTTTAAGCGATTATTTATCATCACATCTGCTTATCCTGGTGTAATTCGCCGTTTCTTCTGCGCTTTCATCTCATTTATTCTTATTTATCTTCGAACGATGACATCAGCCTGAATTGCCTGCGTCATGGTGAGCAGTTAATGTGTTAGCAAAAGGTAAATCATCATAATAGTGGAGCAAGCCATGGAGATGTTGTCTGGAGCCGAGATGGTCGTCCGATCGCTCATCGATCAGGGCGTGAAGCAGGTATTCGGTTATCCCGGGGGCGCGGTCCTCGATATTTATGATGCGCTGCACACGGTCGGTGGTATCGATCATGTGCTTGTCCGTCATGAACAAGCGGCTGTGCATATGGCGGATGGTCTGGCGCGGGCAACAGGTGAAGTCGGGGTCGTTCTGGTCACTTCCGGGCCAGGCGCTACGAATGCGATTACCGGTATTGCTACGGCCTATATGGACTCCATTCCTCTGGTCATCCTTTCCGGGCAAGTGGCGACGTCGTTGATTGGCTATGACGCCTTTCAGGAATGCGACATGGTGGGGATATCACGTCCGGTGGTGAAACACAGCTTCCTCGTTAAACAGACGGAAGACATCCCGCAGGTGCTGAAAAAAGCGTTCTGGCTGGCGGCAAGCGGGCGTCCTGGACCCGTGGTCGTGGACCTCCCGAAAGATATTTTGAATCCGGCGAAAAAGTTGCCTTACGTCTGGCCGGAGTCGGTCAGTATGCGCTCTTATAACCCGACCACGACAGGGCATAAAGGGCAGATTAAGCGCGCGCTGCAAACGCTGGCGGCGGCAAAAAAACCGGTGGTCTACGTCGGCGGCGGTGCAGTGAATGCAGGGTGTCATGAACAACTGCGGCAAACCATTGAAGCGCTCAACCTGCCGGTCGTCTCGTCGCTGATGGGGCTGGGCGCATTCCCGGCTACGCATCGTCAGTCGTTAGGGATGCTGGGGATGCACGGCACCTATGAAGCCAACATGACCATGCATCATTCCGATGTGATTTTTGCCGTCGGGGTGCGTTTTGACGATCGCACGACCAATAATCTGG
Organism: Citrobacter sp. CK198; assembly: GCF_030333295.1. Taxonomy (NCBI): domain Bacteria; kingdom Pseudomonadati; phylum Pseudomonadota; class Gammaproteobacteria; order Enterobacterales; family Enterobacteriaceae; genus Citrobacter; species Citrobacter sp. CK198. Next base: position 136,600 of record NZ_JAOWGE010000035.1, on the reverse strand, counting down.
CGAAATACTGCCCGAATGCGACCGTGCTGCATATCGATATCGATCCGACGTCTATCTCTAAAACCGTGACGGCGGATATTCCCATTGTGGGCGATGCGCGCCTGGTTCTGGAGCAAATGCTGGAATTACTGCCGCAGGAAGCCGCGCAGCAGCCGCTGGATGATATTCGCGACTGGTGGCAACACATTGAACGCTGGCGCGCTCGTCAGTGCCTGAAATATGACACCCAAAGCGAGAGCATTAAACCGCAGGCGGTGATCGAAGCTATCTGGCGTCTGACGAAAGGCGATGCGTATGTCACTTCTGATGTCGGCCAGCACCAGATGTTCGCCGCGCTCTACTACCCCTTTGATAAGCCGCGTCGCTGGATTAACTCCGGCGGTCTCGGCACGATGGGCTTTGGCCTGCCAGCGGCTCTGGGCGTGAAGATGGCGCTGCCGGATGAAACGGTAGTGTGCGTCACGGGAGATGGCAGCATTCAGATGAACATTCAGGAGCTGTCGACGGCGCTGCAATATGAACTGCCGGTGCTGGTGCTCAACCTTAACAACCGCTATCTCGGCATGGTCAAACAATGGCAGGACATGATCTACTCCGGGCGTCATTCGCAATCTTACATGCAGTCGCTGCCCGATTTTGTACGCCTTGCCGAGGCTTATGGGCATATCGGTATCCAGATTAATCATCCAGATGAACTGGAGAGCAAGCTGGGCGAAGCGCTGGAACATGTGCGTAACCATCGTCTGGTGTTTGTCGATGTCACCGTCGATGGCAGTGAGCATGTCTACCCGATGCAGATTCGTGGGGGCGGGATGGATGAAATGTGGTTAAGCAAAACGGAGAGGACCTGATTATGCGCCGGATATTATCAGTATTGCTGGAAAACGAGTCGGGTGCATTGTCGCGTGTGATTGGCCTCTTCGCCCAGCGTGGATACAACATTGAAAGCCTTACCGTCGCGCCGACCGACGATCCGACGTTATCGCGTATGACCATCCAGACGGTTGGTGATGAGAAAGTCCTGGAGCAGATCGAAAAGCAGCTTCACAAGCTGGTAGATGTTCTGCGCGTCAGCGAACTTGGGCAGGGCGCGCACGTTGAGCGAGAAATCATGCTGGTGAAGATTCAGGCCAGCGGGTACGGAAGGGAAGAGGTGAAGCGCAACACGGAGATTTTCCGTGGGCAGATTATTGATGTCACGCCTTCTATTTATACCGTCCAGCTGGCAGGCACCAGCGATAAGCTGGACGCGTTTCTGGCGACGCTGCGTGAAGTGGCAAAAATTGTTGAAGTTGCCCGTTCCGGCGTCGTCGGGCTTTCGCGCGGCGACAAGATCATGCGTTAATCATTGTGTTGTATTTCAATTGTAGGCCTGATAAGCGAAGCGCCATCAGGCCATTATACCCTGCCGGATGGCGCTAATGCTTATCCGGCCTACAGGCGACGTCTCAACCTCCGCCGACGCTACCCGTTGGCTTTTTTTTGCGAAATCAGTGGTAACCCGGAATAAAAGCGGTTGCCGCAGTCACTATTCTGCGCTTAGATGTTAAGAAATTTAACCCATGCCGTCACAATGGTTATGGTTTGTACATTTTACGCAAGGGGCAATTGTGAAACTGGATGAAATCGCTCGGCTGGCCGGTGTATCGCGAACGACTGCAAGCTACGTTATTAACGGAAAAGCAAAGCAATACCGCGTGAGCGACAAGACCGTCGAGAAAGTCATGGCGGTGGTACGTGAGCATAATTACCACCCGAATGCTGTGGCCGCCGGGCTGCGTGCTGGACGCACACGTTCTATCGGACTGGTCATTCCCGATCTGGAGAACACGAGTTATACCCGTATCGCAAACTACCTGGAGCGGCAGGCGCGCCAGCGAGGTTATCAACTGCTGATTGCCTGCTCAGAAGATCAGCCGGATAACGAAATGCGGTGTATCGAACATCTTCTACAACGCCAGGTGGATGCGATCATTGTATCGACCTCGTTACCGCCGGAGCATCCGTTCTACCAGCGCTGGGCCAATGGTTCATTCCCCATCGTGGCGCTGGATCGCGCGCTGGATCGCGAACATTTCACCAGCGTTGTCGGGGCGGATCAGGATGATGCGGAAATGCTGGCGGCAGAGTTACGTAAATTCCCGGCGGAAACGGTGCTTTACCTGGGCGCGTTGCCGGAGCTGTCCGTCAGTTTCCTGCGCGAGCAGGGGTTCCGTACCGCATGGAAAGACGATCCGCGCGAAGTACACTATCTGTACGCCAACAGCTACGAGCGGGAAGCGGCGGCGCAGCTGTTCGAAAAATGGCTGGAAACTCACCCGATGCCGCAGGCGCTGTTTACCACGTCGTTTGCGCTCTTGCAGGGCGTGATGGATGTGACGTTACGTCGTGACGGGAAGCTGCCTTCCAACCTGGCGATCGCCACCTTTGGCGATAATGAACTGCTCGACTTCTTGCAGTGTCCGGTTCTGGCGGTCGCACAGCGTCATCGTGATGTTGCTGAACGCGTCCTGGAGATCGTCCTGGCCAGCCTGGATGAGCCGCGTAAACCGAAGCCTGGTTTAACGCGAATCAAACGTAATTTGTACCGTCGCGGTATTCTTAGCCGCAGTTAGTCCATTTCTGTCGGCCGGATAGGGCGGTTATGCCGCCATCCGGCAAATCGCCCGGCGGCGTTGTCGCTGACCGGGCAAATATTCACCTGCCAACAATACTCACACCATAATTAAGATTATTCCTTAGAATTATCCGACTTATCTTTCAAATATGCTGATTTTAAACCTGTCGATACCGACTTCAGGTTTATTGAGACGTCGTATTGAACCCGTTTTGTATTATTTTGTTACATGCGGGCGACGAATTGCCGAATTAACAAACACTTTTTTTCGATGTGGCCTCCACGTCGCGGCTGGCTTGTCGGTGCGGGGCGTAGAGAGCGATAAACAGGTACTGTTATCTCGCTGCATATTGTCCTAAAATGCCGCTCGCGTCGCAAACTGACACTTTATATTTTTATCAGATGATATTGAGTCGTTTTAAACGGTGATGAGTTTTTGGATCTTTTTTCTTACAAATATTCATGACGTTAATTTGCTTCGCTCGTTGGACGGAATTTAATCAACGCTGATATTAGCCGTATACATTGGGTTTTTTACTCCGGTAAGCGTCCTGACTTGCTTGACAAGCTTTTCCTCCGCTCCGTAAACTCCTTTAAGTGGGAATTTGTGGGGCAAAGTGGTAATAAGGGGTGAGGCTGGCATGTTCCGGGGAGCAACGTTAGTCAATCTCGACAGTAAGGGGCGCTTATCTGTGCCCACCCGTTACCGGGATCAACTGATCGAGAACGCTACCGGTCAAATGGTTTGTACCATTGACATCCATCACCCGTGCCTGCTGCTTTACCCCCTGCCTGAATGGGAAATTATCGAGCAAAAATTATCGCGTCTGTCGAGCATGAACCCGGTTGAGCGCCGCGTGCAGCGTTTACTGTTGGGGCATGCCAGCGAATGTCAGATGGATAGCGCGGGTCGCTTATTGATCGCGCCAATTCTGCGGCAACATGCCGGGCTGACGAAAGAAGTGATGCTGGTTGGACAGTTCAATAAGTTTGAACTGTGGGATGAAACGACCTGGTATCAACAGGTCAAGGAAGATATCGACGCTGAGCAGTCAGTAACCGAAACCTTGTCGGAACGACTGCAGGACTTGTCTCTATAATGATGATGGAAAATTTTAAACACACTACGGTGCTGTTGGACGAGGCCGTAAACGGTCTGAACATTCGCCCTGACGGCATCTACATTGATGGGACATTTGGTCGCGGCGGCCACTCACGTCTGATCCTCTCCCGGCTTGGCGAAGAGGGACGTTTGCTGGCGATCGATCGCGATCCGCAGGCTATTGCCGAAGCCCAGGCCATCAATGATCCTCGCTTCTCCATCATTCATGGACCTTTCTCTGCGCTTGCTGATTATGTAAGTGAGCGCGAACTTATCGGCAAGATCGACGGGATTCTCCTTGATCTTGGCGTCTCTTCACCGCAACTCGATGATGCCGAACGTGGTTTTTCTTTTATGCGCGATGGCCCGCTGGATATGCGTATGGACCCAACGCGCGGTCAGTCTGCCGCAGAATGGCTGCAAACCGCGGAAGAAGCCGATATTGCCTGGGTGCTGAAAACCTTTGGCGAAGAGCGTTTTGCGAAACGTATTGCCCGCGCCATTGTGGAGCGCAACCGCGAACAGCCCATGACCCGCACCAAAGAACTGGCGGAAGTGGTTGCAGCGGCGACGCCGGTGAAGGACAAATTCAAACATCCCGCGACCCGTACCTTCCAGGCGGTGCGCATTTGGGTGAACAGTGAACTGGAGGAGATAGAGCAGGCGCTAAAAAGCTCGCTCAGCGTGCTGGCCCCGGGTGGGCGGCTTTCCATTATCAGTTTCCACTCGCTGGAAGACCGTATTGTGAAGCGCTTTATGCGTGAGCAAAGCCGCGGTCCACAGGTTCCAGCAGGGTTGCCGATGACGGAAGAGCAGCTCAAAAAACTGGGCGGTCGTGAGCTAAGAGCATTAGGCAAGTTGATGCCGGGCGAAGAAGAAGTGGCGGAAAATCCACGCGCCCGTAGTTCAGTTCTGCGTATTGCAGAGAGGACGAACGCATGATCAGCAGAGTGACAGAAGCCCTGAGCAAAGTGAAGGGATCGACGGGAATCACCAATCGCCATGCTTTGCCTGGCGTGATCGGTGACGATCTTTTGCGATTTGGGAAGCTGCCACTCTGCCTGTTCATTTGCATCATTTTAACGGCGGTCACCGTCGTGACAACGGCGCACCATACGCGCCTGTTAACCGCACAGCGCGAGCAACTGGTGCTGGAGCGTGATGCGCTGGATATCGAATGGCGCAACCTGATTCTTGAAGAAAACGCGCTCGGCGATCATAGCCGGGTAGAACGGATCGCAACGGAAAAGTTGCAGATGCAGCATGTCGATCCCTCACAAGAAAATATCGTAGTGCAAAAATAAGGATAAACGCGACGCATGAAAGCAGCGGCAAAGACGCTCAAACCAAAACGCCAGGAAGAACAAGCCAACTTTGTCAGTTGGCGTTTTGCGTTGCTGTGCGGCTGCATTCTGCTGGCGCTGGGGTTCCTGCTGGGGCGCGTGGCCTGGCTGCAAATTATTGCGCCTGATATGTTAGTGCGTCAGGGCGACATGCGCTCTCTGCGTGTACAGGAAGTCTCCACCTCTCGCGGCATGATCACCGACCGCTCTGGTCGCCCACTGGCGGTGAGCGTGCCGGTAAAAGCCATCTGGGCGGACCCGAAAGAGCTGCATGATGCAGGCGGGATCACGCTGGACAACCGCTGGAAAGCGCTGGCGGACGCGCTGAAAATGCCGCTCGACCAACTGGCGGCTCGCGTTAATGCGAACCCGAAAGGCCGCTTTATCTATCTGGCGCGTCAGGTTAACCCGGATCTCGGCGACTACATCAAAAAACTGAAGCTGCCAGGCATTCATTTGCGCGAAGAGTCCCGCCGTTACTATCCTTCCGGGGAAGTGACCGCTCACCTTATCGGTTTTACCAACGTTGACAGCCAGGGGATCGAAGGGGTCGAGAAGAGCTTTGATAAATGGCTGACCGGCCAGCCTGGCGAACGTATTGTACGTAAAGACCGCTATGGCCGGGTTATTGAAGATATTTCTTCTACCGACAGCCAGGCCGCGCACAATCTGGCGCTGAGCATTGATGAGCGCCTGCAAGCGTTGGTCTATCGCGAACTGAACAACGCCGTGGCCTTCAACAAAGCGGAGTCAGGCAGCGCCGTGCTGGTGGATGTTAATACTGGCGAAGTGCTGGCAATGGCGAACAGCCCGTCCTACAACCCGAATAATCTGACCGGTACGCCGAAAGACGCTATGCGTAACCGCACCATCACGGACGTGTTTGAACCCGGTTCAACCGTCAAACCGATGGTGGTGATGACCGCGTTACAGCGCGGGGTCGTGCGTGAAAACACCGTGCTGAACACGGTGCCATATCGAATTAATGGTCACGAAATCAAAGACGTGGCGCGTTACAGCGAATTGACCCTGACCGGGGTTTTACAGAAGTCGAGTAACGTCGGCGTTTCTAAGCTGGCGTTAGCGATGCCGTCCTCAGCGTTAGTAGATACTTACTCACGTTTTGGGCTAGGAAAGGCGACCAATTTGGGGTTGGTCGGAGAACGCAGTGGCTTATATCCTCAAAAACAACGGTGGTCTGACATAGAGAGGGCCACCTTCTCTTTCGGCTATGGGCTAATGGTAACCCCGTTACAGTTAGCGCGAGTCTACGCAACGATTGGCAGCTACGGCGTTTATCGTCCGCTGTCGATTACCAAAGTTGATCCTCCTGTACCGGGCGAGCGCGTCTTCCCGGAAGCGACCGTTCGTACCGTCGTCCACATGATGGAAAGCGTGGCGCTGCCGGGCGGCGGCGGCGTGAAGGCGGCGATCAAAGGTTATCGCATCGCCATTAAAACCGGTACGGCGAAAAAAGTGGGGCCGGATGGCCGCTACATCAACAAATACATTGCTTATACCGCAGGCGTTGCGCCTGCGAGTCAGCCGCGCTTCGCGCTGGTGGTTGTTATCAACGATCCGCAGGCGGGTAAATACTACGGCGGCGCCGTTTCCGCGCCGGTATTCGGTGCCATTATGGGCGGCGTACTGCGCACCATGAACATCGAACCGGATGCGCTGGCAACGGGCGAAAAAAGTGAATTTGTAATTAACCAAGGCGAGGGAACAGGTGGCAGATCGTAATTTGCGCGACCTTCTCGCTCCGTGGGTGCCTGGCGCACCGGAGCGAGCACTGCGGGAGATGACACTCGACAGCCGTGTGGCTGCATCGGGCGATCTCTTTGTGGCAGTGGTGGGTCATCAGGCGGACGGGCGTCGATATATCCCGCAGGCGATAGCGCAAGGTGTGGCTGCCATTATTGCAGAGGCCAAAGATGAGGCGACCGACGGGGAAATCCGTGAAATGCACGGTGTGCCGGTTATCTATCTGAGCCAGCTCAACGAGCGTTTATCTGCACTGGCGGGCCGCTTCTACCACGAGCCATCTGAACATATGCGTCTGGTCGGCGTGACCGGAACGAACGGAAAAACCACCACTACGCAACTGCTGGCGCAGTGGAGCCAACTGCTTGGCGAAACCAGCGCGGTAATGGGAACGGTGGGTAATGGCCTGTTGGGCAAAGTGATCCCGACGGAGAACACAACCGGTTCCGCCGTTGACGTACAGCATGTGCTGGCCGGTCTGGTTGAGCAGGGCGCAACATTTGGCGCAATGGAAGTCTCTTCTCACGGCCTGGTGCAGCACCGGGTCGCCGCGCTGAAATTTGCCGCCTCTGTTTTCACGAATTTAAGCCGCGATCACCTTGATTATCACGGTGACATGGAACATTACGAAGCGGCGAAATGGATGCTCTATTCAACGCACCATTACGGCGAGGCTATTATCAATGCCGATGATGAAGTCGGACGCCGATGGCTGGTGAGGTTGCCGGATGCCGTTGCGGTCTCGATGGAGGATCATATCAACCCGAACTGCCACGGACGTTGGCTGAAAGCGGTTGAGGTGAAGTACCACGATAGCGGCGCGACGATCCGTTTCGACTCCAGTTGGGGCGAAGGCGAGATTGAAAGCCGTCTGATGGGCGCGTTTAACGTCAGCAACCTGCTGCTGGCGCTGGCAACGTTGCTGGCGCTTGGCTACCCCCTGGCGGATCTGCTGAAAACCGCCCCTCGACTGCAACCGGTTTGCGGGCGGATGGAGGTGTTCAGCGCGCCGGGCAAAACTACGGTGGTGGTCGATTACGCCCACACACCGGATGCGCTGGAAAAAGCGTTGCAGGCTGCGCGGTTGCACTGTACTGGTCAACTGTGGTGCGTCTTTGGCTGCGGCGGCGATCGCGATAAAGGTAAACGTCCGCTGATGGGGGCGATTGCCGAAGAGTTCGCGGACGTGGTGGTAGTGACGGACGATAACCCACGCACCGAAGAGCCGCGCGCGATCATTAACGACATTCTGGCGGGTATGCTGGATGCCGGGCACGCGAAAGTGATGGAAGGCCGCGCGGAGGCGGTGACCTGCGCCATTATGCAGGCGAAAGAAAACGACGTGGTTCTGGTCGCGGGTAAAGGGCATGAGGATTACCAGATTGTCGGTACTCAGCGCCTTGATTACTCCGACCGCGTAACGGCTGCACGTCTGCTGGGGGTGATCGCATGATTAGCGTAACGCTCAGCCAACTGGCCGGTATTCTGCACGGCGAATTACAGGGCGCCGACCTGACGATTGACGCGGTCACGACTGATACGCGTAAGGTGACGCCGGGCTGCCTGTTTGTGGCGCTGAAAGGCGAGCGTTTCGACGCCCATGATTTTGCGGATAACGCGAAAGAGGGCGGCGCCGGTGCGCTGCTGGTGAGTCGCCCGCTGGATTGCGATCTGCCGCAGCTGATCGTCAAAGATACGCGGCTGGCCTTCGGCGAACTGGCCGCATGGGTTCGGGCGCAGGTTCCCGCTCGCGTCGTGGCGTTAACCGGCTCCTCCGGCAAAACATCCGTTAAAGAGATGACCGCCGCCATTCTGAGTCAGTGTGGCAACACCTTATACACCGCGGGCAACCTGAATAACGATATCGGCGTACCGATGACGTTGCTGCGGTTAAACAACGATTATGACTATGCCGTCATTGAGTTAGGCGCCAATCACCAGGGCGAAATTGCCTGGACCGTCGGCCTGACGCGTCCTGAAGCGGCACTGGTTAATAATCTGGCGGCAGCGCACCTGGAAGGATTCGGTTCGCTGGCGGGCGTGGCGAAAGCGAAAGGCGAAATCTATACCGGCTTGCCGGTGAATGGGATCGCCATTATGAACGCCGATAACAACGACTGGCTGAACTGGCAGGGCATTATTGGCGATCGCAAAGTGTGGCGTTTTTCACCGAATGCCGCCAACAGCGATTTTACCGCGACCAATATCCATGTGACCTCGCACGGTACGGAATTCACGATGCAAACGCCGACGGGCGACATTGACGTCCTGCTGCCGCTGCCTGGTCGTCACAATATTGCGAACGCGCTGGCGGCGGCTGCGCTGTCGATGGCGGTAGGGGCTACCCTTGACGCCATTAAAACCGGTCTGGCGAACCTGAAAGCCGTGCCGGGGCGCCTGTTCCCCATCCAGTTGAATGACAACCAGCTGTTACTTGATGACTCCTATAACGCCAACGTCGGTTCGATGACCGCCGCTGTGCAGGTGCTGTCTGAAATGCCGGGCTACCGGGTGCTGGTGGTCGGCGATATGGCGGAGCTGGGCGCGGAAAGCGAAGCATGCCATGTTCAGGTCGGTGAAGCGGCAAAAGCGGCGGGTATCGACAGCGTGCTGAGTACAGGAAAACTGAGTCTGGCGATCGGCAATGCCAGCGGCGTTGGCGAACATTTTGCGGATAAATCGGCTCTGGTCGCGCGTCTTAACACGCTGATTGCGGAGCATCAGATTATTACTATTTTAGTGAAGGGTTCACGTAGTGCCGCCATGGAAGAGGTAGTACGCGCATTACAGGAGAATGGAACATGTTAGTTTGGCTGGCCGAACATTTGGTCAAATATTATTCCGGCTTTAACGTCTTTTCCTATCTGACGTTTCGCGCCATCGTCAGCCTGCTGACCGCGCTGTTCATCTCCTTGTGGATGGGCCCGCGTATGATTGCCCGCTTACAAAAATTGTCTTTTGGCCAGGTCGTGCGTAATGACGGCCCGGAATCGCACTTTAGCAAGCGCGGTACGCCGACAATGGGCGGCATTATGATTCTGACGGCGATTGTGGTCTCCGTCCTGCTGTGGGCTTACCCGTCTAACCCGTACGTCTGGTGCGTGCTGGTGGTGCTGGTGGGCTACGGCATTATTGGTTTTGTCGATGATTACCGCAAAGTGGTGCGTAAAGACACCAAAGGGCTGATCGCTCGCTGGAAATATTTCTGGATGTCGGTGATTGCGCTGGGCGTGGCGTTCGCGCTGTATCTGGCAGGGAAAGACACGCCGGCCACCGAACTGGTGGTGCCGTTCTTTAAAGACGTGATGCCGCAACTGGGTCTGTTCTACGTGCTGCTGGCGTACTTCGTGATCGTCGGAACGGGCAACGCGGTTAACCTGACCGATGGCCTGGACGGCCTGGCGATTATGCCGACCGTATTCGTCGCCGCCGGTTTTGCGCTGGTGGCGTGGGCAACCGGCAACATGAACTTCGCCAACTACCTGCATATTCCGTACTTACGTCATGCCGGTGAACTGGTGATTGTCTGTACGGCGATTGTCGGCGCGGGCTTGGGTTTCCTGTGGTTTAACACCTATCCGGCGCAGGTCTTTATGGGAGACGTCGGGTCGCTGGCGCTGGGCGGCGCGCTGGGCATCATCGCGGTGCTGCTGCGTCAGGAGTTTTTGCTGGTGATTATGGGCGGCGTGTTTGTCGTGGAAACCCTGTCAGTCATTTTGCAGGTCGGTTCCTTTAAATTGCGCGGGCAGCGCATCTTCCGCATGGCGCCGATTCACCATCACTATGAACTGAAAGGCTGGCCGGAACCGCGCGTTATCGTGCGCTTCTGGATTATTTCGCTGATGCTGGTCCTGATTGGCCTGGCAACGCTGAAGGTACGTTAATCATGGCTGATTACCAGGGTAAAAAAGTCGTCATTATTGGTCTGGGATTGACCGGACTTTCCTGCGTGGACTTTTTCCTGGCGCGCGGCGTAACGCCGCGCGTAATGGATACCCGTGCGACGCCGCCGGGTCTGGACAAATTACCGGAAGCGGTAGAGCGTCACGTCGGCAGCCTGAATGATGACTGGCTACTGGCGGCGGATCTGATTGTCGCCAGCCCTGGTATTGCTCTGGCGCACCCTTCACTGAGCGCTGCCGCCGATGCGGGTATTGAGATTGTCGGCGATATCGAACTGTTCTGTCGCGAAGCGCAGGCGCCGATCGTGGCGATCACCGGATCGAACGGTAAAAGCACCGTGACCACGCTGGTAGGCGAGATGGCGAAAGCGGCGGGCGTGAACGTGGGCGTTGGCGGTAACATTGGTCTGCCTGCGTTGATGCTGCTGGACGCCGCTCGCGAGCTGTACGTACTGGAGCTTTCCAGCTTCCAGCTGGAAACGACATCCAGCCTACAGGCCGTTGCCGCAACCATCCTGAACGTTACCGAAGACCATATGGACCGATATCCGTTTGGTCTGCAACAGTATCGCGCGGCAAAACTGCGCGTGTATGAGAATGCGAAAGTTTGCGTGGTGAATGCCGATGACGCGCTGACCATGCCGGTACGCGGCGCGGATGCGCGTTGCGTCAGTTTTGGCGTCAACATGGGGGATTATCACCTCAATCGCCAGCAGGGCGAGACCTGGCTGCGGGTGAAGGGTGAAAAAGTGTTGAACGTGAAAGAGATGAAGCTTTCCGGCCAGCACAACTACACCAATGCGCTGGCGGCGCTGGCGCTGGCCGATGCAGCGGGTTTACCGCGCGCCAGCAGCCTGAAAGCGTTGACGACCTTTACCGGCCTGGCGCATCGCTTCCAGCTGGCGCTGGAGCATAACGGCGTGCGCTGGATTAACGATTCCAAAGCCACCAACGTAGGCAGCACGGAAGCGGCGCTGAATGGCCTGCACGTAGACGGTACGCTGCACCTGCTGCTCGGCGGCGATGGTAAATCGGCGGATTTCTCTTCGCTCACCCGTTACCTGGGCGGCGATCGCGTTCGCCTGTACTGCTTTGGTCGTGATGGCGCGCAGCTGGCGGCGCTGCGCCCGGAAATCGCAGAACAAACTGAGACGATGGAAGAGGCGATGCGTCTGCTGGCGCCGCGTTTGCAACCGGGCGATATGGTCCTGCTGTCTCCGGCCTGCGCCAGCCTCGATCAGTTTAAGAATTTTGAGCAACGGGGCGATGTCTTTACCCGTCTGGCGAAGGAGTTAGGTTGATGCGTTTATCTCTCCCTCGCCTGAGAATGCCGCGCCTGCCGGGATTTGGAATCCTGGTATGGGTCTTTACGGCGCTTAAAGGCTGGGTGATGGCGTCGCGCGATAAAGACGACGATAGCCTGATCATGTACGACCGCACGTTGCTCTGGCTGACATTTGGCCTGGCGGCGATCGGTTTCATCATGGTGACGTCGGCGTCAATGCCTGTCGGACAACGTCTGGCGAACGATCCTTTCCTGTTTGCCAAGCGTGACGCGCTGTACATACTCCTGGCGTTTTGCCTGGCGATGATCACGCTGCGTTTACCGATGGAGTTCTGGCAAAAGTACAGCACCACGATGCTGATCGCGTCGATCATCATGTTGTTGATCGTGCTGGTGGTGGGTAGCTCAGTTAACGGGGCATCGCGTTGGATTGCGCTGGGGCCGCTGCGTATTCAGCCTGCGGAATTTACCAAACTGTCGCTGTTCTGCTACCTCGCCAACTATCTGGTGCGCAAAGTTGATGAAGTGCGTAATAACCTGCGCGGCTTCTTAAAACCGATGGGCGTGATTCTGGTGCTGGCGATTTTGCTGCTGGCGCAGCCCGATCTCGGGACGGTGGTGGTGCTGTTCGTTACCACGCTGGCGATGCTGTTTCTCGCCGGGGCGAAGTTATGGCAGTTCATTGCCATCATCGGCATGGGGATATCGGCAGTGATCCTGCTGATCCTCGCCGAACCGTATCGTATTCGCCGTGTGACCTCTTTCTGGAACCCCTGGGAAGATCCGTTTGGCAGCGGCTACCAGCTGACGCAATCCCTGATGGCATTTGGCCGTGGTGAGATGTGGGGGCAGGGGCTGGGGAACTCGGTACAAAAACTGGAGTATCTGCCGGAAGCGCATACTGACTTCATCTTCGCCATTATTGGGGAAGAACTGGGTTATATCGGTGTGGTACTGGCGCTTTTAATGGTATTCTTCGTCGCTTTTCGCGCGATGTCGATTGGCCGTAAGGCGCTGGAGATTGATCACCGTTTTTCAGGATTCCTGGCCTGCTCGATTGGAATCTGGTTCAGCTTCCAGGCGCTGGTCAACGTCGGCGCGGCGGCAGGCATGCTGCCAACGAAGGGGCTGACGCTGCCGCTGATCAGTTATGGTGGTTCCAGTTTGCTGATCATGTCGACGGCCATCATGTTTTTGTTACGTATTGATTATGAAACGCGTCTGGAAAAAGCGCAGGCGTTTACACGAGGTTCACGATGAGTGGTCAACCGAAGCGGTTAATGGTGATGGCGGGCGGTACTGGCGGACATGTGTTCCCGGGACTGGCCGTCGCGCACCATTTAATGGACCAGGGCTGGCAAGTACGCTGGCTCGGAACCGCCGATCGTATGGAAGCGGATTTAGTGCCGAAGCATGGCATTGAGATTGATTTTATTCGTATTTCCGGTTTGCGCGGAAAAGGCGTGAAAGCGCTGCTGGCGGCACCGCTGCGTATTTTTAACGCCTGGCGCCAGGCGCGGGTGATCATGAAGCGGTTTAAGCCTGATGTGGTGCTCGGCATGGGCGGCTATGTCTCTGGCCCCGGCGGTCTGGCGGCGTGGTCGCTGGGTATTCCGGTTGTGCTGCATGAGCAAAACGGCATTGCAGGGTTGACCAATAAGTGGCTGGCGAAAATCGCCACGACGGTGATGCAGGCTTTTCCCGGCGCGTTTCCGAAAGCGGACGTGGTCGGAAACCCGGTACGTACTGACGTACTGGCGCTCCCCTTGCCGCAAGAACGCCTGGCCGGACGTGAAGGGCCGATTCGCGTGCTGGTGGTGGGCGGCTCTCAGGGGGCCCGGGTATTGAACCAGACGCTGCCGCAAGTTGCGGCAAAACTGGGCGATACGGTCACTATCTGGCATCAAAGCGGTAAAGGCGCGCAGCAGACCGTAGAGCAGGCTTATGCCGGGGCGGGGCAACCGCAGCATAAGGTGACGGAATTTATTGATGACATGGCCGCAGCCTATGCGTGGGCGGATGTTGTCGTTTGCCGCTCTGGCGCGTTAACGGTGAGTGAAATCGCCGCCGCCGGTTTGCCCGCGCTGTTTGTGCCGTTTCAGCATAAAGACCGGCAGCAGTACTGGAATGCCCTGCCGCTGGAGAAAGCGGGGGCCGCCAAAATTTTTGAGCAGCCGCAGTTTACTGTGGATGCCGTCGCCAGCACCCTGGCCGGGTGGTCGCGAGAAACGTTATTAACCATGGCAGAACGTGCCCGCGCTGCATCCATTCCAGATGCCACCGAGCGTGTTGCAAATGAAGTGAGCCGGGCTGCCCGGGCGTAATTGTGGCGGTGCCTTTTGCACCGCATGAATTGAGAAGTGAATGGCGTAAAGAATGAATACACAACAACTGGCAAAACTGCGTTCCATCGTGCCCGAAATGCGTCGCGTTCGGCACATCCACTTTGTCGGCATCGGTGGTGCCGGTATGGGCGGTATTGCCGAAGTTCTGGCCAATGAAGGGTATCAGATCAGTGGTTCTGATTTAGCGCCGAATCCGGTTACGCAGCAACTGGCGAGCCTTGGCGCCACCATTTTCTTCAATCATCGCCCGGAAAACGTGCGCGATGCGAGCGTGGTGGTAGTTTCCAGCGCGATCTCTGCGGATAACCCGGAGATTGTCGCGGCGCATGAAGCGCGTATTCCGGTGATCCGCCGCGCGGAGATGCTGGCGGAGTTAATGCGTTTTCGTCACGGCATCGCTATTGCCGGGACGCACGGTAAAACAACGACCACCGCGATGGTCTCCAGCATTTACGCGGAAGCGGGGCTGGACCCGACCTTCGTCAACGGTGGGCTGGTGAAAGCGGCTGGCGTGCATGCGCGTTTAGGCCACAGCCGTTATCTGATTGCGGAAGCGGATGAGAGCGATGCGTCGTTCCTGCATCTGCAACCGATGGTGGCGATTGTCACCAATATTGAAGCCGACCATATGGATACTTACCAGGGCGACTTCGAAAATTTGAAGCAGACCTTTATTAATTTCCTGCACAATTTGCCGTTTTATGGTCGTGCAGTGATGTGTGTTGACGATCCGGTGATCCGCGAGCTGCTGCCGCGCGTGGGCCGTCAGACCACAACTTATGGTTTTAGCGACGACGCTGACGTGCGTGTGGAAGAGTACCAGCAGGTTGGGCCGCAGGGGCATTTTACGCTGCTGCGTCAGGATAAACCTGCAATGCAGGTGACACTGAATGCGCCGGGCCGCCACAATGCGCTGAACGCGGCTGCTGCCGTGGCGGTGGCGACCGAAGAGGGGATTGACGACGAGGCGATTCTGCGCGCGCTGGAAAGCTTCCAGGGCACCGGGCGTCGCTTCGATTTCCTCGGCGAATTCCCGCTTGAGCCGGTAAACGGTAAAGCAGGGACGGCGATGCTGGTCGATGATTACGGCCATCATCCAACGGAAGTTGACGCCACCATTAAGGCCGCGCGTGCAGGCTGGCCGGATAAAAATCTGGTGATGGTTTTCCAGCCGCACCGCTTCACGCGTACGCGCGATCTGTACGACGATTTCGCCAACGTGCTGACGCAGGTTGACGCGCTGTTAATGCTGGATGTTTACGCCGCAGGCGAAGCGCCAATTCCGGGAGCGGACAGCCGTTCGCTGTGCCGTACGATTCGCGGTCGCGGTAAAATTGACCCGATTCTGGTCTCCGATCCGGCGCAGGTTGCGCAAATGCTGGCGCCGGTATTAACCGGTAATGATTTGATTTTGGTGCAAGGCGCGGGAAATATCGGCAAAATTGCGCGCACCTTAGCTGAAATCAAACTGAAGCCGCAAGCCCAGGAGGAGGAGCAACATGGCTGATAAAATCGCGGTCCTGTTGGGTGGAACCTCCGCCGAACGTGATGTTTCGCTGAATTCCGGCGCGGCGGTGCTGGCCGGGTTACGCGAAGGCGGCGTGGATGCGCATCCGATCGATCCGAAAGAGGTTGATGTCACCCTGCTGAAATCAATGGGTTTTCAGAAGGTGTTTATTGCGTTGCATGGTCGCGGCGGCGAAGATGGCACGCTGCAAGGGATGCTGGATCTGATTGGCCTGCCCTATACCGGCAGCGGGGTGATGGCTTCAGCAATCTCAATGGATAAACTGCGCAGCAAATTGCTGTGGCAGGGCGCCGGATTACCGGTTGCGCCGTGGGTGGCATTGACGCGCGCTGAGTTTGAAAAAGGGCTTAGCGACGACGCGCTAACGCGAATTTCTGCGCTGGGTTTGCCGCTGATTGTGAAGCCGAGCCGTGAAGGTTCCAGCGTCGGCATGTCGAAAGTGGTAGAAGAAAATGCTTTGCAGGCAGCATTAGCATTGGCTTTTCAGCATGATGAAGAAGTACTGATTGAGAAATGGCTCAGTGGCCCGGAATTTACGGTTGCGATACTCGGTGAAGAAATTTTACCGTCAATTCGTATCCAACCCGCCGGAACCTTCTATGATTATGAGGCGAAGTATCTCTCTGATGAGACACAATATTTCTGCCCGGCAGGTCTGGAAGAGGAACAAGAGGCTATTTTGCAGACATTGGTCCTGAAAGCGTGGACCGCGTTGGGTTGCAAAGGATGGGGCCGCATCGACGTCATGCTGGACAGCGATGGCCAGTTTTATCTGCTGGAAGCGAATACCTCGCCGGGTATGACCAGCCACAGTCTGGTGCCGATGGCGGCGCGTCAGGCGGGCATGAGCTTCTCGCAGTTGGTGGTACGAATCCTGGAGTTGGCGGACTGATATGTCGCAGGCTGCGCTGAACACGCGAAACAGTGATGAAGAGGTGTCTTCTTCACGGCGCAATAATGGAACGCGTCTTGCAGGAATACTGTTCCTGCTGACGGTGCTCTGCACCGTGTTTGTCAGCGGCTGGGTTGTGTTGGGCTGGATGGAAGACGCGCAGCGTTTGCCGTTGTCGAAACTGGTGTTGACCGGCGAGCGGCATTACACGCGCAATGATGACATCCGCCAGTCGATTCTGGCGTTGGGCGCGCCGGGTACGTTTATGACTCAGGATGTGAACATTATCCAGAGCCAGATAGAGCGTTTACCGTGGATTAAACAGGCCAGCGTCAGAAAGCAATGGCCTGATGAATTGAAGATTCATCTGGTTGAATATGTGCCGATTGCGCGTTGGAATGATCAGCATATGGTTGATGCCGAAGGCAATACCTTCAGCGTACCGGCAGAGCGAACCAGTAAACAGGTATTACCCATGTTGTATGGCCCGGAAGGCAGCGCGAGTGAAGTGTTGCAGGGGTATCGCGATATGGGGCAGGTGCTGGCTAAGGACAGATTCACCCTGAAGGAAGCGGCAATGACCGCGCGTCGTTCCTGGCAGTTGACGCTGAATAACGATATTAAGCTCAACCTCGGCAGGGGCGATACGATGAAACGTTTGGCTCGCTTTGTAGAACTTTATCCGGTTTTACAGCAGCAGGCGCAAACCGATGGCAAACGGATAAGCTACGTTGATTTGCGTTATGACTCGGGGGCGGCAGTAGGGTGGGCACCCTTACCTCCAGAGGAATCTAATCAGCAACAGAATCAGGCACAGGCAGAACAACAATGATCAAGGCGACGGACAGAAAACT
Source organism: Citrobacter sp. CK198 (assembly GCF_030333295.1). Lineage (NCBI taxonomy): Bacteria > Pseudomonadati > Pseudomonadota > Gammaproteobacteria > Enterobacterales > Enterobacteriaceae > Citrobacter > Citrobacter sp. CK198. The sequence goes on along the minus strand of NZ_JAOWGE010000035.1, from coordinate 118,968 downwards.
GGTAGTAGGACTGGAGATTGGCACCGCGAAGGTTGCCGCTTTAGTAGGGGAAGTTCTGCCCGACGGTATGGTCAATATCATTGGCGTGGGCAGTTGCCCGTCGCGAGGTATGGATAAAGGCGGGGTGAACGACCTCGAGTCAGTGGTGAAGTGCGTACAGCGCGCCATTGACCAGGCGGAGCTGATGGCGGATTGCCAGATCTCCTCGGTGTATCTGGCGCTTTCTGGCAAGCACATTAGCTGTCAGAATGAAATTGGTATGGTGCCGATCTCCGAAGAAGAAGTGACGCAGGAAGATGTGGAAAACGTCGTGCATACCGCGAAGTCGGTGCGCGTGCGTGATGAGCATCGTGTACTGCATGTCATTCCGCAGGAATATGCGATCGATTACCAGGAAGGCATTAAGAATCCGGTTGGCCTTTCCGGCGTGCGTATGCAGGCAAAGGTGCACTTGATCACATGCCACAACGACATGGCGAAAAACATCGTTAAAGCGGTGGAACGTTGTGGCCTGAAAGTTGACCAACTCATATTTGCCGGGTTAGCGGCCAGTTACTCCGTTTTAACGGAAGATGAACGTGAACTGGGCGTCTGCGTGGTTGATATCGGTGGTGGTACAATGGATATCGCCGTTTATACTGGCGGGGCGTTGCGCCATACCAAGGTAATCCCTTACGCAGGGAATGTCGTGACCAGCGATATCGCGTATGCCTTCGGTACGCCGCCGAGCGATGCTGAAGCCATCAAAGTGCGTCACGGCTGCGCGCTGGGCTCTATCGTCGGCAAAGACGAAAGCGTTGAAGTGCCGAGCGTGGGCGGTCGTCCGCCGCGTAGTCTGCAACGTCAGACGCTTGCGGAGGTGATTGAGCCGCGTTACACCGAGCTGCTCAACCTGGTCAACGAAGAGATTTTGCAATTACAGGAACAGCTTCGCCAGCAGGGTGTGAAACATCATCTGGCGGCGGGGATTGTATTAACCGGCGGCGCGGCGCAAATTGAAGGTCTTGCTGCCTGTGCTCAGCGCGTGTTCCATACGCAAGTGCGTATTGGCGCGCCGCTGAATATTACCGGACTGACGGATTATGCCCAGGAGCCGTACTACTCAACGGCGGTGGGGCTGCTTCACTACGGGAAAGAGTCCCACTTAAGTGGCGAAGCGGAAGTGGAAAAACGTGTTACGGCATCAGTTGGCTCGTGGATCAAGCGACTTAATAGCTGGCTGCGAAAAGAGTTTTAATTTTTATGAGACCGGCGACTATTAACGGTCTCAGGCGACAGGCACAAAACGGAGAGAAACTATGTTTGAACCTATGGAACTGACCAACGACGCGGTGATTAAAGTCATCGGCGTCGGTGGCGGCGGCGGTAATGCCGTTGAACACATGGTGCGCGAGCGCATCGAAGGTGTTGAATTCTTCGCGGTGAATACCGACGCTCAGGCGTTGCGTAAGACTGCGGTTGGGCAGACCATTCAGATTGGTAGCGGCATCACCAAAGGTCTGGGCGCGGGTGCAAACCCGGAAGTCGGTCGCAATGCGGCGGACGAAGATCGTGAAGCACTGCGTGCAGCGCTTGACGGCGCAGACATGGTGTTTATCGCAGCAGGCATGGGCGGCGGTACCGGTACCGGTGCAGCGCCAGTGGTTGCGGAAGTGGCAAAAGATTTAGGTATCCTGACCGTTGCCGTGGTGACGAAGCCTTTCAACTTCGAAGGCAAGAAGCGCATGGCATTCGCGGAGCAGGGTATTACTGAGCTGTCCAAACATGTGGACTCGCTGATCACCATCCCGAACGACAAGCTGCTGAAAGTGCTGGGACGCGGTATCTCCCTGCTGGATGCGTTTGGCGCGGCGAACGACGTGCTGAAAGGCGCGGTTCAGGGTATCGCTGAGCTGATTACCCGCCCGGGTCTGATGAACGTCGACTTTGCAGACGTGCGCACCGTGATGTCCGAAATGGGCTACGCGATGATGGGCTCCGGCGTGGCAAGCGGTGAAGACCGTGCGGAAGAAGCGGCAGAAATGGCGATCTCTTCTCCGCTGCTGGAAGATATCGATCTGTCTGGCGCGCGCGGCGTGCTGGTTAACATCACTGCGGGCTTCGACCTGCGTCTGGATGAGTTCGAAACCGTTGGTAACACCATCCGTGCTTTTGCGTCGGATAACGCGACCGTGGTTATCGGTACTTCTCTGGACCCGGATATGAACGACGAACTGCGCGTCACCGTTGTGGCAACCGGTATTGGTATGGACAAGCGTCCTGAAATCACCCTGGTGACCAACAAACAGGTACAGCAGCCGGTGATGGATCGTTACCAGCAGCACGGCATGGCGCCGCTGACGCAAGAGCAGAAGCCGGTCGCAAAAGTGGTGAACGACAATACGCCGCAAACGGCAAAAGAACCGGATTATCTGGATATCCCTGCGTTCCTGCGTAAGCAAGCCGATTAAGAATTGGCTGGAATTTGGGATTCACGGCTCTTTGTGCTAAACTGGCCCACCGAATGTATAGTACACTTCGGTTGGATAGGTAATTTGGCGAGATTATACGATGATCAAACAAAGGACACTTAAACGTATCGTTCAGGCGACAGGTGTCGGTTTACATACCGGCAAGAAAGTCACCCTGACCTTACGCCCTGCGCCGGCCAACACCGGGGTCATCTATCGTCGCACCGACTTGAATCCACCGGTAGATTTCCCGGCCGATGCCAAATCTGTGCGTGATACCATGCTCTGTACGTGTCTGGTCAACGAGCATGATGTACGGATTTCAACCGTAGAGCACCTTAACGCTGCTCTGGCGGGTCTGGGTATCGATAATATCGTTATCGAAGTCGATGCGCCGGAAATCCCGATCATGGATGGCAGTGCTGCTCCGTTTGTCTACCTGCTGCTTGATGCGGGTATTGATGAGCTGAACTGTGCTAAAAAATTTGTACGCATCAAAGAGACGGTTCGCGTCGAAGATGGCGACAAGTGGGCTGAATTTAAGCCGTACAATGGTTTTACGTTGGATTTCACCATCGACTTTAACCATCCGGCGATTGATTCCAGCAGCCAGCGCTATGCGATGAACTTCTCTGCGGATGCATTCATGCGCCAGATCAGCCGTGCGCGTACCTTCGGTTTCATGCGTGATATCGAATATTTGCAGTCCCGTGGCCTGTGCCTGGGCGGCAGCTTCGATTGTGCCATCGTTGTTGACGATTATCGCGTACTGAACGAAGACGGCCTGCGTTTTGAAGACGAATTCGTTCGTCACAAAATGCTTGACGCGATCGGTGACTTGTTTATGTGTGGTCACAACATTATTGGTGCGTTTACCGCGTATAAGTCCGGTCACGCATTGAATAACAAACTGTTGCAGGCTGTCCTGGCGAAACAGGAAGCCTGGGAATATGTGACCTTCCAGGACGACGCAGAACTGCCGTTGGCTTTCAAAGCGCCTTCGACTGTACTGGCATAATAGCTATACACAAAATCATTCAAGTTGCATCAAGACGGCAACTGAGCGAATTCCCAGGAACGTACGACCAGTACGTGACTGGGGTGAGAGAAGGCAGCCAACAAAGAGGCAGCTTGAAGGATGAAGTGTATACCTGTCGCATAAATTCGACTGGTTAATCTGGCACCCTCTCCGGCCAGGTAAGCCAGTCGTTTTTTTATCTCTTCCGTACGGCGTTTGCCTTCGCCTTTTTCTCTGCCGCTGAACCGAAATACAGTGCGTTCGCTGCTTTCTTAAGCATTTTTATCCTCAGCGCCATGTCATTACTGCTGTAGAGCGTACGCTTTAATGGTAAGATTTGTGCGCAAAAAACGTTTTGAATTCGTAAGCCCACATGCCGGGCATATCAGGGTGGCAATGACGTGAGTGGAATACTGACGCGCTGGCGACAGTTAGGTAGACGGTACTTCTGGCCGCATCTCTTATTGGGGATGGTCGCGGCTAGCTTTGGTCTGCCCGCTCTCAGTAACGCAGCCGAGCCTAATACGCCGGCGAAAGCGACCGCCAGTAACCACGATCAATCCGTTAAGGTTAACTTCAGCCAGCTCGCGCTGCTGGAGGCGAGTAACCGCCGCCCGAATTTTACCGTCGACTACTGGCATCAGCATGCGATTCGCACGGTTATCCGTCATCTCTCTTTTGCCATGGCGCCGCAAACGCTGCCGGTTGTTGAAGAGCCTTCGCCACTTCAGGCGCACCATATTGCGTTACTGAACACGCTCAGCGCGATGCTGACGCAGGAAGGCACACCGCCAACGATTGTACGTCGCGTCGCCCGTGCGCACTTTACGCCTCAGGCCTCATTTAGCGTTCCCGCCTGGATAAGTCAGGCGCAGGGAATCCGCGCTGGCCCTCAACGCCTCAGCTAAAAACAAAAAACCTTCAACTAATTATAGAGACTCCGCATCGCGGGGCGTTTGAGATTTTATTATGCTAATCAAATTGTTAACCAAAGTATTCGGTAGTCGTAACGATCGTACCTTGCGTCGTATGCGTAAAGCGGTCGGCATCATCAATGCCATGGAACCGGAGATGGAAAAACTCTCCGATGACGAACTGAAAGGGAAAACGGCAGAGTTCCGCGCGCGTCTGGAGAAAGGCGAAAGCGTTGAAAGCCTGATCCCGGAAGCGTTCGCCGTGGTTCGTGAAGCGAGTAAGCGCGTATTCGGCATGCGTCACTTTGACGTCCAGTTGCTGGGCGGTATGGTGCTGAACGATCGCTGTATCGCGGAAATGCGTACCGGTGAAGGTAAAACCCTGACCGCAACGCTGCCTGCTTACCTGAACGCGTTAAGCGGTAAGGGCGTACACGTCGTCACAGTGAACGACTATCTGGCGCAACGTGATGCTGAAAACAACCGCCCGCTGTTTGAATTCCTCGGGATGAGCGTTGGTATTAACCTGCCGGGCATGCCTGCTCCAGCAAAACGTGAAGCTTACGCCGCCGACATCACTTACGGCACCAACAACGAATACGGCTTTGACTACCTGCGCGATAACATGGCGTTCAGCCCGGAAGAGCGCGTACAGCGTAAACTGCACTATGCGCTGGTGGATGAGGTCGACTCCATCCTGATCGATGAAGCGCGTACGCCGCTGATCATTTCCGGCCCGGCTGAAGACAGCTCGGAAATGTACAAGAAAGTAAACAAGATCATCCCGCACCTGATTCGCCAGGAGAAAGAAGACTCTGATACCTTCCAGGGTGAAGGCCACTTCTCCGTTGATGAGAAAGCGCGTCAGGTCAACCTGACGGAACGCGGTCTGGTGCTGATCGAAGAACTGCTGGTGAAAGAAGGCATTATGGATGAAGGCGAGTCCCTGTACTCTCCGGGCAACATCATGCTGATGCACCACGTAACCGCCGCGCTGCGCGCGCACGCGCTGTTTACCCGCGACGTGGATTACATCGTTAAAGATGGCGAAGTGATTATCGTTGACGAACACACCGGTCGTACCATGCAGGGTCGCCGCTGGTCCGACGGTCTGCACCAGGCTGTGGAAGCGAAAGAAGGCGTGGAAATCCAGAACGAGAACCAGACGCTGGCATCCATCACCTTCCAGAACTACTTCCGTCTGTATGAGAAACTGGCCGGTATGACCGGTACAGCGGATACCGAAGCGTTCGAATTCAGCTCCATCTATAAGCTCGATACCGTTGTGGTTCCGACTAACCGTCCGATGATCCGTAAGGATATGCCGGATCTCGTCTACATGACCGAAGCGGAAAAAATTCAGGCGATCATTGAAGACATCAAAGAGCGTACCGCGAACGGCCAGCCGGTGCTGGTGGGTACGATCTCGATCGAAAAATCTGAAGTGGTCTCTAATGAGCTGACCAAAGCGGGCATCAAGCATAACGTTCTGAACGCCAAATTCCACGCTAACGAAGCGGCGATTGTCGCGCAGGCGGGCTACCCGGCTGCGGTCACTATCGCCACCAACATGGCCGGTCGTGGTACGGACATCGTGCTGGGCGGTAGCTGGCAGGCTGAAGTGGCGGAGCTGGAAAACCCAACGCCAGAGCAGATCGCGCAGATCAAAGCGGACTGGCAGGTTCGTCATGAGGCGGTGCTGGCGTCAGGCGGTCTGCACATCATCGGTACTGAGCGCCACGAATCTCGCCGTATCGACAACCAGTTGCGTGGTCGTTCCGGTCGTCAGGGCGATGCGGGTTCTTCCCGTTTCTACCTGTCAATGGAAGATGCGCTGATGCGTATTTTTGCCTCTGACCGTGTGTCGGGCATGATGCGTAAACTGGGTATGAAACCAGGTGAAGCCATTGAGCACCCGTGGGTGACTAAAGCGATTGCTAATGCGCAGCGTAAAGTTGAAAGCCGTAACTTCGATATTCGTAAGCAACTGCTGGAATACGATGATGTCGCGAACGATCAGCGTCGCGCCATTTACACCCAGCGTAACGAACTGCTGGATGTCAGCGATGTCAGCGAAACCATCAACAGCATTCGTGAAGACGTCTTTAAAGTGACGATCGATGCGTACATTCCGCCGCAGTCGCTGGAAGAGATGTGGGATATTCCGGGTTTGCAGGAACGTCTGAAAAACGACTTCGATCTGGATATGCCAATTGCCGAGTGGCTGGATAAAGAGCCGGAGCTGCACGAAGAGACGCTGCGTGAGCGTATTCTGGCGCACTCAATCGAAGTGTATCAGCGTAAAGAAGAAGTGGTTGGCGCAGAGATGATGCGTCACTTCGAAAAAGGCGTCATGCTGCAAACTCTCGATTCGCTGTGGAAAGAGCACCTGGCGGCGATGGATTACCTGCGTCAGGGTATCCACCTGCGTGGCTATGCGCAGAAAGATCCGAAGCAGGAATACAAACGCGAGTCCTTCTCCATGTTTGCGGCAATGCTGGAATCGCTGAAGTATGAAGTGGTCAGTACGCTGAGCAAAGTTCAGGTTCGTATGCCTGAAGAAGTGGAAGCGATGGAACAACAGCGCCGCGAAGAAGCCGAGCGTTTAGCGCAGATGCAGCAGCTCAGTCATCAGGATGACGACAGCGCAGCGGCTGCTGCTCTGGCAGCGCAAACGGGCGATCGTAAAGTGGGTCGTAACGATCCTTGCCCTTGCGGTTCCGGTAAAAAATACAAACAGTGCCACGGCCGTCTGAGCTAAGGTCTGAATAAAGACAATGAGGCGCAGGTGACTGCGCCTTTTTTATGGATGTAACCGTATGAAAAAACTGCAAATCGCTGTCGGGATTATTCGCAACCCGAACCACGAAATTTTTATTACCCAACGTGCGGCCGATGCTCATATGGCCAATAAACTGGAGTTTCCCGGCGGGAAAATCGAAGCGGGCGAAACGCCGGAGCAGGCGCTGATCCGGGAGTTGCAGGAAGAAGTGGGGATCACCCCGCGTGAAGCGACGCTATTTGAAAAGCTGGAATATCAGTTCCCGGACAGGCACATCACACTGTGGTTCTGGTTAGTTGATCACTGGGAAGGGGAGCCGTGGGGAAAAGAGGGGCAACCGGGGCGGTGGATTGCGCAAGATGCTCTGAATGCGGAAGATTTCCCGCCCGCGAATGCGCCAGTAATTGAAAAGCTGATTGCTGGCTAATGGTGTTTGTAGGCCGGATAAGGCAACGCCGCCATCCGGCAAATTATGGCGGGGGCGCTACGCTTGCCCGCCCTACGTTTTAGTGGAATTACTTCTGCTCTTCACTCCAGTCGTCGCTTTCTGACAAGTCGCCAGAGCTTGGAATACGCTTCTCTTCAGCGGCCCACTCGCCGAGATCGATCAACTGGCAACGTTTAGAACAAAATGGACGGAACGGACTCACTTCGCCCCAGACAACGGTTTTCCCGCAGGTTGGGCAGCTAACGGTGATAGTTTCTGACATCTTTACTCCTTAACAACATGCCAGTTCGAAATCGAGGCGCTCAGGCACCAGCCCATTTTCGCTATCCAGCGGCATAAAGCGAATCGCAAAGCGGCTCTTATGCCCGGAAATTTGTGGATAGAGCTGTGAATCAAGCGCCAGTTGCAAACGCAGCAGGTCGGCATCATCGCCATTGTCCTGATAAAAACCATTCAGGCTGGTTTGCTTACGGAACGGCGAGGAATTACGAATTAAATCCAGGATCAGCGTTAATGCCTGATTGAGCGGATTCAGGCTGGCGATCCAGGTTTCAACCTGCGCATCACGCTGTTCCTGCGGCAAATGCAGCCAGATATGCAGGGTCGGCAAATCAAAACTACAACAACCGCCAGGAATACTCAGGCGCTGACGAACCAGAGCAATCAGGCGATCTTCACGTAGCTGCTGCCCGATACGCGGAGCTGAAATCAAAATGCTGCCCGCCGTCTTCAATTGCTGGCGCAGAGCCTCAATTCGACTCTGGTCAACCCCCGGCACTTCAACCCAGGCCTGAAGTTTGCGCTGCTGACGCTCAAGCTCTTTTAGCAACTCGGTCCGCACTTCACCACGTTCGAACACATCCAGCAAATCCCCGATGTTACGGAAAAAATGCAGAGCGTCCGCATGATCTGCAAGGGGCAAATTGACGGAGAGTTGCTGAATCAGAAACTCAATGCGCAGCCATGTACGCATCTTCTCATTGAGAGGGTGTTCAAAAAGGACCTGGGTGTGCATTACGGTTTTTCCTGTGAGACAAACTGCGACGCAAGCTGTAAATAGCGCGCGTGCAGGCGGGCGACATCCGACGCGATAGCGTCCGGTGCGCCATTATTATCAATAACATCATCTGCCACGGTAAGGCGTGCTTCACGCGTTGCCTGGGCAGCCAGAATTTGTTCAACATGTTCACGCGTCACATCATCGCGCTGCATGGTTCGCAAGAGCTGCGTTTCGGGCGTCACGTCGACCACCAGAACGCGATTGGCTTGTTTATACAGCGCATTTTCGACGAGCAGGGGCACAACCCATAGCACGTAAGGGGACGTTGCCTGCTGAAACTGACGCCGGGTTTCCTGCTGAATTAACGGATGGAGCAGGGCATTCAGCCAGGATTTCTCTTCAGGACTGGCAAAGATACGTTCGCGCAACATCCGGCGTTGTAGCGAACCGTCTGGCGCGATAAGTGCAGAACCAAAATGTTCAGCGATCGCCATAAGGGCGGGTTGACCGGGTTCAACCACCTGACGCGCAATAATATCGGCGTCGATAACGTTTATTCCGAGGTCAGCGAATGCATTCGCAACGGTGCTTTTACCACTGCCAATGCCGCCGGTTAAGGCTACTGTATACCTCATAAGTCCAGATCCTGGGATTTAGGTTTGATAATCAAATGGTTAAAAGTTGAGCGCACGAAGGCGATATTACTGTAGGCATTATCTACTATTCGCCAGGTAAATTTATGGGATTGTAGCGTAAAAAAAGAGAATTTCGCAGTCTTGCGCAAGCCTGATTAGTGCGTATGATAACGTCACTGGAGTTGTGAGTTTCGCTTTTTTGCCATTAACCCCAGGAATCCGCACATGCGTATCGAAGAAGATCTGAAATTAGGTTTCAAAGACGTTCTTATCCGCCCTAAACGCTCTACCCTCAAAAGTCGTTCTGATGTTGAACTGGAACGTCAATTCACCTTTAAACATTCAGGTCAGACCTGGTCCGGCGTGCCGATTATCGCGGCAAATATGGACACCGTCGGGACTTTCGAGATGGCAAGCGCTCTGGCATCGTTCGACATTCTGACTGCCGTACATAAGCACTATTCCGTTGAGGACTGGAACGCCTTCACCAGTACCGCCTCTGAGGATGTTCTCAGGCATGTGATGGTTTCAACAGGCACCTCCGATGCTGATTTCGAAAAAACCAAACAGATTCTGGCGCAGAGCCCGGCACTGAACTTTGTTTGTATTGATGTGGCAAATGGTTACTCCGAACACTTCGTGCAGTTTGTTTCAAAGGCGCGTGAAGCATGGCCGACAAAAACCATTTGTGCCGGTAACGTGGTGACCGGTGAAATGTGTGAAGAGTTGGTTCTTTCCGGCGCGGATATTGTAAAAGTCGGGATTGGTCCTGGCTCCGTATGTACCACGCGTGTGAAAACCGGCGTGGGCTATCCGCAGCTTTCTGCGGTGATTGAATGCGCCGATGCCGCGCATGGTCTGGGCGGTATGATTGTCAGCGATGGCGGTTGCACCATGCCTGGCGATGTCGCAAAAGCGTTCGGCGGCGGTGCGGATTTCGTGATGCTGGGCGGTATGCTGGCAGGCCATGAAGAAAGCGGCGGTAAAATTGTTGAAGAGAATGGCGAGAAATTTATGCTGTTCTATGGCATGAGTTCTGAATCCGCTATGACCCGTCACGTTGGCGGCGTTGCGCAATATCGTGCAGCAGAAGGGAAAACCGTTAAGCTGCCGCTGCGTGGCCCGGTGGAATACACCGCGCGTGATATCCTCGGCGGTCTGCGTTCAGCCTGTACCTACGTTGGCGCCTCCCGTCTGAAAGAGCTGACGAAACGCACGACGTTTATTCGGGTACAGGAACAAGAAAACCGCATTTTCAATAGCCTGTAATCCCGTGCGCTGGCGCAGCACAATGCGCCAGCATTATCCCATACCGCTCATTGCATCCCCCAGATGGAAAACGGGCAAATACATTGCCACGACCAACGTACCAATAATGACCCCTGTGATAACAAGCAAGGCGGGTTCCAGTAGCGCCGCCAGGTTATCCGCCAGCGATAGCGTATTCTCACCGTGGTGCCGGGCAAGGTTATGCAACATTGCATCCAGCGCGCCGGAAGTTTCACCGGTAATGACCAACTGTATGCACAATGGGCTGAACTCACCGGCATTTTTAAGCGCCTGCCAGACCGGTTTTCCGGCATGAATATCGCGATGAACCTGAGCTAAACGCTGAGACCAGTAAGGGCAATTCAGGGTTTCTGCGACACTTTCCAGCCCTTGTGAAAAGGGGATTCCGGCGCGTTGCGTTAATGCCAGGATGGTGAAAATCTGCGTGAGTTTTTGGCCTCTGACCAGGCGTGCAATAACGGGACAGCGCAGCAGAAGACGCTGGCGTTGAATCTGCCAGTACGGTTTTTTTATTATCAAACCGTAGATTACCCCCGTTGCGATACCGAGCAGCGCCATCAGCCAGCCCCATTGGGCACTCCACTGCGCCAGTGTGATGATGCCCTGCGTCAGTGCCGGTAACGGCGTATTGAATGTCCGGTAGATAGCGGCAAACTCCGGCAGAACAAAGTGCAGCATGGCGAAAACAACCATCATGGCCATCGTCAGAATCATGATGGGATAACGCAGCGCTTTTTTGACTTTGTCAGCAAGCTGTTTTTGGGCATTTTGCTGACGCGCCAGCTCAAAGCAGCATTCATCGAGTTTTCCGGTAAGTTCCCCGGTACGGATCATCGCCTGATAGAGTGGAGGAAAGACCTGCGGCCATTGCGCCAGCGCGGAAGAAAGCGGGGCGCCTTGCTCCAGGTTATGGGCCAGCGTTTGCAGCAGCGCCTGCCATTGTCGACTGGGGTGCTGCCCGGCAAGCAACGTCAGTCCTTCGGAAAGCGTAAGCCCCGCTTTGAGAAGCGTCGCCAGTTGGTGGACGATCTCCGCGCTTTGTTCTGCGCGCCAGTGTGCCGCTTTAACGCCCAAGCGTTTTGCGCGTATCGGCATGATGTGCTGATGTTCCAGAGCAACGAGCAGTGCGGCACGATCGTCAGCCCATAAGGCCCCCTCTTCCGAATGGCCCGTGGCGTTAATCCCTTGCCAGCGCCAAAGCTGTTTAGCTGACATGAGGTAGCCCCAGAACGCGCAGGAGTTCTTCAAAGGTCGTCAATCCTTGTTCAACCGCATGACAGCCGTTCTCAAAAAGCGTACTCATCCCTTCCTGTCGGGCGCAGGACTCCAGCGCCTCAACGGTTGCATTGTTGATAAGCAACTGTCGCAATGCGGGCGTAACAGGCAAAACCTCGAAGAGCGCGGTACGCCCATAAAATCCGTGGTAGCAACGTTCGCAACCGGGCGCTTGCCAGCGGGGAAGCGTGGTAGGCCATAGCGCGGCGGGAAGCGAGACAGGCTCTGCGGCAAGATGACGGCAGTACGGACATAATTTTCTGACCAGTCGCTGGGCGACGACCAGCGTCAAGGCGGATGAGATCATCCAACGCGCGACGCCCATCTGTTGTAAACGTATCAGCGTTTCACTGGTGGAGTTGGTGTGCAGCGTGGACAGCACTAGGTGGCCGGTTTGCGCGGCTTTAATCGCAATTTCTGCCGTTTCGCCATCACGGATTTCGCCCACCATTATAATGTCGGGGTCCTGACGCAGCAGCGCGCGTAATACGCTCTGAAAAGTAAGTCCGGCGCGCGGATGAATTTGTGTCTGATTAAGGCCCTCGACAGGAATTTCGACCGGGTCCTCTACGCTACAGAGATTCACATCCTGGGTGTTGCGCGCCTGTAGCGCGCTGTAGAGCGTTACGGTTTTTCCACTGCCGGTAGGGCCTGTCACCAGAACCAGTCCCTGCGGTTGCCGTAGCGCCTGCATGAGCAGGGCGAGTTGCGTATCAGGCATGCCTAACGCGTTGAGATCAAGCGCCTGCTCGACCTGGTGAAGTAACCGCAGTACCACTTTCTCACCGTCCCGGCAGGGGAGGATCGCGACACGAAATGAAACCGCATTGCCCGCAAGCGTCACGGTAAATTGCCCGTCTTGCGGGAGTCGATGTTCGGCAATATCCAGATTGCCCAGTACCTTTAACCTTGCCGTCAGTGCCGCGCCGGTGACGGATGAAACGCCGGGCAAGGCATGAAGTACGCCATCCACGCGCAGCCTGATTCGGTAGTGGTTTTCCGCAGGTTCAATGTGGATGTCGGAAGCGCGTTTTGCCAGCGCGGATTCCAGCGTCTGCTGCAAAAGTTCCGCCGCCGTGCGGCTATCGTCGGCGATGACGGCCGGGAGCATTTTCCGCGGCTTATGCATATGGCCTTCCATCTGCTGACGAGTCCAGCAGACAATGTCGATCCGCTTTGTTGTGGCAAAGTGCAGGGCGTCCAGCAGTTCATGGGACGGTGAATCTATGACCGCGACGTGAACCACCTCGTTATCGGCATCGAGCAATATTCCCTGATGACGCAGGCACAGCGCCGTAAGTTGCGTGATGTTCATTGCTTTCTCCTTAGCTGGCGTCAAAGCGGAAAACATCTTCACAGGCCTGTTGCAGCGCGCTGTCGCTCTGGATGTTGCAACTGCGCGTCCAGCCGGTGATGCCGTTGGTGTTATCCCAGTTGGGCGTCATGGTGATGCTCAGACCGTTGAGGCTCTCCTGCCCGGTGAGCATTACCACGCCTTTTTCTATGCTCATGCCAGAGACGTAGCGGGTGGTGGTCGGAGAGGGGATGCCGTTGCTGCTGGCGTCGCAGGTTGCAATGCCGCCGTGTTCCAGCGCGCAGAGTTCGACGGCGGTGCGGTAAGGAACGAATGTCTGCAACATATCCGTCAGTGCGGCTTTGCGCAGGTAGTTCTGGTAGGCCGGAATGCCGGTGGCGCTCAGGATGGCGATAATGCCGATCACCACCATCAGTTCGATAAGCGTAAATCCGCGTTGTTTGTCCATTGTCTGCTCCTTGAGTTAACAGGCGCTACTTTGGCAAACGTAGGGGATAATTCGCGAGCGGCAAAAATCGAAACGGGAAAGGGGATTCAGAAGATTGTTGGCGGGTTGCATAGCAAGGCAACAGGTTTGCGAGGCAGCCCGAAAAAATGTGCCGGATGGCGGCGTAAACGCCTTATCCGGCCTACGGATTTACATCGTTTGTAGGCCCGATAAGCGAAGCGCCATCGGGCATTATCGGCAGGGCGTTGCATCGTTTGTAGGCCCTGATAAGCGGAGCGCCACCGGGCATTATCAGCCGGGATTAGCATCATTTGTAGGCCCGATAAGCGAAGCGCCATCGGGCATGACAATCCGGCGTTAGCGAAAACGCATGGAGAGATCGAGCGCTCTCACATGTTTGGTCAGCGCGCCAACGGAGATAAAATCCACGCCGGTTTCGGCAAATTCGCGCAGGGTTTCATCAGTGACATTGCCGGAAACTTCCAGCCGCGCCTGTCCGTTGGTGCGTTTCACCGCTTCACGCATCTGATCCGTTTCGAAGTTATCCAGCATGATGATGTCTGCGCCCGCTTTCAGCGCGTCGTCCAGCTCATCCAGATTCTCAACTTCAACTTCAACCGGCACATCAGGATGCAGCCAGAAGGCTTTCTCGACCGCCTGACGCACTGAGCCGGAAGCGATGATGTGGTTCTCTTTAATCAGAAAGGCGTCGGAAAGCCCCAGACGGTGATTCGCGCCGCCGCCGCACAATACGGCGTATTTTAATGCGGTTCGCAGACCCGGCAGGGTTTTGCGGGTGTCCAGCAGTTGCGTTTTTGTCCCCGCCAGCAAATCAACGTATTTACGGACTTCGCTTGCGACGCCGGAAAGCGTCTGAACAAAGTTCAACGCGGTGCGCTCGCCGGTCAGCAGGATGCGAGACGGGCCGTCCAGTTCAAACAGCGGCTGGTTGGCTTTAATGCTGTCGCCGTCCTGTACGCGCCAGGTGATGCTGACATCATCGCCGGCCAGTTGAATAAAAACCTCTTCTACCCAACGTTTTCCGCAGAATACGCCATCTTCACGGGTAATCACCGTGGCGTGAGAACGGGTGTTCTCCGGTAAAAGCTGCGCGGTAATATCGTTATTTGCGTCAACTTCTCCGCCTAAATCTTCACGCAGCGCCTGGGCGACAGCGGTGGGGATATCCAGATTTATGCGTTCCAACAGCGCGTCACGTCGGTAGTCAGGGTTGTAGCGGCGAGGCGGCATGATAAAACTCCAAATTGGTAACGAATCATAAGGTAGAAACATGCTACTCTGAACCGGATAACTGCACCATATAAAAGGAGGTTCTGTATGCTGTTAGACAAGGGCTGGCTGGCGGAGGCGCGACGCGTCCCCTCTCCCCATTTTGACTGCCGCCCGGATGACGAAACCCCTTCTTTGCTGGTGGTGCACAATATCAGCCTGCCGCCAGGCGAGTTTGGCGGTCCGTGGATTGATGCGCTATTCACCGGAACACTCGATCCCGCTGCCCATCCTTTTTTTGCCGAGATTGCCCATTTGCGCGTTTCGGCACATTGTCTGATTCGCCGCGATGGCGAAATTGTGCAGTATGTCCCTTTCGACAAGCGTGCCTGGCATGCGGGCGTGTCGAACTATCAGGGGCGTGAGCGCTGTAATGATTTTTCCATTGGTATCGAGCTGGAGGGAACGGACTCGCTGGCTTATACCGATGCGCAGTATCAGCAACTGGCCGCCGTGACGCGCACGCTGATTGCGCTTTACCCGGCGATAGCCGACAACATGACCGGACACTGCAATATTGCGCCTGAGCGTAAAACCGATCCCGGTCCGTCTTTCGACTGGGCGAAGTTTCGCGCGCTGGTCACCGCCTCGTCACACAAGGAGATGACATGACGCTGTTTACGACATTACTGGTGCTGATTGTTGAGCGCCTGTTCAAGCTGGGTGAGCACTGGCACCTCGACCACCGACTGGAGGTCCTGTTCCGCCGGACGACGCATTTTTCGATGGTGCGTACGTTGGGGATGACGATTGTTGCGATGGCGGTGACGTTCCTGCTGCTGCGTGCGCTGGAAGGTTTACTGTTTAACGCTCCCACGCTGGTGGTCTGGATACTGATTGGTGTGTTGTGTATTGGCGCAGGGAAGGTTCGTCTACATTATCACGCGTACCTGAACGCGGCTTCCCGTAATGATGCCCATGCCCGTGAAGCGATGGCTAACGAACTGACGCTGATCCACGGCGTGCCGCCAGACTGCAACGAACGGGAGTTTTTGCGCGAGCTGCAAAATGCGCTGCTCTGGATAAATTTCCGCTTCTATCTGGCGCCGCTGTTCTGGTTTATTGTCGGCGGCCCGTGGGGGCCGGTGACGCTGGTCGGCTATGCGTTTCTGCGCGCCTGGCAGTCCTGGCTGGCGCGTTATCAAACGCCGCATCAACGTTTGCAGTCTGGCATTGACGCGATTCTTCATGTTCTGGACTGGATTCCGGTGCGTCTGGCTGGCGTGGTTTATGCGCTGCTGGGGCATGGCGAGAAGGCGCTGCCCGCCTGGTTTGTTTCGCTGGCGGATCTGCGCACGTCTCAGTACCAGGTATTGACGCGTCTGGCACAGTTCTCGCTGGCCCGCGAGCCGCACACGGATAAGGTTGAAACGCCGAAAGCCGCTGTCTCAATGGCGAAGAAAACGTCTCTGGCGGTGGTGGTGGCGATCGCATTTCTGACCATTTACGGAGCGCTGGTGTAATGTCGTTTTGCCGGATGGCGCTGCGCTTATCCGGCCTACGTTTGCACGGACTGTAGGCCCGGCAAGCGCAGCGCCGCCGGGCAACGTGCTCAGACTGTATCCGCAGGCGGGATGCCAAAATCTGGCATTCCGTTTTCGTCCCAGCGAATCAGCTTCAGGCGGGTATGACGGTTCGGATCGTACAGCGGATCGCCTTCAATCTCCGTATAATTTCGCGCATGGTAGACCAGTACATCATCGCCTTCCGGCGTTTGGGTAAAGCTGTTGTGCCCTGGCCCATACTGGCAGTTTTCATTGCTGGTGGTAAAGACCGGACGCGGTGATTTGTGCCAGTTTGCCGGGTTTTGCGGATCGGCATGCATATCAATCCACAGCAGACCCATACAGTAGTTTTCGTCGGTGGCGCTGGCGGAATAGCTGATAAACAGCTTATCGCCGTGCGTTATAACCGCAGGCCCTTCATTGACGCGAAAACCCCGGCACTCCCAGTCGTATTCCGGCTTGCTGAGCATCACCGGCGCGCCTTTGATCGTCCACGGATTTTCCAGCCCGGCAAGATAGATATTGGAGTTTCCGGCGATATCCGGCGCTTTCTGCGCCCACAAATACCACTGTTTTCCCTGATGGCTAAAAGTCGTGGCATCCAGCGCGAAGGTATCAAATGGTGTTTTGACCTGACCTTTTTCTTCCCAGACGCCGCTGAGTGGGTCGGCATCTGTACACTCCAGGACAAACATGCGGTGCTGGAACATTCCCAGTTTGTCGAGCGCCTGGGTATGCGCGGCGGCGAAATAGATGTACCACTTGCCGTCGATGCGGTGAATCTCTGGCGCCCAGATAAGCTCGCACATCGGGCCGCTTTCAGGTTTACGCCAGACGACGACAGGGGAGGCGGTGCGTAAGTTTTCCAGCGAGTTTGCCCGACGGATCTCCAGCCGGTCATACTCCGGTACCGAGGCGATAAAGTAATAATGGTTGCCGTCGCGAAGGATAAACGGATCGGCGCGTTGTTCAATAAACGGGTTGGGCCAGTTTTGCATCAGGCTTTCCTTACTGTTTCAGCGACGTTAAATTGCGGGTCATCGTTGAGCTCGCGGTAGTTGGCGCGGCGTTTTTCCAGGTCCTTCTGAATCTGTTTCATCAGTTCGCGATCCACTTTCAGCAGGCGAACCACGCCGGCGGTGATCAGATAGCCGACGCCGGGGATCACCGTGAAGAGCAGAACAATACCGCCGATTGCCGTGTCGCTCTGCGCTTTGGCGCCAGCGTCGTAGCCATACCAGGATAACAGGAAACCGACCATTGCTCCGGCAATCGCCAGACCCAGTTTCAGGAAGAACAGGTTGCCGGAAAAGCTGATGCCGGTGATGCGCTTGCCGGTTTTCCATTCGCCGTAGTCATCGACGTCTGCCATCAGCGACCAGTGCAGCGGGGAAGGGATCTGATGCAGGATGTTTAGCAGGAAGTAGAGCACCACGATAAGCGTAGTGGCTTTTGGATCGAAGAAGTAAAAGGCGCAGGAGAACAGCGCCAGCGCGATATTGGTCCAGAAGAAGACCTTCAGTTTGCACCAGCGGTCGGTCAGCACTTTCGCCAGCATACTGCCGATCATCATTCCCACCACGCCAAGGCTAATGAAAAGGGTGGCGAAGTGAGTGCTTTGCCCCATTACCCAGGTCACGTAATACATGGTTGCCGCCATGCGGATAAAACCCGGACAGACGTTGCACAATGTCAGCAGCAGGATGCGCACCCATTGATCGTTTTTCCATACGTCTTTGAAATCGTTCTTCATGTCATCATGGGTAGGAACGGCGGGACGAATGCGTTCACGAACGGTGGCAAAGCAGAACAGGAACATGCACATGCCGATAATCGCCAGTACGGTCATCGCCATCTGGTAGCCTTTGGCTTTATTATCGCCGCCAAACCACTCCACCATCGGCAGCAGCGTTAATGACAACAGCAGAGTGGCAATCCCGACCAGCACAAAACGGTATGACTGGCAGGCCACGCGCTCTTGCGGATCGTTGGTGATGACGCCGCCTAATGAGCAGTAGGGAATATTGATGGCGGTGTAGGTAATCGACAGCAGAAAATAGGTGACAAACGCATAGATAACCTTGCTGTTATATGTCCATTCCGGGGTGGTGAACATCAGGATGCTGAACAGCGCATAAGGGAAGGCAATCCACAGCAGCCAGGGACGAAATCGCCCGTATTTGCTTTGGGTACGATCGGCGATTGCGCCCATAATCGGGTCGGTAACGGCATCAATCACGCGAACGGAGAGGAGTAATACACCGACCAGAGCGGGAGCCAGCCCAAAAATATCTGTATAAAAATAGTTAACAAACAGCATTATGGCGCCAAAGATGATGTTGCATCCGGCGTCACCCATGCCATAGCCGATTTTTTCTTTTATCGACAGCTTACCCTTTTCCATTGAAACGTCTCCCATCAGATGATGTAGAGAATTATTCTGCGCAAGCGAAGTAATTGCGTTGTAGGATAACGCCGCTGATATGGATAAAATGGCTATACAGAGGAAAATGTGAGGCAGGTTGCAACCCTCACTCTTGCGAGTGAGGGCTGTGGGGATTAATGCGCTTTAACGGTTTTTGCGGTTTTCTGTTTACACAGATAGCCAACGCCCAGAATGACAATCCACACTGGAATCAGGTAGACCGAGATGGCCATGCCTGGCGTCATCAGCATAATGACCAGCACCGCCGCCATAAACAGCAGGCAGACCCAGTTACCCAGCGGGTAGAACAGCGCCGGGAAGCGAGTTTTCACTCCCTGCTGCTGTTTGGCGCGACGGAACTTTATGTGCGCGAGGCTGATCATTGCCCAGTTGATCACCAGAGCAGAGACCACCAGCGCCATCAGCAAGCCGAATGCCGAGTCCGGCGCCATATAGTTAATCAGCACGCAGAGCGCGGTAACCAGTGCGGAAACCAGAATGGTGTTCACCGGTACGCCGCGTTTATCCACGCTTAAAAACACTTTCGGCGCGTTGCCCTGCTGAGCCAGGCCGAACAGCATACGGCTGTTGCAGTATACGCAGCTGTTATAGACGGACAGCGCCGCAGTCAGTACCACGATATTCAGCGCGTTGGCTACGAGGGTATCGCCCAGTTCGTGGAAGATCAGGACGAACGGGCTGGTATCAGCCGTTACGCGCGTCCACGGCAGCAGAGAAAGCAGCACCGCCAGCGAACCAATATAGAAAATCAAAATACGGTAGATAACCTGGTTCGTCGCTTTCGGAATGCTTTGCTCCGGGTTGTCCGCTTCCGCCGCCGTGATCCCGACCAGCTCCAGTCCACCGAAGGAGAACATGATAATCGCCATCATCATGACCAGCCCGGTGAAACCATGCGGCAGAAAGCCGCCCTGTTCCCACAGGTTACGCACGGTTGCCTGCGGGCCGCCGTTGCCGCTAAACAACAGCCAGCCGCCGAAGAGGATCATCGCCACCACTGCGATAACTTTAATGATGGCAAACCAGAACTCCATCTCACCAAACACTTTCACGTTGGTCAGGTTGATGGCGTTGATGAGCACAAAGAAGGCCGCAGCGGAGACCCAGGTGGGGATTTCAGGCCACCAGAACTGAATGTATTTCCCGACCGCCGTCAGTTCCGCCATCGCAACCAGCACATACAGCACCCAATAGTTCCAGCCGGAAGCGAAGCCTGCAAATCCGCCCCAGTATTTATAGGCAAAGTGGCTGAACGAACCGGCAACCGGCTCTTCAACCACCATTTCACCTAACTGACGCATGATCAGAAAAGCGATAAAGCCCGCGATGGCATAACCCAGAATAATCCCTGGCCCTGCTGACTGGATAACGGATGCACTGCCCAGAAACAGCCCGGTACCGATTGCGCCCCCCAGGGCGATTAGCTGGATATGGCGGTTTTTAAGACCGCGCTTTAGCTGCTCGCCATGCTGTTGACCTTCCATCATGAAACCTCGTGTGTGGTTATTTTTGAACTACGCAGTGACGCGTGTGTAAGTTTGCAATTCCATTTGTTGTATTAATATGTTTACGCTGATGAAATCTTAATTGTTACCGAAAGTCTTTCGTCGGCTAAAGAATAATGGTATGCGGGCGTTAATGCACCTGCTTTATGAAGGGACGATGACGAGTTGAATAAAAAGAAACCATTTGTAAATACCACCTCTCCCACCTCAAATTTTAGCTGATAAATATTTATTCATTATTTGTGAATATAAAATCATTAAATAAGCGGTTGAATCGGTTCAGATAAAATTTTTCCTCGTTTCAATTACGTTAAATCTACTCCCAGGGGAGTAAATTTAACATTTGTGCATAGTTACATCTTTGAAACGTTATTTCTGTAATCTTGTTAAAATGTGCGTGGTTTACTGATTTCAATCAAAACCTGTATGGACAGAAGGTGAATACTTTGTTACTTTAGCGTCACGAACGTGAAATTGGTAAGACCAATTGACTCCGGGCAAATGGCTTAAGACAGGAAATCATGGCCTACAGCAAAATCCGCCAACCAAAACTATCCGATGTGATTGAGCAGCAGCTGGAGTTTTTAATTCTTGAGGGGACTTTGCGCCCCGGCGAAAAACTCCCACCGGAACGTGAACTGGCTAAACAGTTCGACGTCTCCCGCCCCTCTTTACGCGAGGCGATCCAACGTCTCGAAGCGAAGGGTTTGCTGCTTCGTCGCCAGGGCGGCGGAACTTTTGTGCAGAGCAGTCTGTGGCAGAGCTTTAGCGACCCACTGGTAGAACTGCTCTCCGATCATCCTGAATCCCAATTTGACCTGCTTGAGACGCGCCATGCGTTGGAAGGCATTGCCGCTTATTACGCGGCATTGCGTAGCACGGATGAAGACAAAACCCGCATTCGTGAACTCCATCATGCCATCGAGCTTGCACAACAGTCCGGCGATCTGGATGCCGAATCCGACGCGGTTCTCCAGTATCAAATCGCTGTCACCGAAGCGGCGCACAATGTGGTGCTGCTCCATCTGCTAAGGTGTATGGAGCCGATGCTGGCGCAAAACGTTCGTCAGAACTTTGAATTGCTGTATGCGCGCCGGGAGATGCTTCCGCTGGTGAGCAGTCATCGCACCCGTATTTTTGAAGCGATCATCGCCGGTAACCCGATCGATGCGCGTGAAGCGTCGCATCGTCACCTGGCGTTTATCGAAGAGATTCTCCTGGACAGAAGCCGTGAGGAAAGCCGTCGTGAACGCGCCTTACGCCGTCTGGAGCAACGAAAGAATTAGTGATTTTTCTGGCAGAACGTTAACCAGAAGATGTTGTAAATCAAGCGCAAATTATAGCGCGCGGCAACTAAACGCAGAACCTGTCTTATTGCGCTTTCTGGCGAAAGCTCAATGGGACAGGTTCCAGACAAATCAACGTATTAGATAGATAAGGAATACCCCCATGTCAGAACGTTTCCCAAATGACGTGGATCCGATCGAAACTCGCGACTGGCTACAGGCGATCGAATCGGTCATCCGTGAAGAAGGTGTTGAGCGTGCTCAGTATCTGATTGACCAGCTTCTTTCTGAAGCCCGCAAAGGCGGCGTGAAAGTAGCGGCAGGTGCAGGGGCTAGCAACTATGTAAACACTATTGCCGTTGAAGATGAACCGGAATACCCGGGCAATCTGGAACTGGAGCGTCGTATCCGTTCAGCTATCCGCTGGAACGCCATCATGACCGTACTGCGTGCGTCTAAAAAAGACCTCGAACTGGGTGGCCACATGGCTTCCTTCCAGTCTTCCGCAACTGTTTATGATGTTTGCTTCAACCACTTCTTCCGCGCACGCAATGAGCAGGATGGCGGCGACCTGGTATACTTCCAGGGCCACATCTCCCCGGGCGTGTATGCACGCGCATTCCTGGAAGGCCGTCTGACTGAAGAGCAGATGGACAACTTCCGTCAGGAAGTTCATGGCAAAGGCCTTTCTTCCTACCCGCACCCGAAACTGATGCCGGAATTCTGGCAGTTCCCGACCGTATCTATGGGTCTGGGGCCAATCGGTGCGATCTACCAGGCTAAATTCCTGAAATATCTGGAACACCGTGGTCTGAAAGACACGTCCAAACAGACCGTTTACGCTTTCCTGGGCGACGGCGAGATGGACGAGCCGGAATCCAAAGGGGCTATCACCATCGCCACCCGTGAGAAACTGGACAACCTGGTCTTCATCATCAACTGTAACCTGCAACGTCTGGACGGCCCGGTAACCGGTAACGGCAAAATCGTTAACGAACTGGAAGGCATCTTTGACGGCGCTGGCTGGAACGTGATCAAAGTGATGTGGGGCGGTCGTTGGGATGAGCTGCTGCGTAAAGACACCAGCGGTAAACTGATCCAACTGATGAACGAAACCGTTGACGGCGACTACCAGACCTTCAAATCCAAAGATGGCGCTTACGTACGTGAGCACTTCTTCGGTAAATATCCAGAAACCGCAGCCCTGGTTGCTGACTGGACTGATGAGCAGATCTGGGCACTGAACCGTGGTGGTCACGATCCGAAGAAAGTCTACGCTGCACTGAAAAAAGCGCAGGAAACCAAAGGCAAAGCAACAGTAATCCTGGCCCATACCATCAAAGGTTATGGCATGGGTGACACTGCCGAAGGTAAAAACATCGCGCACCAGGTTAAGAAAATGAACATGGACGGCGTTCGTTACGTCCGCGATCGTTTCAACGTGCCGGTATCCGATGCTGACATCGAAAAACTGCCGTACATTACCTTCCCGGAAGGTTCTGAAGAGCACACTTATCTGCACGCACAGCGTCAGAAACTGCACGGCTACCTGCCGAGCCGCCAGCCGAACTTCACTGAGAAGCTGGAACTGCCGACCCTGGAAGACTTCGGCGCGCTGCTGGAAGAGCAGAACAAAGAGATCTCCACCACTATCGCTTTCGTTCGTGCCCTGAACGTGATGCTGAAGAACAAGTCGATCAAAGATCGTCTGGTTCCGATCATCGCTGACGAAGCGCGTACTTTCGGTATGGAAGGTCTGTTCCGTCAGATCGGTATTTACAGCCCGAACGGCCAGCAGTACACCCCGCAGGACCGTGAGCAGGTTGCTTACTACAAAGAAGACGAGAAAGGTCAGATTTTGCAGGAAGGCATCAACGAGCTGGGCGCAGGTTCTTCCTGGCTGGCCGCTGCGACCTCTTACAGCACCAACAACCTGCCGATGATCCCGTTCTACATCTACTACTCCATGTTCGGGTTCCAGCGTATCGGCGACCTGTGCTGGGCAGCAGGTGACCAACAGGCGCGCGGCTTCCTGATCGGTGGTACTTCCGGTCGTACGACGCTGAACGGCGAAGGTTTGCAGCACGAAGATGGTCACAGCCACATTCAGTCTCTGACTATCCCGAACTGTATCTCTTACGATCCGTCTTACGCGTACGAAGTTGCGGTCATCATGCACGATGGTCTGGAGCGTATGTACGGTGAGAAACAAGAGAACGTTTACTACTACATCACCACGCTGAATGAAAACTACCACATGCCAGCCATGCCGGAAGGTGCTGAGGAAGGTATCCGTAAAGGTATCTACAAACTCGAAACCCTCGAAGGTAAGAAAGGTAAAGTTCAGCTGCTGGGCTCCGGTTCTATCCTGCGTCACGTTCGTGAAGCAGCAGAGATCCTGGCGAAAGATTACGGCGTAGGTTCTGACGTTTACAGCGTCACCTCCTTCACTGAACTGGCGCGTGATGGCCAGGATTGTGAGCGCTGGAACATGCTGCACCCGCTGGAAACTCCACGCGTTCCGTACATTGCTCAGGTAATGAACGACGCGCCGGCAGTGGCATCGACTGACTATATGAAACTGTTCGCCGAGCAGGTTCGTACTTATGTACCGGCTGATGATTACCGCGTACTGGGTACTGACGGTTTCGGCCGCTCTGACAGCCGTGAGAACCTGCGTCACCACTTCGAAGTGGATGCATCTTATGTGGTTGTTGCGGCTCTGGGCGAGCTGGCTAAACGTGGCGAAATCGATAAGAAAGTGGTAGCGGAAGCCATCACCAAATTCAACATCGATGCAGATAAAGTTAACCCGCGTCTGGCGTAAGAGGTAAAAGAATAATGGCTATCGAAATCAACGTACCGGACATCGGGGCTGATGAAGTTGAAATCACCGAGATCCTGGTCAAAGTGGGCGACAAAGTTGAAGCTGAACAGTCGCTGATCACCGTAGAAGGCGACAAGGCCTCTATGGAAGTTCCATCGCCGCAGGCGGGCGTCGTTAAAGAGATTAAAGTCTCTGTTGGCGACAAAACCGCGACGGGCGCACTTATCATGATTTTCGATTCCGCCGACGGTGCAGCTGACGCTGCGCCTGCTCCGGCAGAAGAGAAGAAAGAAGCCGCTCCGGCAGCCGCTCCTGCTGCTGCGGCAGCGAAAGACGTACACGTACCAGATATCGGCGGCGACGAAGTTGAAGTCACCGAGATCCTGGTGAAAGTGGGCGACACCGTTGCGGCTGAGCAGTCGCTGATCACCGTAGAAGGCGACAAAGCCTCTATGGAAGTGCCGGCGCCGTTCGCGGGTACGGTTAAAGAGATCAAAGTCAACGCTGGCGATAAAGTGTCTACCGGCTCTCTGATCATGGTCTTCGAAGTGGCGGGCGCTGCGCCTGCTGCTGCGCCCGCTCAGGCGGCAGCACTAGCAGCGGCGGCTCCGGCAGCAGCGGCTGGCGCGAAAGACGTTAACGTACCGGACATCGGCGGCGACGAAGTTGAAGTCACCGAAGTGATGGTTAAAGTCGGCGATAAAGTTGAAGCTGAACAGTCGCTGATCACCGTAGAAGGCGACAAGGCCTCTATGGAAGTGCCGGCTCCGTTCGCGGGCGTGGTTAAAGAGCTGAAAGTTAACGTTGGCGACAAAGTGTCTACCGGCTCTCTGATTATGGTCTTCGAAGTGGAAGGCGCTGCCCCTGCCGCGGCTCCGGCTGCTGCTCCGGCACCTGCCGCTGCACCTGCTCAGGCCGCTAAACCGGCTGCTGCGCCTGCGGCAAAAGCGGAAGGCAAATCTGAGTTTGCTGAAAATGACGCTTACGTTCACGCGACCCCGCTGATTCGCCGCCTGGCGCGCGAGTTCGGCGTTAACCTGGCGAAAGTGAAGGGTACTGGCCGTAAAGGTCGTATCCTGCGCGAAGACGTTCAGGCTTACGTGAAAGACGCTATCAAGCGCGCTGAATCCGCGCCAGCGGGCGCAACCGGCGGTTCTCTGCCAGGTCTGCTGCCGTGGCCGAAAGTGGACTTCAGCAAGTTTGGTGAAGTGGAAGAAGTTGAACTGGGCCGCATCCAGAAAATCTCTGGTGCTAACCTGAGCCGTAACTGGGTGATGATCCCGCACGTTACGCACTTCGACAAAACGGATATCACCGATCTGGAATCGTTCCGTAAGCAGCAGAATGCGGAAGCTGAAAAACGTAAGCTGGACGTGAAATTCACGCCAGTGGTCTTCATCATGAAAGCCGTTGCCGCTGCTCTGGAACAGATGCCGCGCTTCAACAGCTCTCTGTCTGAAGACGGTCAGCGCCTGACGTTGAAGAAGTACATCAACATTGGTGTCGCGGTCGACACGCCGAACGGTCTGGTTGTTCCGGTGTTCAAAGATGTGAACAAGAAGAGCATTACTGAGCTGTCCCGTGAACTGACGACCATCTCTAAGAAAGCGCGTGATGGTAAGCTGACCGCTGGCGAAATGCAGGGCGGTTGCTTCACTATCTCCAGCATCGGTGGCCTGGGCACCACCCACTTCGCGCCGATTGTGAACGCGCCGGAAGTGGCTATCCTCGGCGTTTCTAAGTCCGCAATGGAACCGGTGTGGAATGGTAAAGAGTTTACTCCGCGTCTGATGATGCCGATTTCTCTCTCCTTCGACCACCGCGTGATTGACGGTGCTGATGGTGCTCGCTTTATCACCATCATCAACAACACGCTGTCTGACATTCGCCGTCTGGTGATGTAAGCAAGCAAAAAAGTCGGCCTGACGGCCGGCTTTTTTCTGGTAATCTCATGAAGTGAGTGAGGTTATCGTGCGAAAGACAAATCGGTTGCCGTTTGTTGTTTCAAAATTGTTAACAATTTTGTAAAATACGGGCGGATAGAACGACCCGGTGGATGATGGGCGACAAGACCAGGGATCGCCGGGAATAAATTAAGAGGTCATGATGAGTACTGAAATCAAAACTCAGGTCGTGGTACTTGGGGCAGGCCCGGCAGGTTACTCTGCTGCCTTCCGTTGCGCTGATTTAGGTCTGGAAACCGTAATCGTAGAACGTTACAACACCCTCGGCGGTGTTTGTCTGAACGTCGGCTGTATCCCTTCTAAAGCTCTTCTGCACGTAGCAAAAGTTATCGAAGAAGCCAAAGCACTGGCTGAACACGGTATCGTTTTTGGCGAGCCGAAAACCGATATCGACAAAATTCGTACCTGGAAAGAGAAAGTTATCACTCAGCTGACCGGCGGTCTGGCTGGCATGGCGAAAGGCCGTAAAGTGAAAGTGGTAAACGGTCTGGGTAAATTCACCGGGGCCAACACCCTGGAAGTGGAAGGCGAGAACGGCAAAACCGTGATCAACTTCGACAACGCGATTATCGCAGCAGGTTCCCGTCCGATCCAACTGCCGTTTATTCCGCACGAAGATCCGCGCGTCTGGGACTCCACCGACGCACTGGAACTGAAATCCGTACCGAAACGTCTGCTGGTTATGGGCGGCGGTATCATCGGTCTGGAAATGGGTACGGTGTACCATGCGCTGGGTTCAGAGATCGACGTGGTTGAAATGTTCGACCAGGTTATCCCGGCGGCTGACAAAGACATCGTTAAAGTCTTCACCAAACGCATCGGCAAGAAATTCAACCTGATGCTGGAAACCAAAGTGACTGCCGTTGAAGCGAAAGAAGACGGTATTTACGTTTCCATGGAAGGCAAAAAAGCACCAGCAGAAGCACAGCGTTACGATGCGGTGCTGGTGGCTATCGGCCGTGTGCCGAACGGTAAAAACCTCGATGCTGGCAAGGCTGGCGTAGAAGTTGACGACCGTGGCTTCATCCGCGTAGACAAACAGCTGCGCACTAACGTACCGCACATCTTTGCTATCGGCGATATCGTCGGTCAGCCGATGCTGGCGCACAAAGGTGTTCACGAAGGTCACGTTGCCGCTGAAGTTATCGCCGGTAAGAAACACTACTTCGATCCGAAAGTTATTCCGTCCATCGCCTACACTGAGCCAGAAGTTGCATGGGTAGGTCTGACGGAGAAAGAAGCGAAAGAGAAAGGCATCAGCTACGAAACCGCCACCTTCCCGTGGGCTGCATCTGGCCGTGCTATCGCTTCTGACTGCGCAGACGGTATGACCAAGCTGATTTTCGACAAAGAATCTCACCGTGTTATCGGTGGTGCGATTGTCGGCACCAACGGCGGCGAGCTGCTGGGCGAAATCGGTCTGGCGATCGAGATGGGCTGTGATGCTGAAGACATCGCGCTGACTATCCACGCTCACCCGACTCTGCACGAGTCCGTTGGCCTGGCAGCCGAAGTGTTCGAAGGCAGCATCACCGACCTGCCGAACCCGAAAGCGAAGAAGAAATAATCTTCTGAGTGGATAAAGAAAAAGCGGCTTAGCGGCCGCTTTTTTATTGGGGCAAATCCTGACCCGGGTTTTGCCGGATGGCGGCATCAACGCCTTATCCGGCCTGTAATCTTTGATAACCGCTTTTACTCAACGGTCTGCCAGTGGGCATCGGCATTGAATTTATTGATTGTCGCGACGTTCTTCTCCGTCTCTTTTCCCAGGTTCGCCTGATACACCTTATCGTCCTGATTCACCATAAAGCTCATGACGCCCGTCTTCCCCCAAATTACCGGCCAGGCCAGCAGGGCGAAACCGTCCTTTTCGCTATCGGGAATAATGCGGAAATGGTAGCCGTGATAACCCTCACCGGGTGCCGAAGGACTGAATGCCGGGCCTAACGGGCTGGGCATCTCGCCGGGTTGTGCCGGCCAGTACAGTCCATCCTGCTGACCTTTGCTACTGATGAGTTTTGTCGCGAACCTCTGTTTGCGTTGCCAGTAATCGTATTGGGCATCCACATAGGCGCGCATCGCTTCTATCGCCGACAGTTCATTGCGGCCGATGGCGCGGGTGAGGATCTCGTCCTGTGCGGCCGCCATATCAAAATGCCAGCCATCAGCATCTTTCATCATCGGTACAGGCAGTTGCCACTCGTCGCGCCCGACGTTCAGGTGCGCGGTATCGCCTTGCTGCACGATACGGTGGCTGATTTTCCAGTCGCGGTTAAAGCGGGCAACGGCTTCGGGATCGGCGCCTTCCTGCGGCAGAAACTGTCGCCAGTTATCGCCCAATAGCGCAGTCAACTGCGCCTCGTTTTGCGTGGCGACTGCGGTCGCGAACGCCGTTGCCGCGTCATCAGGCGAAGGGAAACGTTGTTGCGCGTAGCTCAATAACGGCAACGACAGCAGCAGGGTGCTTAACAGGATTTTTTTCATCATCGACTCCGGTTAACGACGGCGAAATTCATGGCGCTCGGAAAGGTGTTCACGCGCAGCGGCACGCTGTTCAGTATTGAGATTGCCGACGTGACGACTCTGCTGGCCGCGCTGCTGCTGAGATTGCCAGGAGGGCGAACGGCTGTCGTTACCGCTGAACACATTGGCATGGTTCTGCCGGAAGGTCTGACGCTGCTGCGGCGTGGCGGATGCGACGCGCTGGTGAACGGTCTCCCGTTGCTGCTGTGACAGTGAATGTGACTGAACCGACTCCCTGTGAACGCTGTTTTGCCGGGTGTCGTAGCCGCGATAGTTATTCCGCTGGGCAATCTGGTTTAGCTGCTGCGAGGCCGCTTTGCGCTGAGCATCGCGGGACGTCGCGCCAGGCGGTTGGGTTCGCGTGGCGGGAGACGCGTGGCTATGCTGCTGGAATTGCGCCATCGCCGCCTGACGCTGGCCGTCGCGGGAGGCTGGCGTCTGTTGAGTAGCGCTTAACCCGCCGCTGACATCGGTTTGATGAAAACGTTGGGACACCGCGTTGTTCTGATAGGGCACGCCGTTGCGATACGCCGGGTTGTGCTGCCAGGCCATTGTCTGCCCTTTGAGATTTTGCCCGGTAATGTGATTGAAGTTATTCACATTGATATTGATGTTATCCCCGTTGTGCTGGTAGCCATTGCCGCCGTGATGGTCGTTATCATCGTGGTGGTGATGGTCATCGTCGTGGTGATGATGATGATCGTCCCAGTCGATGCTGCTGAACAATGCGTAGGTGGTGGCGACGCCGAGGCTATAACCAAAGCCTTTCACGAAACTGTCGGCGAATTGCTGTCCGGGAGGCGGCGGCAGATACACGGGCGGGTAAGCGGTGTTCGGCCAGGCGCCGTAAACGGTCGCGGGATTATAGTTGGGAACATAGACGACCTGTGGATCGGCGGGCTCAATTTTGATCACCGTCGGCGTCGTGCTTTGTACGTTAGCTGCGGCGCTCTGCTTCGGCGTGCTGCTGACCGTTTGCTGCGGCGTGGATTTCAGCGAGCCGGTTTGCTGCGCCAGTAAACGCAACCGTTGCACCGCGTCCATGACGTCCTGCGGCTGGGCCAGAAAAGCGTCGCCAAGGTTTTGCACCCACGTTGGGTTTTCGCCCATCAGCGCCATCAACTGGGGAAACGCCACCAGTGATTTCACGCTCGGGTCCCAGGGCTGACCGGAGACGGCCTGTATTGCCGCATCGCCTTGCAGGGTTGGGTTGTCATGCGACCACTGCACTGCCTGAACCACGTTCGCCGGATAGGTGGCGGCCATCAGCACCTGAGAAAGCAGCGAGTCAGGGTAGAGCGCTATCGGGGCGACCCATTGATCGATTTGCGCTGCGGTAAACGCGGCTTTTGCTTCAGGTTCCGCGGCGGCGGTCGGCTGCGGCTGCACGGCGACGGGCGCGGGTTGAAGCGGGGCTTCGGGCGTGCGGCTTTTTACATACAACACACCCGAAGCGGCAAATAACCCTGCGCTGCATACCAGCGCAATTACATGGGGCTTAAAGGGCAACGTCATTTTATCTCTCCCGATTCCTGAAGAATCGTCATGGTCATTATGCCTGCCGCCAGCGGGTGCGGTGTTGCGTGAGTATAGGGCGGCGGGAGTTTAATTTTTGACTAATATTGGGATCGCTACCGTCAGGTGATGATTAGCGTTCGAAATAATGTGAGCAAACGTTGCAGGGGAAAATGTCTCTTTCCTGGAAAGGCGAAGGGCAATAGACCATGCGTAACGATTCAGCCACTTTTTTATGTTGCTTTTTTGTAAACAGATTAACACCCCACTAAAATCCTGCTATTCTGCCCGTTGCGGTATCGGGCATTTACCCTACAAACTGCTGTCTCACAGGAGCGTGAAGAGAATCGCCCATATACAAAAGCGCCGCACTATGACAATGAGAGCGAGGAGAACCGTCGTGCTAGAAGAATACCGTAAGCACGTAGCTGAGCGTGCCGCCCTTGGGATTGTGCCCAAACCCTTAGATGCAACCCAAATGGCCGCACTTGTCGAGCTGCTGAAGACCCCGCCTGTGGGCGAAGAAGAATTCCTGTTAGACCTGTTAATCAACCGTGTTCCCCCTGGCGTCGATGAAGCCGCCTATGTAAAAGCGGGCTTTCTCGCTGCCGTCGCGAAAGGCGACACTACCTCCCCGCTGGTTACTCCAGAAAAAGCCATTGAACTGCTGGGCACCATGCAGGGTGGTTACAACATTCATCCGCTGATCGACGCGCTGGACGATGCCAAACTGGCGCCGATTGCCGCTAAAGCGCTGTCCCATACCCTGCTGATGTTCGACAACTTCTACGATGTAGAAGAAAAAGCCAAAGCGGGCAACGAATACGCGAAGCAGGTGATGCAGTCCTGGGCCGATGCCGAATGGTTCCTGAACCGTCCTGCTCTGGCTGAAAAAATCACCGTTACCGTCTTTAAAGTGACCGGTGAAACCAACACCGACGACCTCTCTCCGGCGCCAGATGCCTGGTCCCGCCCGGACATTCCGCTGCACGCGCTGGCGATGCTGAAAAACGCCCGTGAAGGCATTGAGCCGGATCAGCCTGGCGTGGTGGGGCCGATCAAACAGATCGAAGCGTTGCAGCAAAAAGGCTATCCGTTAGCCTACGTGGGCGACGTTGTCGGCACCGGTTCTTCGCGTAAATCCGCCACCAACTCCGTGTTGTGGTTCATGGGCGATGACATCCCGAATGTGCCGAACAAACGCGGCGGCGGTCTGTGTCTTGGCGGCAAAATTGCGCCTATCTTCTTTAACACGATGGAAGATGCGGGCGCGCTGCCCATTGAAGTGGACGTGAATAACCTGAACATGGGCGATGTGATTGACGTTTACCCGTACAAAGGTGAAGTCCGCCATCACGAAACCGGCGAACTGCTGGCGAGCTTTGAACTGAAAACCGACGTGCTGATCGACGAAGTGCGCGCGGGCGGTCGTATTCCGCTGATCATCGGTCGCGGCCTGACCACCAAAGCGCGTGAAGCGCTGGGTCTGCCGCACAGCGATGTGTTCCGTCAGGCGAAAGACGTGGCGGAAAGCGCTCGCGGCTACTCGCTGGCGCAGAAGATGGTGGGCCGCGCCTGCGGTGTTGCCGGTATCCGTCCGGGCGCTTACTGCGAACCGAAAATGACCTCCGTAGGCTCTCAGGATACCACTGGCCCAATGACCCGTGACGAACTGAAAGACCTGGCGTGCCTGGGCTTCTCGTCTGACCTGGTGATGCAGTCTTTCTGCCATACTGCGGCGTATCCGAAGCCGGTTGACGTAACTACGCACCACACGCTGCCGGATTTCATCATGAACCGTGGCGGCGTCTCTCTGCGTCCGGGCGATGGCGTAATCCACTCCTGGCTGAACCGTATGCTGCTGCCGGATACCGTTGGTACCGGCGGCGACTCCCATACCCGTTTCCCGATTGGCATCTCCTTCCCGGCGGGTTCTGGCCTGGTGGCATTTGCGGCGGCGACCGGCGTCATGCCGCTGGATATGCCGGAATCAGTGCTGGTGCGCTTCAAAGGCAAAATGCAGCCGGGTATCACCCTGCGCGATCTGGTACACGCGATCCCGCTGTACGCGATCAAACAGGGTCTGCTGACCGTTGAGAAGAAAGGTAAGAAAAACATCTTCTCTGGCCGCATTCTGGAAATCGAAGGGTTGCCGGACCTGAAAGTGGAACAGGCGTTTGAGCTGACCGATGCCTCTGCGGAGCGTTCTGCGGCAGGCTGTACCATTAAGCTCAACAAAGAGCCGATCATCGAGTACCTGAACTCCAACATCGTTCTGCTGAAGTGGATGATCGCGGAAGGTTACGGCGATCGCCGCACCCTGGAGCGCCGTATTCAGGGCATGGAAAAATGGCTGGCGGACCCGCAGTTGCTGGAAGCGGACGCGGATGCCGATTATGCGGCGGTGATCGAGATCGATCTGGCTGATATCAAAGAGCCGATCCTCTGCGCGCCGAACGATCCTGACGATGCGCGTCTGCTGTCTGATGTGCAGGGCGAGAAGATTGACGAAGTCTTTATCGGTTCCTGTATGACCAACATCGGTCACTTCCGTGCGGCAGGTAAACTGCTGGATGCGCACAAAGGCCAGCTGCCGACCCGCCTGTGGGTGGCGCCGCCAACCCGTATGGATGCCGAGCAGTTGACCGAAGAGGGCTACTATAGCGTCTTTGGTAAGAGCGGCGCGCGGATTGAAATTCCAGGCTGTTCACTGTGCATGGGGAACCAGGCGCGTGTGGCTGACGGGGCGACGGTTGTTTCTACCTCAACCCGTAACTTCCCGAACCGTCTGGGAACCGGGGCGAATGTCTATCTGGCTTCTGCGGAACTGGCGGCGGTTGCGGCGCTGATCGGCAAACTGCCGACGCCGGAAGAGTACCAGACCTACGTTGCGCAGGTGGATAAAACCTCCGTGGATACCTACCGTTATCTGAACTTCGATCAGCTTTCCCAGTACACCGAGAAAGCCGACGGCGTGATTTTCCAGACCGCGGTGTAACGGCTCCGACCTGTTCTGCGTAAAAACGCATCAATGCCCGGTGAACCTTGCGTCACCGGGCATTTTTATTTCTATTCCTTCCGCCCGTTCCGCTTTTTTTCTTCCGTTGTGCTGCGATAATTACAGCATGGGCGCAATGCGGTAATGGCGCATTGCCGGGAGCAGAGGAACACATTATGGATTACGAATTTCTGCGCGATATTACCGGAGTGGTAAAAGTGCGAATGTCCATGGGCCACGAGGTGGTGGGGCACTGGTTTAACGAAGAAGTGAAAGAGAACCTGGCCTTGCTTGATGAAGTGGAACAAGCGGCGCGTGCGCTAAAGGGCAGTGAGCGTTCCTGGCAACGGGCGGGACATGAATATACGCTCTGGATGGATGGCGAAGAGGTGATGGTTCGCGCTAATCAACTGGAGTTTACCGGCGACGAAATGGAAGAGGGGATGAACTACTACGACGAAGAGAGCTTATCGCTCTGCGGCGTGGAGGACTTTCTTCAGGTTGTTGCGGCTTACCGTCATTTCATTCAACAACGCTAAATACGGTGGAGCCTCCGTGCTCCGCCGTTACGCTTATACCGCAGGGATATTGCGGCCGTAGTAAATCTCGCGCATCTCTTTCCACAGCGCAGCGGTAATCTCTTTGCGCTCGGTTTCCGTCAGATCTTCCGGTTTAGTGTGGAACATGTAGTGCTTAAGATCGAACTCTTTAAGCAGCATCTTGGTATGGAAGATATTTTCCTGATACACGTTCACATCCACCATGTCATACAGCGACTTCATGTCGTCGGACATAAAGTTCTGAATGGAATTAATCTCATGATCGATAAAGTGTTTCATGCCGTTGACGTCGCGGGTAAACCCACGTACGCGGTAGTCGATGGTGACGATATCGGACTCTAACTGGTGGATCAGGTAATTCAGCGCCTTCAGCGGGGAAATCACGCCGCAGGTCGAAACTTCAATGTCGGCGCGGAAGGTGCACAATCCGCCTTCCGGGTGGCTTTCCGGGTAGGTATGCACGCAGATATGGCTCTTATCCAGATGGGCGACGACGGCCTCGGGCAGCGGGCCGGGATGCTCTGTTTTGTCGATAAGCTGTGGGTCGACCGGCTCTTCGCTTACCAGAATAGTGACGCTGGCGCCCTGGGGTTCATAATCCTGGCGGGCGATATTCAGGATATTCGCGCCGATGATGGAGCACGTCTCTGACAGAATTTCCGTCAGGCGATTGGCGTTATAGAGTTCATCGATATAGGCAATGTAACCATCGCGCTCTTCTGCGGTTTTGGCGTAGCAGATATCGTAAATACAAAAACTCAGACTTTTGGTCAGATTATTAAAGCCATGCAGTTTCAGTTTTTTCAATTTCTTATCTTCTCCTTAGGACGACGGTGTTGCGAGCGCGTCTTGCAAATACTGAGGTAAGGCAAAAGCTGCCGTGTGAACAGACGGATTGTAGTAACGGCATTTCAGGCCGGAGGTATGGAAACGCGCCTGAATAATCTCGGTTGACAGGTGGCGCAGCGCGTCATTGTCCGTCGCCCACGCGAAGGTCATAATGCCGCCGTAGTAGGTCGGAATGGCTGCCTGGTAGAAGCTGACATCGCCAAAGTAATGGCTGAGCTTGCGGTGGCTGTCAATGGCTTCATCCTGTTGCAGGAAGCAGACGCCGTTCTGTGCGACAAAGATCCCGCCAGGATTCAGACAGCGCTTGCAACCTTCATAGAAGGTTGAGGTGAACAGACTCTCGCCGGGGCCGATCGGATCGGTACAGTCGGAGATGATCACATCAAAGGTCTGGCTGGTCTGATTCACGAAGTTAACGCCATCGTCGATCACCAGATTAAAACGCGGATCGTCATAGCTGCCTGCGTTGTGATTCGGCAGATACTGACGGCAGAAAGAGACCACGCCTGCGTCGATCTCCACCATCGTGATCGTTTCGACATTTTTATGCCGTGTTACTTCACGCAGCATTGCGCCGTCGCCGCCGCCGATGATCAGCACATGTTTCGCGTGGCCGTGTGCCAGCAGCGGAACGTGGGTCATCATCTCGTGATAGATAAACTCATCGCGCTCGGTGGTTTGCACCACGCCGTCCAGCGCCATTACGCGGCCAAACGCGGCGTTCTCGAAAATAATCAGATCCTGGTGATCGGTTTTCTCGTGATACAGCACGTTGTCCACGGCAAAGTACTGACCAAACTGGTCGTGTAGCGTTTCATGCCACTTCGTATTTTCGGCCATTGGCTGATACCTCCATTGTTAACACCCGTAAAAAATGGGCGCAACATAATAGCTAACAATGACCGATGATGCACGGTCATTATTTCAGCAATAAGGTATCCGTTGGGTATAACGCGAGTTATTTTACGTAGGCCAGCAAACTCAGGGAATCGCGCGCCAGCGCTTTGCATTTTTTGGCGACGGGAATACCGATGCCGCTCAGATCGCGGTAGCTGTCTTCACCGAGGGATTTCATGTCGAAGGAGTCGTAATTGCTGAGGTCCCACTGGTTTTGCTGGGCAAAAAAGACCAGTGCGCGACGAATCTGACCGTTCGGGAGATTCTGGTAGCCGCAGTCATTTTTCAGAAAGACGAACACCGCCGTTAAATCTGCCATATCTTCGGCTTCGGATTCACTGAGCGCATAGCTGTTTGCGCATACGGCCATCAGGCTGCCGAACAACACTGTTCTGAAAAACGTCTTCATTGCTTCTACCACTGCATCACGGAAATTAAACGTTAGCACACTGCGGGCGAGGCGACGACATTTATTATTGTATCCGACGGGCGTCTGTGACTTGACCTTCCCGTAAGGGGAGGGTCTATGCTCAAAGGTCAGACTGCGTCCCGCCGGTTGAAAATAAGGAAGTGATTATGCAACGTCGTGATTTCTTAAAATATTCTGTGGCGCTTGGGGTCGCATCGGCACTGCCGTTGTGGAGCCGCGCCGTGTTTGCTGCGGAACGTCCCGCGTTACCCATTCCCGATCTTTTAACCGCCGACGCACGCAATCACATTTCGCTGATTGTCAAAGCCGGACAGTCGACCTTCGCGGGTAAAACGGCAACGACCTGGGGTTACAACGGCACGCTACTCGGGCCGGCGCTTAAGCTGCGCAAAGGTCAGCGTATTACCGTGGATATTCATAACCAGCTTGCCGAGGAGACGACGCTGCACTGGCATGGGCTGGAAGTTCCCGGCGAGGTGGACGGCGGCCCGCAGGGGGTGATTGCGGCGGGCGGCAAGCGCTCCGTCACCTTCACGCCTGAACAGCGTGCGGCAACCTGCTGGTTCCACCCTCATCAGCATGGGAAAACCGGTCGTCAGGTGGCGATGGGACTGGCGGGCCTGGTACTGATTGAAGATGAAGACATTGGCAAACTGCTCCTGCCGAAACAGTGGGGGATAGACGATGTGCCGGTGATTATTCAGGACAAACAGTTTTCCCCTGACGGACAAATCAATTATCAGCTGGATATGATGACCGCCGCCGTCGGGTGGTTTGGCGACACGCTGCTGACCAACGGGGCGATTTATCCGCAACATGCTGCGCCAAAAGGCTGGCTGCGTCTGCGCCTGCTGAATGGCTGCAACGCGCGTTCACTGAACATCGCCACCAGCGACAACCGCCCGCTGTATGTTATCGCCAGCGATGGCGGCCTGCTGGCGGAGCCGGTGAAGGTAAACGCACTGCCCATGTTAATGGGGGAGCGTTTCGAAGTGCTTATCGACATCAGCGACGGCAAAGCGTTTGAGTTGATGACGCTGCCCGTCAGCCAGATGGGGATGACGATCGCGCCGTTTGATAAACCGCACCCGGTTATGCATATTCAGCCGCTGGCGGTCACGGCCTCCGGCACTTTGCCGGATACGCTGACCACGATGCCTGCATTGCCTTCTCTTGATGGCCTGACGCAGCGAAAACTGCAACTGTCGATGGACCCGATGCTCGACATGATGGGTATGCAGATGCTGATGCAAAAGTATGGCGATCGGGCGATGGCGGGAATGGATCATGGGCAGATGATGGGGCATATGAATCACGGTAGTGGTGGGCATATGAACCACGGCGGGAAGTTCGATTTCCACAATGCCAATAAGATCAACGGCCAGGCGTTTGATATGACGACACCGATGTTTGCCGCCGCCAAAGAGCAGTATGAGCGCTGGGTTATTTCCGGCGAAGGCGACATGATGCTGCATCCGTTCCATATTCATGGTACGCAGTTCCGCATCCTGTCGGAAAACGGCAGCGCTCCGGCGGCGCATCGCGCAGGCTGGAAGGATACGGTGCGGGTTGAAGGCGGGATCAGCGAGGTGCTGGTGAAGTTTGATCACGAGGCATCGCAAGAACATGCTTACATGGCGCACTGCCATCTGCTGGAGCATGAAGATACAGGCATGATGCTTGGCTTTACGGTATAAACATGCCGGATGGCGCTAGCGCTTATCCGGCCTACAGTCTCGGTTTTACGGTATAAACATGCCGGATGGCGCTGGCGCTTATCCGGCCTACAGTTTCGGTTTTACGGTATAAACATGCCGGATGGCGCTGGCGCTTATCCGGCCTACAGTTTCGGTTTTACGGTATAAACATGCCGGATGGCGCTGACGCTTATCCGGCCTACAGTAAAATGAGCATCCTGTAGGCCGGATAAGGCGAAGCCGCCATCCGGCATAAACGTTACTGCGCGTCGTCAGGCAGAGCGTACGCGACAATATAGTCTCCCATCTTCGTCCCGAACGAACCGTGCCCCCCGGCGGAAATCACGACGTACTGCTTACCGTTGACTTCATACGTCATCGGCGTTGCCTGACCGCCTGCGGGCAGACGGCCTTCCCACAGTTTTTCACCATTGCTCATGTTGTAAGCGCGCAGGTAGTTATCTGCGGTCGCGGCAATAAACAGCACGTTGCCAGCGGTAGAGATTGGGCCGCCCAGCATTGGCATCCCCATATTGAACGGCACTTTAAACGGCATCGGGAACGGCATGCTGTCCTGCGGCGTACCAATACGTTTTTTCCAGACAACTTCGTTGGTTTTCAGATCCAGCGCGGAGATGTAGCCCCAGGCAGGCTGTTTACACGGCAGACCAAACGGCGACAGGAACGGATTCAGCGTCACGCCATACGGTACGCCATACTGCGGCTGAATACCCGATTCCGAACCGGTGCCTTTGGCATCTTCCGGCGGCTCCATCGGATTACCCGGGCCGCGTGGGATCAGTTTAGAGACAAACGGCAGCGCCATCGGGTTGGCAATCGCCACCTGACGGTTCGGGTCGACGGAAATGCCGCCCCATTCGAACATACCGAGGTTGCCCGGGAAGACCAGCGTGCCTTTTTCTGATGGCGGGGTAAAGATCCCTTCATAACGCATCTGATGGAACATCACGCGGCACACCAGCTGATCGAACATGGTGGCGCCCCACATATCCGCACCGGTCAGGTCTTTCGTCGGACGGAAGCTCAAATCAGAGAACGGCTGCGTTTTGGTGACGTAATCCCCTTTGGCCGCGCCCTGCGGTACCGGTTTTTCCGGGGCAGGCACCACAAGCTGACCATTGCGACGGTCCAGCACGAAAATATTACCGGTTTTTGCCGGGGCGTAGATGACCGGAACGGTTTGCCCTTTCACGGTGATATCCGCCAGCGTCGGCTGGGACGGCATATCCATATCCCACAGATCGTGATGAACGGTCTGATAGCTCCAGGCCAGTTTACCGGTCGTTGCATTGAGCGCCAGGATCGAGCTGGCATAGCGCTCCTGCTCTGGCGTACGGTTGCCGCCCCAGATATCCGGGGTGGTGACGCCCATCGGCAGATAGACCAGATCCAGCTTCGCGTCATACGCGGCTGGCGCCCAGGAGTTTGGCGAGTTTGGCGTGAAGTGGTGCTCATCCGACGGGATCGCGTTCGGGTCTTTCGCACCGGGATCGAATGCCCACAGCAGTTTACCGCTGTTCACGTCAAAGCCGCGAATAACCCCGGACGGCTCGCGGGTAGAGAAGTTATCGGTGACGGCGCCTGCAATGACGATCACCTTGTCGGTCACGACCGGAGGTGATGTGGGTTCATACATGCCCGGCGTAGTGACCGGCATATTGGTTTGCAGGTTCAGAATGCCGTTGTTGGCAAAGGATTCGCACAGCTTGCCGTTGTCCGCGTTGAGGGCGAAAATACGGCCATCGTTCACCGGCAGAATAATGCGGCGCGGGCAGTCTGAAACGACATCCGGCGAGGCGTTATCGGTCGTGGCTTCATGATAGGAGACGCCACGGCAGGTGACATGCTGGAAGCTGGGATCGGTATTGAGCTGCGGGTCGAAATGCCACTTCTCTTTCCCGCTCGCCGCGTCCAGCGCGAACAGACGCTGGTGGGCGGTACACAGATACAGCGTATCGCCGACTTTAATCGGGGTCACTTCGTTGGTGATTTCACCCGGATCGTTCGGCTGCTTCAGATCGCCGGTACGGAACACCCACGCCTCTTTCAGGTTGTGGACGTTATCAGCCGTGATCTGCTTCAGCGGAGAGTAGCGCTGCCCTTCCTGATTGCGGCCATAGGCAGGCCAGTCCTGGTCCGCAACCGGAGAGATCGGTTCGGCAGGCACCGCGTCCGCGCTTAGCGTACCGTTGATCTCTTGCGGGTCGTTGAAGCCAGCCCAGGTGAGGATGCCGCCGCTTATCAGCAGGGCAACCACCAGTGCGCTGACAGCGCCGCCGGAAGGGACGCTCAGGCGATGCCAGACAAACGGTAAAATCAGCCAGATGCCGAAGAAGACCAGAATGTCGCTACGCGGGGTTAGCGCCCAGAAGTCGAAGCCGACTTCCCACACGCCCCAGATCATAGTGGCGAGGAGCAGGGCGGCATACAGCCACAGCGCGGAACGCTTGCTGCGCCACAATAGCCCGGCGACGCCAAGCATGACGATGCCCGCAATCGGGTAGTACCAGGAGCCGCCGATGGCGACCAGCCAGCCGCCGCCGATCAGCAGATACAGCCCGCAGAGTGCAGCGAAGAGGGCTGTCAGCGTCACGAGAAGCCGTGGCGCTTTTGCGTTGTTATTTGCCATAAAAAGATACCATCTCAATTTGTTAATTTTTTAGTAGCAATTAATTATAGGATTTAACAAGTGTGATCGTCATCACAAAATGAGCTTTATTAACAGATGCCGCGAATAAATACTTTTGCTGGTATACTGCGTGCCTTGCGCTTCGATGCTGTCTTATCAAGAGCAGGCATGAAGTGATTTGTTTTTAAATCATATGGTTAGAGATATGAAACATACTGTAGAAGTAATGATCCCCGAAGCGGAGATCAAAGCGCGCATTGCCGAACTGGGTCGTCAAATTACTGAACGTTATAAAGACAGCGGCAGTGACATGGTGCTGGTAGGTCTGCTGCGTGGCTCATTTATGTTTATGGCGGATCTGTGCCGCGAGGTACAGGTGTCTCATGAAGTCGATTTTATGACCGCCTCCAGCTACGGTAGCGGCATGTCCACCACTCGCGATGTGAAAATTCTCAAGGACCTGGATGAAGATATCCGTGGCAAGGATGTGCTGATTGTCGAAGATATTATCGATTCCGGGAATACGCTGTCGAAAGTGCGGGAAATCCTGAGCCTGCGTGAGCCAAAGTCTCTGGCGATTTGTACGCTGCTGGATAAGCCGTCTCGCCGTGAGGTTGACGTCCCGGTTGAGTTTATCGGTTTCTCGATCCCGGATGAGTTCGTTGTGGGTTACGGCATCGACTATGCTCAGCGTTATCGCCATCTGCCGTATGTTGGTAAAGTGGTGCTGCTGGACGAGTAAGAACGTTGTGCCGGATGGCGCTACAGGTGCTATATCCGTAGAAATGTAGGCCGGGTAAGGCGTAGCCGCCACCCGGCAATACACGTTTACTTGTGGTTAATATGCTTTTTGCTGAGGTTTGAAACCCCCCGACGATAGCGCTGTTCCAGCGTTTCACGGTTGGTCGCCGTGACTTCCAGATCGCGCAGCAGGCCGTCGTGAATACCGTAGGCCCAGCCGTGAATCGTCACTTTCTGACCGCGTTTCCACGCGGACTGCATGATGGTTGAGTGGCCCAGGTTGTATACCTGTTCCATCACGTTCAGCTCGCACAGGGTATCGATTCGACGCTCCTGCGGCATTTCTCCGAGTAATGAGCTATGTTTGAACCAGATATCGCGAATGTGCAGCAACCAGTTGTTAATTAACCCCAGTTCCGGGTTTTCAACAGCCGCCTGGACGCCGCCACAACCGTAGTGACCACAAATAATAATGTGTTCAACTTCCAGTACATCGACGGCATACTGCACCACGGATAGGCAGTTGAGATCGGTGTGAATGACCAGGTTGGCAACATTGCGGTGAACAAATAATTCGCCCGGCTCAAGGCCGGTTAAACGTTCTGCGGGAACGCGGCTGTCGGAACATCCAATCCATAGAAAGCGCGGTTTTTGCGCTTGCGCCAGTTTCTCAAAAAATCCGGGGTCCTCTTCCACCAGCATTTTTGACCATAGTGCATTGTTGCTGATGAGTGTATCTATGTCTTTCATGGAGGTTAACGACCTGTAACCAAATAAGTGCGTTGGGCTAATATAGGGCAACTCCGGGATTATTTAAACCATATACTCGTCATTCTTCACGTTGCAGGTGCGTTGGCTTCCTCGCTCACCCCGGTCACTTACTGGTGTAAGCTTCCGGGGATTCACTGCGTTGCCGCCTTCCTGCAACTCGAATTATTTAGAGTGTAAATAAAGTGTAAGAACGTAAGGTAAGTAAAAATTCATGACCATTGCACTGGAACTTCAGCAACTTAAAAAAACGTATCCGGGCGGCGTTCAGGC
The DNA here is from genome assembly GCF_030333295.1 of Citrobacter sp. CK198. NCBI lineage: Bacteria > Pseudomonadati > Pseudomonadota > Gammaproteobacteria > Enterobacterales > Enterobacteriaceae > Citrobacter > Citrobacter sp. CK198. Next base: position 76,669 of record NZ_JAOWGE010000035.1, on the reverse strand, counting down.
GCTCCGTGGGATCGATTTGCAGGTTGAAGCGGGTGATTTTTATGCGCTTCTGGGGCCAAACGGGGCGGGGAAATCAACCACCATTGGCATTATCAGCTCGCTGGTTAACAAAACCTCCGGGCGCGTCTGCGTCTTTGGCTACGACCTTGAAAAAGATGTGGTCAACGCCAAACGCCAGCTTGGCCTGGTGCCGCAGGAATTTAACTTCAACCCGTTTGAAACCGTCCAGCAGATCGTCGTCAATCAGGCGGGGTACTACGGCGTTGAGCGTAAAGAAGCCGTTGCGCGCAGCGAAAAGTACCTGAGACAACTCGATCTGTGGGAAAAACGTAACGAACGCGCGCGTATGCTCTCCGGCGGGATGAAGCGTCGTTTGATGATCGCCCGGGCGCTGATGCATGAGCCGAAACTGTTGATTCTGGATGAACCCACCGCGGGGGTGGATATTGAACTTCGCCGCTCAATGTGGGGCTTTTTGAAGGATTTAAACGACAAAGGCACCACGATTATCCTGACGACGCACTATCTTGAAGAAGCGGAAATGCTGTGTCGCAACATCGGTATCATTCAGCACGGCGCGCTGGTGGAAAACACCTCGATGAAAAATCTGCTCTCTAAGCTGAAATCCGAGACGTTTATTCTCGATCTGGCGGCGAAAAGCCCGCTGCCGAGGCTGGAAGGCTATCAGTACCGTCTGGTGGATACCTCGACGCTGGAGGTCGAAGTATTGCGGGAGCAGGGCATCAATAGCGTCTTTTCGCAACTGAGCAGCCAGGGCGTTCAGGTTCTCAGTATGCGTAACAAGGCAAACCGCCTGGAAGAACTGTTTGTCTCTCTGGTGCATGATAAAAAAGGAGATCGCGGATGATGCAGCTGTATTGGGTCGCGCTGAAAAGCATCTGGGCGAAAGAGATTAACCGCTTTATGCGTATCTGGGTGCAGACGCTGGTGCCGCCGGTCATCACCATGACGCTCTATTTTATTATCTTCGGTAATCTGATCGGCTCACGCATTGGCGAGATGCACGGTTTTAGCTATATGCAGTTTATCGTGCCGGGCTTAATCATGATGGCGGTGATCACCAACGCATATGCCAATGTGGCCTCATCCTTCTTTAGCGCCAAATTCCAGCGCAACATTGAAGAGCTGCTGGTGGCGCCTGTCCCGACGCACGTCATTATCGTCGGATATATTGGCGGCGGCGTGGCGCGCGGGCTGTGCGTAGGGGTTCTGGTTACGGTGATTTCGCTGTTCTTTGTGCCGTTCCAGGTACACTCCTGGGTGTTCGTGGCGTTAACGCTGGTGCTGACGGCGGTGCTGTTTTCGCTGGCAGGGCTGCTGAACTCGGTCTTTGCGAAAACCTTTGATGATATCAGCCTGATCCCGACGTTCGTGCTGACGCCGCTCACCTACCTGGGTGGGGTGTTTTATTCCCTGACGCTGCTACCGCCGTTCTGGCAAGGATTGTCGCATCTGAACCCGATTGTCTACATGATCAGCGGCTTCCGCTATGGTTTCCTGGGCATTCACGATGTACCTCTGGTCACTACGTTCGGCGTGCTGGCCGTGTTTATCCTGGCGTTTTACCTGCTGTGCTGGTACTTAATCCAGCGCGGACGCGGCTTGCGCACGTAATGTTTTTCCTCTCCTCCGCCGGGGGAGGGGCAGACTTTGACGTTTATCACCCTTACTCATTTATCACACTGATAAACTACTTGCTTGCTAAGGAGGTAGGCTATGTTGGGTTGGGTGATTACCTGTCATGACGATCGCGCGCAGGAGCTACAGGATCGTCTGGAAGAAAAACATGGCCCGCTGGCGCAGTGCCGGGCGGTGAACTTCTGGCGCGGTCTGAGTACCAATATGCTCAGCCGTATGATGTGTGAAGCATTACACCAGGCGGATTCCGGCGATGGGGTGATCTTTTTAACGGACACGTCCGGCGCCGCACCTTATCGTGTGGCGTCGCTGATGAGCCATAAACATTCCGGCTGCGAAGTGATTGCCGGTGTGACGTATTCATTGCTTGAAGAAATGCTTGCCGCACGGGAATCCATGAGCAGCGCGGCGTTCCGTGACACCATTGTTTCCCTCGGCGCGCCCGATGTCACCAGTCTCTGGCATCAACAGCAAAAAAATCCGCCTTTTGTGCTGAAGCATGATTTGTACGCGTACTGACGGTCAATTCGTGGAGGCGATGATGCGGCTGACAGGCAGTCAGCCGCAGGGAACGTTATTCGTAGCTGAGGGTGAAAGTACCGACGGTTTCAAAAGTGCCGGCTTTAATTGTACCGATTTTGATTAACTGCCCGGTGAAATCCAGACCAATAGATTCATGATACCACTCACGATTTCCGCTGTAGGTGATACCGACACGCTCCGAACCGTCTACCTTCATTGTTTGTGTGTTGTTATTGATAATGGAACGAATTTTTACGCCCACGCCCTCGGCGCTCCCTGAAGAGTTGGTGAGAATCGTATTGTCTGCGCCATGATTGCCGGTCAGGGTGACAGTAACGGTCGTCAATGAGCAGCGGAATAAGTTAAACGTAAACGGCTTTTCTACCGACTCGCCCGTTTTTTCGAAATCGGAACGGTAAAAGTCGCCAAAATCCACGTCCCGATCGTATTCGTCATTATTTATCCCCATTCCCTGGCAGGTCGGCTCCATGACGGAAAACGCCATCGATGCTCCACTCATCATAAGGTCGAGATCGTTTTGCCCGGCATCTCCTATGTGCAGAGTACCGATTTTCCCTGGCAGCGCGTTCCCGTCCGTCTGACCATTTCGGGGGTGGTAGTCTGGCGTCTGATACATCGTGACGAAGATATCCCAGTTGCGTGTTGCGCTAGGCCCCGTCCAGGGGGCATCGCCATGGCTTGGGAAGGTTGACGTTCCTCCGGGCAGCGGCAGGTTTAAATCCAGATCGTTAGTGTTGTTGCCGTTGTGGCAGTTCCCGATACACCTCACGGAATAGGTGTAAACAATGCCGGGAATCGAGGTTTTGAGCAGCCCGGTAGGGCCATCTGACCCCTGAGTGGTATATTGATCCCACAAATTGGCGTCGGTAGGGCCGGTCAACGTTACGGCATTGCTCCCACTACCTCCGCATGTGATGGGCGCCGCTCCCTGGAATAAAGGGAAATCACCCTCCATAGACTGAGGGTTCATAATGATGAGCGGCGTATCGATGCCTCCGATGGGGCCGATGAGCGTTCTGGCAGTCCAGAAAGCAGGTATACTGGCCTGCTGTGTCGTAAAATGACATGCGGTGTCTGCTAACGCTTGCCTGGTGGAAATGGAGAGCACGCAAAATAATAGCGGCAGTAAATAGCGTAATTTCATCATAAATCCCTTTACTGATAGGTTACATTGACCACCACATTGCTGGTCACCAGTCCGTTGCCGACATCGCCCGTGTTCTGGTAGCGGGCGTAAAACACATAATCTGCTGGAAAGAGCGGTGCCGCTTGCCCGCTAAGGTCATACGCTACGTCGGAACTGCCATCGCTATTCAATACGTTCGTGTGGTGTGTGGCGGAAAAAACAACCACACCGACATTTCTGGCCTGATCGCTGACCGCGTTATTGATAAATACCTGGCTGTTGTCGGGGTTTATACCGAATTGCGGTTCAAATCGAAAATGAAGCTGCTGGCTTCCTTCGCTTCCTGCTGGCGGCACGTCGCAGTTGACAACCTGAATGGTAAACGTTGTACCGCCAGCGTCCGTTTCCGGCCGCAGGCGATCGCTGTTGTCCGTATTGTAAAACCAACTGCGCGTGACGGTTGGCAACTCGACATTACCGCCATTTTCCAGGCTTACTTGGCAGGTATTGGCCAGAATCTTCGCCTTAAAATTGACGTCCATTCCGCTGTCGTCAGCCTGACTGACGACAGGCCACAGTCCTGCCAGGCCCACCAGCAGGGCGAAAGTAAATCGCATAAAAAATAGTGTCTGTCGCATAGTTGCCCGCTGGCTACATTACTGGTAGGTGACTAAAAAGGTGATAAGCGACGTCGCTTCACCTGTTGTGATATCAGCGGCTGTTTTACCGTTCGCAACGACCCAGCGAGCCACCAGAGGATAGGTGTAGCTCTGGTTCATATTCTTCGAACCAAACGAATGCGTCAGTACATTCGAAGGGTTGCCCGTCTGGCAGGCTAACTGGGTGCCTGAGTCTGCGGCGGTTTCCCAGATCTCAACGGCGGTATTCGTGGCGCCTGTTGTCGCGTAGGAGTCGCCGGAACAGGTATTGCCCGCCCCTGGCTGAGCCGCCACGGTTGTGGTTAACACGCCCGCGCATTCGGTCAGTGCGATATTAAAGGATTCGGTACGCGTACCGACTTCGTTCTTATACAGATCGCCGAAGTCAATCGTGCTGGTCGGGCCATCTGCATCCGTCACCTGGGTGTTACAGGTGCCAGGGAGGATCTCAGTGGTAAAGATAGCCTGCAACTGATTGGTGCCTGTCACCGGGGCGGCGTGGGTCAGGCCGCTGAATAATCCACCAGCTACCGCCAGCGCGAGAAAAAGAGAATTAGATTTCATTATGATGCTCCGTTATATCGCAGGAATTATTCATAGCTAAAGTTAAAGGTTGCTGTTGCCTGGAAGGCGCCAACCGCCGGGGTTGTACCGGAGATCCTTGTCGTCACCAGACGCGCCACAAGGTCGACCTGTTTGCTGTCTATTTCAGCAGGACTCCATTTAATCACCTCGGCATCGTTATCTGAGGTCTCCGTTTCGTTGGCAAAAATAGCAAAATAGCTGGTTGGCGCACTGACACGAGAGAATTTCAGGCCAATCCCGGTGGGGCCTGTCTCACCCGTACCGGGGAGGAGGATGGTTTTCGGCGTACCGCCGTCGTAACCGGAGGTCGTGCCGCTGATGGAGGCTTTAATTCCGGTTACGGATTCCGGGCAGTTTTTAATTTTCAGGGCGAATTGCGCCATCGTTGGCCCTGACGCTGTCTCGCTGGTCTGGTATTTAATGATATCGCCCAGCGACACTTTGCCGTCGGCGCCGATGATGATGGTGGAGCTACTGTCCGAGTCATTAATCGTCATATCACAGGTTGTGTCCCGGATATTGGCTCGGAAGGTAATGTCGATGCTGTCGCCGTTGTCTGCATGAACGGATGAACACACCGCCAGCGCTAACATAGCGACAGGTAAACTGCGGAGATATTTATTACTTTTTAAAGTCATTAAGGGAACTCCCTGTAGAAAAATAACTTATTGCATATGACAGAGTTGATTGTTCAGGATTGTGGTTAATCCTGCCTTTTGTGCGCTGTCGGTAATGTGATAATTCACCGTACAGGCGCTACCTGCTTCTTTACCCCAGACAACTCGCAGGGTGCCCTGATCTTCTACGCCGCGCACATAAGCCTGCCCGGCCTGACCGACGGCGCCGACCAGCTCGCCTTTATCGGTCAGGACGTCTGCGCCGAGTGGAATAAAGCCTTTATCGTTGCGTAGAAGTTCAAGGATGAGAGAACGACCTTCGTCGGTTTCGAAGTTGACCAGCACCACGGCGCCATCACGCGGGACGATGGTTTCACTGGTGTTTTTGACCTCGACGTCGGCGTCCAGAGAACTGATATTCAGCCCAACGCGGTTCTCACGGTAAGCCGAGGCATACGGCATAATCGCGTATCCTGAACGACCAATTTCACCTTTGCCGTAACCGAGCTGCGCGCCTTTTGCGCCGCTGGCATGAACCAGAATGATGGGGCCGGTGTCACTTAACGTTCCTGGCGCCATCGTCAGGCCGCCAGTGTGAACCACCATGCCGCCGCTATAGTTGGCGGAATATTGTTTGCTGCTGTCATCGCTAAAAGAGGTAGAGACTGACAGGGGGCCATACGGACTGCTCCATGAGCCGTAACCGCTGATCTGATTCAAATCGCCATAATCACCGGTGTTGCTTGCCGTACTGATGGAGTAGTTAATCTTACCGTCTTCAGTATTACCGCTGGCGGTGTTGTTAAAGTTGGCGCTGCCTTCCATATCCGTACGCGCGCTCATATTGACGTTGTTAAAACCGGCAATATTTTTACGTTCACTGGAAAACGTGCTTAACGGAATGCTGACGTTGAGATAAACGCTGTCATCTTTTTCGCCATCTTCATCATAGGTACGCTGGAGCGAGATGCTGTAGCTGCCATAGCGGAAGTCATTGCTGTAACCTGCGCTGTAGTTTGAGGTGGAACCACTCTCATTCCAGTAGTCTTCCCAGGTGCCGGTGACATAGAGCGAGCCGTAGTTTTCACCATTGAACGCCAGCGGTTGACTGACGCTAATCTGAAACTGGTTTTTCATACGCTGATAGTCAGAATAGAGTTCGTCGCTGGACTCATATGACTGATTCTTATAGCTGCCGTATTTCACGTCGTCGTGCAGCGCGGCGGCGTCCCGTAAGCTGAGGTAGTCCTCCGTCGAGAAACGGTATGCCGCCACATTGAATGAGGTGTCGGTGGTTTCGATGACTTTGCTGTACGTCAGGCGATAGCTTTGGCCGGTCAGCGTTCCCAGCTCGTCAATTTGTGCATGTGACTGCGTGACGTCTAACGCGAAGGCGCCGATCGCGGTGTTCATCGCCACGCCAAGCAAACCGGCGTAAAAATCCATGTCGCTGTACTGCACGCCCGCGTAGCCGGTAAAGGTGTTGTTGAGACCGTAATACCAGGTGGCGTAACCAATGTTCGGTCTGTCATGCAGCGAATCGTCGTTCAGTTCGCCCGCGCCAAACTCCCAGCGTGAGGTTCCCGGACGCATCATCTGCGTAACCGAGGAAAAAGGAACCGTGAAGGTTCTCTTGCTGCCGTCAGACTCTTCTACAGTCACCTGTAGATCGTTACCGTAGCCGGTGGTGCTGAGATCGCTCAGTTCAAACGGGCCTGGTGGTACGGTGGTTTCATAAATTTTGCTGCCGCTTTGCATGACGGTGACTTTGGCGTTGCTGTTAGCGACGCCACGAATGACCGGTGAGTAGTTGGTACGGCCTTCCGGGCGCATGCGATCGTCGCTGTACAGGCGCATCCCGCGCAGGCTGACGGAGTCGAAGGTATCGCCGTTGGTGTAGGTTTCGCCCGCCACAACCTGCGCGGTTAACGCCGGAATGTCGCGCTGGAGGTAAATGTCCTGGCTGGAGTAGTCCGAGCCGTTGTCTTTATCCCAGTTGTAGGTGCCGCGGGAGCGCAGCCGCCATGCGCCCAAATTCAGCCCATATTGCAGACCGGCATAAGCCGTGTCGGAATTATTGCCATCGCTTTCGCTATGCCAGGCGTTGAGGTTGTACGACAGCAACGCCGCCGGAATACCTGCATCCCATAATGATGGATCGACATATCCCGCCGGGCGCTTGAGAACGTAAAGCTGCGGCATCGTCAATTCCAGGGTGAGTTTTGAGGTATCGAAATTCACCGACGAGTGGGGGTAATATTTTTTGATATCAATACAGGTTGTATCATCGTCGGAAATAGTATTCCCCAGCACGCTACTATCAACGCCCGCTTGTTTCAGCAACAATGCGGTAATACACGGCGTGGCGCGTGGCGTTCCGTTATCTTTAAATTCGATGTTTTGCGTCGATTTATTTTCACCGTTCAGGCTTATTTTCGCCCGGTAGGTTCCCGGTAATATTGGATTACCCTGAGCATAACGGCTTACATCGACTGCACTCCCCATATTCAGCAGGAATTGATCGTTAAACTCTACCATTTCCTCTGAGTCGGGAGCAGAGGACTGTGCAGGCGTATTTCCCGTCGCATGAACAGAGAACGGCAATGCCGCACTAATGGCGAGACATAATAGAGATCGTCGAAAAATCATAACAAGTCCAGTCGATTAAAGCGGGTTGCCGTTATATAAGAAGAAAAAATATATTTTTAATTTATTAATTAACGTTGGCGGTGAGTTTTTCCGTTCCGCCAAAATCATTGATAGCGATATACACCACTTCTCCGCTGGCGTTATTCGTTAATCCTTTAACCGTCATGGTTTCGCTGGAGAACGGCTTAATCGACTTACTGTCAATTTCATACTCTTTGGCGCCGACCTTAAACGTTGCGCTGGAGAGTGAAACGTTATAGGGCGAGTCGTTACGGCCAACTAAAGACAGGGTGTTGCCCTGGCGCGTTTGCGACCATTTAACCTGCTTCATCGCCTCACCTGGGGTGCCTTTTAAGCCGTCCGGGCGGAAAAATAGCTTAATACGGGTACGGAAAGCGAGTTGCAGTTGGTTCTGGCTTTCGCCGTCTTTCGCCGTTGCTTTTTTGGGGATTTCCAGCACGTTAAACCAGAATAAGGATTCCCGATCCTGCGGCAGCGGCTGCTGTAAATATGTCACACGCACAGACTGGCCTTTCCCTGGATCGATGCGTGAAATGGGCGGGGTAATGACAAAAGGCAGTTTTAATTCCTGCGGGTTAACGTTCGGGCTCCCGTCATCCAGCCAGATCTGAAGTAACAGCGGGTTTTTGCCTCGGTTATCCAGGTTCACAATCACATCTTTCATGGATTGTTGATATACGATGCGTGTGCCGGAGATAACCACGTCGGCGCATGCCTGAAAAGAGGCGATGCCGATCATGGCGGCGGTGAGGGTTTTTAATCCGGTTTTTAACGTCAGGCTGAACATAATGCTACCCACTCCCTGTTGGATGTAACGAAAACATCCTCTGGCTTAAGCCAGAGGATGAAGAACAACAGTCCTGTTGCTTATTGGTAGTTCATGGTGAAGGCAACCTGTGCCTGCACGGAACCGCTGGTTACGCCAGTAGCCGGACCCATATAAGCGACGGTGTAGTTCAGTTCGCCTTTGCCATCAGTCAGCGTGGTTGACTGAGTGTTGTTAGGATGATCGATTTTGATCAGATCGGTCTTCGTGTTGCCATCGTTGTGCAGAACCAGGCTTACGTTGGTTGCTGAACCTTGCAGGCCAGTTGGTGGAACCAGCGCGCCTTCGTTGTTTGCGGAAGAACCGCCCCAGGAATCAAACTGCGCATCAGCAGACTGCAACTCAGTATCCGCACAGGAAATAGACAGCGCGAACTTAGCCTGGCCCAGGGTGCTGTTAACGTCGGCAGCAGTACCTGGGGTGAAGTCTTCTACTGACACGGTCGGCAGAGTGACGTTGAAGTCTTTAGTTGTCTGGGAGCTCAGTGGATCATCTTTCAGCGTGATGTTACAGGTATTCGGGGTGACCAGGCCGTGGAAGGTGATGGTGCCACGATCTGCGTCTGCTGCGAATGCTGAACTGGAAATAGTTGCCAGAACTGCCGCAGCTAATGCGTATTTTTTCAATGCCATTTTGATAAACATCCGTATTAGATAATAAGTGTACTTTACGTTTTTAGAAAAAGTACTTCGTCTGTTAAGCGTAAAGGCCGGCCGGGGAATTACATTAACTTTGCGGAGTATAGGAAAATATTTATTGATAATTGTAATTATCTTTACTTAAATGGTGTTTAAGTAAACTTAACTGATGGTTATTTCGTTGAAAGGTAAGTGTTTTTATTTTTGGCTATTCATCTGATGAATTTGTGAGGAAAAGAATTTAATGATATAAATAAATATAACGATGGATTGTTGAACGTTTGTTTAAATTTTCTGATAACGCCTCAACTAATATTATTAGTTGTCCTGATAAGAAAGGCCGGAATTATTTAAAATAAAAGGAGCTGAAGTTTTTCGGCTCCTTTTATTAATATAATAATATATTTGGGAAATATCAGGCAACCTGTACCGGGATCGCTTTCGCGGTGCGCTTCATTTCATTATCGCCTTCAAAATAGGCGACGTTGGGCTGCCAGCGACGCGCTTCTTCGTCTGACATGGTAACGAAACTTGCGATGATCACGATATCGCCCACCGCAGCACAGTGCGCCGCAGCGCCGTTCACGGAGATGATTCTGGAGCCACGTTCGGCGGCAATCGCATAGGTTGAGAAGCGCTTGCCGTTAGTCACGTTCCAGATATCAATGGCTTCGTTTTCAAGAATACCGGCTGCGTCCAGAAAATCCTGATCAATGGCGCAGGAACCTTCGTAGTGCAGGTCCGCCTGAGTCACTTTCACGCGGTGGAGTTTGCCCTGCAACATAGTGCGAATCATAACTTCTACCTTTAAATCTTAGCGATAACGAAGCAGGCGTCGCCTGCTTTGAGGAAATTCTCAGGCAGTATTGCCTGATTTTTAACCCCTGTCTACTGGGTTAATGTAACGGACTGATTGTCGATCAGGCGAGCCTGACCCAGCCATGCTGCCATCAGGATCACCGCGCGTTTGCTGCTATCGGTGAGTTCCAGCAGCGTGTCCGCGTCGCGAATCTGAATGTCATCCGCGCGGAAGCCTTTTTCATTCAGCTCCTGCTCGGCGACGGCGATCATCTCTTCCAGATCGCGATTACCCGCCAGCAATTTCTCGGCGACGCTGTTCATCACCTTATTTAAGCCGGGAGCAATTTTGCGCTGTTCGGCGGTCAGGTAACCGTTACGCGAACTCAGCGCTAAACCATCTTTGGCGCGAATAATCGGTACACCGACGATCTCGATGTCGTAGCCCATATCGGCCACCATCTTGCGGATTAAAGCCAGTTGCTGGAAGTCCTTTTCGCCAAAGCAGGCGATGTCCGGCTGGACGAGATTGAAGAGTTTGCTGACGATGGTGGAAACACCGCGAAAATGGCCCGGACGGCTGGCGCCTTCCAGCATGGTGGACAGCCCAGGAACATCAACGTAAGTCTGGCCGTCGGTGCCTTGCGGGTAAATTTCCGCTGGCGCCGGCGCGAACACGAAATCCACTTTGCGTTTGTTCAGCTTTTCGCAATCTTCCTGCAACGTTCGTGGGTAGCGTACCAGATCGTCCGGGCGGTCAAACTGCATTGGGTTCACGAAAATACTGACCACCACGACGTCAGCGCGCGCTTTCGCTTCCTCAACCAGTTTCATATGACCATCGTGCAGGTTGCCCATCGTTGGCACCAGCGCAATGCGTTTACCGTCCTGGCGCAGGCGGCGAATATGCTGTCGCAGCAGCGGCAGGGTTTCAATAATTAGCACAACAAGACTCCTTAAGTTGCCTGATGGACCGTGGTTTGTAGGCCTGATAAGCGTAGCGCCATCAGGCATTTTGCCGGATGGCGACGCAGGGCGTTTTATCCGGCCTACAAGCACCCCATTAATGGAAGCTGTGTTCTTCGCCCGGATAGACGCTGGACTCAACCTCGGCAATATACTGCCGCACGGCGGCGCGCATGTCGCCTGCTTCCGCTAGGAAATTTTTAGCAAATTTCGGAATGTGGCCGCCGGTAATGCCGAAGGCGTCGTGCATCACCAGGATCTGACCGTCAGTTACGTTGCCTGCGCCAATGCCGATGACCGGAATGGAGAGCGCTTCGGTGACGCGTTTAGCAAGCTCAACCGGTACGCATTCCAGCACCAGCAACTGTGCGCCTGCCGCTTCCAGCGCCTGCGCATCATCCAGCAGTACCTGCCCCGCATCGCCGCGCCCTTGGATCTTATAGCCGCCAAAGATATTGACGGATTGCGGCGTCAGTCCCAGATGGCCGCACACCGGCACCGCGCGTTCGGTGAGCATTTTTACCGTATCGACCAGCCAGGCGCCGCCTTCGATTTTGACCATATTCGCCCCCGCGCGCATCACCACGGCGGCGTTTTCAAACGCCTGCTCCGGGGTGGCATAGGCCATAAACGGCAGGTCGGAGAGCAGGAGACAGTTAGGCGCGCCACGGCGCACCGCACGCGTGTGGTAAGCGATATCTTCTACGGTAACAGGCAGGGTGGAATCGTGTCCCTGAACCGTCATGCCCAGCGAGTCGCCTACCAGCATCACGTTGATACCCTCGTCAGCGAAGAGTCTGGCAAAGCTGTAATCGTAGGCGGTGATAGTCGCGAAGCGCTTTTTCTCTTGCTTACATTTTTGCAGCAAGGCGATAGTCGTCGGTTTCATAACGTTTCCTGATGGTGGAGGTCATATTAACCGGCATTTTAACAGCAGCATTGATGGGGGCAATGGATTTAAGCAATCGATTAACCCGAAAGCAGTAAACGCTAAAGAGGGGCGGGCAATTTACCAGTGGGCAGGTTTTTCTGCTGCGAGGCGTGTGAGGTAATGATGCAGCGTGACGCCGTCCGGGAACACCAGGTCGGGGGCGATTTCAAAGAGCGGCCACAGCATAAAACCGCGATTTTTCATGTCGTAGTGCGGTATCGTCAGGCGGGGCGTATTTATTACGTCATCACCAAACAGCATGATGTCGAGATCGAGTGTGCGCGGTCCCCAGCGTTCGGCTTTGCGAACGCGGCCCTGTTGTAACTCAATACGCTGCGTGTGGTTGAGCAGTTCTTCCGGCGCCAGTTGGGTTTCCAGCGCAACGGCGGCGTTCAGGTAGTCGGGCTGATCCTGCGGGCCTAGCGGGGGAGTGCGGTAAAACGAGGAAACGGCAACAATGCGGCTGTCCGGGATGTCGCCGATAGCCTTCACGGCAGCATTAACCTGCTCCAGCGGAGAGGCTAAGTTGCTGCCGAGCGCGATATAGGCAACCGTCACGCGGTTCCCTCGCGGCGTGGCGCGCGTTTGCGCGGACGACGATGGCGGCGGCGCGGCGCGGGGTCTTCATCCAGTTCATTCAGCATGCCTTTCTGATCGGGCGGCGCTGAAACCTGGAACTCGCCCCACCACTGCGCCAGACGTTGCAGTTCAGCGTTGTTTTCTACCTCGGCGCGCAACGCCAGCAGATCGTATGCGGCGCGGAATTTCGGATGCTCCAGCAGCTTCCAGGCGCGTTTGCCCTGGCGGCGGGACATCCGCAACTGGAGTTGCCAGATATCACGGGTTAACGTTGTGAGGCGTTTCGGGATCGCCAGCGAACGGCACGCTTCGTCCAGCACCTCGTTCATGGCCAGCGCAAAGGCGTCGTAATAGGCCAGGCCGCTCTCCTGAGCGATTTTCTGCGCCATTTCCAGAAGCGGATACCAGAACATGGCGGCAAACAAGAACGCCGGGTTAACGCGCATGTCGTTATGAATGCGGTTATCGGTATTTTTCAGCACCTGCGCAATGATGCGCTCCATCGCGCTGTCGCCGTTTTCGGTGAAATAACGCGTAATGGTGGGGAACAGGGGCTGGAACAGGCTGTATTCACGCAGCTTTTTGTAGGTTTCGAAACCATATCCCGCTTGCAGAAGCTTCAGGGACTCTTCAAACAGACGCGCGGGCGGAATATCGTTGAGTAAGGTCGCCAGGCGCGGAATCGGCTCTGCGGTTTCCGGGCTGATGCGCATATCGAGTTTTGCGGCGAAACGGACTGCACGCAGCATTCGCACCGGATCTTCGCGGTAACGCGTTTCAGGGTTGCCGATCAGGCGAATCACGCCGTCTTTCAGATCCTGCATACCGCCGACATAGTCGCGCACGGTGAAATCCGCCACGCTGTAATAGAGGCTGTTAATGGTGAAGTCGCGACGCTGGGCGTCCTCTTCAATGGAGCCGAAGATGTTATCGCGCAACAGCATGCCGTTTTGCCCGCGCTGGGAGGTGGCGCGGTCGCTGTCGTTGCCTTCATGGTGACCACGGAATGTCGCCACTTCGATAATCTCCGGGCCGAACATGACGTGCGCCAGACGGAAACGGCGACCCACCAGACGACAGTTACGGAACAACTTCCGCACCTGATCCGGCGTTGCATTGGTGGTGACATCGAAATCTTTCGGTTTTTTGCCGAGCAGAAGATCGCGCACGCCGCCGCCAACCAGCCAGGCCTCATATCCCGCTTTATTGAGCCTGTACATTACTTTCAGAGCATTTTCACTGATATCTTTGCGGGAAATAGCGTGCTGCTCACGCGGGATTACCGTCATATGTGGACGGGCGACGGCAAGCTCGGCCTCGCTCTCCTCGCGGTTTAGCACCTTGCGGCAAAAATTAGCGACTCGGGTAAAAATAGTGCACCTCGGTAGTGTCAAACATCAATCAGGACAAGTTACTGCGTAAAAATAGCGGCTAATCATAGCTCAGCAAGACGCATTTGAGAATGCTGGATTTACACTTGCCGATTCCGGCACCGTCGTAAGCGTCCAGTTATCCACCGCATACTGCAATAATTCGTCGGTATGCATATCCTGCCATTGCGCCGTGGCGTTCTGGCCCAGAAAGCGCAGCGCGGCAATGAGTACGGGGCGTGGATCGCCCTCCGGCAAGGCTGGGGCATGATTCTGTTTGGAAAGTTTAGCGCCTTGTTCGTTGAGCGCCAACGGCAGATGAATATAGTCCGGCGCGCGCCAGCCGAACTGCTGGTACAACGAAATTTGCCGTACCGTGGGTTCGATTAAATCCGCGCCGCGCACGATTTCCGTGACGCCCTGAAAATGATCGTCCACGACCACCGCCAGGTTATAGGCGAACAGACCATCGCGGCGATGAATAATAAAATCCTCACTCGCCAGCAGCGGGTCGGCCTGGATATCGCCGCGCAGCACGTCATGAAATTGCATCACCGGACTGAACTGTTTAATCCGCACGGCGGCATTTTCCGGCCCATGCTGCAAGGTTCGGCAATGGCCGTCGTAAACGCCGCCGATGCGTTGAATACGCGCGCGTGGGCAGGTGCAGTAGTAGCTTAAATTCTGCTGGCGCAGCCAGGCGAGCGCGTCGCGGTAGGCGTCATGGCGTTGGGACTGCCACAATATATCGCCATCCCAGTGCAGGCCGTAATGTTCCAGCTGACGCAGAATTGTCTCTGCGGCACCGGGAACTTCACGAGGGGGATCGATATCTTCAATGCGTACTCGCCAGATCCCATGCTGAGAGCGGGCTCGCAGGTAACTACCGAGGGCGGCGATCAGTGAACCAAAGTGCAGCTCGCCAGAGGGGGACGGGGCGAAGCGGCCAATATAGTGTGCGTTGGTCATACCGGTGGACAATATAAAAGAATAAGGCGGGAGATAACCCCGCCCGGATTTTGCCGGATGGCGGCGCAAACCCTTCATCCGGCCTATGAATTGTTGCCAGGCAGGATAAGCGTAGCGCCATCCGGCGTTCTACGGTCTGACGGGATTAGCCCGCCATTTGTTTTTCGCGGATCTCAGCCAGCGTTTTGCAGTCGATGCACAGATCGGCTGTTGGACGCGCTTCCAGACGGCGAATACCAATTTCGACACCGCAGGATTCGCAGTAGCCAAAATCTTCGTCTTCCACTTTCTTCAGCGTTTTCTCGATCTTTTTGATCAGTTTGCGCTCACGGTCGCGGTTACGCAGCTCAAGGCTAAATTCTTCTTCCTGCGCGGCACGGTCAACCGGATCAGGGAAGTTAGCCGCTTCGTCCTGCATATGAGTCACAGTGCGATCGACTTCATCCCTGAGTTGATTACGCCATGCTTCAAGAATACGCTTGAAGTGCGACAGCTGGGCTTCGTTCATATACTCTTCGCCCGGTTTCTCCTGGTACGGCTCCACCCCAGCGATGGCGAGAATACTCAGGGACGATGTTTTACGGTTTTGCCCTTCTTGCATGTTGCTTCTCCTTAACACGCACTATCGATCCCCATTGTCGGGGGAAAAATCAGGTCGCTATAAATAGCAGATGCTTTTCAGGATAGCAATTATCTAAACGTAACACTTGACAACCCTGTGAGGAAAAGCGTATTTGCGTACGCGACCAGAATACTAATTAACCGATTGTTTACGCCATTATAAAGTCATGGGTAACGATTCTTTTAGAGTCATACCTTCGGCAGAAAGTTCGGCTTTATAAACCAGAATTTCTACCCCCTTTAGCTGTGCTTCAATCAATAGTTGCGCATATTTTGCATCGATATGCCGCGCGGGTGAAAACCGTGTAATGGCTGAATGCAGCACCGCGAATAACACCACGGCGCGATGGCCTTCAGCCGCTACGCTCATCAGTTCCCGAAGGTGTTTTTGTCCCCGTAAGGTGACGGCATCGGGAAAATAACCATACTCTTGTTCCGCTAATGTGACCGATTTCACTTCAATATAGCAGTCGGGTCGGGAATCTGCCTGTAACATGAAATCAATACGGCTGCGTTCCGCGCCGTATTTTACTTCGCTTTTTAACAGGCTGTAGCCTGAAAGTTCTGAAAGCTGCTCATTCTGAATCGCTTCCTTCGTTAATCTGTTTGCCCACAGGGTGTTAACGCAGATAAGTGCGCCTGTCCGGGTTTGCGTTAATTCCCAGGTGTGCGGATATTTGCGTTTAGTATTTTCTGATGTCGAATACCAGACGGTATCGCCCGGCGTGGCGCATCCGGTCATCGCACCGGTATTTGGGCAGTGTAACGTTAATTCCGTGCCGTCCGGTGTAATGACATCGGCTAAAAAACGTTTGTAGCGCTGAATTAAGGTGGCACGCTGTAATGGCGGAGAGAACTGCATGTGATTTCCTTAAAGCCTGCTTTTGCAGACTATTTTATTCGGTAAGCGTCCAGCGCTGTAGTTGTGTGTAACGTGTGCGGCCGCGTTCGAACGACGAGGCATAAAGCGCAAATTCATTGACCGGAAACGACCAGCAAAAACCCGGCGCTGGAATGGCGACCGCATGGCTGGCGTCACGCAGCAGCGTAATATGCGGATGAAAAGGCTGCGGGCTTTGATAACAACCGCTGCGCGCCGCCTGGGCGCGTAACATGTTCGCCAGTTGCAGCAGCCCGCGCGGCGGCTGTCGCATCCCCAGCCAGACGACCCGCGAACGTAGCCACTGGCCCGCGTCATCCAGCCTGAGCGTAAAGCCCGGCTGACGGATGCGTCCGGCAAGCTGTGATAACGCCTGTTGCTTGCTCGCGCTCACCTCGCCTAAAAACGCCAGCGTCAGGTGCAAATTCGCTGCGGCGACCGGCCTGCCGTCGTCCGGGGAAAAATGACCGGCGCGCCAGGCGATGATCTGCTCACGAACCTCGTCGGGCAATTCAATGGCAAAGAACAGCCTTTTCGGCTCAGACATGATGGGTACTCGGTTATGAATTAACGCGATGCTACAATGCAGCGCGAAGAATGTTAACCCTCTGGAGCCATTTGTGACGTCGTTGCCCGTTGCCGCCGTACTGCCCGAATTACTTGCCGCGCTTGAAGGCGCGCCCCAGGTTTTGCTCACCGCCCCAACCGGCGCGGGGAAATCGACCTGGCTGCCGTTGCAGTTTCTGACGCATAAAGGCATTCAGGGGCGAATTATCCTGCTGGAGCCGCGCCGCCTGGCGGCACGTAATGTGGCGCAGCGGCTGGCGGAACTCCTGAACGAGAAGCCCGGCGAGACGGTCGGTTATCGGATGCGCGCGCAAAGCTGTGTTGGCCCGCAGACGCGGCTTGAAGTAGTGACGGAAGGGGTGCTGACAAGAATGATCCAGCGCGATCCCGAGCTGAACGGCGTCGGGCTGGTGATCCTCGATGAATTTCATGAGCGTAGTGTGCAGGCGGATCTGGCGCTGGCCTTGCTGCTGGACGTGCAGCAAGGGCTGCGTGACGATCTGAAACTGCTGATCATGTCTGCGACGCTGGACAACGGGAAGCTGCAACAGCGCCTTCCTGATGCGCCGCAGGTGGTGTCTGAGGGGCGTGCCTGGCCCGTTGAGCGTCGCTACCAGTCACTTCCGGCCCAACTGCGTTTTGATGAGGCGGTGGCCATCGCCACGGCAGATTTGCTGCGTCACGAAACCGGCTCTCTGCTGCTGTTTTTACCGGGCGTTGGGGAAATTCTGCGCGTACAGGAATACCTGGCCGCGCGCGTGGCGGATGATGTGCTGTTATGCCCGCTGTATGGCGCGTTGTCTCTGGAGGCGCAGCGTAAAGCGATACTGCCTGCGCCGCGCGGGATGCGCAAAGTCGTGCTGGCGACCAATATTGCCGAAACCAGTTTAACCATCGAGGGTATCCGTCTGGTGGTGGACAGCGCGCAGGAGCGCGTGGCGCGCTATGACGTGCGAACCGGCCTGACGCGGCTGATTACCCAGCGCGTCAGTCAGGCCTCCATGACGCAGCGAGCCGGACGCGCCGGGCGTCTGGAACCGGGCGTGTGTGTTCACCTGCTGGCGAAAGAGCAGGCGGAAAGGGCGGCGGCGCAAAGCGAGCCGGAGATTTTACAAAGCGATCTGTCCGGTTTACTGCTGGAGCTGCTGCAATGGGGATGCAGCGATCCCGCGCAGCTAAACTGGCTGGACCTTCCCCCGTCTGCCAACGTGCAGGCAGCCCGGCGGCTGTTGCAGATGCTGAATGCGCTGGATGGCGAGCGGCTGAGCGCGACGGGGCAGAAAATGGCGCGGCTTGGCAACGACCCCCGTCTGGCGGCGATGCTGGTCAGCGCCGGCAATGACAGTGAAAAGGCGACAGCGGCGAAACTGGCGGCGATTCTGGAGGAGCCGCCACGCGCGGGCAATACCGACCTCAGCGTGGCGTTTTCGCGCCAGCAACCGGGCTGGCAGCAGCGTAGCCAGCAGCTCCTGAAACGGCTCAACGGGCGAGGCGGCGAAGTGGACGGCACGATGCTGGCGCCGCTGCTTGCGCAGGCGTTTGCCGATCGTATCGCGCGTCGACGCGGTCAGGAAGGGCGCTATCAACTGGCGAATGGCATGGGCGCGGTGCTTGACGCCGATGACGCGCTGGGTCGCCATGAGTGGCTTATCGCACCGTTGCTGTTGCAGGGAAGCGCGTCGCCGGATGCCCGTATTCTGCTGGCTTTACCGCTGGATATCGAGGCGCTTATTCAGGCATGTCCGGCGCTGTTGCAGCAGTCTGACACGGTAGAGTGGGACGACGCGCAGGGAACGTTAAAGGCGCTGCGCCGAATGCGTATCGGGCAACTGACGGTAAAAGTTCAGCCGCTGGCTAAGCCTTCGGAAGAGGAACTGCACCAGGCGATGCTCAATGGCATTCGCGATAAAGGGCTAAGTGTGCTCAACTGGACGCCGGAGGCTGAACAGTTCCGCCTGCGTCTGCTGCGCGCGGCGCAATGGTTGCCGGAGTACGACTGGCCTGCCGTTGATGACGCTTCTCTTCTGGCGACGCTGGAAAGCTGGCTGCTGCCGCACATGACGGGCGTTCATACGCTGCGCGCCCTGAAAGCCCTGAATATTACCCAGGCGTTACGCGGCCTGCTGGACTGGTCTATGCTGCAACGTCTGGATAGTGAGCTGCCCGCGCATTACACTGTGCCGACGGGAAGCCGGATAGCCATTCGTTATCACGAAGATAACCCGCCAGCGCTGGCGGTCAGAATGCAGGAGATGTTTGGCGAAGCGAATACGCCTGCTATCGCGCAGGGGCGCGTGCCGCTGGTGCTGGAGTTGCTCTCACCGGCCCAACGCCCGCTACAGATTACGCGCGATTTAAGCGCGTTCTGGCAGGGAGCGTACCGCGAGGTACAAAAAGAGATGAAAGGGCGTTATCCCAAACATGTCTGGCCGGACGATCCGGCGAATACCGCGCCAACGCGGCGCACGAAGAAGTATTCATGACTGCCGGATGGCGCTGTGCTTATCAGGCCTGCTCGCTCAAATGTAGGCCGGATAAGGCGAAGCCGCCATCCGGCATAAACATGGCAGAAAATTGAGAGATTTCTTCTTCTGTCGACTGACGGAAGAACAGAGAATCGGGCCTTTGCGCCTGTATGTTGCGGAGAAAAAGCATGGCCGGGAATGACCGCGAGCCAATTGGACGCAAAGGGAAACCACCGCGTCCGGTGAAACAAAAGGTAAGCCGTCGTCGACTCAGAGATGAAGAGTACGACGACGATTATGATGATGACTATGAGGATGAAGAACCGATGCCGCGTAACGGTAAGGGCAAAGGGCGTAAGCCTCGTGGCAAACGTGGCTGGCTCTGGCTACTGCTAAAACTGTCGATTGTTTTTGTCGTGCTGATTGCGATCTACGGCGTCTATCTGGATCAAAAAATCCGTAGCCGTATTGATGGCAAAGTCTGGCAGCTTCCTGCGGCGGTATATGGCCGGATGGTTAACCTTGAGCCGGAAATGCCCGTCAGCAAGAATGAAATGGTGAAATTGCTGGAGGCCACCCAGTACCGTCAGGTGACGAAAATGACGCGTCCCGGCGAGTTTACCGTGCAGGCGAACAGCATCGAGATGATCCGCCGTCCGTTTGACTTCCCGGACAGCAAAGAAGGGCAGGTGCGTGCGCGTCTGACCTTTGACGGCGGCCATCTGGATACGATCGTGAATATGGATAACAACCGTCAGTTTGGTTTCTTCCGTCTCGATCCGCGCCTGATCACCATGCTCTCTTCGCCGAACGGCGAACAGCGCCTGTTCGTGCCGCGCAGCGGTTTCCCGGATCTGCTGGTGGATACGCTGCTGGCGACGGAAGACCGTCATTTCTATGAGCACGATGGCGTTAGTCTGTATTCCATCGGTCGTGCGGTGCTGGCGAACCTTACCGCCGGGCGCACGGTTCAGGGGGCGAGTACGCTGACGCAACAGCTGGTGAAAAACCTGTTCCTCACCAGCGAACGCTCCTACTGGCGTAAAGCGAACGAAGCTTACATGGCGCTGCTGATGGATGCGCGCTACAGCAAGGACAGGATCCTTGAGCTGTACATGAACGAAGTCTATCTCGGCCAGAGCGGCGATAACGAGATTCGCGGCTTCCCGCTGGCGAGCCTGTACTACTTTGGCCGCCCGGTTGAAGAGTTGAGCCTCGATCAGCAGGCGCTGCTGGTGGGGATGGTGAAAGGGGCGTCAATCTACAACCCGTGGCGTAACCCGAAACTGGCGCTGGAGCGTCGTAATCTGGTACTGCGTCTGCTGCAACAACAGCAGGTGATCGACCAGGAGCTGTACGACATGCTGAGTGCGCGTCCGCTGGGCGTGCAGCCGCGCGGCGGGGTGATCTCGCCACAGCCAGCCTTTATGCAGATGGTGCGTCAGGAGTTGCAGGCGAAGCTCGGCGACAAAGTGAAAGACCTTTCTGGCGTGAAGATCTTCACCACTTTTGATTCCGTGGCGCAGGATGCGGCTGAAAAAGCGGCCGTTGAGGGCATTCCGGCGCTGAAGAAACAGCGCAATCTGAGCGATCTGGAAACCGCGATTGTGGTGGTAGACCGCTTCAGCGGCGAGGTGCGTGCGATGGTCGGCGGGGCGGAGCCGCAGTTCGCCGGGTACAACCGTGCGATGCAGGCGCGCCGTTCTATCGGCTCTCTGGCAAAACCGGCGACCTATCTGACGGCGTTAAGCCAGCCGAAGCTGTATCGCCTGAACACCTGGATTGCCGACGCGCCGATCGCGCTTCGTCAGCCGAACGGGCAGGTCTGGTCTCCGCAGAACGATGACCGTCGTTACAGCGAAAGTGGCAAAGTGATGCTGGTGGACGCGCTGACGCGCTCCATGAACGTGCCGACGGTGAATCTGGGGATGGCGCTGGGACTTCCTGCCGTCACCGATACCTGGATGAAGCTGGGCGTGCCGAAAGATCAGCTGCATCCGGTTCCGGCCATGCTGCTGGGGGCGCTGAACCTGACGCCAATCGAAGTGGCGCAAGCGTTCCAGACCATCGCCAGCGGCGGCAACCGGGCGCCGTTGTCAGCATTGCGTTCGGTGATTGCGGAAGACGGTACGGTGTTGTACCAGAGCTTCCCGCAGGCTGAGCGCGCGGTTCCGGCGCAGGCGGCGTATATGACGTTGTGGACGATGCAGCAGGTTGTGCAGCGCGGCACCGGGCGTCAGCTGGGCGCGAAGTATCCGGGCCTGCATCTGGCGGGTAAAACCGGGACCACCAACAACAATGTCGATACCTGGTTTGCAGGGATTGATGGCAGCCAGGTGACGATTACCTGGGTGGGTCGCGATAATAACCAGCCGACGAAACTGTACGGCGCCAGCGGCGCGATGTCGATTTATCAGCGTTATCTGGCGAACCAAACGCCAACGCCGCTGACGCTGACGCCGCCGGAAGATGTGGTGGATATGGGCGTCGATTACGACGGTAATTTCGTCTGTAGCGGTGGAATGCGAGCGCTGCCGGTCTGGACGACCGACCCGGACGCGCTGTGCCAGCAGGGCGAAATGATGCAACAGCAGCAGCCGACCGGGAATCCGTTCGATCAGTCTTCTTCACAGCAACAGCAGCCTCAACAGCAGCAACCGGCGCAGCAGGAGAAGAAAGACAGCGACGGCGTGGCGGGGTGGATCAAGGATATGTTTGGTAGTAACTAACCGTTGCGCCTGATGGCGCTGCGCTTATCAGGCCTACAGAACCAATAAACGCATTGGATCTTGTAGGCCGGATAAGGCGCGCCAGCGCCGCCATCCGGCAAATTTCCGCAGAATAACATTCCAGCCTAAATCATTAACCCTTCCTTTTCATCTGGTTATTTCTTAACCCCTTAGTTTTGATAGGGGCGCGTATTGCTTGCTATCGCGCCAACGTTTCGAATATTATGCTGCGGTCATAAGAATAATTCTCGTTTACGTTATCATTCACTTTTCATTAGAGATATACCAATGGCGCGTCTTAAAACTGCTCAGCCAAACTCTTCGCTGCGTAAAATCGCAGTCGTAGTAGCCACAGCGGTTAGCGGCATGTCTGTCTATGCACAGGCGGCGGTTGAACCGAAAGAAGAAACTATCACCGTAACCGCTGCACCTGCCCAGCAGGAAAGTGCCTGGGGGCCGGCGGCGACCATCGCGGCCAGACAATCCGCCACAGCGACCAAAACGGATACCCCCATTCAAAAGGTGCCACAGTCTATTTCTGTGGTAACTGCCGAGGAGATGGCGCTGCATCAGCCTAAATCTGTGAAAGAGGCGCTCAGCTACACTCCTGGTGTTGCCGTGGGCACCCGTGGCGCGTCTAACACTTATGATTACCTGATCATCCGCGGTTTCGCCGCTGACGGCCAAAGTCAGAACAACTATCTGAATGGCCTGAAGATGCAGGGTAACTTTTACAATGATGCGGTGATTGACCCTTATATGCTGGAGCGCGCTGAAGTCATGCGCGGCCCGGTTTCCGTTCTCTACGGAAAAAGCAACCCTGGTGGTTTGTTGAACATGGTCAGCAAGCGTCCAACCACGGAACCGCTGAAAGAAGTTCAGTTCAAGATGGGCACCGACAGCCTGTTCCAGACCGGTTTTGACTTTAGTGATGCTCTGGATGACGATGGTGTTTACTCTTATCGCTTAACCGGCCTTGCGCGTTCTGCGAATGCCCAGCAGCAAGGTGCAGAAGAACAGCGTTATGCCATTGCGCCATCTTTCAGCTGGCGTCCGAATGATAAAACCAACTTTACCTTCTTGTCTTATTTCCAGAATGAACCGGAAACAGGTTATTACGGCTGGCTGCCGAAAGAAGGGACAGTGACTAAGTTACCGAACGGTAAGCGTCTCTCTACCGATTTCAACGAAGGTGCGAACAACAATACCTATTCTCGTAACGAGAAGATGGTGGGCTACAGCTTCGACCACGAATTTAACGACACCTTTACCGTGCGTCAGAATCTGCGTTACGCGCAAAATAAAGTCTCGCAGAATAGCGTGTATGGCTACGGTATGTGCTCCGATCCGCTCTATACAAAGGATCCGGCTAATAGTCCTTGCGCCAGCGTTCCTCAGTCAGATTGGGGTCATACGCTGACTCGTCAGTACGTTATCGATAATGAGAAATTGCAGAACTTCGCTGTCGATACCCAACTGCAAAGCAAGTTTGCAACGGCCGATGTGGATCACACGCTGCTGACCGGCGTTGACTTTATGCGTATGCGTAACGATATTGACTCCTGGTTTGGCTATGCTGGTTCTGTAACGCCGTCCGACATCTATAACCTTGATCGCAGTGACTTCGATTTTGGCTCACATCCTGGCCCTTCAGGCCCTTACAAAGTGCTGAATAAGCAGAAGCAAACTGGCTTGTACGTGCAGGATCAGATGCAATGGGATAAGGTGCTGGTTACTCTGGGCGGTCGTTACGACTGGGCTGACCAGGAGTCCTTCAACCGTGTTTACGGTACTACCGATAAGCGCGACGACAAACAGTTCACCTGGCGTGGCGGTGTTAACTACCTGTTCGACAATGGCGTAACCCCGTATTTCAGCTATAGCGAGTCGTTTGAACCGGCTTCGCAGACGGGGGAAAGCGGTAATATCTTTGCTCCATCCAAAGGTAAGCAGTACGAAGCTGGCGTGAAATACGTGCCGAGCGATCGTCCGATCGTGATTACCGGTGCAGTGTATCAGCTCACCAAAACCAACAATCTGATGCCCGACCCGAATGGATCGTCCTGGTCAGTCGAAGGCGGTGAAATTCGTTCACGTGGTGTGGAAATTGAAGCGAAAGCCGCGCTGTCTGCAAGCGTCAACGTGGTTGGTTCTTATACCTATACCGATGCGGAATACACTACCGACACCAGCTACAAAGGCAACACGCCTGCTCAGGTGCCTAAACATATGGCATCATTGTGGGGTGATTACACCCTCTATGACGGCGCGCTTTCCGGGCTGACGTTGGGTACGGGTGTTCGTTATACTGGCTCCAGCTATGGCGACCCGGCAAACTCCTTCAAAGTGGGGAGCTATACGCTGGTGGATGCGTTAGTACGTTACGATCTGGCGCGCGTTGGTATGGCTGGGTCTAACGTGGCGCTGCATGTGAACAACTTGTTTGACCGTGAGTACGTCGCAAGCTGCTTTAACACCTATGGCTGCTTCTGGGGCGCGGAGCGTCAGGTCGTTGCAACCGCAACCTTCCGTTTCTAATTTCTCTTTGGGCACGGTTCGCCGTGCCCGCTTTACAAGTTGGCCGCTATGCAGGAAAACACAACCCGTCCCGACACGACTTTCGCCCTACGTAATGTCTCCTTTCGTGTGCCTGGCCGCACGCTTCTGCATCCTCTTTCGCTGACCTTTCCGGTGGGTAAAGTTACCGGGCTTATTGGTCACAACGGTTCAGGTAAATCAACCTTACTGAAAATGCTGGGGCGGCATCAACCGCCGTCGGAAGGCGACGTGTTGCTCGACGATCAGCCGTTGAACAGCTGGAACAGTAAAGCGTTTGCCCGCAAGGTCGCCTATCTGCCGCAGCAGCTTCCGCAGGCGGAAGGGATGACGGTGCGCGAACTGGTGGCGATTGGGCGTTATCCGTGGCACGGCGCGCTGGGTCGTTTTGGCGTAACCGACAGAGAAAAAGTGGAAGAGGCGATTACGCTGGTGGGACTAAAACCACTGGCGCACCGTCTGGTGGACAGCCTCTCCGGCGGGGAACGTCAGCGGGCGTGGATCGCCATGCTGGTGGCCCAGGATAGCCGCTGTTTGCTACTCGACGAACCCACCTCCGCGCTGGATATCGCACATCAGGTTGATGTGCTGGCGCTGGTGCACCGCTTAAGCCAGCAGCGTGGGCTGACGGTGATTGCCGTTTTGCACGACATCAACATGGCGGCCCGCTACTGTGATTATCTGGTGGCGCTGCGCGGTGGCGAAATGATTGCCCAGGGAACGCCAGCAGAGTTGATGCGTGGTGAAACGCTGGAGCTGATTTATGGCATCCCGATGGGAATTTTGCCGCATCCGGCTGGTGCCGCACCCGTGAGTTTTGTCTATTAATGAGCGGTTTACATTCTATTACCCGACGTCGATTGTTAACGGCGATGGCGCTTTCTCCTCTGCTCTGGCAAATGGGGCAAGCCCGGGCCGCAACCGTCGATCCTCATCGTATTGTCGCCCTGGAGTGGTTGCCGGTAGAGCTGCTGTTAGCGCTCGGCATCATGCCTTACGGCGTGGCGGATATTCCCAATTATCGCCTGTGGGTTAACGAGCCCGCATTGCCGGAGTCGGTCATTGACGTTGGGCTGCGTACCGAACCCAATCTGGAACTGCTGACCGAAATGAAGCCCTCATTTATGGTCTGGTCGGCAGGCTATGGCCCTTCGCCTGAAAAGCTGGCGCGTATCGCGCCGGGGCGCGGCTTTAGCTTCAGCGACGGCAAAAAACCGTTAGCGGTAGCGCGTCAGTCGTTAATTGAAATGGCGCAACTGCTTAATCTTGAGTCTGCGGCCAGCCGCCATCTGGCGGAATACGATAGTTTTATCGACAGCCAGAAACCGCGCTTTGCCCGGCGTGGCGACCGGCCCCTGCTGCTGATGACGTTGCTCGATCCGCGCCATATGCTGGTTTTCGGCCCGAACTGCTTATTCCAGGAGACGCTGGACGCCTTCGGCATTCGCAATGCCTGGCAGGGGGAAACCAATTTCTGGGGCAGCACTGCGGTTGGTATCGACCGGCTGGCGGCCTATAAAGACGCTGACGTCCTCTGTTTTGATCACGGCAATAACCCGGATATGGCTGCGCTGATGGCGACGCCGCTGTGGCAGGCGATGCCGTTTGTGCGCGCCGGACGTTTTCAGCGCGTGCCTGCCGTCTGGTTTTATGGCGCGACGCTGTCGAGCATGCGTTTCGTGCGCATTCTGGATAATGCGCTGGGAGGTAAAGCGTGAGTCGACGTATTGCGCTATTTCCGGCGTTGCTGCTGGCGGTGTTATTTATCGCTGCTGCCTGGCTGACCTGGTTTAACTTCTCCATCGCATTGCCGCGCAGCCAGTGGCAGCAAGCGTTCTGGTCGCCGGATATCGACAGCATTGAGCAAATGATTTTCCACTATAGCCTATTGCCGCGTCTGGCGATCGCCTTGCTGGTCGGGGCCGGGCTTGGGCTGGTGGGCGTATTGTTCCAGCAGGTGCTGCGTAACCCGCTGGCGGAGCCAACGACGCTCGGCGTGGCGACAGGGGCGCAGCTCGGGATTACGCTAACGACGCTATGGGCGATTCCCGGCGCGATGGCCACGCAATTTGCGGCGCTGGCAGGCGCGTGCGTGGTGGGGGCGCTGGTGTTTGGCGTCGCCTGGGGAAAACGCCTGTCACCGGTTACGCTGATTCTCGCCGGTCTGGTGGTGAGCCTGTATTGCGGGGCGATTAACCAGCTGATGGTGATTTTCCACCACGACCAGTTGCAAAGCATGTTCCTGTGGAGCACCGGAACGCTGACGCAAACCGACTGGAGCGGGGTGCAGAGGCTGTGGCCGCAGCTGCTGGGCGGCGTGATGCTCACCTTGCTATTGCTGCGTCCGATGACCCTGATGGGGCTGGATGACGGCGTGGCGCGCAATCTGGGGCTGGCCTTGTCGCTGGCGCGTCTGGCGGCTTTATCGCTGGCGATCGTGCTCAGCGCGATGCTGGTTAACGCCGTTGGGATTATCGGCTTTATCGGCCTGTTCGCCCCGCTGCTGGCGAAAATGCTTGGGGCGCGTCGCTTACTGGCGCGCCTGATGCTGGCGCCGCTGATTGGCGCGCTGATCCTTTGGCTTTCCGATCAGACCATTTTGTGGCTGACCCGCGTCTGGATGGAGGTCTCCACGGGTTCCGTGACGGCGCTGATTGGCGCGCCGCTGTTGCTGTGGCTGCTGCCGCGTCTGCGCAGCATGAGCGCGCCGGCAATGAACGCCAATGACCGCGTAGCGGCGGAACGCCAGCATGTGCTGAGTTTTGCGCTGGCAGGCGGTGTCGTGCTGCTGTTAGCGGTGTTCGTGGCGCTCTCTTTTGGCCGTGACGCGCACGGCTGGAACTGGGCGAGCGGCGCGCTGCTGGATGAACTGATGCCCTGGCGCTGGCCGCGTATTCTGGCGGCATTGATTGCGGGCGTGATGCTGGCGGTGGCGGGGTGCATTATTCAACGCCTGACCGGAAACCCGATGGCCAGCCCGGAAGTGCTGGGTATCAGCTCCGGCGCGGCGTTCGGCGTGGTGCTGATGCTGTTCCTGGTGCCGGGTAACGCCTTTGGCTGGTTGCTGCCTGCCGGGAGCATCGGCGCGGCGGCGACGTTGCTGATCATCATGGTCGCGGCAGGACGCGGGGGCTTTTCTCCGCACCGTATGCTGCTGGCGGGGATGGCGCTCAGTACGGCGTTTACGATGCTGTTGATGATGTTACAGGCGAGCGGCGATCCGCGCATGGCGGGAGTGCTGACCTGGATCTCCGGTTCGACCTACAACGCGTCGGAAGAACAGGTGGTACGCACCGGCATTGTGATGGTGATTCTGCTGGCGATTACGCCGCTGTGTCGTCGCTGGTTAACCATTTTACCGCTGGGCGGCGAGACGGCGCGGGCGGTGGGTATCGCGTTGACGCCATCGCGTGTTGGGCTGTTGTTGCTGGCGGCCTGTCTGACGGCGACCGCGACGATGACCATTGGGCCGCTGAGCTTCGTCGGGCTGATGGCGCCGCATATCGCGCGGATGCTCGGTTTTCGCCGCACGATGCCGCATATGATTATGTCGGCGCTGGCGGGGGGAATACTGCTGGTTTTCGCCGACTGGTGCGGCAGAATGGTGTTGTTCCCGTATCAGATCCCGGCGGGATTGCTCTCGACGTTTATCGGCGCGCCGTATTTTATTTATCTGTTACGTAAGCAGAGCCGGTAATGGTGCCTTATCCGGCCTACGGCGCCATATGTAGGCCGGGTAAGCGTAAGCGCCACCCGGCAATGACGATTTACAGTTTTGCAAATACCCGACGCGCGGCATCGATGGTGTTGTTGATATCGTCCATGCTGTGCGCCACGGACATAAAACCTGCCTCGAAGGCGGACGGCGCCAGGTAAACGCCTTCATCCAGCATCATGTGGAAGAAACGTTTGAAGCGCTCAACGTCGCATGCCATTACATCCTGATAGCAGTTTACGGATTCCGCGTCGGTAAAGAAGATGCCGAACATACCGCCGACGTGATTCACCACCAGTGGAATATCGGCTTCCTGCGCGGCGTCCAGCAGGCCTTCTGCCAGTCGGGTCGTCAGTTCGTCCAGCGTCTCGTGAATCCCCGGCTGGGCGACTTCGGTCAGGCAGGCGAAACCCGCCGCCATGGCAATCGGGTTGCCGGAAAGCGTTCCCGCCTGGTAAACCGGGCCAGTCGGCGCCAGTGCGTCCATCACATCGCGGCGTCCGCCAAATGCGCCTACCGGCATACCGCCGCCGATGATTTTGCCCAGACAGGTCAGATCCGGCACTACGCCGTAATAATCCTGTGCGCCCGCCAGCGCCACGCGGAAACCGGTCATCACTTCGTCGATGATCAGCAGCGCGCCGAATTCGTCGCACAGGGCGCGCAGGCCCGGCAGGAATTCCGGCAGCGGAGGGATGCAGTTCATATTGCCCGCCACCGGCTCGACGATAATACAGGCAATCTCTTGCGGATATTGCTCGAACGCCGCGCGTACAGAGGCCAGATCGTTATAGGTGCAGGTCAGGGTATGTCTGGCGAAGTCAGCCGGAACGCCCGGTGAGTTCGGCTGGCCCAGCGTCAGTGCGCCGGAACCCGCTTTCACCAGCAGGCAGTCGGCGTGGCCGTGGTAGCAGCCTTCAAATTTGATGATCTTGTCGCGACCGGTGAAGCCGCGCGCCAGGCGAATCGCACTCATTGTGGCTTCGGTGCCGGAGTTCACCATCCGCACCATGTCCATAGTCGGCACCAGTTCGGTGACCAGCTCCGCCATTTTAACTTCCATCTCGGTCGGTGCGCCGAAGCTCAGCCCGCGCGCAGCGGCTTCAATCACTGCATTACGGATGGCGGGGTGGTTATGGCCCAGCACCATCGGACCCCAGGAGCCGACGTAATCGATGTACGCTTTGCCATCGACATCATACAGATACGCGCCGTCTGCTTTTTCGATAAACAGCGGGGTGCCGCCCACGCCAGTGAAGGCGCGAACAGGGGAGTTGACGCCGCCGGGGATAAGCTCGCGCGCTGCGCTGTAGAGGTTTTCAGACTTGCTCATGGATGGGGTTCCTGGTTCGTAGAAAAAGTGAATGCCCTTTATTCTAAGTTATTCACAGAAGGTTATGAACATTTTGCGCATTTGAAACATGACGATTTACAGGGGATTTTCCCGAAACAGGCGGGTACAATGCCGCTTCTGTATTTGTATTACCAATTAATGATCATCTGATGAACACAGACACTCCCACTTTCGAAGCACAGCAAGTTGTGCGCTTACGGCGCGGGGATCTGATCCGCAGACTACTTCAGCGGGATAAAACGCCGCTGGCCATCTTATTAACGGCGGCGGTGGTCGGCACCGTCACGGGTCTTATTGGCGTTGCGTTTGAGAAAGCCGTGACCTGGGTGCAGAACTTACGTATCGGCGCGCTCGTTCAGACGGCCGATTACGCGATTCTGGTCTGGCCGCTGGCCTTTATCCTCTCTGCGCTGCTGGCGATGGTCGGTTATTTTCTGGTGCGTAAGTTTGCGCCAGAAGCCGGTGGGTCGGGCATCCCGGAAATAGAAGGCGCGCTGGAAGAGTTGCGTCCTGTTCGCTGGTGGCGCGTGCTGCCGGTGAAATTTGTGGGCGGTATGGGAACGCTGGGCGCTGGCATGGTGCTGGGGCGGGAAGGGCCGACGGTACAAATCGGGGGCAATATCGGGCGGATGGTGCTGGACCTCTTCCGTATGCGTAGCGCCGAGGCGCGTCACACCTTACTGGCAACCGGTGCGGCCGCAGGGTTATCGGCAGCCTTTAACGCGCCGCTGGCGGGGATCTTATTTATCATCGAAGAGATGCGCCCGCAGTTTCGCTACAATTTAATTTCGATCAAAGCCGTGTTTACGGGCGTGATCATGTCGAGCATTGTGTTTCGTATTTTTAACGGTGAAGCGCCGATTATTGAGGTCGGGAAGCTCTCAAACGCACCGGTTAATACGCTATGGTTATATTTAATCCTCGGTATGATTTTTGGCTGCGTCGGGCCGCTGTTCAATCACCTGGTATTGCGCACTCAGGATATGTTCCAGCGTTTTCACGGCGGTGAAATCAAAAAGTGGGTTCTGATGGGCGGCGCGATCGGCGGCCTGTGCGGCATTCTCGGCTTAATTGAGCCGGAAGCGGCGGGCGGTGGATTTAATTTGATCCCCATTGCGGCGGCGGGGAATTACAGCGTAGGCCTGCTGCTGTTTATTTTTATCGCCCGCGTCCTTACCACGCTGCTTTGTTTCTCATCCGGTGCGCCCGGCGGAATTTTTGCGCCAATGCTGGCGCTGGGGACGTTGCTCGGCACCGCATTTGGTATGGCGGCTGCGGCGTGTTTTCCGCAGTACCATCTGGAGGCCGGAACATTTGCGATTGCCGGAATGGGCGCGTTGCTGGCGGCGTCGGTGCGTGCGCCTTTAACGGGAATCGTGTTAGTGCTGGAGATGACCGATAACTATCAGCTCATTTTGCCAATGATTATTACCTGTCTTGGCGCAACACTATTAGCACAATTTATGGGCGGAAAACCGCTATACTCCACCATCCTTGCGCGCACGCTGGCGAAACAGGATGCGGAGCAGGCGGCAAAAAGCCAGCGGTCGGCCGCTGGTGAGAATACTTGAATGAAATACCAGGGTATTAGATAATGCCATAACGATTGGGTTATAATTTGCCCAATTGCCAATGTCGTTTGGAGCAAAAAATGAGTGATGACGTAGCGCTGCCACTGCAATTTACTGAAGCAGCAGCCAAGAAAGTAAAAAGCCTGATCGCTGACGAAGATAACCCGAATCTGAAACTGCGCGTGTATATCACCGGCGGTGGTTGCAGCGGTTTCCAGTACGGTTTTACCTTTGATGATCAGGTGAACGAAGGTGATATGACCATCGAGAAGCAGGGTGTTGGCCTGGTGGTTGACCCGATGAGCCTGCAATATCTGGTAGGCGGCGCTGTCGATTACACCGAAGGTCTGGAAGGTTCCCGCTTTGTGGTCACCAACCCGAATGCGAAAAGCACCTGCGGGTGTGGTTCGTCCTTTAGTATCTGATGTATTGCCGGATGGCGACGCAGGGCGTCTTATCCGGCCTACGGTGCGTGTTGCTGCGTTCCTGAATGTAGGCCCGATAAGCGTCAGCGCCATCGGGCAGTGAAATCAACGCCCGTTCTCATCCAGAGCAAACGTCGGTAATTTTAAATGCCAACGAATTGCGGCCAGACGAATCATTAACGTCACAACCATCCCCATCATACTGGCGCTTTCCAGCGGCACGGAAAAGGTATAAAACGCCGTCGCATGCACGATGCCGCCGATAATACAGGCCGTGGCATAAATCTCCGTGCGCAAGATCATCGGCACTTCACGCGCCAGCACGTCGCGGATAATCCCGCCGCCGACGCCGGTAATCACGCCCATACAGATGGCGACCAGCGGGCCTGTTTCAGCAAGGAACGCCTTATTGACGCCGATACCGACGAACACCGCGAGGCCGACGGCATCCAGCACGGGAAGCATCCATTTAGGCAATCGTCTCGGCTGGCGCACCAGCAAAATGGTGAGCATGCTGGTGACCATCGCCACCACCAGGTCGGTCGGATCTTTGACCCAAAAGACGGGCCCGTTATCCAGCGCCATATCGCGGATCGTCCCGCCGCCCACTGCGGTCACGACGCCCAATACCAGTACGCCAAACGGGTCCATACGCAACTTTCCGGCCAGCAATACGCCAGAGATAGCAAAGACAGCTGTGCCTACAATATCCAGCCAATAGACGAGCATTATCGAATCCCCACTGAGAACCTGACTGCGCAGGTTCTATTCTACTTGTGAAAGCGCATTACAGAGTTGTTTTGCGGCGAGGATGATACGCGGGCTCGCGCGTTCAAACCAGTCACCATTCAGCGGTATAACCGGGATTTTTAGCTGATTTTGCCAGTATTGTTCTATTTTAGGAATTTCGCCCGCATCGCCGGTAACGACAATCGCCTGCGGATGTCGGGCCAGCACCTGCTCGCGGCTGACCTGCGGCCAGGGGACGCGACTGCCCGCAAAAATATTTTCTCCGCCGCAGACCTCAAGAACCTGGTGCTGGATGGAGCCTTTTCCGCTGGTGAATAACGGATTCGCGCCAAACTGGAGAAAAACGCGTTTTTTCGGTTTATCAGCGTACTGCGACTTTAGCGCGGCATACTCGTCCAGCAGCGTTTGCGCTGCGCGTCTGGCTTTTTCTGGCTCAGGACTCCATGCGGCAAGCTGGCGCAGTGCGTCGGCGACCTGCTCAATGGTTACGGCATCCACCCACATGATTTTAATGCCCAGGGACGCCAGCTGGTTAACCTGCCGTTCAGCATTGCCCCCTCGCCAGGCGATAACCAGGTCGGGTTTGAGCGCCACAATACGTTCCAGATTCATCCCTTGCCAGGTGGAGACTTCTTCGATGTTTTTTGCTTGCGGGGGATAGTCGGAATAACTGCTGACGCCAACGGGCGTGATCCCTGCGGCAAAGGCAAGTTCGGTGTTGGAAGGGGAGAGGGAAACGACGCGCGGTGCGGCGCAAAGCCACAGCGGAAGGGCTAAAAGCAGGGCGGCCAGCGCCCTGGAGAATAATTTAGCCATGCGCCAGTTTCTGCACCAGCGTTTCAACCATCAGGCTGGACTGCTTCGCGGCTACGGCCAGGAATTCGTCAAAGCTGAGGTGGGATTGCTGATCGGCCACATCAGAGATGGCGCGAACCACCACGAAAGGTACGTTGAAGTTATGGCAGACATGCGCGATCGCGGTCGCTTCCATTTCCACGGCAATCGCCTGCGGGAAATTGTGGCGGATTTTCGCCAGGCCCACGGAACCGTTAATAAAAGCGTCGCCGCTGACGATCAGTCCGCGAACCGCATTCAGGTTGAGTTTTGCGATGCAGGATTCCGCCGCCGCGATCAGCGCGTCGTCGGCTTTAAAACCTGCCGGGCAGCCAGGGAGCTGACCAAATTCATAACCAAACGCGGTAACGTCGGCATCGTGATAACGCGCTTCATCGGAAACGACGATATCGCCGACTGTCAGCGTCGGGGCCAGACCGCCAGCGGAACCGGTATTAATAATGACATCCGGCTTGCAACGTTCCAGCAGCAACGTTGCGCCCAGCGCCGCCGCGACTTTACCGATGCCGGATTTCAGCAGCGCAATCTCGGTCCCGTTCAGTTGGCCGGTGTAAATTTCACAACCGCCCAGGGTGATCGTCTGACGGTTTTCGATTTTGTCACGCAGCAGCGTAACTTCTTCTTCCATTGCACCAATGATGCCGATTTTCATAGATTTACTCGCGATAAGCCAGATTTGAGGGCATAGTCTATCATGCGCTTAAGGGGAAGCGCATTTCTCAGGCGGGAGAGGACATGGCACAGATCGATTTCCGAAATAAAATTAACTGGCATCGTCGTTATCGTTCACCGCAGGGGGTGAAGACCGAACATGAGATCCTGCGGATCTTTGAAAGCGATCGTGGACGCATCATCAATTCCCCGGCGATCCGTCGGCTTCAGCAAAAAACGCAGGTCTTTCCACTGGAACGTAACGCCGCCGTTCGGACGCGGTTGACGCATTCTATGGAGGTGCAGCAGGTCGGGCGTTATATCGCGAAAGAGATCCTGAGCCGGTTAAAAGAGTTAAAGCTGCTGGAACAATACGGTCTGGATGAACTGACCGGCCCCTTTGAGAGCATTGTGGAAATGTCCTGCCTGATGCATGACATTGGCAATCCGCCGTTTGGTCATTTCGGCGAGGCGGCGATCAATGACTGGTTTCGCCAGCGCCTGCACCCGGCGGATGCGGAAAGCCAGCCGCTTAGCGACGATCGCTGCGCGGTGGCGGCGCTGCGTCTGCGTGAAGGCGAGGAGTCTTTGAATGACATTCGTCGCAAGGTGCGCCAGGATTTATGTCATTTCGAGGGCAACGCGCAGGGCATCCGCCTGGTGCATACATTAATGCGCATGAATCTGACCTGGGCGCAGGTGGGCGGCATTTTAAAATACACTCGCCCGGCATGGTGGCGAGGAGAAACGCCCGCGACGCACCGTTATTTAATGAAGAAGCCGGGGTATTATCTCTCTGAAGCGCCGTATATTGAGAGGTTACGTAAAGAACTTGCGTTAGCGCCTTACAGCCGCTTCCCATTAACATGGATTATGGAGGCCGCCGATGATATCTCTTATTGCGTGGCCGATCTGGAAGATGCCGTCGAGAAAAGAATCTTCAGCGTTGAGCAGTTATATCACCATCTTTACGAAGCATGGGGCCACCATGAAAAAGGGTCGCTGTTTACTCAGGTTGTTGAGAATGCCTGGGAAAAGTCTCGCTCAAATTCGCTAAGTCGCAGTACGGAAGATCAGTTCTTTATGTATTTACGCGTGAATACGCTAAATAAACTGGTGCCCTACGCGGCTCAGCGTTTTATTGATAACTTGCCGCAAATCTTTGACGGCAGTTTCAATCATGCGCTGCTGGAAGACGCCAGCAGCTTCAGCCAGTTGCTTGAGTTATATAAAAATGTGGCGATAAAACATGTGTTTAGCCACCCGGATGTTGAACAACTGGAATTACAGGGCTACCGCGTCATCAGCGGGTTATTAGAAATTTACCAACCGTTATTACGTATGTCCCTGGTCGATTTCAGGGAACTGGTTGAAAAAGAGCGGGTGAAGCGCTTTCCAATAGAATCTCGTTTATTCCAGAAGCTCTCTACGCGCCATCGCCTGGCTTACGTGGAGGCCGTCAGTAAATTATCGTCGGAGGCGCCGGAGTACCCCATGCTGGAATATTATTATCGCTGCCGTTTGATCCAGGATTATATCAGCGGGATGACGGATCTGTACGCCTGGGATGAATACCGGCGTCTGATGGCGGTTGAATAATAAATACGCTTTTGTAAAGATGAACAATAAATTTTTACTTTTTCCAGAAACTTTATTCTGGAACTTCGCGCTATAAAACGAATCTGACGTACACAGCAATTTTGCGTTATCTGTTAATCGAGATTGAAACACATGAAAAAAACCACATTAGCAATGAGTGCACTGGCTCTGAGTTTAGGTTTGGCGCTGTCCCCCCTGTCTGCAACGGCGGCTGAGACGGCGTCTTCGGCAACGACTGCCCAGCAGATGCCAAGTCTGGCACCGATGCTCGAAAAAGTGATGCCATCGGTGGTGAGTATCAACGTGGAAGGTAGCACAACCGTTAACACGCCGCGTATGCCGCGTAATTTCCAGCAGTTCTTTGGCGATGATTCGCCATTCTGCCAGGACGGTTCGCCGTTCCAGAGTTCTCCGTTCTGCCAGGGCGGGGGTCAGGGCGGCGGTCAGCAACAGAAATTTATGGCGCTGGGCTCCGGCGTCATTATTGATGCCGCAAAAGGTTATGTCGTCACCAACAACCATGTGGTGGATAACGCGACGGTCATCAAAGTTCAACTGAGCGATGGCCGTAAATTTGACGCCAAGGTCGTCGGTAAAGATCCGCGCTCTGATATCGCGCTGGTTCAAATTCAGGACCCGAAAAATCTGACGGCCATTAAGCTGGCGGATTCCGACGCGCTGCGCGTGGGGGATTATACCGTCGCTATCGGCAACCCGTTTGGTCTGGGCGAAACGGTGACTTCCGGTATCGTCTCCGCACTGGGCCGTAGCGGTCTGAACGCGGAAAACTACGAAAACTTTATCCAGACGGATGCCGCCATCAACCGTGGTAACTCCGGTGGCGCGCTGGTGAACCTGAACGGTGAACTGATCGGGATTAACACCGCGATTCTTGCGCCGGACGGCGGCAACATCGGTATTGGTTTTGCTATCCCCAGCAACATGGTGAAAAACCTGACCTCCCAGATGGTGGAGTATGGCCAGGTTAAACGCGGTGAGTTGGGTATCATGGGGACGGAGCTAAACTCTGAACTGGCGAAGGCGATGAAAGTTGATGCCCAGCGCGGCGCGTTTGTCAGCCAGGTGATGGCGAACTCTTCTGCGGCGAAAGCCGGTATTAAAGCCGGGGATGTGATCACGTCCCTGAACGGTAAGCCGATCAGCAGCTTTGCCGCGCTGCGCGCCCAGGTGGGTACGATGCCGGTAGGCAGCAAAATCAGCCTTGGTCTGCTGCGTGATGGCAAGCCGGTGACTGTCAACCTGGAACTGCAACAGAGCAGCCAGAATCAGGTTGATTCCAGCTCCATCTTCAATGGTATTGAAGGCGCGGAAATGAGCAACAAAGGCCAGGATAAAGGCGTTGTTGTCAGCAACGTGAAGCCGAATACGCCGGCTGCGCAGATTGGCCTGAAGAAAGGGGATGTGATTGTGGGAGCCAACCAGCAGGCGATTAAGAACATCGCTGAGCTGCGTAAAATCCTCGACAGCAAACCTTCTGTTCTGGCGCTGAATATTCAGCGTGGCGATAGCACCATCTATCTGCTGATGCAGTAATTTCCTCTCTTGCCCTTTTCCTGTCCGGGAAAAGGGCATTTCTCACATTCTGTGAGGCCCCCCACAACTCCATACTTCTCTGCTTTAGTTTGTGCAGATGCACAATGATGCAGGTTAGCATCTTCCCTATGCTTGAGCTCTGCTCACAGGAGGGGATTATGGCTGGCTGGCATCTTGATACCAAAATGGCACAGGATATTGTGGCGCGCACAATGCGCATCATCGATACCAATATCAACGTAATGGATGCCCGTGGGCGTATTATCGGTAGCGGCGATCGGGAGCGCATTGGTGAATTGCACGAAGGCGCGCTGTTGGTGCTGTCGCAGGGGCGCGTGGTCGATATTGATGATGCGGTGGCGCGGCATCTCCACGGCGTGCGCCAGGGGATCAACCTGCCGTTGCGCCTGGAAGGGGAGATCGTCGGCGTTATTGGTTTAACCGGTGAGCCGCAACACCTGCGAAAATACGGTGAGCTGGTCTGTATGACGGCCGAAATGATGCTGGAGCAGTCGCGGCTGATGCATCTGCTGGCCCAGGACAGCCGTCTGCGTGAAGAACTGGTGATGAACCTGATTCAGGCCGAGGAAAATACGCCAGCGTTGACGGAGTGGGCGCAGCGGCTGGGTATCGACCTGAACCAACCGCGTGTGGCTGCCGTGGTCGAAGTGGACAGCGGGCAGCTTGGCGTTGACAGCGCGATGGAGGAGTTGCAGCAGCTGCAAAATGCGTTAACGACGCCTGAACGCAACAATTTGATTGCTATCGTTTCTTTGACGGAAATGGTTGTGCTGAAACCGGCGCTGAATCAGTTTGGGCGCTGGGATGCGGACGATCATCGCAAGCGTATTGAGCAGTTGATTGCCCGGATGAAAGAGAACGGGCAATTGCGCTTTCGGGTCGCACTGGGGAACTATTTTACCGGCCCGGGCAGTATCGCCCGCTCCTGGCGCACTGCGCGTACCACCATGATGGTGGGCAAGCAGCGTATGCCGGAGCAACGCAGCTACTTTTACCAGGATTTGATGCTGCCAGTGCTGCTGGACAGCCTGCGTGGTGGCTGGCAGGCCAATGAGCTGGCGCGCCCGCTCTCAAAGCTGAAGGCGATGGATAATAACGGGCTGTTACGCCGGACGCTGGCCGCGTGGTTTCGCCATAACGTGCAGCCGCTGGCAACGTCGAAGGCGCTCTTTATTCACCGTAATACGCTGGAATACCGTCTGAACCGCATCTCTGAGTTGACGGGGCTGGATTTGGGCAATTTTGACGATCGGCTGTTGCTGTATGTCGCGTTGCAACTGGACGAGCAGCATTGATTGCCTGATGGCGCGACGCTTATCAGGCCTACCGGGAGTTACCTGTAGGCCGGATAAGGCGTAACACGCCGCCATCCGGCAACACACAGCTTACTTACGCGTTAGTTTTTCCAGATCCGCTTCGATTTCGTTGATCTTGTTGGCGACCACGCTTTCCAGATGACGTAAATCATCCAGGATCTTACGTTTGAGATCGACTTCCGTGCGATCGCGCTGGCAGATCTGATCCAGCTCATCGATCACATAGCGCAGGTTAGGGCTGATCTCCTGCACCTCTTTGTAACCTTGTCCGATACCATCGGCGACGACGGTTTTACGCTGGCGGGGATATTTGAACTTTACGCTTTTGGCAAAGAACTCGCCTCTATCCTTCTGGAAATAGATTTTCAGGATATCGTTGTTAGCTTCTTGCCGCAGGCTGTAACGATCGATTTCTTCAGGATTGGTAATGCCCAGACTTTTCAGATTGTCATACATAGCGGTACCCTTCATCTCAACATAACCTATGAATAATTAACGAAAAGTTCTCTTTCCGCCAGCCACAGATGTAAAAAAAGCGGGCTCAGCCCGCTTTTTCAAATCATTGTTAGTCGATGGTACGTAACAGCTCGTTGATCCCGACTTTTCCGCGCGTCTTCGCGTCAACTTTTTTCACGATGACCGCACAGTACAGGCTGTATTTGCCGTCTTTCGACGGCAGGTTGCCGGAAACCACAACGGAGCCTGCCGGTACGCGGCCATAATGGATTTCGCCCGTTTCGCGATCGTAAATACGGGTGCTTTGACCGATGTACACGCCCATAGAGATGACGGAACCTTCCTCAACGATCACCCCTTCAACCACTTCAGAACGCGCGCCGATGAAGCAGTTATCTTCGATGATTGTCGGGTTCGCCTGTAGCGGTTCCAGTACGCCGCCGATGCCGACGCCGCCGGACAGGTGTACGTTTTTACCAATCTGCGCGCAGGAACCTACGGTCGCCCAGGTATCTACCATCGTGCCTTCATCAACGAATGCGCCGATGTTTACGTAGGATGGCATCAGCACGGTGTTGCGTGCGATAAATGCGCCCTGACGCACAGCGGCAGGCGGCACTACGCGGAAGCCTTCTTTCTGGAAGCGCGCTTCGTCATAGTCGGCGAATTTCATCGGTACTTTATCGAAGTAGCGGCTTTCCGCACCGTCGATAACCTGGTTATCGTTAATACGGAAAGAGAGCAGAACCGCTTTCTTCAGCCACTGGTGAGTCACCCACTGACCATCAATCTTTTCTGCTACACGCAGCACACCGGAATCCAGCAGAGAAATGACCTGGTTAACCGCTTCGCGGGTCACGGTATCTACATTCGCCGGAGTGATGTCGGCACGGCGCTCGAAAGCGGACTCAATAACGTTCTGTAACTGCTGCATTGTTAAACTCTTTCCATATGAATAAACACACTACCCTTTATCGTTTGGATTGAGGGCCGCTGTCAACCGTTGATGCACTTCCTGCTGTAGCTCATTATTAAGGGCACGCCGGTCGGCTGTCGCGATTATGAATAAATCTTCTACTCGCTCGCCAATGGTTGTAATTCGGGCGCCATGAAGCGAAATTCCCAGATCGGCAAAAATTTGCCCGACCCGCGCCAGCAGGCCCGGCTGATCGAGAGCGATAAGTTCAAGGAACGATTTTCTGTCGGTGTGAGTAGGCAGAAAAGTGACCTCGGTATCGACGGTAAAGTGGCGCAGTTTGGCCGGCTGGCGACGCGGCTGCGGAGGCTGCCAGCTGCTCTGGGTAATCGCCTGCTCCAGTCCAAAACGGATGGCTTCGTGACGGTCGGCGGAGAGAGGGCTGCCGTCCGGCTCCAGCACAATAAAGGTATCCATCGCCATGCCGTCGCGGGTGGTGAAGATTTGCGCGTCATGAACGCTCAGATTGCGCCTGTCCAGCTCTGCGCAAACGGCGGCAAACAGATAAGGGCGGTCAGGACTCCAGATGAAGATCTCCGTTCCGCCGCGCGTGGCCTGTGGGCTGACCAGAATCAGCGGCCGGGTCAGATCGTGCTGTAACAGATGACGCGCATGCCAGGCCAGCTGATTCGGACTATGGCGCACGAAATAGTTAGCGCGGCAGCGTGTCCAGATTTGATGCAGCGCCTCTTCGTTTATATTGTCCATTCGCAGCAGCGCCAGCGCCTGAAGCTGATGATGGCGCACGCGTTCGCGCATATCCGGCGTGTTTTGCATGCCGCGACGTAGCTGTTTTTCGGTGGCGAAGTACAGTTCGCGCAACAGGCTTTGCTTCCAGCTGTTCCACAGCGTTTCGTTAGTGGCGCAAATGTCAGCGACCGTCAGGCATACCAGGAAGCGCAGACGGTGTTCCGTTTGCACCTCTTCGGCGAACTGTTTGATGACCTCAGGGTCCTGGATATCGCGCCGCTGGGCGGTAACCGACATCAGCAGGTGCTGGCGTACCAGCCAGGCGACCAGTTGCGTTTCGCGTGAGTTCAGACCGTGCAGTTCGGCAAATTTGAGCACGTCCTGCGCGCCCAGTACCGAGTGGTCGCCGCCGCGCCCTTTGGCGATATCATGGAACAGCGCCGCGATCAGGATCAGTTCCGGTTGCCGCAGGCGCGGCCAGAGATCGACGCACAGCGGATGGCGCTGGCGGGTCTCTTCTTTGGCGAAACTTTCCAGCTTCAGCATCACGCGAATGGTGTGCTCATCCACCGTGTAGGCATGGAACAGGTCGAACTGCATTTGGCCGACGATATGCGACCATTGCGGCATGTAAGCCCAAAGCACGCTGTGGCGATGCATTGGCAGCAAACCGCGGCTGACGGCGCCCGGATGACGCAGCATACTGAGAAACAGAGAGCGCGCTTCCGGGATGTAGCACAGCGGCTGGGTCAGGTGGCGGCGGGCATGGCGCAGATGGCGCA
This sequence comes from Citrobacter sp. CK198, assembly GCF_030333295.1. Lineage (NCBI taxonomy): Bacteria > Pseudomonadati > Pseudomonadota > Gammaproteobacteria > Enterobacterales > Enterobacteriaceae > Citrobacter > Citrobacter sp. CK198. Next base: position 35,200 of record NZ_JAOWGE010000035.1, on the reverse strand, counting down.
GCGTGGTGGAATAGATGCCAGTGATGGTGCTATTGCGCACCATCGTATAAAACATCCGCAGGATCGCTTCCGGCGAACGGATAAACAGATCGTCATCGCGCAGGTCGATCAGCGTGCCGCGCAGTTGAAAATCGTCATCTATCGGGCGCGGTTTTTCATCGGCGGGCAGGGCGAGGATTGCTTCATCAAACAGTTGCAATAGCATCTGGTTCAGTTCGCTCACCCGACGTGTGACCCGGAAATAGTCTTTCATCATGTGTTCAACCGGCTCGTTGCCTTCGCCAGTGTAGTTGAGCCGCTGGGCAACGCTGAGCTGCCTGTCGAACAGCAGGCGGTTGTCGTAACGGCTGACCACCAGGTGCAGCGCGAAGCGAATGCGCCACAAAATATGCAGACACTCGTTTAGCTCGGCGCGTTCTGCCTGGGTTAAGAAGCCGAAGCCGACCATCTCATTGAGAGACGTTGCGCCGAAGTGACGGCGGGCCACCCATTGCAGGGTGTGGATATCACGCAGGCCGCCGGGGCTGCTTTTAATATCGGGTTCAAGGTTATAGCTGGTGCCGTGATAGCGCTGGTGGCGCTGGTTTTGCTCTTCGACTTTGGCGGCGAAAAATTTCTCCGACGGCCAGAAACCTTCACTGAAAATATGCTTTTGCAGCTCCAGAAAAAGCGCCACATCGCCGATCAGCAGACGTGTTTCAATCAGATTGGTGGCGACGGTTAAGTCCGACAGCCCTTCCAGCAGACACTCTTCCAGTGTGCGCACGCTATGCCCGACTTCCAGCTTCACATCCCACAGCAAGGTCAGCAGTTCCCCGACTTTTTGCGCCTGAGCGTCGGGCAGCTTTTTACGGCTCAGGATGAGCAGGTCAATGTCGGAAAGCGGATGCAGCTCGCCCCGGCCATAGCCGCCGACGGCCACCAGGGCCAGATCGGCAATTTGCCCGAATCCGGCGTCGATCCACAGTCGTTGCAGCAACTGGTCGATAAATTCGGTGCGGGCTTCAATCAATTGCTCTGCGGAAATCCCGCTGTCAAAAGCGTCTCCCAGCCACTGCTGGAAAATATCAATGTGGGCTTTAATTCCGCTGACGGTAAGCTCGTCACGCGACCAGGCTCCCGGATTTTGCGGTTGGCCGGGTAGGGTGGGGAGAGCCGTATTCGCGTGCTGTTCAGGAAGAGTATTCATTATGCGCCACCCATTAAAAAGCCGGATGCGGCGTTAACGCCTTATCCGGCCTACGGGTAAACGCTGATTGTAGGCCTGATAAGCGGTAGCGCCATCAGGCAAAAGTTTATGCGTCGTGCGTGATAATCGCCGGGATGGTGTCATCCTTGCGTAACGTCAGAATTTCACAGCCGTTTTCGGTTACCACAATAGTATGCTCGTACTGCGCAGACAAGCTTCTGTCTTTGGTTTTTACCGTCCAGCCGTCTTTCATGGTGCGGATGCGGTAATCACCGGCGTTCAGCATCGGTTCAACGGTGAACGTCATTCCCGGTTGCAGAACCACGCCGCCGTCGTCCGCATCGTAGTGCAGAACCTGCGGTTCTTCATGGAAGCCGCGACCAATCCCGTGACCGCAATATTCGCGAACGACAGAGAAACCTTCGCCTTCCGCGTATTTCTGAATGGCCGCGCCCAGCGTGCGCAGACGGATGCCCGGCTTGACCATTCGCAGCGCCAGATACAGGCTTTCCTGGGTTACACGGCACAGGCGCTCGCCCAGAATCGTCGGTTTGCCGACGATAAACATTTTCGACGTATCGCCGTGGTATTCATCTTTAATTACGGTTACGTCGATATTGACGATATCGCCGTCTTTCAGCAATTTGCCGTCGTCCGGGATACCGTGGCACACCACTTCATTAATGGAGATACAAACGGATTTCGGATAACCGTGGTAGCCGAGGCAAGCGGAGATCGCGTGTTGTTCATTGACGATGTAGTCGTTGCAGATGCGATCCAGTTCCCCGGTGCTGACGCCCGGTTTGATATACGGTTCGATCATCTCCAGCACTTCTGCGGCCAGGCGGCCAGCGACGCGCATTTTTTCGATTTCTTCAGGGGTCTTGATTGAGATAGCCATGAATTCTGTCCATCGGTGTCGATTATTTCGACAATAATTGTGTAAGTGCTGTCAATGGTATCAGTCCAAAGCGTAGCCTGCCAAATTGAGAATCATTAACAGCACATCGAGCCAACAATTATTGGTGTCTGCGGCGTATTTGTGGTATAAAGCGCGCCGGACTTCCGTTCCATTCGAAGACTACACAAGATGGACTGAAGCGACAAATCTCACTTTGTGTAACAACACACACGTATCGGCACATATTCCGGGGTGCCCTTTGGGGTCGGTAATATGGGATACGTGGAGGCATAACCCCAACTTTTATATATAGAGGTTTTAATCATGGCAACTGTTTCCATGCGCGACATGCTCAAGGCTGGTGTTCACTTCGGTCACCAGACCCGTTACTGGAACCCGAAAATGAAGCCGTTCATCTTCGGTGCGCGTAACAAAGTTCACATCATCAACCTTGAGAAAACGGTACCGATGTTCAACGAAGCGCTGGCTGAACTGAACAAGATTGCTTCTCGCAAAGGTAAAATCCTTTTCGTTGGTACTAAACGTGCTGCAAGCGAAGCGGTGAAAGACGCTGCTAACAGCTGCGACCAGTTCTTCGTGAACCATCGCTGGCTGGGCGGTATGCTGACTAACTGGAAAACCGTTCGTCAGTCCATCAAACGTCTGAAAGACCTGGAAACTCAGTCTCAGGACGGTACTTTCGAAAAGCTGACCAAAAAAGAAGCGCTGATGCGCACTCGTGAGCTTGAGAAACTGGAAAACAGCCTGGGCGGTATCAAAGACATGGGCGGCCTGCCGGACGCACTGTTCGTTATCGATGCTGACCACGAGCACATTGCTATCAAAGAAGCAAACAACCTGGGTATCCCGGTATTTGCTATCGTTGATACCAACTCTGATCCGGACGGTGTTGACTTCGTTATCCCGGGTAACGACGACGCAATCCGTGCTGTTAGCCTGTACCTGGGCGCTGTAGCTGCAACCGTTCGTGAAGGCCGTTCTCAGGATCTGGCTTCTCAGGCGGAAGAAAGCTTCGTAGAAGCTGAATAATAAGGCACGCTCGTTCGAGCCCCCTTATAAACCAGGTAGTATCACGTTTGGTTAGGGGCCCTTTAGGCCCCTTTTTCACTTTTAAATCTGTGCGGTTTGATGCCGGGCAGATCAAATCTTCCGAGGATTTTAGAATGGCTGAAATTACCGCATCCCTGGTAAAAGAGCTGCGTGAGCGTACTGGCGCAGGCATGATGGATTGCAAAAAAGCACTGACTGAAGCGAATGGCGACATCGAGCTGGCAATCGAAAACATGCGTAAATCCGGTGCGATCAAAGCAGCGAAAAAAGCAGGCAACGTTGCTGCTGACGGCGTGATCAAAACCAAAATCGACGGCAACTACGGCATCATTCTGGAAGTTAACTGCCAGACTGACTTCGTTGCTAAAGATGCTGGTTTCCAGGCATTTGCTGACAAAGTGCTGGACGCCGCTGTTGCTGGCAAAATCACTGACGTTGACGTGCTGAAAGCACAGTTCGAAGAAGAGCGCGTTGCTCTGGTGGCAAAAATCGGTGAAAACATCAACATTCGCCGTGTTGCTTCCCTGGAAGGCGACGTTCTGGGTTCTTACCAGCACGGTGCGCGCATCGGTGTTCTGGTTGCGGCTAAAGGCGCTGACGAAGAGCTGGTTAAACAGCTGGCAATGCACGTTGCTGCAAGCAAGCCTGAGTTCGTTAAGCCGGAAGACGTGTCTGCTGAAGTGGTAGAGAAAGAATACCAGGTACAGCTGGATATCGCGATGCAGTCTGGTAAGCCGAAAGAAATCGCAGAGAAAATGGTTGAAGGCCGCATGAAGAAATTCACCGGCGAAGTTTCTCTGACCGGTCAGCCTTTCGTTATGGAACCGAGCAAATCTGTTGGTCAGCTGCTGAAAGAGCACAACGCCGACGTAACTGGCTTCATCCGCTTTGAAGTGGGCGAAGGCATCGAGAAAGTTGAGACTGACTTTGCAGCAGAAGTTGCTGCGATGTCCAAGCAGTCTTAATTGTCGAAAAGGAGCCGCCTGAGGGCGGCTTCTTTTTGCGTCCATCTTGTAAATTCAGCCAACCCCTATAGTGGCTGCGCTGAAAAGCGACATACAATGTCGCCGGAATTAACCCATCTCAATCGTTGACAGTCTCAGGAAAGAAACATGGCTACCAATGCAAAACCCGTCTATAAACGTATTCTGCTTAAATTGAGTGGCGAAGCTCTGCAGGGTTCGGAAGGCTTCGGTATTGATGCAAGCATACTGGATCGTATGGCTCAGGAAATCAAAGAACTGGTGGAACTGGGCATTCAGGTTGGTGTGGTGATTGGTGGCGGTAACCTGTTCCGTGGTGCTGGTCTGGCGAAAGCGGGTATGAACCGCGTTGTGGGCGACCACATGGGCATGCTGGCCACCGTGATGAACGGTCTGGCGATGCGCGATGCGCTCCACCGCGCCTATGTGAACGCCCGCCTGATGTCCGCTATTCCGCTGAATGGCGTGTGTGACAACTACAGCTGGGCAGAAGCCATTAGTCTGCTGCGTAATAACCGTGTGGTTATCCTGTCTGCGGGCACCGGCAACCCCTTCTTCACCACCGACTCTGCGGCTTGCCTGCGCGGTATCGAAATTGAAGCGGATGTGGTGCTGAAAGCTACGAAAGTCGATGGCGTATTTACTGCGGACCCGGCCAAAGATCCGTCCGCCACGATGTATGAGCAACTCACCTACGGCGAAGTGCTGGATAAAGAGCTGAAAGTGATGGATCTGGCCGCGTTCACGCTGGCTCGTGACCACAAATTGCCAATTCGTGTCTTCAATATGAACAAGCCGGGCGCGCTGCGTCGCGTCGTGATGGGCGAAAAAGAAGGGACTTTAATCACGGAATAATTCCCGTGATGGCCAATTCCGGGTAAGATTCGCCTTTACCCGGCAGGATTTATATATCCTGTGGCATGAATTAAACGAGACTATACTGAGCATACTCTGTATACACGAAATCATTCATGCTGCATCACGGCGGCAAGAGCGTGAATCCCGAGGCGCGTACACTGGTACGTGGCAGGGAAGAACGTTCGCAGCCAACGCAGAGGCAGCCTGAAGGATGAAGTGTATTGTGTGATTGTCTGGTCGACTGAGACTAGTTTTCAAGGATTCGTAACGTGATTAGCGATATCAGAAAAGATGCTGAAGTACGCATGGAAAAATGCGTTGAAGCGTTTAAAAACCAAATCAGCAAAATTCGCACGGGTCGTGCTTCTCCCAGCCTGCTGGATGGCATTGTCGTGGAATATTACGGCACGCCGACTCCGCTGCGTCAGCTGGCGAGCGTAACGGTAGAAGACTCCCGCACGCTGAAAATCAACGTGTTCGATCGCTCCATGAGCCCGGCGGTTGAGAAAGCGATTATGGCTTCTGACCTCGGCCTGAACCCGAGTTCTGCGGGTAGCGATATCCGTGTTCCGCTGCCGCCGCTGACTGAAGAACGTCGTAAAGACCTGACCAAAATCGTTCGTGGCGAAGCAGAGCAGGCGCGTGTTGCCGTGCGTAACGTACGCCGTGATGCGAACGACAAAGTAAAAGCGCTGCTGAAAGATAAAGAGATCAGCGAAGATGACGATCGCCGTTCTCAGGACGAAGTACAGAAACTGACTGACGCTGCCATCAAGAAAGTTGATGCGGCGCTGACGGAAAAAGAAGCGGAACTGATGCAGTTCTGATTTTCCTGTACGACTAAAACGCCGCTGGTTGACCCTGACGGGTCTTCCGGGCGGCGTTTTGCTTTCTATCCTGTCTCAATTCTTCTGGACGTTTCATGAAGCAACTAACCATTCTGGGCTCGACCGGCTCTATTGGTTGCAGCACGCTGGATGTGGTGCGCCATAATCCTGAAAGCTTCCGTGTTGTCGCGCTGGTTGCGGGTAAAAATGTCACCCGTATGGTAGAGCAGTGCCTGGAGTTTTCGCCGCGTTATGCGGTGATGGACGATGAACAGAGCGCTCAACGGCTGAAAACTGCGCTTCTGGAACATGGAAGCCGCACTGACGTCCTGAGCGGACAACAGGCCGCCTGCGATATGGCTGCGCTGGATGAGGTCGATCAGGTGATGGCGGCTATCGTGGGCGCGGCAGGTCTGCTGCCTACGCTTGCGGCGATTCGCGCCGGTAAAACCATCCTGCTTGCCAATAAAGAGTCGCTGATTACCTGCGGGCGTCTGTTTATGGACGAGGTGAAACGCAGTAAAGCCCGGCTTTTACCGGTAGATAGCGAACATAACGCGATTTTTCAGAGTATGCCCCAACCTATTCAAAACGATCTGGGATACGCTGAGCTGGAGCAAAATGGCGTGATGTCGATTTTGCTTACCGGGTCTGGTGGCCCTTTTCGTGAAACGCCATTGTGCGATCTGGCGGCCATGACGCCCGATCAGGCATGTCGTCATCCGAACTGGTCTATGGGACGAAAAATTTCCGTCGATTCCGCCACCATGATGAATAAAGGTCTGGAATACATTGAAGCGCGTTGGTTGTTTAACGCCAGCGCAAGCCAGATGGACGTGTTGATTCACCCGCAGTCGGTTATTCACTCAATGGTGCGTTATCAGGACGGCAGCGTTCTGGCGCAACTGGGGGAGCCGGATATGCGTACGCCAATCGCGCATACGATGGCGTGGCCGAATCGCGTGAACTCTGGCGTGAAGCCGCTCGATTTTTGCACGCTCAGTGCGTTGACGTTTTCTGCGCCGGATTATCAGCGCTATCCGTGCCTGAAACTGGCGATGGACGCGTTTGAGCAAGGTCAGGCCGCGACAACCGCGCTGAATGCGGCGAATGAAATCACCGTCGCCGCATTTCTGGCTGAAGAGATTCGCTTTACAGATATTGCTGAGCTCAATTTATCTGTGCTGGAGAAAATGGATTTGCAGGAACCGGGAAGCGTTGACGACGTTCTCAGGGTTGATGCCGTCGCGCGTGACGTCGCCAGAAAACAGGTGATGCGGCTCGCAAGCTGATGAGAATCCTTCTACACAGGATCGTGCTATTTGTTAGCGTTGGGCTTCAGTGATATAGTCTGCGCCACCCGATCGCAGATATTTGGCTTTATGCGGTCAGGTAAGCCGTGGTTTGACACGGCTTTTTTGTGGATGCACAAAATCATTCAGGTTGCATCATTCATAGCCAACGAAGAGGCAGCCTGAAGGATGAAGCGCAAAAGGCTTCAGTATTCCTGAGTACCGTTAAATCCTTTCAGGGACTAAAAACGCGTTATGTTGTCTGCAACTCAACCATTAAGCGAAAATTTGCCAGCGCATGGCTGTCGCCATGTAGCAATCATTATGGATGGCAATGGCCGCTGGGCGAAAAAGCAAGGGAAGATTCGCGCCTTTGGGCATAAGGCCGGAGCAAAATCCGTCCGTCGGGCCGTATCTTTCGCTGCCAACAACGGTATTGATGCGTTAACGCTGTATGCCTTTAGCAGTGAGAACTGGAACCGACCAGCGCAGGAAGTGAGTGCGTTAATGGAGCTGTTCGTGTGGGCGCTGGATAGCGAAGTAAAAAGCCTGCATCGCCATAACGTTCGCCTGCGCATTATTGGCGACACCAGTCGATTTAACTCGCGTTTGCAAGACCGTATTCGCAAGTCTGAAGCGCTTACCGCCCAGAATACCGGGCTGACGCTGAATATCGCGGCGAATTATGGCGGACGTTGGGATATTGTCCAGGGAGTCAGGCAACTGGCAGAACAGGTGCAGGAAGGACTGCTGCGCCCTGATCAGATTGACGAAGAGATGCTAAACCAGAAAATCTGTATGCATGAACTGGCTCCTGTAGATTTAGTAATTAGGACTGGGGGAGAGCATCGCATTAGTAACTTTTTGCTTTGGCAAATTGCCTATGCCGAACTTTACTTTACTGATGTTCTTTGGCCCGATTTCGATGAACAAGACTTTGAAGGGGCGCTGCATGCCTTTGCTAATCGAGAGCGTCGTTTCGGCGGCACCGAGCCCGGTGATGAAAAAGCCTGATGGGGGTCGCTTTTGCTGAAGTATCGCCTGATTTCTGCTTTTGTTTTAATACCCGTTGTCATCGCGGCGCTTTTTTTACTCCCGCCGGTGGGGTTCGCCATTGTCACGCTGGTCGTTTGTATGCTGGCCGCCTGGGAATGGGGACAGTTAAGCGGTTTTACCACGCGTACTCAGCGGGTCTGGCTGGCGGTGCTGTGCGGGTTATTGCTGGCGCTGATGCTGTTTTTGCTGCCTGAATATCACCGCAACATTCATCAACCGCTTGTTGAGGTTTCGCTTTGGGCGTCGTTGGGCTGGTGGGTCGTTGCATTATTACTGGTGTTATTTTATCCCGGTTCGGCGGCGATCTGGCGTAATTCAAAGACATTACGCGTAATTTTCGGGGTGTTAACCATCATTCCTTTTTTTTGGGGAATGCTGGCGCTGCGCGCCTGGCACTATGATGAGAATCATTACAGTGGCGCCATATGGCTGCTCTATGTCATGATCCTCGTCTGGGGGGCAGACTCCGGGGCATATATGTTTGGCAAACTGTTCGGCAAACATAAACTTGCGCCAAAGGTTTCTCCTGGTAAAACCTGGCAGGGCTTTATTGGCGGACTCGCGACTGCCGCCGTGATTTCATGGGGTTACGGCATGTGGGCGAATCTGGATGTTGCGCCTTCAACCTTACTGATTTGTTCTGTCATCGCGGCCCTGGCGTCAGTGCTGGGCGATCTGACTGAGAGCATGTTTAAGCGTGAAGCAGGAATTAAGGATAGTGGTCACTTGATCCCAGGGCATGGTGGTATTCTGGATCGTATTGATAGCCTGACGGCGGCAGTACCGGTCTTTGCTTGCCTGTTGTTACTGGTATTCAGGACACTCTAACGGAAGGTTTTATGCTGAGTATTCTCTGGAATCTGGCTGCATTCATCGTCGCACTGGGTGTGCTTATCACCGTGCATGAATTTGGTCATTTCTGGGTTGCCCGGCGCTGCGGTGTTCGTGTCGAGCGCTTTTCTATCGGTTTTGGGAAAGCGCTTTGGCGGCGTACCGATCGATACGGTACGGAATATGTGATCGCCATGATTCCCCTCGGCGGTTACGTCAAAATGCTGGATGAGCGCGCTGAGCCGGTTGTGCCGGAACTGCGCCACCACGCTTTCAACAATAAAACCGTGGGACAGCGGGCGGCGATTATCGCCGCAGGTCCGATTGCAAATTTTCTTTTCGCTATTTTTGCCTACTGGCTGGTTTTTATCATCGGCGTCCCTGGCGTTCGTCCGGTGGTTGGTGAAATAACACCCAACTCGATTGCCGCCCAGGCGCAAATTCTTCCTGGTACGGAACTTAAAGCCATTGATGGCATCGAAACCCCTGATTGGGATGCGGTGCGCTTACAGCTGGTGTCCAAAATCGGCGATGAGCGTACGACAATCAGCGTGGCGCCGTTCGGCAGTAATCAGCGCCAGGATAAAACGTTAGATTTGCGCCACTGGGCATTTGAGCCAGACAAAGAAGATCCTGTATCTTCTTTAGGGATTCGGCCGCGTGGTCCACAGATCGAACCGGTGCTGTCAGAAGTGCAGGCGAACTCCGCTGCAAGTAAGGCGGGTTTGCAAGCAGGCGACAGGATCGTTAAAGTCGATGGTCAGTCGTTAACGCAATGGATGACGTTTGTGACGCTTGTGCGCAACAATCCAGATAAGCCGTTAGCGCTGGAAATTGAAAGGCAGGGGAGTTCCTTGTCTTTGACGTTAATCCCGGATACAAAGCCGGTTAACGGAAAGGCAGAAGGTTTTGCGGGTGTTGTGCCTAAAATTATTCCTCTGCCGGATGAGTACAAGACTGTACGCCAGTATGGGCCATTCAGCGCCATCCTCGAAGCCACGGACAAGACGTGGCAGTTGATGAAGCTGACGGTCAGTATGCTGGGAAAATTGATAACCGGTGATGTGAAACTGAACAACCTCAGTGGGCCGATTTCTATCGCTCAGGGGGCTGGGATGTCAGCGGAATTTGGGGGCATTTATTACCTGATGTTTCTTGCGCTTATCAGCGTGAACTTAGGGATAATCAACCTGTTTCCGCTGCCCGTTCTTGACGGGGGGCATCTGCTGTTCCTGGCGATTGAAAAGCTGAAGGGCGGGCCGGTATCCGAGCGGGTTCAAGACTTTAGTTACCGCATTGGCGCGATTTTGCTGGTGTTGTTAATGGGGCTTGCACTTTTCAATGATTTCTCTCGGTTGTAAGAGAGTTAGTTAGGAAGAACGCATAATAACGATGGCGATGAAAAAGTTGCTCATAGCGTCGCTGCTGTTTAGCAGCGCCACCGTATACGGTGCTGAAGGGTTCGTGGTGAAGGACATTCATTTCGAAGGCCTACAGCGAGTCGCCGTTGGTGCGGCCCTCCTCAGTATGCCGGTGCGCACAGGCGACACGGTTAATGATGAAGATATCAGTAATACCATTCGTGCTCTGTTCGCCACTGGCAACTTCGAGGATGTCCGCGTCCTGCGCGATGGTGATACGCTTCTGGTTCAGGTAAAAGAACGTCCGACGATTGCCAGCATCACTTTCTCCGGTAACAAATCGGTGAAAGATGACATGCTGAAGCAGAACCTTGAGGCGTCTGGCGTGCGTGTTGGCGAATCACTGGATCGCACCACGCTCTCTGATATCGAAAAAGGACTGGAAGACTTCTACTACAGCGTTGGTAAATACAGCGCCAGCGTAAAAGCGGTCGTCACGCCGTTGCCGCGTAACCGTGTGGACCTCAAACTGGTGTTCCAGGAGGGTGTATCGGCGAAGATCCAACAGATCAATATCGTCGGCAACCATGCCTTCAGCACTGACGAACTCATTTCTCACTTCCAACTGCGCGACGAAGTGCCGTGGTGGAACGTCGTGGGCGATCGTAAATACCAGAAACAGAAACTGGCTGGCGACCTTGAGACGCTGCGCAGCTACTATCTGGATCGCGGTTATGCCCGTTTCAACATCGATTCGACGCAGGTCAGCCTGACGCCGGATAAGAAAGGCATCTACATCACCGTTAATATCACCGAAGGCGATCAGTACAAGCTTTCCGGTGTGCAGGTGAGCGGTAACCTGGCTGGACACTCCGCCGAGATTGAGAACCTGACGAAGATCGAACCAGGTGAACTCTATAACGGCACCAAAGTGACCAAAATGGAAGACGACATCAAGAAACTTCTTGGTCGTTATGGCTATGCCTACCCGCGCGTGCAGTCGCAGCCTGAAATCAACGATGCCGACAAAACCGTTAAATTACGTGTGAACGTTGATGCGGGTAACCGTTTCTACGTGCGTAAGATCCGTTTTGAAGGCAACGACACCTCGAAAGATTCCGTCCTGCGCCGCGAAATGCGCCAGATGGAAGGGGCATGGTTAGGCAGCGATCTGGTCGATCAGGGTAAAGAGCGTCTGAACCGTCTGGGTTACTTTGAAACCGTCGATACCGACACGCAGCGCGTTCCGGGCAGCCCGGACCAGGTTGACGTCGTCTATAAAGTGAAAGAGCGTAACACCGGTAGCTTTAACTTCGGTATTGGTTACGGCACAGAAAGCGGCGTGAGCTTCCAGGCGGGCGTTCAGCAGGACAACTGGTTAGGTACGGGTTATTCCGTGGGTATTAACGGGACCAAAAACGACTACCAGACCTATACTGAACTGTCTGTCACTAACCCATACTTCACCGTTGATGGCGTCAGCCTCGGCGGCCGTATCTTCTATAATGACTTCCAGGCAGATGATGCGGACCTGTCCGACTATACCAACAAAAGTTATGGTACGGACGTTACGCTGGGCTTCCCGATTAACGAGTACAACACGCTGCGTGCAGGTTTAGGTTATGTACATAACTCCCTGTCCAACATGCAGCCGCAGGTTGCCATGTGGCGTTACCTGAACTCGATGGGTGAATATCCGTCCAATACGAATGACCGCAACTCATTCAGTGCTAACGACTTCACCTTCAACTACGGTTGGACTTATAACAAGCTGGACCGTGGCTTCTTCCCGACGGAAGGTACGCGTGTCAACCTGAATGGTAAAGTGACCATCCCGGGCTCTGATAACGAATACTACAAAGCGACGCTGGATACCGCGACCTATGTGCCGATCGATGACGATCACAAATGGGTGGTTCTGGGTCGTACTCGTTGGGGTTATGGTGACGGTATTGGCGGCAAAGAGATGCCGTTCTATGAGAACTTCTATGCCGGTGGCTCAAGCACCGTGCGTGGCTTCCAGTCCAATACTATCGGTCCAAAAGCGGTGTACTACCCGGCGAGCAGCCGTCATGACGGTGATGACGACTACGATAACGATTGTAAGAGCACTGAAACTGCGCCATGTAAGTCTGATGACGCAGTAGGCGGTAACGCTATGGCTGTCGCCAGCCTCGAATTCATCACCCCGACGCCGTTTATTAGCGACAAGTACGCTAACTCGGTTCGTACCTCCTTCTTCTGGGACGTAGGTACTGTCTGGGATACGAACTGGGATTCGAACGCGTATGCCGGTTACCCGGACTACAGCGATCCGAGTAATATCCGTATGTCTGCTGGTATCGCATTACAATGGATGTCCCCATTGGGGCCGTTGGTCTTCTCCTACGCCCAGCCGTTCAAAAAGTACGATGGAGACAAATCGGAACAGTTCCAGTTTAACATTGGTAAGACCTGGTAATTGTTCTGTGCAAAGGAATGTAATGGTAGTGTAGCGATGACTTTTGGCGATCTCGTCTGAGATCGCCTGGCCACGCAAAGAACTGTGCCTGCGGGCACAAATGGGATGGTAAGGAGTTTATTGTGAAAAAGTGGTTATTAGCTGCAGGTCTCGGTTTAGCGATGGTAACGTCCGCACAGGCTGCTGACAAAATTGCGATCGTTAATATGGGTAGCCTGTTCCAACAGGTCGCACAGAAGACGGGTGTTTCTAACACGCTGGAAAACGAGTTCAAAGGCCGTGCCAGCGAATTGCAGCGTATGGAAACCGATCTGCAATCTAAAATGCAGCGTTTGCAGTCCATGAAAGCAGGTAGCGAACGTACTAAGCTGGAAAAAGACGTGATGGCTCAACGCCAGACTTTCTCTCAGAAAGCCCAGGCTTTTGAACAGGATCGCGCGCGTCGTTCCAACGAAGAACGTGGCAAACTGGTTACCCGTATCCAGACTGCTGTGAAATCCGTTGCTAACAGCCAGAGCATCGATCTGGTCGTTGATGCCAACACCGTTGCTTATAACAGCAGCGACGTGAAAGACATCACTGCTGACGTACTGAAACAGGTTAAATAAGTAATGCCTTCAATTCGACTGGCTGATTTAGCAGAGCAGTTGGATGCAGAATTACACGGTGATGGCGATATCGTCATCACCGGCGTTGCGTCCATGCAATCTGCGCAAACAGGCCACATCACGTTCATGGTGAATCCTAAATACCGTGAACACTTAGGCGTATGCCAGGCTTCTGCCGTTGTCATGACGCAGGACGATCTTCCTTTTGCTAAGAGTGCTGCGCTGGTAGTGAAGAACCCCTACCTGACGTATGCGCGAATGGCGCAAATTTTAGATACCACGCCGCAGCCTGCGCAGAATATTGCACCGAGTGCAGCGATCGATGCGACAGCGACGCTGGGTAACAATGTTTCAGTTGGCGCGAATGCGGTCATTGAGTCTGGCGTAGAACTGGGCGATAACGTGATTATCGGCGCAGGTTGCTTCGTCGGGAAAAACACAAAAATCGGTGCAGGTTCGCGTCTGTGGGCGAATGTAACGATTTACCACGACATTCAGATCGGTGAGAATTGTCTGATCCAGTCGAGCACTGTCGTCGGCGCAGACGGTTTTGGTTACGCTAACGATCGGGGTAACTGGGTGAAGATCCCGCAGCTTGGCCGCGTCATTATTGGCGATCGTGTTGAGATCGGCGCCTGTACGACGATTGACCGTGGCGCGCTGGATGACACAGTGATCGGCAACGGCGTTATCATTGATAACCAGTGCCAGATTGCACATAACGTTGTGATTGGCGACAATACGGCGGTTGCCGGTGGCGTCATTATGGCGGGCAGCCTGAAGATTGGCCGTTACTGCATGATTGGCGGGGCCAGCGTGATTAACGGGCATATGGAAATATGCGATAAAGTCACGGTGACGGGTATGGGGATGGTCATGCGTCCTATCACTGAGCCTGGCGTCTATTCTTCAGGCATTCCGTTGCAGCCTAACAAAGTATGGCGTAAAACCGCTGCACTGGTGATGAACATTGATGATATGAGCAAGCGTCTCAAAGCGATTGAGCGCAAGGTTAATCAACAAGACTAGCGTTCCACCTGTAGTGCCATCCTTTTACGGCCTGTCACATTCATATGATTGCGGCAGGCCGTGTTATTATTGCCTTTTAGTATATTTGGACAGGAAGAGTATTTTGACTACTAACACTCATACTCTGCATATTGAAGAGATTTTAGAACTTCTGCCGCACCGTTTTCCGTTTTTGCTGGTTGACCGTGTGCTGGACTTTGAAGAAGGTCGTTTTCTGCGCGCAGTGAAGAATGTCTCCGTAAATGAGCCTTTCTTCCAGGGCCATTTCCCGGGTAAACCGATTTTTCCGGGTGTGCTGATTCTGGAAGCGATGGCGCAGGCAACAGGGATTCTGGCGTTTAAAAGCGTTGGAAAACTGGAGCCGGGTGAACTGTATTACTTCGCGGGTATTGACGAAGCGCGCTTTAAGCGTCCTGTCGTGCCTGGCGATCAGATGATCATGGAAGTGACTTTCGAGAAAACGCGCCGTGGCCTGACCCGCTTTAAAGGGGTTGCTCTGGTCGATGGCAAAGTCGTGTGCGAAGCAACCATGATGTGTGCTCGTAGCCGGGAGGCCTGATACGTGATTGATAAATCCGCCTTTATTCATCCAACCGCCATTGTGGAAGACGGCGCCTGTATTGGCGCTAATGTTCATATTGGTCCTTTTTGTATTGTTGGACCCCATGTCGAAATTGGTGAGGGTACCGTACTGAAGTCTCACGTTGTCGTGAATGGCCATACAAAAATTGGTCGCGATAACGAGATTTATCAGTTCGCCTCCATCGGTGAAGTAAACCAGGATCTGAAATATGCTGGCGAACCGACCCGTGTGGAAATTGGCGATCGTAACCGCATTCGCGAAAGCGTCACCATTCATCGTGGCACAGTGCAGGGTGGTGGGTTGACGAAGGTGGGCAGCGATAACTTACTGATGATCAATGCCCATGTGGCGCACGATTGTACAGTAGGCAACCGCTGTATTCTGGCCAATAACGCTACGCTTGCGGGCCACGTTTCGCTGGATGATTTTGTCATCATCGGCGGCATGACCGCAGTGCACCAGTTCTGCACCATTGGCGCGCATGTGATGGTTGGCGGCTGTTCTGGCGTTGCTCAGGACGTTCCGCCGTACGTTATTGCTCAGGGCAATCACGCGACGCCGTTTGGCGTCAACATCGAAGGGCTGAAGCGTCGCGGTTTCACCCGCGAAGCGATCACCGCGATCCGCAACGCCTATAAAGCGTTGTACCGCAGCGGCAAAACGCTGGATGAAGCTAAACCGGAAATTGCCGAGCTGGCGAAGCAGTACCCGGAAGTGCAACTCTTTAGCGATTTCTTTGCCCGCTCAACGCGCGGTCTGATTCGTTAATGGCGGAACAGCGTCCCTTAACGATAGCCCTGGTCGCCGGAGAAACCTCCGGCGATATTCTTGGTGCAGGCTTAATTCGCGCGCTGAAGGCGCGCGTGCCCAACGCGCGTTTCGTCGGCGTGGCGGGGCCGCGTATGCAGGCTGAGGGCTGCGAAGCCTGGTATGAGATGGAAGAGCTGGCGGTAATGGGCATTGTTGAAGTGCTTGGTCGCCTGCGTCGCTTATTGCATATTCGTGCCGATTTGACCCGCCGCTTTACCGAGCTTCAGCCGGATGTTTTTGTCGGCATTGATGCGCCGGACTTCAATATCACCCTTGAAGGCAACCTGAAAAAGCAGGGCATAAAAACCATCCATTATGTCAGTCCGTCCGTCTGGGCGTGGCGACAGAAACGTGTTTTCAAAATAGGCAGATCCACCAATATGGTGCTGGCTTTTCTGCCTTTCGAAAAAGCGTTTTACGACAAGTTTAACGTGCCATGCCGTTTTATCGGGCATACGATGGCGGACGCTATGCCGCTGGACCCGGATAAAAACGCCGCGCGTGATGTGCTGGGAATCTCGCATGATGCACACTGCCTGGCGCTACTGCCCGGTAGCCGTGGCGCGGAAGTGGAGATGCTCAGCGCGGATTTCCTGAAAACCGCGCAGCTGCTGCGTCAGACCTATCCTGACCTTGAAGTTGTCGTACCGCTGGTGAACGCCAAACGCCGCGAGCAGTTCGAGCGCATTAAAGCTGAGGTTGCGCCGGAGCTTTCCGTGCATCTGCTCGACGGAATGGGACGTGAAGCGATGGTGGCCAGCGACGCCGCATTGCTGGCGTCTGGTACGGCGGCGCTGGAGTGTATGCTGGCGAAATGCCCGATGGTGGTGGGGTATCGGATGAAACCCTTTACCTTCTGGCTGGCGAAGCGCCTGGTAAAGACCGATTATGTTTCGCTGCCTAATCTGCTGGCGGGAAGAGAATTAGTCAAAGAGCTGTTGCAGGAAGAGTGTGAGCCGCATGCGCTTGCAGAGGCCTTGCTGCCGCTGCTGGCGAATGGCAAAACCAGCCATGCGATGCATGACACCTTCCGCGAGTTGCACCAGCAAATCCGTTGCAATGCCGATGAGCAAGCGGCGGACGCTGTCCTGGAGTTAGCACAATGATCGAATTTGTTTATCCGCATACGCAGTTGGTCGCGGGTGTGGATGAGGTTGGACGCGGCCCGCTGGTCGGCGCGGTGGTGACGGCCGCTGTGATCCTCGATCCGGCTCGCCCAATCGTGGGTCTCAATGATTCCAAGAAGCTCTCAGAAAAGCGCCGTCTGGCGCTGTATGATGAAATCAAAGAAAAAGCGTTAAGCTGGAGTCTGGGACGCGCGGAACCTCATGAAATTGATGAGCTGAATATTTTGCACGCCACGATGCTGGCGATGCAGCGCGCCGTTGCCGGTTTGCATATTGCGCCGGAATATGTGCTGATTGACGGCAACCGCTGTCCGGCACTGCCCGTGCCCTCTATGGCGGTGGTGAAAGGCGACAGCCGTGTGGCGGAGATCAGCGCGGCATCTATTATTGCGAAAGTGACGCGCGATGCCGAAATGGCGGCGCTGGACGGTATTTTCCCACAGTATGGTTTTGCCCAGCACAAAGGGTATCCGACCGCTTTTCATCTGGCGGCGCTTGCTGAACATGGTGCGACGGAGCATCATCGACGTAGTTTTGCTCCTGTCAAACGCGCCCTGGGACTTGCGTCCTGATTCTTGTGTCGAGATTAAGTAAACGGGAATCTGAAGATGTCTGAACCACGTTTCGTCCACCTGCGGGTGCACAGCGACTACTCCATGATCGATGGGCTGGCGAAAACCGGGCCGCTGGTAAAAAAGGCGGCCGCGTTAGGCATGCCTGCGCTGGCGATCACCGATTTTACCAACCTTTGCGGTCTGGTGAAGTTCTACGGAACGGGCCACGGCGCAGGGATTAAGCCCATTGTCGGCGCTGATTTCCATGTTCGCGGCACTCCGCTGGGAGATGAACTTTGCCAGTTGACCGTGCTGGCGGCAAATAATACGGGCTATCAGAATCTTACTCTGTTGATCTCAAAAGCCTATCAGCGTGGCTACGGCGCAGAAGGGCCGGTGATCGACAGGGAATGGCTGACTGAATTAAAAGACGGTCTGATTTTGCTTTCCGGTGGCCGGATGGGCGATGTGGGCCGCAGTTTGTTGCGCGGCAACAGTGCGCTGGTGGACGAATGCGTCGCCTTCTATGAAGAACATTTCTCCGACCGCTACTATCTGGAGCTGATCCGCACGGGTCGGCAGGATGAGGAAACGTATCTGCATGCGGCGGTTGAACTGGCGGAAACGCGTGGCTTGCCGGTTGTCGCAACGAATGATGTCCGCTTTATTAACAGCGAGGACTTTGACGCGCACGAAATCCGCGTGGCTATTCACGATGGTTTTACGCTCGACGATCCTAAACGCCCGCGTAACTACTCGCCGCAGCAATATATGCGTAGCGAAGACGAGATGTGCGAGCTGTTCTCCGACATCCCGGAAGCGCTGGAAAACAGCGTTGAGATAGCCAAACGCTGTAACGTGACCGTCCGTCTGGGCGAATACTTCCTGCCGCAGTTTCCGACGGGCGACATGACCACCGAAGACTTCCTGGTCAAGAAATCGAAAGAGGGTCTGGAAGAACGTCTCGAATTCCTGTTCCCTGACGAAGCGGTGCGTAAAGAGAAGCGTCCCCCCTATGACGAACGTCTGGACATTGAACTTCAGGTTATTAACCAGATGGGGTTCCCAGGCTACTTCCTCATCGTGATGGAGTTTATCCAGTGGTCGAAAGATAACGGCGTACCGGTAGGGCCGGGGCGCGGTTCCGGTGCGGGGTCGCTGGTGGCCTATGCGCTGAAAATTACCGACCTTGATCCGCTGGAATTCGACCTGCTGTTCGAACGTTTCCTTAACCCGGAACGTGTCTCCATGCCTGACTTCGACGTTGACTTCTGTATGGAGAAACGCGACCAGGTTATCGAACACGTAGCGGATATGTACGGCCGTGATGCGGTATCTCAGATTATTACCTTCGGTACGATGGCGGCGAAAGCGGTTATCCGCGATGTGGGGCGCGTGCTGGGGCACCCATATGGTTTCGTGGATCGTATCTCGAAGCTGGTGCCGCCTGACCCAGGCATGACGCTGGCGAAAGCGTTTGAGGCGGAACCGCAACTGCCGGAAATTTACGAGGCGGATGAGGAAGTTAAAGCGCTGATCGATATGGCGCGCAAGCTGGAAGGCGTCACGCGTAACGCCGGTAAGCACGCCGGTGGCGTGGTTATCGCGCCGACCAAAATCACCGATTTTGCGCCGCTGTACTGTGATGAGGCCGGTCAGCACCCGGTAACGCAGTTTGATAAAAACGACGTGGAATACGCCGGGCTGGTCAAATTCGACTTCCTGGGGCTGCGCACGCTCACCATCATTAACTGGGCGCTGGAGATGATCAACGCCCGCCGCGAGAAGAATGGCGAACCGCCGTTGGATATCGCGGCGATCCCGCTGGATGACAAGAAAAGTTTCGACATGCTGCAACGCTCGGAAACCACGGCGGTCTTCCAGCTTGAATCCCGCGGCATGAAAGATCTGATTAAGCGTCTGCAACCTGACTGCTTCGAAGATATGATCGCGCTGGTGGCGTTGTTCCGCCCCGGCCCGTTGCAGTCGGGTATGGTGGATAACTTCATCGACCGTAAGCATGGCCGTGAAGAGATTTCCTATCCAGACGTGCAATGGCAGCATGAAAGCCTGAAACCCGTACTGGAGCCGACCTACGGCATCATCCTGTACCAGGAACAGGTTATGCAGATTGCCCAGGTGCTTTCCGGTTACACCCTTGGCGGCGCGGATATGCTGCGTCGTGCGATGGGTAAGAAAAAGCCGGAAGAGATGGCGAAACAGCGTTCCGTCTTTGAAGAGGGCGCCAGAAAGAACGGCATCGACGGCGAGCTGGCGATAAAAATCTTCGACCTGGTGGAAAAGTTCGCCGGGTACGGGTTTAACAAATCGCACTCTGCCGCCTATGCGCTGGTGTCTTACCAGACGCTGTGGCTGAAAGCGCACTACCCGGCAGAGTTTATGGCGGCGGTAATGACCGCCGATATGGACAACACCGAAAAAGTGGTCGGTCTGGTGGATGAATGCTGGCGCATGGGGCTTAAAATCCTGCCGCCGGATATCAACTCAGGACTGTATCACTTCCACGTTAACGACGACGGCGAAATTGTTTACGGCATCGGCGCGATCAAAGGCGTGGGTGAAGGCCCGATTGAAGCTATCATCGAGGCGCGCAATAAAGACGGTTACTTCCGCGAGCTGTTTGATTTATGCGCCCGCACGGACACGAAAAAGCTCAACCGCCGGGTACTGGAAAAACTGATTATGTCCGGGGCGTTTGACCGCCTTGGGCCGCACCGTGCCGCGCTGATGAACTCGCTGGGCGACGCGCTGAAAGCCGCCGATCAGCATGCCAAAGCGGAAGCGATCGGGCAGGCGGATATGTTTGGCGTACTGGCGGAAGAGCCGGAACAAATTGAACAATCCTATGCCAGCTGCCAGCCGTGGCCGGAACAGGTGGTGCTGGACGGGGAACGTGAAACGTTGGGGCTTTACCTGACGGGACACCCTATCAATCAGTATTTAAAAGAAATTGAGCGCTATGTCGGAGGCTACCGGCTGAAAGACATGCATCCGACAGAACGTGGTAAAGTCACCACGGCTGCGGGGCTCGTGATTGCTGCAAGGGTTATGGTCACCAAGCGCGGCAATCGTATCGGCATCTGTACGCTGGATGACCGCTCTGGACGTCTGGAAGTTATGCTGTTTACCGACGCTCTGGATAAATATCAGCAATTGCTGGAAAAAGACCGCATACTTATCGTCAGCGGACAGGTCAGCTTTGATGACTTCAGCGGCGGGCTTAAAATGATGGCCCGTGAAGTCATGGATATTGACGAAGCCCGGGAAAAATATGCTCGCGGGCTTGCTATCTCGCTGACGGACAGGCAAATTGATGACCAGCTTTTAAACCGACTCCGTCAGTCTCTGGAACCCCACCGCTCGGGGACAATTCCAGTACATCTCTACTATCAGAGGGCGGATGCACGCGCGCGGTTGCGTTTTGGCGCGACGTGGCGTGTCTCTCCGAGCGATCGTTTGCTAAACGATCTCCGTGGCCTCATTGGTTCGGAGCAGGTGGAACTGGAGTTTGACTAATACAGGAATACTATGAGTCTGAATTTCCTTGATTTTGAACAGCCGATTGCAGAGCTGGAAGCGAAAATCGATTCTCTGACAGCGGTAAGCCGCCAGGACGAGAAACTGGATATTAATATCGATGAAGAAGTGCATCGTCTGCGTGAAAAAAGCGTAGAACTGACGCGCAAAATCTTTGCCGATCTTGGCGCATGGCAGGTTGCTCAACTGGCGCGCCATCCGCAACGTCCATACACCCTGGATTATGTTCGCCTGGCGTTTGATGAATTTGACGAACTGGCGGGCGATCGCGCCTATGCGGATGATAAAGCTATCGTCGGCGGCATCGCGCGTCTGGATGGTCGTCCAGTGATGATTATTGGTCATCAGAAAGGCCGTGAAACGAAAGAGAAAATCCGTCGTAACTTCGGCATGCCGGCACCTGAAGGGTACCGCAAAGCGCTGCGTCTGATGGAAATGGCTGAGCGTTTCAACATGCCGATCATTACCTTTATCGACACCCCTGGCGCTTACCCTGGCGTGGGCGCGGAAGAACGCGGTCAGTCTGAAGCGATCGCACGTAACCTGCGTGAAATGTCACGCCTGAGCGTACCGGTGATTTGTACCGTTATCGGCGAAGGGGGTTCCGGCGGCGCGCTGGCGATTGGCGTGGGCGATAAAGTGAATATGTTGCAGTACAGCACCTATTCCGTTATCTCCCCGGAAGGCTGTGCGTCCATTCTGTGGAAAAGCGCGGACAAAGCGCCGCTGGCCGCAGAAGCGATGGGTATTATCGCGCCGCGCCTGAAAGAGCTGAAGCTGATTGATTCCATCATTCAGGAACCGCTGGGTGGCGCGCACCGTAACCCGGAAGCGATGGCGGCTTCTCTGAAAGCGCAACTGCTGGCCGACCTGGCCGATCTCGATGTGTTGAGCAAAGACGATTTGAAAAACCGTCGTTATCAGCGCCTGATGAGCTACGGCTACGCGTAAACATCATCAATGCCCGATGGCGCTTGCGCTTATCGGACATGGAGTAAAAAGGGTCACATTTTGTGGCCCTTTTTTTTACCTGCGGTTTGACCAGGCTATGATTAGCTAAGGTTTTTCCAGGAGGAACGCATGAATATCATTGCCATCATGGGGCCGCATGGCGTTTTTTATAAAGACGAACCCATCAAGGAACTTGAGCTTGCCCTACAGTCGCAGGGGTTTCAGATTATCTGGCCGCAAAATAGCGTCGATCTGCTGAAATTCATTGAACACAATCCGCGAATCTGTGGCGTCATTTTTGACTGGGATGAGTACAGCCTCGATTTGTGTAGCGATATCAACCAGCTAAATGAATACCTGCCGTTGTATGCGTTTATCAATACGCATTCGACGATGGATGTCAGCGTGCATGATATGCGTATGGCACTGTGGTTTTTTGAATACGCGCTCGGCCAGTCAGAAGATATTGCAACCCGCATCCGCCAGTATACGAATGAATACCTTGATAACATCACGCCGCCGTTCACCCGGGCGCTGTTTACCTATGTGAAGGAAGGGAAGTATACCTTCTGTACGCCGGGGCATATGGCGGGAACGGCTTACCAGAAAAGCCCGATTGGCTGCCTGTTTTATGACTTCTTCGGGGGGAATACGCTAAAAGCGGATGTGTCTATTTCCGTGACCGAACTGGGGTCGCTGCTGGACCATACCGGGCCGCACCTGGAGGCGGAAGAGTATATTGCCCGCACCTTCGGCGCCGAGCAGAGTTATATGGTGACCAACGGCACCTCCACATCGAACAAAATTGTCGGCATGTACGCGGCGCCGTCGGGCAGCACGCTGCTGATTGACCGCAACTGCCATAAATCTCTCGCGCACCTGTTGATGATGAGCGATGTGGTGCCCCTCTGGCTGAAACCCACGCGCAACGCACTCGGTATTCTGGGGGGCATTCCTAAGCGTGAATTTACGCGTGAGAGTATTGAACATAAGGTTTCGGAGACGGCGCAGGCGCAGTGGCCGGTACATGCGGTTATCACCAACTCGACCTATGACGGCCTGCTGTACAACACCAACTGGATTAAACAAACGCTGGATGTCCCTTCGATCCATTTCGACTCGGCCTGGGTGCCCTATACCCATTTTCACCCGATTTATCAGGGGAAAAGCGGGATGAGCGGCGAGCGGGTGCCGGGAAAAGTCATCTTCGAAACGCAGTCGACGCATAAAATGCTGGCGGCGCTGTCTCAGGCATCGCTTAT
This sequence comes from Citrobacter sp. CK198, assembly GCF_030333295.1. Lineage (NCBI taxonomy): Bacteria > Pseudomonadati > Pseudomonadota > Gammaproteobacteria > Enterobacterales > Enterobacteriaceae > Citrobacter > Citrobacter sp. CK198. The sequence continues at coordinate 11,888 of NZ_JAOWGE010000035.1, read as the reverse complement.
TCACATTAAAGGGGATTACGATGAAGATACCTTTAATGAAGCGTTTATGATGCACACCTCAACATCGCCAAGCTATCCCATTGTGGCGTCGATTGAGACGGCTGCGGCAATGCTGCGTGGCAATCCGGGTAAACGATTGATCAATCGCTCCGTGGAGCGGGCGCTTCATTTTCGCAAAGAGGTACAGCGGCTGCGCGAAGAGTCAGAAGGCTGGTTCTTTGATATCTGGCAACCGGAAGAGGTGGATGAAGCGGAATGCTGGCCCGTTGCGCCCGGCGAGGAGTGGCACGGTTTTACCGATGCGGATGCCGACCATATGTTTCTCGATCCGGTGAAAGTCACCATTTTGACGCCCGGTATGGATGAGCAGGGCAACATGAGCGAGGAGGGGATCCCCGCCGCGCTGGTGGCGAAGTTCCTTGATGAGCGCGGCGTGGTGGTAGAAAAAACCGGGCCTTATAACCTGCTGTTCCTGTTCAGTATTGGTATTGATAAAACCCGGGCGATGGGATTGCTGCGCGGCCTGACGGAGTTTAAACGCGCTTACGATCTTAATCTGCGCGTTAAAAATATGCTGCCGGATCTGTACGCCGAAGATCCCGATTTTTATCGTAATATGCGGATTCAGGATCTGGCACAGGGTATCCATAAACTGATCCGCCAGCACGATCTTTCCGGGTTGATGTTACGGGCGTTCGACACATTGCCCGAAATGAAAATGACGCCGCATCAGGCCTGGCAGAGGCAGATAAAAGGCGAAGTGGAGACCATCGCGATTGATCAACTGGTGGGGCGTATTTCCGCCAGTATGGTGCTGCCGTATCCGCCTGGCGTGCCGTTGCTGATGCCGGGGGAGATGATCACCGAAGCGAGCCGTGCGGTACTCGATTTTCTGCTGATGCTGTGTTCCATCGGCCACCATTACCCTGGCTTTGAGACCGATATTCATGGCGCAAAACAGGATGAGGATGGTGTTTACCGAGTGAGAGTCTTAAAAACGGCATGATGGCTTGCCCTCGCGACGGCAAGGCGGGTAACGTGCTGATAACACATTAAGGAGACGCTATGCTGGGATTAAAACAGGTTCACCATATTGCGATTATCGCGACGGATTATGCGGCGAGCAAAACGTTTTATTGTGACGTACTGGGCTTCACGCTGTTGAGTGAAGCGTACCGGGAAGAACGTGATTCCTGGAAAGGCGACCTGGCGTTAAACGGGCAATATGTGATTGAGCTTTTTTCTTTTCCCTTCCCGCCTACGCGACCGAGCCGACCGGAGGCCTGCGGTCTGCGGCATCTGGCGTTCAGCGTGGAAGACGTAGACAAAGCGGTAGCGCATCTGGAGGCGAACAACGTTAAATGCGAGCCGGTTCGCGTTGACCCGTTTACGAATAAACGTTTTACCTTTTTCAACGATCCAGACGGACTGCCGCTCGAACTGTATGAGCAGTAAAGCTTGTCATCACGGTTTCTGCCCGGTAACGTGCCGGGCAGTGCCACAGTTAAGCAATGATCATGACAACACTCACCCTGAACGCCTCACTCCTGCCATACCGCCAGATTCTGGTGGCCTTTAGCGGTGGGCTGGATTCTACCGTACTGCTGCATCAACTGGTGCAATGGCGAGAACAGCAGCCTGATGTCACGCTGCGCGCCATCCATATTCATCATGGGTTAAGCTCCCATGCCGATAGCTGGGTGACGCATTGCGAGACAGTGTGCCAGCAGTGGCAGGTGCCGCTGGTTGTCCGACGAGTGCAGCTTCAGGATGAGGGGCTGGGTATTGAGGCTCAGGCGCGCCAGGCGCGATACGCGGCCTTTGCGCAGGTGCTGCATCCCGGTGAAGTCCTGGTCACGGCCCAGCATCTTGACGATCAATGTGAAACGTTTCTGCTGGCGTTGAAGCGCGGCAGCGGCCCGGCGGGATTGTCCGCTATGGGGGAACGCTCGTCGTTTGCCGGAACGCAGCTGATCCGCCCGCTACTTGGGGAAACCCGTGCGGCGCTGGAGCAGTGGGCAAAACGCTATGCGCTGCGCTGGATTGAGGATGAAAGCAATCAGGATGATGCCTACGATCGTAATTTCCTGCGCCTTAGGGTGCTGCCGCTGCTGCAACAACGCTGGCCACATTTTGCTGAAGCGACTGCCCGTAGCGCCGCGCTTTGCGCAGAACAGGAGCGCCTGCTGGATGAGCTTCTGGCAGAGGATTTAGCGGGCTGTATCACCGCTGATGGAGCATTGCAGTTAGCGCCGTTAATGGCGATGAGCGCCCCGCGACGTGCTGCGCTATTGCGCCGCTGGCTGGCCGCGAAGCATGCGCCGATGCCTTCCCGCGACGGGCTGGAACGTATCTGGCAGGAGGTGGCGCTGGCGCGTGAGGACGCCGCTCCCTGTTTGCGCTTTGGCGAGTACGACATTCGCCGTTATCAGTCACAGCTATGGTGGATAAAATCCGTTACCGGCCAAAGCGCGACGGTGATCCCGTGGTCATCGTGGCAAACACCGTTATCGCTGCCCGTTGGACTTGGGACGGTGCGGCTCGTTCCAGGAGGCGACCTGCGCATGCCGCGTGCCGACGAGCCAGTTAGCATACGCTTTAAGGCATCTGGGTTACTGCATATTATCGGGCGCAATGGCGGGCGTAAGCTAAAGAAAATCTGGCAGGAGCTGGGCGTACCGCCCTGGCGGCGGGATACCACGCCGCTGCTGTTTTATGGCGAGACGTTGATTGCTGCCGCAGGTATTTTTGTTACCTGTGATGGTCTGGCGGAGGAGGGAGCAGGCGTCAGGCTGGAATGGAAGGAAGAGACGTCGTCATCACGTAATGCCTGATGGCGCTGCGCTTATCAGGCCTACGTATAGTATGGAAAGTAGGCCGGATAAGGTGCTTGCACCGCCATCCGGCAACAAAAGAATCAGGATTCGCTGACGATTACAGTACCGATTTTTGGATGACTGAAGCTGGTAATTTTGTCCAGACGCAGCTCGCGTGTTTCACCGGCGACATCCGCGATCAGATATTCCACGTTTTTGCGCGACACCAGATCGTTGGCTTTCGCCTGTAAAACTTCTCCATCCTTAAGTTCCAGCGTCAGTAACAGATGATGCTGGCAGGCGAGCTCAAGATTGTCGTAATCATCGCAGTTGATGGGTTGATACGTTTCATTCATTGACATAATCGCTCACCAGTAAGTTCGCGGCAGCATATGCCGCCTTTTCCCTGACCGACTCTGAAAGGGCATCGTCTGTTGCCACTTCATTAAGCACTTTCAATACACAACCCAGCGCATCCGGGACATACCCTAAGTCTCCGCTGGCGATTTCCGCATACCGCTTGCGTATTAACTCACAATATTTTTCCACATGCCCTCCTGTCAGCACTCTGACTTAACCGTGGATGCAAGTCTAAGCCTACGAAGATAAACTCTGTTTAGCAAGGTGACTATAACATACCCATCCAGGCAATATCAGCAGGTTGACGGCGCAGGTATACGACATCCGTTAACAGCCTTTTGACGCAGATTTCGCTACAATGTGTCCCTGATTCGAAAGGAGTTCTCTCATGGCGCTTAAAGCGACGATTTATAAAGCCGTAGTCAATGTGGCGGATCTTGACCGCAACCAGTTTCTTGACGCGGCATTGACGCTGGCGCGTCACCCTTCTGAAACGCAGGAGCGCATGATGCTGCGCCTGCTGGCCTGGATTAAATATGCCGATGAGCGCCTACAGTTCACGCGTGGTCTGAGCGCAGAAGATGAGCCTGAGGCATGGCTGCGTAACGACCATCTGGGGATTGATTTATGGGTTGAGCTGGGGCTGCCGGATGAGCGCCGCATTAAGAAAGCCTGTACCCAGGCTGCGGAGGTTGCGCTGTTTGCCTATAATAGTCGTGCCGCGCAAATCTGGTGGCAGCAGAACCAGAGTAAATGCGCGCAGTACGCTAACCTGTCCGTGTGGTATCTGGATGATGAGCAACTGGCGAAACTGAGTGATTTTGCCGGCCGAACCATGACGTTGCAGGCAACGATTCAGGATGGCGCCATCTGGCTGTCGGATTCTCAGAATAATCTGGAAATTCATCTGACTGCATGGCAACAGCCTTCATGATTGTCATCTCCCGAAATGTCTCGATTCCCGACAATGAGCTGGAAATCACAGCCATTCGTGCGCAGGGAGCGGGTGGACAGCACGTTAATAAGACCTCAACGGCTATCCATTTGCGCTTTGACATTCGGGCCTCTGGCCTGCCAGAGTATTATAAGGAACGTTTGTTGGCTGCCAGCCATCACCTTATTAGCAGCGATGGCGTCATTATTATTAAGGCGCAGGAGTATCGCAGCCAGGAGCTCAACCGGGAGGCGGCTATCGCCCGGCTGGTGGCAGTCATCAAAGAATTAACCGCAGTGCAAAAAAGCCGACGGGCAACCCGCCCTACGCGCGCGTCGAAAGAACGCAGGTTGTCATCGAAGGCACAAAAATCCACAGTGAAGGCGCTTCGCGGTAGAGTTCGTCGTCCTCAGGAGTGACGAGCGGGGATAACATTTCATAAGGAATTTATGGTGAAAACAGCGATATTGTCAGTAGCGGCAGCATGCACGCTCTTTGCCTTGATCGGATGTAATAATCGTACTGAAGTGGAGGCATTACAGCCGACGCAGACGGCAGAATTAAAACCGATGCAGCAAAGCTGGCGTGGCGTATTGCCTTGCGCAGACTGTGAAGGGATCGAAACCTCTTTGTTCCTGGAAAAAGATGGAACATGGGTGATGAATGAACGTTATCAGGGCGTTCGTGAAGAACCCTCTTCGTTTGCCTCGTATGGCACCTGGGCGCGTACAGCCGATAAACTGGTATTGACCGACAGCAAAGGCGAGAAGTCTTACTATCGTGCGAAAGGCGACGCTCTGGAAATGCTTGATCGTGAAGGTAATCCGATTGAATCGCAGTTTAATTACACGCTTGAGTCGGTGTCTGCCAGTTTGCCCGTAACGCCAATGCCGGTGCGCGGCATGTATTTCTATATGGCGGATGCGGCGACCTTTACCGATTGCGCTACCGGGAAACGCATGCCGGTGGCGAACAATGCTCAGCTGGAACGTGATTATCTGGCGGCACGAGGCGCTGCGGAAAAACCGGTATTATTAACGGTGGAAGGTCACTTTACGCAGGAAGCCAACCCGGATACGGGCGCGCAGGTAAAAACGCTGGTGGCCGATAAAGAGATTAAATTCGTTCCTGGACAGGATTGTTCCAGCAAGTAATTGCGGGATCGACCCCGTCTGGACATTAAAAAACCCCGCATCAGCGGGGTTTTTTGTGTTTAGCCTTTGATGGCTTTCACCAGGAAATCGACGATCTCGCCAGTTTTAATCAACTGCTTCTCGCCGTTACGACGGTATTTGTATTCAATATCGTCGTTGTCCAGGTTACGGTCGCCCAGCACGATAGTGTGCGGGATGCCGATCAGTTCCATATCCGCGAACATGACGCCCGGACGCTCTTTACGGTCATCCATCAGCACTTCGATGCCTTGTGTGCGCAGTTCACCGTACAGTTTTTCTGCCAGTTCCTGCACCCGGAAGGACTTGTGCATATTCATCGGCAGAATGGCAACCTGGAATGGCGCGATGGCGTCAGGCCATACAATACCGCGTTCGTCGTAGTTCTGCTCAATCGCCGCCGCCACCACGCGCGTTACCCCGATACCGTAGCAACCCATCGTCAGGATCTGGTTACGACCATCTTCACCCTGTACGGAGGCTTTCAGCGCTTCGGAATACTTGGTGCCCAGCTGGAAGATATGACCCACTTCGATGCCGCGTTTAATCAGCAGCGTGCCCTGGCCGTCCGGGCTTGGATCGCCTGCCACGACGTTACGGATATCAGCGACTTCTGGCGTCGCGACATCGCGATCCCAGTTGATGCCGAAGTAGTGCTTACCGTCGATGTTGGCGCCTGCCGCGAAATCGCTCATTACTGCAACGGTACGGTCGATCACCACCGGAACCGGCATATTTACCGGGCCGAGAGAACCCGGGCCGGCTTTCACCAGCGCACGAATCTCTTCTTCTGTGGCGAAGGTCAGCGGGCTGGCAACCTGCGGCAGTTTTTCCGCTTTCACTTCGTTCAGTTCGTGATCGCCACGTACCAGCAGAGCAACCAGCGGGTAGCTGCTTCCTTCGACCGCTTTCACCAGCAGCGTTTTGACGGTTTTCTCAATCGGCAGATTGAACTGCTCAACCAGCTCCGCGATGGTTTTCGCGTTTGGCGTATCAACCAGCGTCATCTCCTGGCTGGCTGCCGCGCGCGGCGCTTTCGGCGCAACGGCTTCGGCGAACTCAATGTTAGCCGCGTAGTCAGAAGAATCAGAGAAGATCACATCATCTTCACCGCTTTGCGCCAGTACCTGGAACTCGTGGGATGCGTTACCGCCGATAGACCCCGTGTCTGCCTGTACCGCGCGGAAATCCAGGCCCATACGGCTGAAGATTTTGCTGTAAGCGGCATACATCGCGTCGTAAGTTTCCTGTAGCGATTCCTGAGAGGTATGGAAAGAGTAGGCGTCTTTCATCAGGAACTCGCGGGAACGCATTACGCCGAAACGCGGACGTACTTCGTCACGGAATTTGGTCTGGATCTGGAAGAAGTTCAGCGGCAGCTGTTTGTAAGAGCTGAGTTCGTTACGAATCAGGTCGGTGATAACTTCTTCGTGAGTCGGGCCGAGTACGAACGGACGCTCGCCACGGTCAACAAAACGCAGCAGTTCCGGGCCGTACTGTTCCCAACGACCACTCTCTTGCCACAGGTCGGCAGGCTGAACCACTGGCATTGACACCTCGATGGCACCGGCGTTATTCATCTCTTCACGCACGATGTTTTCGACTTTTTTCAGGACGCGCAGGCCAGTCGGCAGCCAGGTATATAACCCGGAGGCGAGCTTGCGGATCATCCCGGCGCGCAGCATCAGCTGATGGCTGATAACCTCGGCGTCGGCAGGTGTCTCCTTCAGAGTGGAGAGCAGATATTGGCTAGTACGCATGTTGTTACGGTTCCAGTTGGACGATCGAACAGGCTCAACGCGAGCCTGACACAAAAAAAGTGATTTAGTTTACCAGCGAGAAAGGGATGTCAAAAGAGAAGGGCGTGAAATTAGCGGGGTTCCAGCGCAAAGACTTCAAAACCCTCTTCGGTGACGCGCCAGCGCACGTTGAAATCGTGCAGCCAGACGGCGTACGTTTTACCTGTCTCTTCACCTTTACGATAGGCGGGACGCGGATCTTGCGCCAGCACTTCGCCGATAAATGTTTTCAGTTGCGGGTAACGTTGTTCAAGCCGTGAAAGCTGTTGGTCAATGTCGGCCGTGAAGCTGACGTGCATCTCTGCCACAGGCGCCTGTTGCGCGTAGCTGGCCGTTGCGTCCGGTAATGACTCGGCAAACGGCAGGTAGGGTTTGATATCAATAACCGGCGTGCCATCAACCAGATCCAGACTGCCCAGCTTCAGGATGACTTTCTCTTTCTGACAGACAATCTCTTTCAATTCAACCAGCGACATGCCGACAGGGTTAGGGCGAAAGGTGGAACGGGTCGCGAAGACGCCCATCCGGGCATTGCCGCCGAGACGGGGAGGGCGAACCGTCGGGCGCCATCCGCCAGCCATCGTCTGATGAAAGACGAAGATCACCCACAAATGGCTGAATGCTTCCAGACCGCGAACGGCATCGGCCTGATTATAGGGCGCAACAAGATGCAGTTCGCCGTCGGCGCTTTTTACCAGACCTGGCTGGCGCGGGACGGCGAACTTTTCTTTATAGGGGGAGCGAATAACGCCTATTTGCTCGAACTGAAAACTGCTCATTTAGCCGAGATGTTAAGGGCGGAACCGATGCAAACAGCCTGACGGTAGCAGCCTGGCGTTCCACTGGTGACTTCGCAGCTGTGCAGCAGTACAGCATTCGCCTTCATTTTAGAGGCGTTAATCTGCATGCGTTTACGTGCCGTCGGGATGCTCGGCGGGGAATCCTGATTAGATGCCTGGCAGGAGTCACCGCTGACTTCGCCAAGATCGCGGAACGGTTTACCCACTAACTCTTCGGCGTTGGTGTAAATTCGGACCGGTGCGGCACGCGGCGCTTTCGGTTTTTCCGACTCCGCTTTTGGCGGGGTTGCGGTGCTTTGAACGGGTTCAACAGGGGATCTGCTTAGCATGGAACAACCGCCCAGCATGAGTGCCAATAAACAGATCGGTAAAGCACGCATAATATTTCCTCAATGAATGATCTAATCGTCAGATATTGAATCAGGAGCTTGCATAAATGACAAGACGGGCAAGCGCCCGTCCTGAATGATATTACAGATTGTGGAAACCGCCTAAAAATTACCAGCCTTTAACAGCACCGCCGTTGAAGACTTTATTCGCGGCTTCGTAGACTTCGTCAGACTGATAAGCCTGAACGAATTTCTTCACGTTCTCTGCGTCTTTATTGTCTTCACGCGTTACGATCAGGTTAACGTACGGGGAATCTTTATCTTCCACGAAGATACCGTCTTTTGCCGGCGTCAGGTCAATCTGGCTGGCGTAAGTGGTGTTAATCACGGCCAGAGCAATTTGCGCATCGTCCAGAGAGCGCGGCAGTTGCGGTGCTTCCAGCTCAACAATTTTCAGGTTCTTCGGGTTTTCGGTCACGTCCAGAACGGTCGGCAGCAGGCCAACGCCATCTTTCAGTTTGATTAATCCTACTTTCTGCAACAGCAGCAGTGAACGACCAAGGTTAGTCGGATCGTTTGGTACGGCTACCTGAGAACCATCCTGTAGCTCATCAAGTGATTTGATTTTTTTGGAATAACCGGCAATCGGATAAACAAAGGTATTGCCAACGGCAACCAGCTTATAACCGCGATCTTTGATCTGCTGATCCAGGTACGGCTTGTGCTGGAAAGCGTTCGCGTCGATATCGCCTTTGCTTAACGCTTCGTTCGGTAATACGTAGTCGTTGAACGTCACCAGCTCAACATCCAGACCGTATTTTTCTTTCGCTACTTTTTGCGCGACTTCCGCAACCTGCTGTTCAGCGCCGACAATCACGCCCACTTTGATGTGGTTCGGATCTTTTTCATCCTGGCCGCAACCCACAAGTGCCAGAGAACCAATCAGGGCTCCCACTGCCGCAAAGGTTTTAAATTTGAACGCCATGCTTATTTCCTTAATGAGTCATTTGTGTTGTGTTTAATGTTACTTGTGCGTCACTGCCCGAACGATGCGATCGCCGGATAACTGAATTAAATAAACCAGAACGACCAGTAATACCAGCACCGTATTCATCACGGTAGCATTGTAGCCAATGTAACCATACTGATAGCCAATCTGACCGAGTCCGCCAGCGCCAACGGCGCCGCCCATAGCAGAGTAGCCCACCAGAGTGATCAGGGTAATGGTTGCGGCATTGACCAGACCCGGTAATGCTTCCGGCAGCAGCACCTTACGCACGATTTGCAGCGGCGTGGCCCCCATCGCACGGGAGGCTTCGATCAATCCGGTTGGGATTTCCAGCAATGCGTTTTCCACCATGCGGGCGATAAACGGCGCGGCGCCGACGGTTAACGGCACAATCGCCGCCTGCAAACCGATGGAGGTGCCGACAATCACACGGGTAAACGGAATCATCCATACCAGTAAGATAATGAACGGGATTGAACGGAAGATATTGACGACCGCAGAGAGTGTGCGGTAGAGCTTCGCGTTTTCAATAATTTGCCCTGGACGCGTAACGTACAGCAGTACGCCAACCGGCAGACCAATAACAAAACCAAAAAAGCCGGATACAAAAGTCATTGCCAGCGTTTCCCAGACGCCGCGCGCCAGTAACCACATCATCGCCTCAGACATAACCCAGTACCTCTACTTTCACATGGTGTTCCTGCAACCAGGCAATTGCGGCTTGCGTCTCTTCTTGCGTGCCGTGCATTTCCGTCAGCATGATGCCGAACTTCACGCCGCCTGCGTAATCCATCTGCGCGCTAATAATGTTGTTGTTCACATTGAAGCGGCGGGCCGTCTCAGACAGCAGCGGGGCGTCTACGGATTGTCCGGTAAATTCCATACGCAGCATGGGGACGCTGTCCGCATACGGCTCTGCTTTTAAACGTTCCAGATAATCTTCCGGGATATCCAGATGCAACGTGGACTGGATAAACTTCTGCGCCAGCGGCGTCTTTGGATGGGAGAACACTTCGCTGACCGTATCCTGCTCAATCAGCTCTCCGTTACTGATAACTGCGACACAATCGCAAATGCGCTTAACCACATCCATCTCATGAGTAATAAGAAGAATGGTCAGGCCAAGGCGACGGTTAATATCTTTCAGCAGTTCCAGAATCGAACGGGTCGTAGCCGGATCGAGGGCGCTGGTGGCCTCGTCGCACAGCAGGACTTTGGGATTGCTGGCTAATGCGCGAGCAATCGCTACACGCTGTTTCTGGCCGCCGGAAAGGTTGGCCGGGTAGCTGTCGTGCTTATCGCCGAGCCCTACCAGATCCAACAGCTCTGTGACGCGGCGTTTAATCTCGTCTTTCGGCGTATTGTCCAGTTCCAGCGGCAACGCCACGTTGCCAAAAACGGTACGTGAAGCTAACAGGTTAAAATGCTGGAAAATCATGCCAATCTGGCGACGGGCTTTCGTCAACTCAGATTCAGAAAGGGTGGTCAGCTCCTGGCCGCCAACCAATACGCTCCCTTCCGTGGGACGTTCCAGCAGATTCACACAGCGAATGAGTGTGCTTTTACCGGCGCCGGAGGCGCCAATAACGCCATAAATTTGTCCGGCAGGGACATGCAGGCTGACGTTGTTCAGCGCCTGAATGGTGCGAGTCCCCTGTTGGAACACTTTGGTGATATTCGAAAGTTTAATCATTGATTATTTATTATCGTAATTAAGTTAGCCGTGGCATTTTCTTCTGCCTGATACGGTCGAAGCCGTCAACAAAATGGATGTTAAGGCATCCAGACGTCTAAATCAATCAGGCTTTCGATGATGAGCACTTTCTTGCTCGCTGAAACATGCGATACTAACGGCACATGCCTTATTCAGGAGCTATAAAAGGTGGCAAAGTCCGTACCCGCAATTTTCCTCGACCGTGATGGCACTATTAATGTGGATCATGGTTACGTACATGAAATCGATGAGTTCGAGTTTATTGAAGGCGTCATTGACGCGATGCGTGAACTGAAAAAGATGGGCTTTGCGCTTGTCGTTGTTACCAACCAGTCTGGTATTGCGCGCGGTAAATTTACGGAAGCGCAGTTCGAGACGCTGACCGAATGGATGGACTGGTCGCTGGCAGACCGCGATGTCGATCTGGATGGCATCTATTATTGTCCGCATCATCCGCAGGGCAGCGTAGAAGAGTTCCGTCAGGCGTGTGATTGTCGTAAACCGCATTCGGGGATGCTTATCTCTGCGCGTGATTTTCTGCACATTGATATGGCCGCGTCTTATATGGTGGGTGACAAAATAGAAGATATGCAGGCGGCGGCAGCGGCAAATGTTGGTACGAAAGTATTGGTACGCACCGGCAAGCCCGTTACGCCTGAAGCAGAAAATGCGGCAGATTGGGTGTTAAATAGCCTTGCTGACCTGCCATCGGCGATAAGAAAGCAGCAAAAATAAGCGTTATGATTAAAAGATGAGCGGTTGAGATAAAAATGCATTTTTCCGCTTGTCTTCCTGAGACGACCCCCTATAATGCGCCTCCATCGACACGGCGGATGTGAATCACTTCACACAAACAGCCGGTTGATTAAAGAGAGAAATCCTGAAATTCAGGGTTGACTCTGAAAGAGGAAAGCGTAATATACGCCACCTCGCGACAGAGCGCTAAAGCGCGTCG
>NZ_JAOWGE010000034.1:184825-620635 GCF_030333295.1 Citrobacter sp. CK198 | reverse complement strand
ACCGCTGTCGTCAGCTTCACTCTCCACCAGAGTCTCTCCACGCCCTTTTTACTCAGTGTCGATATTGCCAGCAGTCTGCCTGACCTCACCGCCGTCAGTTTCCTCGAAAAAAACGCCACCCTGACCATCTGGCTGGGTGATATCCCGCAGCGCCACCTTCACGGCATCATTACGGGCATGGAAACCGGGGAAAACAACAACTGGCAGATGAATTACACCCTGACCCTTTCTCCCCCGCTCTGGCGCTGTGGCCTGCGCCAGAACTTCCGCATCTTTCAGCAGCAGGATATTCAGGCCATTTCCGCCACCCTGCTCACTGAAAACGGCGTCACCGGATGGGTGCCTTCCTTTTATGAGCCTCACCCGGCGCGGGAGTTCTGCGTTCAGTATGGGGAAACCGACCTCGGCTTTCTCACCCGGCTGTGGGCTGAAGAGGGCATTTTCTTCTTTGACTGGTTCCACCCTGTGGGGCCGGAACAAAAACTGGTGCTCTGTGATGACGTCGCCGGTGTCTCCACCCTCGGCTCCCTGCCCTTTAACCCGAATACCCGCGAAATCTCCACGGAATGCATCAGCGAGTTCCACTACCGGGCGCAGGTGCGTCCTTCATCGGTGGAAAACCAGGATTACACCTTTAAAACACCCGGATGGCCCGGCTGGTTCAGCCACCAGGCCACGAACCTGAACGGCCAGCGCACGCAGTATGAAATCTTCGACTGGCCGGGACGCTTCAAGGACGAGCAGCACGGTCAGGCTTTCGCCCGCTACCAGGCTGAAGGCCACCGGCATGATGCTGAAACCGCAGCCTGTGTGAGCAACTCCCCGAAACTGTGGCCCGGAAAACGTTTCACCCTCACCGGCCACCCTTCATCCACACTGAACCGGGAGTGGCAGGTGACAGTCAGTGTTCTGAAAGGGAAACAGCCACAGGCGCAGCACGGCAACCAGGGTGAAGGCACCACACTCAGTAACAACCTGGACGTCATCCCGGCTGACCGGACATGGCGCGCCTCCCCCCTGTCAAAACCCTCCGTTGACGGCCCGCAGAGCGCCATCGTCACCGGCCCGGAAGGTGAGGAAATCTTCTGCGACGAGCATGGTCGCGTCCGGGTGCGTTTTCACTGGGACCGCTATTGTCCGGGAAACGAAGACAGCTCCTGCTGGATACGGGTGTCACAGGCGTGGGCCGGAGCCGGGTTTGGCAACCTTGCCATTCCGCGCGTGGGCCAGGAAGTGATAGTCGACTTCCTTAACGGTGACCCGGACCAGCCCATTATTATGGGCCGCACCTATCATCAGGACAACCGTTCACCCGGCAGCCTGCCGGGGACAAAAACGCAGATGACCATCCGCTCGAAAACCTACAAAGGCGGTGGATTTAATGAACTGCGGTTTGAGGATGCGACGGACCAGGAGCAGGTTTATATCCATGCGCAGAAGAACATGGATACGGAGGTGCTGAACAACCGTACCACCGACGTGGAGGTGGACCACACCGAAACCATCGGTAACAACCAGAAAATCACCGTGGGTCTGGGACAAACGGTCACCGTGGGTAAGGAGAATGCCGGAGGGCATGACCAGACCGTGGAGGTGACTCATGACCAGAGCGTGAGTGTCGGCAATGACCAGACGCTGAAGGTGAAGAACGACCGGATGGTGAGCATCAGCCATGACGACGGGCTGTACGTGGCGAATGACCGCAGGGTGACGGTGGACGGAAAACAGGAGCACACCACCCGCGGAGACCATATCAGTCTGGTGAAAGGCAGCCACAGTCTGGAGGTGAAAGGCGACCTCGCGCAGAAGGTGGCGGGTGCGCTGGGCGTCAGCGTGGAGGGAGATATTGTCCTGGAGAGCAGCAGCCAGATAAGCCTGAAGGTGGGCGGTTCGTTTGTGGTGATACATGCGGGTGGCGTGGACATTATGGGGCCGAAAATTAATCTTAACAGCGGGGGCAGTCCGGGGGCGCCAGTGGGGACTCTGAAGCCAGGTAGGCTGCTGGCATTGATGGACGATAACAAAGATGATACAGAACCAAGGCCGGATAACAGTAAAAAATCTGGAGGTGAAGGTGATTCACATAATAATGAAAAAGAGAAGTACCGTTTACGATTTTTGCTAAAAGACGATGAACAAAAGAATTACTCCCTGACAGATTACATTGCGTTTTTACCAGAAGGAAAGCAACTAACAGGAAAAACAGATGATGATGGTTATACTGAGACATTCTGTATGGATAAACCAGATGATATTTATATCGATATACTTCTGAATAATAATCAATGGAAGATAAAATAATCATGAAGATTTATGTTCGTTTTACTATAAAACCAGTTGGGCTGGATGATTGTTCATTAATCGATCTAACCAGATATTCATACATTATTAAATTCTGTGATGCAAGCGGACAACAACGTATCTTGCATGAAGATCCTAAAAATAATTTTTTGAAAAATGGCGAGTCAAGACTTCATTCATTTGAATACAACAAAAATACATTAGAGATTCCATTAGTTAGATGTGATATATATTTCGAGGGAATTATTACAGATAAAAACATATTCATCAATTCATTTTTAAATGGCAATATCACTAATGACTGGACTGTATTTAATAAAAAATTCAGTAAAGGGATGACAACAAACAGCGATAATTTTGATAAGATATGCCATATTTCTAAGCATCGAGTATTCATTGACTCACAATTTCCTGTTGGACATTCTTTTGATCCTTTTGAAAAGAGTAAAATTGAGAGGCAGTTAAAAGCAAGGCTCGCACATACATCATCGCCACAAGATTATATGAGGGGTCGATATCCTGATCAAAATAGGTCCAGTTTATGTGGTCCCGCAGCATTTTTATATACATTATTGATAGATAATCCGCAGTTATATAGTAAATACATCAAAGATTTATGGAATAACGGGAAAGCTATGCTTGGGACCCTAGAGGTTACTCCTTCTCATGGATGTTGTCATCCGGTAAAATATACTAAGCCCTCGGGAGAAACATTAGTTCCTGCGATTGACTGGATTTCCATGGCTAGTTTACGTGATAACGAAAACCATTCATTTGATTATAGTTCTCCAACAGATTCTCTTAGTGGCGCAACATTGCCTGACGCTATAGCTGGTTGGGTTGATTCTGTTGGTGGTAAAGTCATTTATAACAGTGGGACATCTCTAGTGTCGTCATGGCCCAGAGATCAAGTAATATGGTTAAATAATTATATTTCTCCTGATTACCATGTTGCAGTACTTATCAATGACGGGCTTATTAGTGACTCGTGGAACATAACTCCAACGCACTGGATTGTATGGACTGGAAAGTTAACTACTATGCAGTCAAAGCAACCAGTTGATAAAAACACGCCAGATGATATGTTGGTAGACTTAGAGCTTTTTTCATGGGGAAATATTGAATACATGAGCCAATATGGTAAAAATCATACTCTCAAAGACTTTTGTAAGTATATTTATGGCGCTGTCATTTTTAAAAAAAATATTGTGAGGTTATTTTGAAAAGGAATATATTTTTATTGGTATTTTTTTTGAGTGGTTGCTGTCTCTTTAGTAATAACCAAGTGAGTTTTGTTTATAATACATTACCAGTTGCTGTCGTTGGAATGAATTATCATGTAAAAGTGAATACCAGAGGTTTGCCTGTAAGTATGATGTCTGTTGAGAATGGTCATGCGATACATGGATTGAAAATAATACCATCCCCCACTACAAACGTGAGTCGTTGGTATGTAGACATCTCCGGAATACCTGAAAGAGAAGGGGAATATTCTTTCTGGGTATATGGGAGTACAGTCGGGACTCAGTGTCCTGGACGTGATTTTAAGAAAAAATTTACTCTTATCGTAGTGAATTCCAAACAAGATAAATAGCAGTACACCAAGAATGCCCGAAGATATTTAGCCTGTTAACAATACTGATCTTTAGTTTTTCGAAACTAACTTACCGAACAAGGAATGATTATACAGCATTATCTACTTTATGTTTTCCCCTGACGATTGAGTTTTTGTTTATTCATATAAAAACTGATTTCTTGCTATTTACCTAATTATTTTTATTCATAAAAACAGGTGAATAAATATGCCCACTGCAGACAGACTTAATGACAAAGGCACTCAGCATGATGGTTATCACGAAACCATTATTACAGCAGGTTCCCCCTCAGTATTTATTGACGGCCTGCCTGCCGCCAAAACCGGTGATACCATTAACTGCGGTGGCGTGGTTATCTCAGTGAGTCTTGAGGCGTTTTAAAAGCAGTAGTTAAATTGAACCGGTTGTCCTGATAAGGATTGCCGGTTTTTTTGACGCCTGTAGTTTTTGGACAACCCCACAGACCTCTCCAGCCCCCTTCCCACTTGTTCTCATTTGCCTACTTTTTTTCTTTATGAAATATGTTATGTTATAACATATCCATTATAATGTAATGCCAACCTATGAAACTTAAGCCTTCTTTGATAGCTCTCGCAGTAGCAGTAAATACTTCGCCTCTGGCCTATGCAGCAGATGAAACCATCGTCGTCACTGGCAGTGACGTATCCGACTATTCCGCCGAATCCGACTCGGCACGTCTTTCATCCGGTTCAGCCTCACGTCTCGGTCTGACCGATAAGCAAACGCCACGCCATACTGAAACCATCAGCGCCAAAACCATTACGGCTAAGGGCAAACGCACGCTCACCGAAGTCGTTGAGACCGCCCCGGGCATGTCCGGCACCAGCTCACCTACGCTCTCAAACAGCGTTTCACTGCGCGGCTTCTCCGGCGTTTCCTGGCTGCTAAACGGCGTGGCCGTACCCGGTAGCACCATTCAAATTGCCGACCCGGTTCATTATGAAAATGTGGACATCCTGTATGGCACAGGCTCCGTTTTAAATGGTCTGAGTTCTGCCGGTGGCAGCGTCAACCTGATATCACGTAAAGCAACCTTTGGTCGACAGCCAGTAGAAGCTGACTATAGCTGGTCAAGCTATAACAGCCATCGCGCCCACATCGGCGCGGGCGGTACGCTTGTTGAGGGTATAGCTGCTGGCCGCGTGGATGTAAGCGCATCAAATACCGGCACTCAGGTTGATAAAGATCGCAGTCGCCCGAAGCGCATCAGCGCACAGCTCCTGCTGACGCCGACCGATAACACACAGGTCACTTTTGACATCGATCGTAGCTTAACGGATATGCGCAATCCCTATTTCGGGACGCCTGTCATCAACGGCAACGTTGATCGCGACTTGCGCCATGTAAACTACAACAACATTCAGGATGCGCATATCCGCAGCCAGGCAACCTCATTCCAGTCAACCCAGTCCTGGTATGCAACGCCTGATGTAACCTTTGATAACCAGTTCTATTATTACAAAGGATTCCGCGAATGGCAGAACGTTGAACGCTATTACCCGTCAAACAAAGCGGGCTATGTTACCCGTGATTCTTATGGCGATCTTGCTCATGATGACAAGCTGACGGGCAACCGTACAATGGTCACCTGGGATCACCCGATTGCATCATTCGCCAACCGCGTGACTGCGGGTGTCGATTTTTCAAAACGCGAATTCCAGTACTATTCTAACGGCTTCCCGGGGGGCGAAGAGGTTCTGCTGACCAACCCCGCCTCCAATGACTTTCGCACCGGTGCGGGTGGCAAGATGCGCTCACCTGTTCGTCACATCACTCAGAACCAGTATGCCTTGCTGCTGGAAGACAATCTGAATATCACTGATGCTGTCGCCCTGTTAAGCCAGTTGCGCTATACCAACCTGGATATGCACTGGAATTACCAGCAGGACAATAAAACCATCAATCGTAGCTATAGCTTTATGAGCGTTGGTATTGGGCCGAGCTGGGCCATTAACGAAAACTGGACGGTGTATGCCAACTATTCCACAGGTAAAGAGCCCGGCAGCGATATCTTCTTTATCAGCCCTGAACAAACGTCCCTGCCACTTACAGAAGTTCAGCAATATGAAGCCGGTGTAAAAGGGACATTCGACCACGGCGAAATGAAGCTGGCCGTTTACGATCTCCAGAAAAAAAATCTTTATCAGCAATCGGCTGTCCAGGCCGGTGTATGGAATGCGGTTGGCAAGCAGACTTCGCGCGGCATTGAGTTCAGCGGATTGATTAAACCGCTGGATAGCGTCACGCTGGCGGGTAATGTGGCTTATACCCATGCGCGCTTTGACAATTTCAAACAAGGTACGCAGGACCTTTCCGGCAATCAGCCGCGCTATATCCCGGAGTGGACGGCTAACCTTTCTGGCCGTTATATGCCGATTAGCAAACTGGGGCTGGGCGCGCAGCTCCACTATGTTGGCAGTAGCTATAACGATGATGCCAACAAAAACAAAATGGGCGATTACACGACTGTCGACCTGAACGCCGATTATGAAGTGATTAAGGACGTTACCGTAGGCACCCGCGTGCGTAACCTGACGGATCGCTTCTACACCTGGCAGCGTACTTATACAGGGCAAGAAATGATTGCGCCAGGTCGAACTTACGAAGCCTATGTCAACATGCGCTTCTGATGAAACGCCTGGCCTCTCTCGCATTGCTGGCAACCTTCGCCAGCTTTGCGCATCCCGTTACGTTGCAGAATTGCGGAAGATCCTGGACGTTTGAGCATGTACCACAGCGGGCAATCGTCTATATGCCGACCGCAATGGAAAACATGCTCGCATTACGTCTGGGAGATTCCGTGATCAGTGCTGTCGGTTATCGGCCAGATGAAGATACCGCGCCCTCCCCCTGGTATAAACCGCTAAAAGCACGTCTCGACAGTTCGCCCTGGTCGGGAGAGTCCTTGCTGAGTTCCCGGCCAGATTTTATCTATTCCGGCAGCTACTACTGGTTTAACAGCCCGGAGACCGCCGGTCGTGAAAGGATGGCTGAATGGGGAATTGGAAGCTGGCTCATTGAAGGGATGTGCAATGGCCTGCAAAGTGGCCCTCCTGCGCCTGTAACCTTCGACAGCATCTACGACGAGTTGCGTAATATTGCGCGCATATATGGCGTGGAGCCGCGCGCAGAGGCGCTTATCAATGAACTGAAGCAACAGGTCGCTGCTGACAGCCGCATAAAACTGCCACGCAGAACGCTCATGTGGTGGTATTCCGGTACGGCAACACCTTATGTGGCGGGCGGTTATGGCGCTTCTGAGCTGTTAACCAAAACCATCGGCAGTAAAAACATCTTTGATAACAGTGCTGAACTGTGGCCCGCCATGAGCTGGGAGGTCATTGCCGAACGGGACCCTGACTACCTGATCCTGGGCGATCTGCAAAGGGGGGGAGATGGCGACAGCGCCCGGAGCAAAATCGATTTTCTTGAACGTAATCCCCTCACCGCAGGCATGAAGGCGGTTAGAGCAAAACGTTACATCATTTTACCTGGCTATGACATGGACGCATCTGCGCGTTCAGTTCTGGCCCTTCACCGACTAGTCACACAAATACACGCTAAGGAACAACATGACCTTTCCAGCCCGCGAATTACTGAAAAACTGGGACGAACAACAAAGCGCCTACATCGCTCACCGTGAAGAACGCTATAACGCCGCGCTGGATGTTCTGGCAATGCTATATGGCGAAGAATTCCATGTGGTGGATCTGGCCTGTGGGCCAGGCTCATTCAGCATGCGTCTTCTGAATCGCTTTCCGGCGATAAGAGTAACGGCTATTGACCTCGACCCGCTTCTGCTTACGCTGGCCAAAGAAGCCTTATCTGAATACAGTGACCGTATTCAGTTCTTCAGCGGCGATATTGCAACAGCGGATTGCTTTGCCGCTATTACCGACAAACCGCAGGCCGTTGTTTCCAGCACGGCCATCCACTGGCTGCTGCCGGAACAGCAGGTCGCGCTTTATCGCAACATCTTTAACCTGCTGGATGAACATGGCTTATTCATGAACGCCGATCATCAGCGATTTGATAATCGCAATCCATGCCAGAAACGGATTGCCCAGCTTCATGACGAAGATACGCAGAAAAAAGCCTGGACAGCGGGAGTGCAGGACTGGGATAGCTGGTTTGCATCGGCCACCCGTCATCATGAGCTGGCTGATTTGATGGACGCGCGCACCGCTATCTTTAAAGACCGCCCGACACCACTGCCCACCACGGTCGAATTCCAGCTCGCTGCTCTGCGCCAGGCGGGTTTTAGCGAAACGGGTACTCTCTGGCAATTCCTGGATGATTATGTGATCGCTGGCTGGAAATAATCATGCTGCGTTCTCCTGTTTTTCGCCTTTCCATGCTGTTTCCGGCCCTGATGCTGGCGTTTTGCATTGCCATTATGTATGGCCCGGTGACCTTTTCCATGAAGGACGTGGCAAATGCCATACTGGCAGGCTACTGGCATAGCGATACAGCGGGAACGCTTCATCAGCGGATCGTATGGTCTCTGCGTATGCCGCGCACCCTGCTTGCTGCGCTGGCGGGTGCCGCATTAGCGCTGGCCGGAACGGTGCTCCAGTCGTTGACACGTAATCCTCTTGCCGACCCCTGGGTGTTGGGGATCTCATCCGGCGCAGGGTTTGGCGCGGTACTGGTCATTGCGCTTGGTCTCAGTGCGGGCTGGGCCGCTGTACCTGCCGGGGCGTTCTGCGGCGCGATGCTGGCTTTCGCACTGGTGCTTTTCATGGCGCGGAAATCACTATCCGGCCAGTCCAGCCGTTTTATCCTGACCGGCGTCGCCGTGACACAGCTTCTCTCCGCCGCCACATCATTAACCACGCTCTGGAAAACGGATGCAGACACCACGCGAGGGGTGATGTTCTGGCTGCTGGGAAGCTTTGCACAGGCATCCTGGCTTCAGGTACTGCTTTGCGCACTGGTGCTGTTGCCGATATTTCTGCTCTGCTGGTGGCGGGCAATAGAGCTGGATGTGCTCACGTTTGGCAATGTGACGGCGGCGTCGCTTGGTGTGGACGTTGGCGCAATCAGGCTCGCCCTGTATTGTTTATTGACCTTATTGACTGCGGTCATTGTGGCATGTTGCGGAGCAATAGGTTTTATTGGGCTGACCGTGCCTCATATCGCCCGCATATTCATTGGTCATCGCCATCGTTCGCTGCTGTCGGCATCCATGCTGTGCGGCGCGACTTTTACCGTTCTGGCTGATACGCTTGCCCGAACGCTGTTTGCGCCCCGTGAATTACCCGTCGGCATCCTGACGGCGATGCTCGGGGTTCCGGTATTTCTGTTCCTGATTTCACGGACTTCCCGATAAAATACTGACGAAGGCGATCCCTGGCAGAAAGCCCGCTAAAAAGCGGGCTTTCTGCCATTTATCCGTGACGAGCGCCACCGCAAACGCTCAGATAAGCATTTCCGGCCTGAACAGCGCGCTCAGATTCATTGTCTTGCCCGACACCATGAACTCCCCCTTCCCTGTATAGTGAATCGTCTCAGGGTGTTCCGGTGATGTGGCCACATGCGCCTTCACGACCTCGAAAATGAAAAAATTGTAGCGTTCCACCAGCACATCATCATACAAACAGCACTCAAAATTCGCATAACATTGCTGGATCTGCGGGGCATCAACCTCATCGGCTTCCTGTGCCGTAAGATTAAATTCGGCAAACTTATCGATGTCAGCGCCGGACGAGTTGCCGATTCGCACGACCGTCTCGGCCAAATCCGTCAACGGAACGTTAATCACGCATTCCCGGCTATGACGGATCATCTCAAAACTGTGGTTGCCGCCCGAAATCATCAGCCCGACCAGCGAGGGAGAAAATTCCAGAACGGTATGCCAGCCCAGCGTCATGATATTGGTCTTCCCGTTCCATTTGGATGACACCAACACAACCGGGCCCGGTTCTAAATACCGGCGAACCTGACTGACCGGATAATCGACTTTAGTAATAGCTAAGCTCATAAGATGACTCCTGTTAAAGTGTTCCACAAAAACAGGCCACACTGCTGCGGCAATACCTGAGCAGTCCTCGCGCTACAGCATACTCTCTCGTCATATCGCAAAAAATTAACCATACTAATGAAATGGTTTTATGACCGTAATCAGGGTTCCGCGATTCACCTCTGGCAGGCATGACCGTCTGACCTACACTTTTAACAATAGAATTTCAGGCCAACCACAACAACTCAGTGCAGAGGACATTATGGTATCTCTACCTTTTACCCGCTCACTGCGGTTTACGACGGGCACCGAGCTGGAACTCCAGTTAATCGACAGAAACGATACCAGGCTGGTGGATAAAGCGGATATCGTGCTGGCCGATATGGCGCACACTCAGCAAATAAAGCATGAGCTAACCAAGTCAATGATTGAACTGAACAGCTCAGTACACTCTTCGGTGTTTAAACTGCATGAAGAATTATCTTTATTAGCCTGTAACGTCAGGGAAGTCGCCAGAAAACACGGCTGCGATGTTACCGGCGGCGGCCGCCATTTAGATGGCGACTGGCGAGAACAGGTGATTAGCGATTTACAACGTCATCAAAATCTGGCCGTACGCTATGGCTACATCACCAAAATGGCCTGCGTATTTGGGCAGCATATTCATATTGGCGTTCAGGATGGCGATGACGCCATTTATCTGTGTCATGCGCTTATTCCCTACCTGCCCCATTTAGTTGCACTCAGCGCCTCTTCGCCGTGGCTGGATGGCGTGGATACCTCTTTTTCAAGTTCCCGCTTTACCGGGCAGAACGCCTTTCTGAACAGTGAACTGATTGAAAACATCTATAACTGGGACGAGTTCGTCGTATTTTATAACGAGATGGTCGATGTCGGGATCATTAAAAGTATCAAAGATATTTACTGGTACGTCAGGCCACAGCCTGCTCTGGGCACAATTGAAATCAGAATATGCGATATGCCGCTGACAATATTTCATGCCGCAATGCTCACAGGCTATAGCAAAATACTGGCTCAGTATCTGTTAGCCAACCGGACGAATATCGTCAAAAAACATCATGCTATTGAAAAATACAATATCTTTAACGTCCGGCGCGATGGCTTACAGGCCAGCTACGTCAACACGTTAACCAGGCAGCGTCAGTCGCTGGCGAGTCAGATATTGCAGACCGTAGAGAACCTGTCATTACGCACCCACAGTGATGAGGACAAGTACGTTCTGCAATATATTGCCCGGTATGTCAAAAAGGGCATCAATGATTCAGACAGAATACGCAGTATGATTAAACGCGCGGTGGACTTAAACACAGTCATGGAACGTATGCGAAAAATGCTGCTATCAGCACCAAAGAATTATAAAAAATGATGCACGCCAGGGCCGAAAATGGTTATTCGGCCCTTTTATCAGGCAACTGTAGTAATACGTTCCCGAGCGTTACGTTTTGCCTTCTCGCTTAAGGGGTCGGAGACACCATCTCGTCCAGAATGCTACTGACCTGTTTCCCGCTCATATTCCGATACCCGCATTCTTTTATTTTCGGAATTCGTTTAGGCAATCCCTTCGCTATTGATTCCGCCTGCTCTCAGCGTCAAGCGCACTTGCCTCGCTTATCACGTTACGCTTTCTGTGGCACTAAATGATTAACCCTCCTAACTAATTGGGTATCTATTAGCAATTTCTCTAACTGAAATGGATGATAATCATGGGATGGGACACAAGAAGCGCCGGAAACGGGGCAAAACATCACGCCGAACCGGGGCCAACGAATAACTGTGCATCGTATGTGCGCAAGGCCATAAAGGCAGGGGGCGTGACCGTAACAAACACGCAAAACGCCAAAGATTACGGCCCAATGCTGGAGTCTGCGGGGTTTATAAAAATATCTTCAACGCAATCCCCCAGAGCTGGCGACGTGGTAGTGATTCAGCCTTACGCGGGAGGACACGCCGCCGGTCACATGGCTATTTACGACGGCCAGGATTGGTATTCAGACTTTAAACAGCGGGATTTTTGGGGCGGTCCTGGATACCGTTCGTCAAAGCCAGCTCATCAAATGTACAGGAAGGATTGATGAAAGCCCTTTATGTTGTTCTCATGATATTTGCAATTACCGCGTGCAGCTCAGGACGCGATAACGCAGAACGGCGTGTTTCAGATTTCTACACTTACTATCTAAACGTGTTTGCAAATAGTGAAGGGAAAATAAAGCCTGCGCCTGAAAAGATGGATGAATATATTTCGAAGGATACACTAGCCCAACTAAATACTATCTCTCATATTTATGAGCAGGAGATTATCGACACCGATTACTATACATATGCGCAAGATTATTCAGCAGATTGGATCCCCTTATTGAAAGTTGGAAAAGCTAAAAACTGTTTTGGTGGTGAATACGTCGATGTTTGGTTGGGTCGACAAAACAATCAGACGTATCAAATTGGAGTCTACCTAAAAAGAGAGGGCGGCAAGTGGAAAATATACAGAGTGAAGAATATTACCGCCGGTTATGAGCATTACATATTTGACGCGCACGCCATTGAGAAAGCGAAGCAACATGCTGCAACCACCAATTAAATAGGGCGATTATGACGGCCGCTAAATTAATCCCAATTCGCGGCCAACCTTAACAGTCATTATGCTTTTCTTTCGCCCTCCGGTGGATTCAACAACGTCAGCGCTACGGAATGTTTTATGATTCAGCCGTCGTTTAAGGATATAAGAGCCCACTCCCGCCAGCGTCAGTCGCTGGCGAGTCAGATATTGCAGACCGTAGAGAACCTGTCATTACGCACCCACAGTGATGAGGATAAATACGTTCTGCAATATATTGCCCGGTATGTCAAAAAGGGCATCAATGATTCAGACAGAATACGCAGTATGATTAAACGCGCGGTGGACTTAAACACAGTCATGGAACGTATGCGAAAAATGCTGCTATCAGCACCAAAGAATTATAAAAAATGATGCACGCCAGGGCCGAAAATGGTTATTCGGCCCTTTTATCAGGCAACTGTAGTAATACGTTCCCGAGCGTTACGTTTTGCCTTCTCGCTTAAGGGGCCGGAGACATCATCTCGTCCAGAATGCTACTGACCTGGTTCATCACCCTTCCCGCCTCGGTAAGCCCGTTCTTTTCCTGCTCCTTCACCCACTCAGACTGAATCTCCTGGTATCGGGTGGCGGCTTTCCATTGCGCAACGTCTTCAGAGTGCAGGATTCTGACCGTCGCACCGCTTTTTTCCAGATCGGCGACTTGTGTGGTGAAACTTTTATCCATTACGGAACCCAGGGATTGATAAGCGACGTCAGCCGCCCGTTGAATCGCCGCCCGATCGTCGCGGGAAAGGTTATCCCAGGTGTTTTTATTCATCACCAGCAGGTAAACATGCCCAAGCCAGAGATCCCGCGAAACCAGCACATCAGGCGCGAATCGCTGAGCATTTAACGCATAGCCGCTATCCACATTCAACATTAATCCGTCGAGACTTCCGCTTTGTAAGGCCTTGTAGGTTTCATCTCCCCAGGGCATGGTCACGGCTTTAGCGCCGACATTTTTCAGAAACCCCTGGTGCCAGAAACTGGCGGAGCGCCACGTTCCCCCCTTAAGTCCTTCAGGATTACTCAGCGCGGTAGTGCTAAAAAAAGCCAGCGGATAGCCGGTCGCAATGAAAACATTCACCACATTTTCTTTCTTGAGTTCTGCCGAAAAATCCGGGATATCCGCATAAACGCGACGAAAGAAAGCAACCTGCTTTTCCCCGGCAGGGCCGACGGGGAAGCTTTTAAAGATTTGCTGCAATGGTAATGCCTTAGCCGCATATTCAGGTACAACAACGGCCATATCCGCTTTGTCCCCCTTTCCCGCCATAGCCAGAGCCGTATAACCATCACTTAGCTCACCTCCCCAGTGCGCCTCTACCTTCAGGCGGCCATGCGACTCTTTTTCGATTGCGGGGAAAAATACGTCATTGATAAAACGAGTGCGCATTCCACCCAGCGGTTCATGGTCGCTGTAGATTAGGGTTTGCGCAGCCAAAGCCGCACCGGGAAACATTAGCATCGCAAACAGAACGGCGATGCATTTTCGTCCTGGTATAGTGGTGAGCATTTCTCTTATCCTTTTGAGAATCATGATGATCGCAGTCGCTGATGAAGCTTAAACAACGGGCTCAGACAGCCAGCGCTGCCCTTCGGTTTTCATCTGCTGTTCGAGCGCACTGCCGCGCGTTGCAAATACACGCGTGACCGGAAATCCGCTTTTTTCCAGCAGGTATGCCAGCGCGGCGTATTCTCGCGGGTATTTTGCTACCGCGCTTTGATCAATATCGACCACGCCCAGCGGGAAGGTAAAACTCCCCATGTCATAAATGCTCTGGCGTCTGAAGAGCTTCCACACGCCATCGCGTTTTTCCGCCATATCGTAAAAGCGATTATGGGTCACCATCCCCAGATTCAGCTTCACATTCTCGCCAATGATCATGGCATTGGTTTCAACAATGGCGCGGTTGACGCTGCTATTGAAGGTCACTACCGGCGTGCCAATCAAATGTTTGGTGCGGATGTCAGAAGCCCCCATACGCATTGATCCGTCAACAAAATCGCTCGCCAGCCCTTCAAACCAGGTTATCTCAATGGTGCCATCCGGGTGAAACAGCCCGCGAAGTTGCTCCCACTCGCCCAGATCGCGATGCATCCAGCCAGTGAGAAGATCGGTAATTTGCTGACGATCCGCCAGGTGATTGTGCATAATTTTTACTCCAGCCAGTTAAGTGGATTCAGTTTCCTCGCCATTAACGTTAAAATCCAATAGATAAATCTTACAGATTATTCAGTTTAGATGAATAATGAGGCCGTCGTATGGATCTGCGCCACTTACGCTATTTTCTTGCCGTTGCACAAGAAGGACACTTTGGCCGCGCCGCCGAAAAACTCAATATCGTTCCTCCCGCGCTGAGCATGCAGATCAAGGCGCTGGAAGAAGAGTTAGGCGGCCCGCTGTTTATTCGTACCAGCCGGAAAGTTGAGTTAACCGAAGCGGGAAAATTGTTGCAGACCGAAGCGCAACGCACGCTTGAGCAGGCGGAACATGCCCGTCTGACAGTACAACGGTCGATGCGCGGAGAAACGGGTCTTGTGCGCGTCGGCTTTGCTGGCAACGCGGTGTTCAGCGGCAAATTGACAGAAGATCTGCGCGCCTTTCGCCATGCCTATCCCGATGCGGAACTGGTCGTGTGTGAAATCGCGCCGTTGCTACAAGCGGATGCCATTCTGAGCGGCCAGCTCGACATTGGTTACACACCCGATCACCATAACGTACGCCAGCCAGAATTAGCGGCTGAAAAAATAGGCCTCTGGGGCCGGATGGTCGCCATCGCCGACGATCATCCGCTGGCTTGTGAAACCCATTTGACGGTAGATATGCTGGCTGAAGAGCCCCTCATTTTCTACGACACCCACCGTGCGGATGAGCCGCTTTATATGATGCTCACAGAGATTATGGGTCATGTTCCGCACGTCGCCCATTGCACCTCCAGCACGCTCAGCGTACTGGCTCTGGCCGCCGCCGGGCAAGGGCTGGCGCTGGTGCCTGAGCCGCTGATGCACATCGCCATTCCCGGCCTGGTCTATCGCCCTCTCGACGCGCCGGAATTATCGGCCAATCTGATGCTGCTCAGCAGAAAGAACGACAATAACGGCGCGGTAAAGGCTTTTCTGGAGATTGCGCGGAGAAACGTCAGAACCCCGTCAGACCCGCGCTGATATTTGTCGGCATCCCGGAGCGGCGCTCCAGCGCCTCGTTGACGCGATGAATGTCAACGCCGTCGCCCTTCATAAAAGTACGCATCACCGGCGTGATCGGCAGCGGTACTTTTTTGTCGGATTCAAATTCAGTGCGATTACGCGATAACGGCTCATGCACTTCAATCCAGCGACTGCCGTCCGCTTCGACGGTGGTTTTCACCGGTTGATCGATAATCTGCACGCGAGTGCCCACCGGCACATTGTCAAACAGGTATTTGATGTCATCGTTACGCAACCGGATGCACCCCTGGCTCACGCGCAGCCCAATACCGAAGTTCGCATTTGTGCCATGAATGGCATACAGCTTACCGATATAAATTGCATACAGCCCCATCGGGTTATCCGGCCCGGCGGGGACAAACGCGGGCAGACTTTCGCCTCGTTTAGCATATTCACGTCGGGTATTCGCCGTCGGCGTCCAGCTCGGCGCTTCCTGCTTACGCTCTACCGCAGTCACCCAGTTACGTGGAGTTTCTCGCCCCGCCTCGCCAATGCCAATCGGCAGGACATCAACGGTATCGCCCCCTTTCGGATAGTAGTAAAGACGCATTTCCGCCACGTTAACCACAATACCTTCACGCACGGTATCCGGCAGAATAAGCTGCTGCGGCACCACCAGCGTCGAACCGGACTTCGGCAAAAAGACGTCCACATCGGGATTCGCTTCGAGCATATTGCTCAGCCCCTGTCCGTACTGCGCCGCAAACGCTTCCAGCGGTTGAGTATTATTGTCCGGGACGGTTATCGTCAGCGGGTTGCCGACCAGACGACTCCCTTCTGGCGGCAATGGATAACTTACCGCCAGCGCGCTCTGGCTTGCGAACAGCAGAATAAAAGAACAAAACAATTTCACACGAGGCATCATTTCCCTTTCCTCAAATCGCAGCAGATGTCGGTTAATTATAGCTTTTTTATCGCCTTTCCGACGTTAACAGCGAATGAGCGCCACCGAAGGGAAACGATACGGCTTATCTTTATTTACCATCCGGCAGGACAATATTACTTGCCGCCAGTTGCCCCATATTACGGTACATCGCGCAGGCGGCTTCAACGATGGGCATTGCCAGCGCTGCGCCGCTGCCTTCGCCAAGACGCATTCCCATATGCAGATACGGCTCCAGCTCCAGGTGCTCCAGCGCAATCCGCGCGCCCTTCTCTGCCGAGAAATGCGACGGAATCAGATACGGTTTAATTTCCGGCGCAATCTGACACGCCGCCAGCGCCGCAGAATAGGAGAGAAAACCATCCAGCACAACCGGCAATCCACATGACGCGGCGCCCAGCATCACGCCCGCCATACCGACCAGGTCAAAACCGCCCACCTTCGCCAGCACCTCAACGCCATCACGCGGATCGGGCCGGTTCACCGCAATAGCGCGGCGCACAACCTCAACTTTATTGCCAATTCTGGAGAGCGGAAGATTCGCGCCAATCCCCACCACATCTTCGGCATCGCTACCGGTCAGTACACTCACGATCGCCGCCGCAGGGGTGGTATTCGCCATTCCCAGTTCGCCAACGCCAAACAGCGTCACGCCGCTTTGCGCCAGTTCGCGGGTGTAGCGTATCACTTCCAGCAGCAGTTCTTCGGCCTGAACGCGGCTCATCGCCGGGCCTGTCGCGATATTCCCGCACCCACGCGCCACGCGCATATTCACCACGCCGGGGATCGGGTCGGCATCAATCCCGACGTCAATCACATGGACTTTTGCCCCGGCCTGAGCAGCCAGTACGCAAACACCGGTTGTTCCCTGTGTCATGTTGGCCGCCTGAATGGCGGTGACAACTTTCGGCGAGACCGCAACCCCTTCATCCCACACGCCATGATCGGCGCACATCACCAGCATCGCCTTCTTACCGACATGCGGAGTGCCGTTGAGACCGGGCATCCCCGCTAACTGTACGGCCAGCGCTTCCAGGCGCCCGAGGCTGCCCGGCGGTTTGAGCAAGCCGTCGATGTGCTGCCGGGCGCGCGCCATTGCGCCGCTGTCCGGTTTGGGAATGTCACGGAGTAAAGAGATTAACGTCTGCATAAGGGTTCTCATCGTGTTGGCTGGCTCACAGCAGAGCCAGCAGGAAGATCAACTCGCCAAGTTCAATCGCCGCACCCAGCGTATCGCCGGTTTGCCCACCCAATGTGCGTTTTAATAATTGCCCAAGAATAAAAATTGCCGCCAGAGTGATCACCAGCGCAGCGACCCCGCGCATCCCCGGCATGAGTATCGCCGCGAGAATAGCGGTTAATCCCAGCGTGACGCAGGTCTGTCGCCCGGTAACTTTGCCGATAAACACGTTGCCCAGCCCTTCTTCACGGGCATAGCGATGACGATACATCAGCAATACGGCGACACCGCGCCCCGCCGCGCAGGCCATCGCCAGCGCCGCCAGCATCGGCGTGCCTCTCAGCGCCAGTTCGCTAATCACCAGCACTTTCGCCAGCAGGACAAAAATCAACGCCAGCCCGCCGTGGGTGCCCAGGCGGCTGTCACGCATAATTTCCAGCATCCGCTCCCGGCGGCGGGCGGAAAAAATACCGTCACAGGTATCCGCCAGACCGTCGAGGTGAAAACCGCCGGTCAGCAGCGCCAGCGTCAAAACGCAAAACAGGGCCGCCAGTGGAATGCCGCACCAGGACTGAAGCGGCACAA
Organism: Citrobacter sp. CK198; assembly: GCF_030333295.1. Classification (NCBI taxonomy): domain Bacteria; kingdom Pseudomonadati; phylum Pseudomonadota; class Gammaproteobacteria; order Enterobacterales; family Enterobacteriaceae; genus Citrobacter; species Citrobacter sp. CK198. Next base: position 602,284 of record NZ_JAOWGE010000034.1, on the reverse strand, counting down.
ACACCAGGCCGCCAATCGCGCCCAGCAGCATGCCGATTAGCGGGAATGTCACAATACCGCGGGAATACTCCTCAAAATCCAGCCCCTGAGACCAACGGGTCGGAACAGGCAAACGCGAAATAAAAGCGAGCATCGCCCAGAACAACTTACTCATTTAATTTTGACTCCAATACCCGATACCACCAGCCAGACCTCATCCGCCGCCGCAGCCAGACGCTGATTGACCCGCCCGGCGATGTCGCGAAAATGTCGCGCCAGACGATTTTCCGGGACAATGCCCATACCCACCTCATTGGTCACCAGAACCACCTGAGCCGGACAGCGCTGACAGGCGTCGATCAACGTGCGAATTTCATCTTCAATCGCCTGCTCCATCGCCGCGTAATCCCAGTTATCCGGGTCAGTATCGCCGCCCATCGCGAACAATAAATTGGTCACCATGGTCGTGATACACTCCAGCAGAATGGCCTCTTCGGGGGCGTTATCTGGCGTAATCAGCGCATCAAGATGCCGCCAGCATTCCGCTGTCCGCCAGTGCGGCGGTCTGCCATCCCGATGGTGCTGAATCCGCGCCGCCATCTCCTCGTCAAAAATCTGCGACGTGGCGATGTACAGCACCTGCGGCGAATCCGCGATTAACGCCTCCGCATGGCGGCTTTTCCCGCTGCGCGCGCCGCCGGTCACCAGAATCATCATACGGGCTCCCGGTGCTGCTGCATGATGGTATAAATTTTCTCAATATCGATGTGTTGTCGCATCGCATCCGCCAGCAGATCAAACTGCTGCGATTTATATTGCGCGTAATGGAAGGCGTGATCCAGCGGCGTCAGCCCCTTACGCACGCGCAGGCCATTGACCAGCGCCCGCGTGAACGCATCGCTGTCGAACAAGCCATGAAGATAGGTGCCAAAGACCAGTCCGTCGTCCGTTACCGCGCCGTCAGCGATAGCGTTTTCGCCTTTGCATAACGTCATGGCTGGCTGGCATTGTGCGTTCAGTGTCGTCTCGCCCATATGAATTTCATACCCGCGCACCGCCAGGCCAGACGCCGCCGCCAGCCATCCCGGCAGCGCAGAGGCCATCTGCCCTTCAACCTGCGTGGTGGTTTTATCCTGCGCGAAATGCGTGACGGTATTAAGCAGCCCAAGACCGGGGAGCGTGCCCAGCCCAGACTCCACCTCATCAATAATGGTGTCGCCCAGCATCTGATAGCCGCCACAGATGCCTGCCACCGGTACGCCCTGACGATGCGCCTGCAACACACCATGCGCCATTGCGCTTTCACGCAGCCAGACCAGATCGCCAAGCGTATTTTTGCTGCCCGGCAGAATTATCAGGTCCGCGCCCGCCAGTTCCTCAGGGTGGCGCACATAGCGCACGCGAACATCCGGCTGCGCCGCCAGCGCGTTGAAATCGGTGAAATTCGAGATGTGCGGCACCTGAACAACGGCAATGTCGATATCACGCCTATCGGTACGCAGGTATTTGCCTTTTTGCAGCGCCACGCCATCCTCATCTTCAAGATCGACCTCCAGCCAGGGCATCACGCCCAGAACCGGCACGCCGGTCAGCGCTTCAATTTGTTCAATGCCGGAGTAGAGCAGCGTCACGTCGCCGCGAAACTTATTGATGATAACCCCTTTCACTCTGGCGCGTTCACTATCATGCAGCAGCGCCAGCGTACCGTAGATAGAGGCAAAAACGCCGCCGCGATCGATATCCGCCACCAGAATGACCGGGCATTGCGCCATTTCCGCCATCCCCATATTGACGATGTCGCGGTCACGCAGGTTTATTTCCGCCGGGCTACCGGCGCCCTCCAGCACCAGAACGTCATATTCTTGCGCCAGGCTATTGTAAACCGTGAGGATCTGCTCACGCAGACGCGGCTTATATTCATGGTAGCTAACCGCGTCCATATCGGTGGCGACTTTGCCCATCAACACCACCTGCGCTTTCCGATCGCTGGTCGGTTTCAGCAGGACCGGATTCATCCGCACATCCGGCGCAATCCCCGCCGCTTCCGCCTGAAAAATCTGCGCGCGTCCCATCTCTTTGCCGTCCGGCGTGATGCCGGAATTCAGCGCCATATTCTGTGACTTAAACGGCGCCGTGCGCAGGCCATCCTGATAAAAGATGCGGCACAGCCCCGCCACCAGCACGCTTTTACCTACATCTGATGCCGTTCCCTGCAACATTACTGCCTGCGTCATGACGCCTCCTTCAGCGCGTTCTCTCGCATACGCCCAAAAAATTCTTCTTCCGTTTTACACAGCGGCAACCCCAGTTGCGCATGCAGTTTGACCAGCCACGGTTGCGTCAGCCCGGCTTGTTCGATCAGTTCAGTGCGTGCAAACACCTCCCCCGGTTCACCGTATGCCAGTACCTCGCCACGGCGCAGCACGTAAACGGCATCGCTGACTTCATAAATGAGATCAATATCATGGCTGGAAATAACCACATGATTCCCCTGCGCCACAATCCGCTTGATGATCGCAATCATCTGCGTGCGCCCGGCAGGATCAAGCCCGGCAGTGGGTTCATCCAGCAGCAGGTAGCGGGCCTGCAACACCATCGCGCCCGCAATCGCCACACGTTTTTTTTGCCCGTGGCTTAAACACTGGATCGGCTGATGACGGAAATGCTGCGCATCAACCAGGGTCAACGCATCGTCCACGCGGCGGGCAATTTCATCCTCAGCCACGCCTAGATTTCGCAGACTAAAAGCGATATCGCTGTCGATATCGGTATAAAAAATTTGTTGATCGGGGTCCTGAAAAACGGTTGCCACCTGTTGGCGCAGCGCCAGCAGCCCGCGCTTACTGTAATCCAGCGCTTTTCCCTGCCACAAAACCTCGCCTTTTTGCGGGCGCAGTAAACCGCTCAGGTTCATAAATAGCGTCGATTTTCCGCAGCCGTTCGCGCCCACCAGCCCGGTAACCGCATGGGGGGAGAAATCCAGCGTTAGCCCCTTGAGCACCTGCTCATCCTGATAGCGAAACCAGAGACCGGAGGTGGCAAGCATACGAATCCTTACAGGTGAAAATCACCCTGATACAGTTTGATATCAAGCACGGTGGTCATTTGCTGATAGCGGATAAGCACACGCGTAAACAGCAAACCCACCAGCATTGCCAGAGAACGATAGCCTTTCGGCAAACTACGATAGCCAAAACGCAGCGTTTGCGCGCGATGAATGGCCAGCGCTTCGTCTAACAGGATAAAAATAAAGCGCCATGTCAGCAGGATCTGCTCGGTCAGCAGCCGTGGCACATGCGCGCGCTTAAGCAAAATAATCAGTTGCGGAAACGGCAGATTCAACACCAGCCAGAACGTCGCCGCCAGCGCGCTTAGGCTGCGCCAGAAGGTTTCATTGGCGGTATTCAACCCTGACGAAGTCACCCCCAGCCAGTAATCGCCAACCGGAACACTTGCCAGTAACGAGTGAGGATCGCGGCTCACGCTGAATAAAATCGTCACCACGCCCACGCTTAAAAAGCCAAACGGTATCGCCATCCAGCGACACCAGCGCCAGAACGAAATCCGCAGCAGCCAGCAGCTCAGCCCGGCGATGAACGCCAGTTCAATACCCTGCCCCAAAGGAGGCAGGGTAAAGGCCAGAATCATCATCAGCAACCAGAGCAAAAACTTACGCACCGGCGTAACATGAAGCCAGCGGCTCTGGTAGCTGAGTCGATCAAGCCCGGTCATCACGGCGCTGTCTGCCTTTGCTGTAACCGAGAATATAGAAAATCACCGCCGCGCCAAGCGAACCTTGCAGCGTAAACAGCAGGCTTTCAATTTCACCGCTGGCCGGTTCATACAATGGCTGGAACCACGGTTCATAGTGCGGCGCCACCACCTGGATCTGGCTTTCCGCTTCGCCGTCAGAGCCACCGAACTCACCGCCATGATCAATAAAAAACGGCAGGATCACCAGGGCAATCACCATAGCTAACAATATCAGCGTCTTTTTCATCTTAATGTCCTTGTGCGGTAATCAACCGGCGTTTGGTCAACTGGTCATAAATCATGACGGTCAGCAGCCCCTCCGCGATCGCAATGGGGATCTGCGTCAGGCAGAAAATCCCCATAAATTTAATCACTGAACCCATTGCCCCAGCCTGCGGGTCCGGGAACGCCACCCCAAGCTGCACCGACGTCACGAAGTACGTCACCAGATCCGCCAGCATGGCGCAAAGAAAGACGCCAACATCGCGGCGCAGCCCGGCGCGGCAGGCCATTTGCCATACCAGATACCCGACAACGGGGCCGATAACTGCCATCGACATCCCGTTCGCACCCAGCGTGGTCAGGCCGCCATGCGCCAGCAGCAGCGCCTGAAACAGCAGCACAATCGCCCCGAGGATCGCCACAACGCCTGGGCCAAATAAAATCACCGCAAGCCCTACCCCTGTCGGGTGCGAGCAACTGCCTGTAACAGAAGGAATTTTCAGCGCCGACAGCACGAAGATAAACGCCCCGCACAATGCCAGCAGCACCTTCTGGTTGTTATCTTCCTGCACGATACGGCGCAGGCGCACCAGTCCGTACCACAGGCACGGTAAAAACAGCACCCACCAGGCCAACGCCCACATCGGCGGCAGAAATCCCTCCATGATATGCATGGCGAACGCCTGCTCCGGGACAACCATCAGCAATAACGCCGCAGCTAACCCGCTGAAAGACAGCTGTTTTAGCTGTTGTTCAAGTTTCATTCTGCATACTCCCACTGTTTGTTGACCAGAATGGTCGAAAAATAGGGCAGCGGCTGCTCGTCGCTGACCTCATTCAGGTGACGCCAGCACTGCTCACCGGGCAGCGTGGCTTCCGCCATCATCAGGGCGCACGCCAGCAAACCTTCCTGTTGCAGCAATGCTTTAATGCGCGCGAAGCGACCGTAGACCTTCATCAGCACCAGACTGTCATGCTGTCTTAACGCCTGCTGAATTGTCTCTTCCGCCGCGGTGCAGGAGATCACCGCCAGCGATTGTTGTTCCATCGCCAGCGGCGTTTTTGCGCGGGCGGCAATGGCGGCAAACGAGGTGACGCCAGGAACGATTTCCAGCCACGTCGGGTTGCCGATCCGCTGGAGTAAAAAGACCCAGGTGCTGAACAGCATGGCATCGCCGAGGGTGATAAATCCCACCTGTTTACCCGCCTCCACTTCCTGAACCAGCGCTGCGGCTACCTCATTCCAGACGGCTTCTTTTTCCGCGCTGTCGGCGCTCATCGGAAAGTGGCAGCAGCGGACTTCCGTCTGCTCATCCAGATACTCACGCACAATAGAGAGCGCCAGACTGTCGCCGCCTTTGCGCCCTGCCGGAGCGTAGAGGATATCGAGCGAGCCAAGTATTCGCGCCGCGCGCACGGTGATCAGATCAGCTGCGCCCGGCCCGGTGCTTAACGCATACAGCTTTCCACTCATGCCGCTTCCTCCATGGCCGTATTCAGCGCCTGTTGCAGATGCGCCACGAACATGGCGCGTACCGCCGGATTCTCCCCCAGACCGCTCAGCCACGGCGTCGCCGGGATGCCTGCGGCGTTGAACTGCGTTTTCCAGGAGTCCTCTTCATCGGAAGCCATATCGTTGATGGCATGATCGCCGGCGACAAGCATCAGCGGCATCAGATGCACCGCCGTTACGCCTTCCTGACGTAAGCTCCCGATGAGAATATCCACCTCCGGGTAACTCTCAACCGCTCCCACACGCGCCGGAAAACGCTGCGCTGTCATCATATGGTCCAGACACGCATAGGCCGCAAACGCGTGGTGGCTGGCGCCGTGCCCCATAAACACCACTTTCTCCGTCGCGCCAAGCGTTGGCATCTGCTGCTGTAAAGCCTGCATCAGCTGCGCGTAATCGGCATGGCTGCTCAACAGCGGCACGCCGAGCGTAAGACGGGTAAATAACGGGCGCAGGGTCTGAACTTCACGCACAATTTTTTCGTATTCGTCGCCGTTAATAATGTGCAGGGACTGAATCGCCACATCCTGATACCCCTGTTCAGCAAGCTTCTGCAATGCCTGAAGCGGCGTATCGATTTCAATGCCGTCACGCTGTTTGAGCTTGCGGATAATCATCCCGGAGGTGAACGCGCGAAACAGATCGCGATCCGGGCAGCTGGCTGCCAGATCGCGTTCGCAGGCCACAATGTTCTTCTCACAGGTGTCGTGATAGCTGGTGCCAAAACTCACCACCAGAAGCGCTTTTTTCATCTCTTACTCCTTAAGCAGCGGCCAGCCAGCGCGCCAAACGCTGCGCAAATGCGGCCTGACTTTCCAGTAACTCATCACCCGTTACAAGCGTCGCCGGGCGGGTAATCACGATGCAGGGGATACCGGCATCCAGACAGGGTTGAACTTTTTCCTGATAACCGCCCTCCGCCCCCGATGCTTTTGTCACCACGACATCGGCCTGGCACTGACGATAAAACGCCGCGTTAAATTCAGCGCTGAACGGCCCGCACAGGGCGAAAATCTCACCAACGCCAAATCCCAGGTCGGCACATTGCTGAATGACCTCAGGAACAGGTAAGACGCGGGCCAGCAGTTTTTTGTGCGGCAACCCGGCTCGCCAGGTCGCCAGATCTTTACTTCCGGTCGTTAACAGAACGCGTTCGCCAAAGCGCTGCGCCACATCGCAGGCCTCAGCAATCGTGTGGACATGGTGCAACAGCGGGTGCGTAAGCTCGCTGAGCTGTTCCGGGCGCTGATAGCGGCTCAGCAACACCCCCGCGCGTTCACAGGCGTGCATAATGTTGCGGCTGACGACCTCGGCATACGGGTGCGACGCATCAATGACCCAACGCGTGCGGTGCGCTTTCAGCCAGGCCACCATCTCCTCTGGCTCCAGACGCCCGCAGCGGATCTGACCTTTAATGTCGCCAGCCAGCTGCTTTCCTGTCGGCGTGGCAACCGACAGGGTGTATGCCACCTTTGCCGCATCCAGTTGCTGACACAGCATCCGGGCATCGCTGGTGCCGCCCATAACCAGCACGTCGCCGTAACTCACAGTACGTAACCTCGCGGCGTGATCATCAGACCATCCTGTACGTAAGTGGCTTTGTTGCCGACAATCACCAGGCTGGTCATATCGACAGGCTCAAAATCCATATCGCCGAGCGTGGTCAGCCATTTTTCCTGCTTTTTACGCCCGGCCGACTTCACCACGCCAACCGGCGTTTGCGCGTTTTTGCTGGCGGACAGCAGTTCAAAAGCACGCGCCAGATGACCTTCACGGCCACGGCTGCGCGGGTTATAGAAACAGATCACGAAGTCTGCTTCTCCGGCGGCGATAATCCGTTTTTCGATGACCGGCCACGGCGTCAGGAGATCGCTCAGGCTGATATGACAGAAATCGTGCATCAACGGCGCGCCCAGCAGGGAGGCCGCCGCGATACTGGCGGTCATGCCGGGGATCAGCCGCACTTCAACGTCCAGCTTCTGTTTGCTGACCAGTTCCAGCACCAGCCCCGCCATGCCATAAATCCCCGCATCGCCGCTGCTGATCAGCGCCACATTGTGTCCGGCCTGCGCCAGTTCAATCGCCGCCTGACAGCGTTCGATCTCTTTGCACATTCCGGTTTTGATCACCTGCTTGTCGCCGGTAAAGGCTTTTACCAGATGGGTGTACGTTTTATAACCAACGACAATTTCCGCCACCTGTAAGGCTTCTACGGCTTCCATCGTCATCATTGCCTGCGAGCCAGGGCCAATTCCAATTACGCTTAACATCAGTGTGAAACTCCCAAAGTAATAGTGACGCCCTGTTCGCGCAGGGTTTCGCCAGACAGTTTTCCGTGACTTAACAGCCAGGCCGCCGGGCCGGATACGCTGCCCACACCGACGGTTTGCCGCACAAATCTGGAGGCCGGGAAGCGATGTTCATGCTCACGCAACGCGTCAGCGGTAAAGGTTTCAAAGGGAACGCGACAGCAGGAGGCAAGCTGGATTAATCCTTGCTCATCTTTTTTGAGCGAGACGCTGCCAATCGCTTTCAACGCCAGCGGATCAAATTTCTGCGCCTCCAGCTGTCGCGCCAGCAGCGCTGCCAACAGCGGGAACGGCGTATCGCGGCGACAGCCGATTCCGGCGACCACCCGCTGCGGCACCAGCTTCCAGTGCCGGACGGGGATTTCTGGCAATTCATTGCGCAAAGTGATGCAAATCAGCGCATCAAGCTCAGGAAGTTGATGCAGGTCGGTCACGGTGATGAACCCGCGTCGATCGCAGTGACTGACATCGTCTGCCAGCTCCTCATCCCACCACAGCCCGACGCGCTGGTGGCTGACCAGCATCTGGTTGACGATTTTTACCGCCGAGCGGAAATCGGTCATCCGGGCATTGAGCTGAAATGCCAGCGTATCAAGCGCCGCCATATCGTTAACGTCAGTCGCCGTCGTGATAACCGGATCGGCGCCGAGCATGCCCGCCAGATAGCGGGTCAGCGCATTGGCGCCCCCCGCATGACCAGAGAGCAGGCTGATCACATGCTGGCCCCGTTCGTCGATCACCACCACCGCCGGGTCGCTGAATTTGTCGTTTACCAGCGGTGCCAGCACGCGTACCGCGATGCCGGTCGCACCGATAAAAATCAGCGCCGAATAGTTAGCAAACGCATCGCGGGCCGATTGTGCAAATCCGCCTTCGAAGGGCATAAATCCGTCTTCCAGCAGTTTCTCACTGGTAAAGCAGGTTAACGGCAGCATCGCCGCCAGCCGCTTCGCAAGCTGTACGCCGCCGGGCGTCAGACAAAACAGGGCTATAGATTCAGGCTTTACGGTATTCATGGCTAAAGTCCGCCGCATAGAGTTTTGAGTAGTGATACTCATCCCCCAGGAAATTCCCGACCAGAATGAGCGCCGTTTTACGGATACCCGCCTCACGTACTTTGTCGCCGATATCCGCCAGCGTGCCGCGCACGGTCTGGCTTTCCGGCCAGGTCGCTTTGTAGATAACCGCCACCGGCGTGGTGGTCGGATAGCCGCCTTCAATCAGCCGCTCGGCAACCCGGTGAATACGCTGCACGGAGAGATAAATCGCCATTGACGTCTGGTGGCTGGCGAAGGACTCCAGTTGTTCACGTTCCGGCACCGGAGTACGTCCTTCCAGGCGGGTAATGATGAGGCTTTGCGAAACTTCCGGGACGGTATACTCCACCCCCAGCTCCGCAGCAGCGCCGAGAAACGCGCTGACGCCCGGCACCACCTGCCAGTCGATGCCGCGCCGGGTAAGTTCTTCGCCCTGCTCACGCACGGAGCCGTACAGCGACACATCGCCCGTTTGCAGGCGTACGACCGTTTTTCCGGCCTTCACGCCCGCTTCCATCAGGTCCAGAATTTGCTCCAGATGCAGTTCGGCGCTGTCGTGGCACTCAGCGCCTGGCGGGCAATAGTCCAGCAGCTCAGTATTAATCAGCGATCCGGCATAAATAACGACCTGCGCCTGCTGCAACAGGCGATAACCTTTGAGCGTGATCAGTTCACGATCGCCCGGACCTGCGCCGACAAACCATACACAGCGGGGATCAAATGTCTCAGACATGGTTCTCTTCCTTCTGACAGGCGATAACAAAAACAGGATTATTCGGTTTGAAATAGTGGCCATTGCCGAGGGGAGTGAGTGACGACACCTGCACTTGCAGGCAATCCACCTCATGGATGCCAATCTGTGTCAGATATTCCAGCGCAGTATTCAGGTTTTCCTGAAGGATAAAGGTCATCACCAGACGGCCGCCGGGATGCAATTGCCGCATAGCCCAGTCAATCAGCGTCGTCAGATGGCCGCCGCTCCCGCCCATAAACACCGCATCCGCTTTTTCGGTCATCGTCATCGGCGCTTCACCCGGCAGAATGTCGATATTGCCGCAGGCAAAATGCTGGCGGTTTTCATCCAGCAACCGCAGGGCTGCCGGGTTACGTTCAATCGCCGTAACGTGCAGCGAAGGGTGCTGTAACGCCGCCTCTATCGACACACTCCCGGTCCCGGCGCCTACGTCAATCAGATGGCTGGCACGGTGCAAATCAAGTTTTGACAGCGCGAGCGCGCGAACCGCTTCTTTGGTCATCGGCACGTTCTCGCCACGTAGAAAAAGCTCATCTTTCATCAAGGATCACCACTGCGTTCATGTCATAGTCGGCATTGACTTCACTGACGCGCAGCCAGTGAATCCGCTCGTTTTCCATTGCCAGGTTTTCGCCTATCACCATCCAGCGATGCCCCTTGTCGCGCGCCATTAACTGCGTCGCAATTTCTCGCGGCCCGCAGCGGGCATCCGTCACCATCGCGACCTTGCGATGACGCGCCAGCTCATCAAAACAGACGCTGCGACCGTGGCTGCTGGTCAGCCACATATCGTTCATATCGATACCCGATTGTGCGCACAGATATTGCACTGCGCTGATACCGGGAATAATGCGCACCCGCTCAATGCCAAAATGGGCCACCATGCGCGTCCCGATGCCGTAAAACAGCGGATCGCCGGACGCCAGCACCACGATGCGTTTGTCCTGCTGCCCGGCAATCCAGTTGAGCAATTCCGCAATATTGGCGCCCAGAACAAACTGTTCGCCGGTGAACGCAGGAAACTGCAATAAATGACGCTTTCCCCCCACCAGCACCTCGGCATCCGCCACGGCCTCGCGTGCCGCTGGCGTCATCAAATGCAGCCCTGCCGGCCCCATGCCCACTACCGTTAGCATTGCATCTCCTCCACAATCTCTTCGATCGGGCGATTGCTACCGAGGATCTGGTTATCAAAAGAGAACATGATGGCGTCGCAGGTAGGTGGCGTTTTCGTGAAGCGCAGCATCTGCATCACGCGCATACAGATGCGTTGCGCAAGATGGTTGTAAATATGTTGAAAACCGTATGCTTCAATGTGTTCCATTGCCGCTTCGGTGGTGTCGCAGTCGCTGACCCGAGTCAGTAACTCAAGCGGCGCGCCAAGCAGCGCCAGATGCGCCACCAGGGTTTCCATGCGGGCATCTGCGATGTGGCTGTGAGTGTGGAAAATCCCTGCGGCTATTTTAATCAACTTACCGGGATGGCCGATCAACACGATATGGCGGTATCCCAGACGTACCGCTTCTTCAATCATGTAACCGACAAAATTGCTCATGGTGACGACAACCTGCGTGTCGATACCCATCTGTTCACGCACAAAACGCTCGCCGTGGTTTCCCGGCACCAGCACAACGCGTTCCAGACCGGCGGCGCGTTTGATTTCCAGCTCCAGCGACAGCGAGCGTTTCCAGCTCTCCTCCGACATCGGAGTGACAATGCCGGTGGTTCCAATGATCGAAATACCGCCCAGAATACCGAGGCGCGCGTTATAGGTTTTCTGCGCCCGTTCTTCCCCCTCTGGGGCAAAAATTTCAATATCCGCGCCCCGCGCCGGGCCTATCGCTTCGCGTACTACAGACTCAATGGTATGGCGCGGAGTACGATTAATCGCCGCGCTGCCCACCGGCAGTCCAATTCCCTTACGCGTCACGGTTCCCACGCCTTCTCCGCCCTGCAACGTAATCTCGCCGCTATCGTTCAGCGTTACGCGGGCAAAAATCAGCATTCCGTGCGTGGCATCGACATCATCGCCGCCGTCCTTACGGATCGCGGCAATCGCCTGCCGCCCTTCGATGTGCGGCGACTCGACGTTCAGGCACAATGTCACCCCGGACGGCGTAACGATGGAGACCTGATGAATCAGATGCTGGCGTAACACCATCAACGCGGCGACCTTTGCCGCAGCGGTCGCGCACGATCCGGTGGTATACCCTTTTCGCAACGCTTTGCCGTTGTGCCAGACAGGCGCGTCGAAGGATTGATCGCTCATCGCGCCCCCTGCAAGTAATAGAGCATGGCGTTTACGATCGCGGCGGCGACGTTGCTTCCTCCTTTGCGCCCCAGCGCTGCGATAGCTGGCAACGCGCTTTTCGTCAACGCATCTTTAGACTCCGCCGCCCCGACGAACCCGACCGGCACGCCTACCACGCCACTCACGGCAACGTCATGCTCAAGCAACCGGAACAGCGCCGTCGGCGCATTGCCGAACACAAACACCTTTTCACTCTCTTCCGTCACGGCAATATCCACCGCCGCCATTGATCGGGTAATCCCCTGCGCTTTTGCTTCCGCCACGACTCGCGGATCGCTGATATAGCAACGGCATTCACCGCCAAACGTCGCCAGCAATGTTTTATTGATGCCGGAAAGCGCCATTGTGGTATCGGTATAGATAATGGATGGGCGACTCAGCGCCGCGCAGAGTCGCTCCAGCGCGTCATCGGAAAACCAGAGAATATCCAGCCAGTCAAAGTCGGCGGTGGTGTGAATCACCCGCTTGATGATCGCTTCGTGAAGCGGGCTGGCAAACTGATACTCCGGGCGTGTCTCGCGAATGATCTCGCCAATGATGTCGAAACTTTTGGCCTCAATCGCCTGGGGCTGCTGAATATATTGCATCGTCTGTTATCCTCAGGCTGCGCCAACCAGCAGGCACCGTACGGCGATAAACAGCGCCAGTGCCAGGGTCGAGGCTACCCACATCAATCGAATCGTTCGGGAAATGTCATCTACTGAAATGCCGCGCTGCGCGTCGCCTATCCAGGGTTTTTCAACACGCTCGCCAAAGTAGTCATTCGGGCCGCCAAGACGAATACCCAGCGCACCGGCAACAGAGGCTTCTGACCACGCGCAGTTAGGACTGCTGTGGTTGTAGCGATCCCGCCAGCCGATATGCAGGGCGCGATAGCCGTCGTAACGACACAACGTCGCGGCAATGCTCAGCAGCAACCAGCTCAGACGCGCCGGGATAACGTTCGCAATATCATCCAGACGGGCGCTGACCATACCAATGGCGCGATATTTTTCGTGTTTATAGCCAACCATTGAATCGAGGGTATTTACGGCTTTGTACGCCATTGCCAGCGGCGCGCCGCCCAAAAAGAGGAAAAAAAGCGGGGCGATGATGCCGTCTACGGTGTTCTCGGCGACCGTTTCCACCACGGCACGATTAACCTGTTCAGGCTGTAACTGTGAGGTATCTCGTCCGACAATCCATGACAGCTTCTCGCGGCTTTCAGCTAAATCGCCCGCCCGCAGCGGGCGTTCAACATCGCGGGCAGCATTCGCAAGACAGCGGCCAGCCAGCACGGTAAAAATCATCCAGATCTCTACCAGCCAGCCAAACCAGGGATGGATCGCGCTCGCCAGCGCCAGCACGCCCCAGGAAACCGCCCACGTCACGCCGACCACCACCAGCCACATCACCGCTCCGCCAATGCGCAGCGATCTGTCGCTATGGCAGTAACGCCGCACAACACGTTGAGTTGCTGAAATTAAATTGCCAATCCAGCGTACCGGATGCGGCCAGTTCTGCGGATCGCCAATAACGAAATCAAGAAGCCAGGCGATACACCACGCAAGCACGGTCATAGCGCCTCCCTTCCTGCCGCCAGCCAGTGGTTCAGCATTGCAGGACGTTGTGCGAAATGAACGTGAAGGTAGCTTGCGAAGGTATTTCCCACCTGCCAGCCGCCAGACCATTCCTGCAATGTCTTACCATCGCGGACTTTACGGCACGCCATCACCGCCGGGTTTTCCGGGAGAAAATCAGAATAGTGGAACTCATGTCCACGCAGCACTTCGCCTGCCGCCGCCAGCAGCGTTTGCTCTCTGGCCTGCGCTTCGCAGTAGCCGAAGCGGGTCAACCGTTTCCCCATTTTGCTGTGCCCCGGAATCACATCCACCATCCGATGAATCTCTCCACTGGCGTCCTCCAGGGTACTGCCGAGGTACATCAGCCCGCCGCACTCTGCATAAATCGCCACGCCGCGCTGATGGGCGGCGCGCATTTGCGCCAGCATTGGGGTGTTCGCCGCCAGCGCGGCGGCGTGTAGCTCGGGGTATCCGCCTCCCAGCCAGATCATCTGGCATTCCGGCAGCGTGCTGTCATGCAGTGGACTAAAACACGTCATCGTTACGCCAGTACGTTCCAGCAGTTTGATGTTATCGGGATAGTAAAAGTTAAACGCTTCGTCATCCGCGATGGCAACGGTAAGTCCTTTTCCCGCCTGCGGGTCGGGTAACGCCGGCCACTCGCCAGCAGGCAGCGCGGTTAGCTGACTCAGGGAAAGAAGCGCATCAATGTCCAGCGTTCGTTCAAGCGTATCGGCAAAATCCTGCCACGGCTGTTGATTAACGACGGACTCACGCGCGGTAATCAGCCCCAGATGACGCTCCGGCAACGCCACGCCTTCCACTCCGGGAACATAGCCAAGCACCGGTAGCGAACAATAGCGTTCAATCGCCGTTTTCAGGAGTTGGTAGTGAGTTTCGCTATTAACGCGATTAACAATCACGCCAGCGATATTGAGGTCAGGATCAAAGTGCTGAAATCCCATTACCGTTGCGGCAATGGAGGTAGAAACGGCTTTACCGTCCACCAGTAAAATCACGGGGCAGCCCAGCTGTTTCGCCATCGCCGCCGTACTACAGTAGTTCGGGTCGGTGCCATAGCCGTCATAGAGTCCCATCACGCCTTCGATCACCGCGACGTCCGCCTGCTGCATGTGTTCACAAAACAGCGCGTTAAGCACGGGCTCCGGGAGCATAAAGCTGTCGAGGTTACGGGACGCACTGCCGCATACTGCCGTATGCCAGCCGGTATCGAGATAATCAGGGCCGACTTTGCATGGCTGAACACGCATTCCACGTCTTTTCAGCAGACTCAGCAGACCAAGCGTGACGGTGGTTTTACCACAGCCGCTTCCGGTCCCTGCGAGAATAAATGCGTGAAGCTTTGCCGCCATACCCTGATCCTGTTCAGGGTGGTAGAGGTATTGTTTAGCTGCGTATTACCCCAGTCTTTCGACTGTACGCTACTGAGCAACCCACTTCCCACCGAAGTTGTTGGTAAATACCGACAGGCAGGTCTTCTGGCTTAGCGTCCTCCTCGCCCGTCCTTCCCAATCTTGCGATCAGTGGTCTTACGGGGTCGTCAGCATCACAGCAGCGGGGGCTGCGGGGGATTCTCACCCCCTTCCCTGACACAAATGTGCCAAACCTGTCGGCTGATGTTATGAGCATCACTTTCTCGCTCATAACGACAATTAAATTTTAATTACCTGTTACGCGCCATTATGCCAACGCAATGGTGTAATGACGCCTGTTTTGAATGAAACACTGCGCAAAAGAATAATGAAACCTATTCATAATGACACTGTATCTCATCACAAAAATAAAAACTGGCTCAGTTTATCCTTCAGATAACATTATTTTGTTGCGCTATGACAATTTATTGCTCTGCTATAGTTTTTTTCATTTTATAATGACTGACATACAATACGATATCAAAAATCGGCAATAGCAAAATATTGCTATTTATGCGGACTCGGCGGACGAATTATCATTTATTTGCTGACGGAAAGCCTGTGGCGTGATCTGATAGGTCTGACGGAACACTTTGCAAAAATAACTGGTTTGAGAAAAGCCTAAATTACGTGCAATGCTGGCGATACTCCAGTCACTGTGACAAAGCAGCTCTCTGGCGCTGGCCATGCGCTGTTGGTTTACCCAGGCATTAAAACCGATTCCCTGATATTTCTTGAATAACTTACTAAAGTAGTACGGGCTGAGGTAGACGTGAGAAGCGACATCTTCAAGGCGAAGATCGTCCGATAAATGCGCATCAATGTAGCGTAACGCTTTCTTCATTTTGCTGTCGTGGGGATTGGGCCCACGTTGCGAACGAGCAGGTTCCGCTTGCGGCGGATTGTCTTTAATAACAACAAAATTAAGTTGTTTTTTAAGGCAATTTTCCACAATCAGCTTCAGCAGATCCGCAGAGGCTATCACCCGCGCGTAGTCCATTTCGGGGACGTTTCGGAACTCATTCAACAGTTCAGGATCGGCCTGCCAGCGATCATCGACATTAAGAATATCAACCAGTCCGACATCATCGCTTAAACGTACCTGACCGCATAACACAAACCCCACCAGATGACCGGCAATCACCAAAGGAATGGAGAAATCGGTTAGCCCGGCATGGCAACGATAAATACAGGGCTGATCTGATTTTGACGCTTCCAGCCCCCCGCAGCGATCGCTCATACGGCAACGAATACTGTGTTGAGGATGTTGACGCATTAGCTGACAAAAAGGCGTGAAATTGAATAACTCAGAAATTTCATCACCGTGAATATTGACAACCACGACCGCCAGACTGGTGGCTTGTGCAAAATCCTGTGCGATTTTATTAATGAGTTCTGAGTTCAGGGCACTCGCAGAAATCATGATAAAACCCCTCAGTTAATTTATTGTTGCAAATAGAACATTTATTTCACATTTACCTTTCATCATCACCATACTGTATTAGTGATAAAAAAGTATAAGGGACAATAACAAAAGTCTCCCATCCGTGGGAGACGTTTTGACCAGTTCGTGAAACCAGATCACGAAATGATTTTACGTGTTTCAAAAATACATACGTCCCGTCGTGTTAACGTCCATTTTCCTCCAGCTTACAGGTATTGCACGGTAAATTTTTACCAATCAGGTAACGATAAACCGCAGCTCCGGCGCAAGCTCCGACAATCGGCGCAATAATCGGCACAATAAAATAAGGAATATCGCGCCCCCCGGTCATGGCAATGTCTCCCCAACCGGCAAACCACGCGAATAATTTTGGACCAAAATCACGCGCCGGATTCATCGCAAACCCCGTAAGCGGCCCGGTAGACGCCCCGATAACGGCAACCAAAATACCGATAAGCAAAGGCGCCAGCGGCCCTTTAGGAACCCCATTGCCATCATCGGTCAGCGCCATGATCATCCCCATCAGAATCGAGGTAATGACCACTTCGACCAGCGCCGCCTGCCATACGCTCAGCGCGGCTGCCGGGTAGGTACTGAAAATACTGGCAAGTTGCAGACTCTCCACGCTGCCGCGCACCATATGGTTCGCCGCTTCAAACTCGGTAAATAAGCTACCGTAGAGCAGATAGGCCAACAGCGCGCCGCCGAACGCTCCGGCAACCTGAGCGATGGAATAAGGCAAGACCTTTCGCCCAGGGAAACAGGCAAACAACCACAGCGCAATGGTAATCGCCGGGTTCAGGTGCGCGCCCGATATCCCGGCCGTGAGATAAACGGCAAGCGAGATCCCAAGCCCCCAAATGATGCAGATCTCCCATAGCCCCAGACTCGCACCCGCAACCTTTAATGCACTCAGGCAACCGATACCAAAGAACAAAAACAGCCCGGTGCCCAAAAACTCGGCAATACATTGTGCTTTTAGTGAATCGTTCATTGTGACACCTTCTAAGCAGAGTTCGTGTCTTTACCAGCACAACGCCGTACTGGCAGTAGAATACAACGAGCATCACTATAAAAAGCGGCACCTGTAAATTGTTGGCAATCTGCCGTTAACCTGCCCCGAAAAATCGTGTTGCTATAGCAAAATATTGCTCTCTGTTTATTCTCCAGGGCAATAATGGAGCGTACTCTAACGAATAAAATGCCAGATTAGGAATAATAAAAAATTGCGATCACCAGATATTCGTTTTCAAACAAATATCACAATTCCATTTTTCGCGTAGCAAAACTTATTTATTTTGTCATCCTGCAAAATGTAAAAATGGAATAGCGAAAACGAAATAATCATATCAAAAACAACACATTAAACCTTTAAATTCAGCGAGTTATAAAAAACCACAGCAATTTAGTGCTATTGAGCACCCATTATTTTTTCATTCTCTTTTTAAAGTCAGCCATTCTTTTTCCTCGCTTCTTTTTATAGTCATCAACATCGGGACAACCCAGGCGAGGTCTTTATGCAACAAGAAGCATTAGGAATGGTAGAAACCAAAGGCTTAACCGCAGCCATAGAGGCCGCAGACGCAATGGTGAAGTCAGCCAATGTGATGTTAGTCGGCTACGAAAAAATTGGCTCCGGGCTGGTAACGGTCATCGTTCGCGGTGACGTTGGCGCAGTAAAAGCGGCAACCGATGCGGGCGCCGCTGCCGCACGCAACGTGGGAGAAGTGAAAGCCGTACACGTTATTCCACGCCCTCATACCGATGTAGAAAAAATCTTACCGAAGGGAATTAGCCAATGAGCAGCAATGAACTGGTGGAACAGATCATGGCGCAGGTGATTGCCCGTGTGGCAACGCCAGAACAAACGGCCATTCCTGAAGAAACCCACCCAATACGAGAGACGGCTATGGCAGAGAAAAGTTGCAGTTTAACGGAATTTGTCGGCACCGCGATTGGCGACACCGTCGGTCTGGTGATCGCAAATGTGGACAGTGCCTTACTGGAAGCGATGAAGCTGGAAAAGCGCTACCGCTCCATCGGAATCCTTGGCGCGCGAACTGGCGCAGGCCCGCACATTATGGCCGCCGATGAAGCAGTAAAAGCGACCAATACCGAAGTGGTCAGCATTGAGCTTCCCCGCGATACCAAAGGCGGCGCAGGCCACGGCTCGCTGATTATTTTAGGCGGCAACGATGTTTCGGACGTGAAGCGCGGCATTGAAGTTGCGCTGAAAGAACTCGACCGGACGTTCGGCGACGTATACGCCAATGAAGCCGGGCATATCGAGCTGCAATACACCGCCCGCGCCAGCTACGCGCTTGAAAAAGCCTTTGGCGCGCCAATTGGCCGCGCCTGCGGCGTGATTGTCGGCGCCCCTGCCTCCGTTGGCGTGCTGATGGCGGATACCGCGCTGAAATCCGCCAATGTTGAGGTCGTGGCTTACAGCTCTCCGGCACACGGCACCAGCTTCAGTAACGAAGCCATTCTGGTGATTTCCGGGGATTCCGGCGCGGTGCGTCAGGCGGTTATTTCAGCCCGTGAAATCGGCAAAACCGTTCTGTCGACCCTCGGCGCGACGCCGAAAAACGATCGTCCGTCCTACATCTGATATCCGTGAGGCTGATTCATGAGATCGAAAAGATTTGAAGCACTGGCGAAACGCCCTGTGAATCAGGACGGCTTCGTTAAGGAGTGGATCGAAGAAGGCTTCATTGCGATGGAAAGCCCGAACGACCCCAAACCGTCGATTAAAATCGTTAACGGCGCGGTCACCGAGCTGGACGGCAAAGCCGCCAGCGAATTTGACCTGATCGACCACTTTATCGCCCGTTACGGTATTAACCTGGCGCGCGCGGAAGAAGTGATGGCGATGGACTCGGTCAAACTCGCCAATATGCTGTGCGATCCAAACGTCAAACGCAGCGACATCGTTCCGCTCACCACGGCGATGACGCCAGCAAAAATCGTTGAAGTCGTCTCACACATGAACGTGGTAGAGATGATGATGGCGATGCAAAAAATGCGCGCCCGCCGCACGCCTTCTCAGCAGGCGCATGTCACCAACGTGAAAGACAACCCGGTTCAGATTGCCGCCGATGCCGCAGAAGGCGCGTGGCGTGGGTTTGATGAGCAAGAGACAACGGTTGCGGTCGCGCGCTACGCCCCGTTCAATGCTATCGCTCTGCTGGTGGGCTCCCAGGTCGGTCGCCCAGGCGTATTAACGCAGTGTTCACTGGAAGAAGCCACCGAACTGAAGCTCGGTATGCTGGGCCACACCTGCTACGCCGAAACCATTTCCGTCTATGGTACTGAACCGGTCTTTACCGATGGCGACGATACCCCTTGGTCAAAAGGCTTCCTCGCCTCTTCCTATGCCTCTCGCGGCCTGAAAATGCGCTTTACCTCGGGGTCGGGTTCCGAAGTACAGATGGGCTATGCTGAAGGCAAATCAATGCTCTATCTGGAAGCCCGCTGTATCTATATCACCAAAGCCGCAGGCGTTCAGGGTCTACAGAACGGTTCTGTCAGCTGCATCGGCGTTCCTTCCGCCGTACCGTCAGGCATTCGCGCCGTACTGGCGGAAAACCTGATCTGCTCCGCGCTGGATCTGGAATGCGCCTCCAGTAACGACCAGACCTTCACCCACTCCGATATGCGTCGTACCGCGCGTCTGCTGATGCAGTTCCTGCCGGGTACTGACTTCATCTCCTCGGGTTATTCCGCCGTACCGAACTACGACAACATGTTTGCCGGTTCAAACGAAGATGCGGAGGACTTCGACGACTACAACGTTATCCAGCGTGACCTGAAAGTGGACGGTGGTCTGCGTCCGGTTCGCGAAGAAGACGTTATCGCCATCCGTAACAAAGCCGCGCGCGCGCTGCAAGCCGTGTTTGCCGGAATGGGGCTGCCGCCGATTACCGATGAAGAGGTTGAAGCCGCAACCTACGCTCACGGCTCGAAAGATATGCCTGAACGTAACATCGTCGAAGACATCAAGTTCGCGCAAGAGATCATCAACAAAAACCGTAACGGTCTGGAAGTGGTGAAAGCCCTTGCAAAAGGCGGTTTCACCGACGTCGCGCAAGACATGCTCAACATCCAGAAAGCCAAGTTAACCGGAGACTATCTGCATACCTCCGCCATTATCGTCGGCGACGGGCAGGTGCTCTCTGCGGTGAATGACGTCAACGATTATGCCGGTCCGGCAACAGGTTATCGCCTGCAAGGCGAACGCTGGGAAGAGATTAAAAACATCCCTGGCGCACTCGATCCCAACGAACTTGGCTAAGGGGTGAAAAATGGAAATTAATGAAAAGCTGCTGCGCCAGATAATCGAAGACGTGCTGTCCGACATGCAAACCAGCGATAAGCCCGTCTCCTTTCGCGCACCGACAGCATCAACTTTGCCGCAAACCACAGCGCCGCAAGGCGACGGTTTTCTGACGGAAATTGGCGAGGCCAGACAAGGTACGCAGCAGGATGAAGTGATCATTGCCGTGGGCCCGGCATTTGGCCTGTCGCAGACCGTGAATATCGTCGGCTTGCCGCACAAAAATATCCTGCGTGAAGTGATCGCCGGTATTGAAGAAGAAGGCATTAAAGCCCGCGTGATCCGCTGCTTTAAATCCTCTGACGTGGCGTTCGTCGCCGTTGAAGGCAACCGCCTCAGCGGCTCCGGCATTTCAATCGGTATTCAGTCAAAAGGCACTACCGTTATTCATCAGCAAGGGCTGCCGCCGCTCTCCAATCTGGAGTTATTCCCTCAGGCGCCGCTGCTGACGCTGGAAACGTATCGTCAGATTGGCAAGAACGCCGCGCGCTATGCGAAGCGTGAGTCACCACAACCGGTTCCGACCTTAAATGACCAAATGGCGCGCCCGAAGTACCAGGCGAAATCCGCCATTCTGCACATTAAAGAGACGAAGTATGTCGTGACGGGCAAAAACCCGCAGGAACTGCGCGTGGCGCTTTAACAAAGGATACCTCCATGAATACCGACGCAATTGAATCGATGGTTCGGGACGTGTTGAGCCGCATGAACAGCTTGCAGGGCAACGCACCTGCTCCGGCCGCAGCAAGCGCATCAACGCATACCGCAAAAGTGACGGATTATCCGCTGGCGAATAAACATCCAGAATGGGTAAAAACCGCCACCAATAAAACGCTGGATGAATTCACGCTGGAAAACGTCCTCAGCGACAAAGTGACCGCACAGGATATGCGTATCACGCCGGATACGCTGCGCATTCAGGCGGCTATCGCCAGAGATGCCGGACGTGACCGCCTGGCGATGAACTTTGAGCGCGCAGCGGAACTGACCGCCGTACCGGACGATCGAATCCTTGAAATTTACAACGCCCTGCGTCCATACCGTTCGACGAAAGAAGAGCTGATGGCTATCGCAGACGATCTGGAAAATCGCTATCAGGCGAAGATTTGCGCAGCTTTCGTGCGTGAAGCGGCAACGTTATACGTCGAGCGTAAAAAACTCAAAGGTGACGATTAATTTTAGGGAAATACGATGCGATACATAGCTGGCATTGATATTGGCAACTCATCAACAGAAGTCGCGCTGGCGCGGCTGGATGAGGCTGGCGCGCTGACCATTACCGGCAGCGCGCTGGCGGAAACCACCGGAATTAAAGGCACATTACGAAATGTGTTTGGTATTCAGGAGGCGCTTACGCTTGCGGCAAAAAACGCAGGCATCAATGTCAGCGATATTTCGCTTATCCGCATCAACGAAGCCACACCGGTCATTGGCGATGTCGCGATGGAAACCATCACGGAAACCATCATTACCGAGTCCACAATGATCGGCCATAACCCTAAAACCCCAGGCGGGGTCGGTCTGGGTGTGGGAGTGACCATTACGCCGCAAGAGTTATTAACCCGCCCGGCGGATACGCCTTATATCCTGGTCGTGTCATCGGCGTTCGATTTCGCCGATGTCGCCACCATAATTAACGCCTCCGTACGCGCCGGATATCAACTCACCGGCGTCATTTTGCAGCAAGACGACGGCGTCCTGGTCAGCAACCGCCTGGAACAGCCTTTACCGATCGTCGATGAAGTGCTCTATATCGACCGGATTCCGCTGGGCATGCTGGCCGCAATTGAGGTTGCCGTACCAGGGAAAGTGATTGAAACGCTCTCTAACCCTTACGGTATTGCCACGGTTTTCGGCCTTAATGCCGAAGAAACCAAAAATATCGTCCCTATGGCGCGCGCGCTGATTGGCAATCGCTCCGCCGTTGTCGTGAAAACGCCGTCAGGGGATGTCAAAGCGCGCGCCATTCCCGCCGGGAATCTGGAACTGCTTTCTCAGGGACGCACGCTCCGTGTAGATGTTGCCGCCGGTGCTGAAGCCATCATGAAAGCGGTGGGCGAATGCCGCAAGCTGGACAACGTGACCGGCGAAGCCGGCACCAATATTGGCGGCATGCTGGAACATGTACGCCAGACCATGGCGGAACTGACCAATAAGCCCAGCAACGAGATCTTCATTCAGGATTTGCTGGCTGTCGATACTTCCGTTCCGGTGAGCGTTACCGGCGGGCTGGCTGGCGAATTTTCTCTGGAGCAGGCCGTGGGCATCGCCTCAATGGTGAAATCCGACCGTCTGCAAATGGCGATGATCGCCCGCGAAATCAAACAGAAGCTGAGTGTTGACGTTCAGGTTGGCGGTGCTGAAGCTGAAGCGGCGATTTTAGGCGCGTTGACGACTCCCGGCACCACGCGTCCGCTGGCGATTCTCGATTTGGGCGCAGGTTCGACAGATGCCTCCATCATCAATCCCAAAGGGGAGATCATTGCCACCCACCTCGCAGGGGCTGGCGATATGGTCACGATGATTATTGCCCGTGAGCTGGGTCTGGATGACCGCTATCTGGCAGAAGAGATTAAAAAGTATCCACTCGCGAAGGTGGAAAGCCTTTTTCATCTGCGTCACGAAGATGGCAGCGTCCAGTTTTTCCCCACCCCGCTGCCGCCAGCCGTATTTGCCCGCGTATGTGTGGTGAAGCCCGATGAACTGGTTCCATTACCCGGCGATTTAGCGCTGGAAAAAGTACGCGCCATTCGCCGCAGTGCCAAAGAGCGGGTTTTCGTCACTAACGCCCTGCGCGCGCTGCGCCAGGTCAGCCCGACCGGCAACATTCGTGACATTCCTTTTGTCGTGCTGGTTGGCGGATCGTCTCTGGATTTCGAGATCCCGCAACTCGTCACCGATGCGCTGGCACACTATCGCCTGGTGGCCGGTCGCGGAAACATTCGCGGCACAGAAGGCCCGAGAAATGCGGTCGCGACCGGGCTGATTCTCTCCTGGCATAAGGAGTTCGCGCATGGACAGTAACGCCAGTGCCCCGGCTATCGTTATTTCAACCATCAATGACGGTATCACGGTCTGGAAAGAGGTGCTTCTCGGTATTGAAGAAGAAGGTATCCCCTTTGTTATCCAGACGCAGACTGACGGTGACGTGACCCATTGTGCCTGGCAGGCGGCGCGTCGGTCTCCGCTACTCGTCGGCATAGCCTGCGACAAAGAAAAGCTGGTTGTGCATTACAAGAATTTACCCGCATCAGCGCCGCTTTTTACGCTGATGTATCACCAGGACAGCCATGCCCGGCGAAGTGCTGGTAACAACGCGGCAAGGTTAGTCAAAGGGATCCCCTTTCGGGATCTGAATACCTAAGCAACAGGAGAATCGCAGTATGAACAACGCACTGGGACTGGTTGAAACAAAAGGGTTAGTCGGCGCTATCGAAGCCGCTGACGCCATGGTGAAGTCCGCCAACGTGCAACTGGTGGGCTATGAAAAAATCGGCTCCGGCCTGGTCACCGTTATGGTTCGCGGTGATGTTGGCGCGGTTAAAGCGGCAGTCGATGCGGGAAGCGCCGCAGCAAGCGCCGTGGGCGAGGTGAAATCTTGCCACGTCATTCCACGTCCGCACAGCGACGTTGAGGCCATTTTACCCAAGTCAGCCTAAACGGCCGCAACCAAGGAGCACAGCGTGAAGCAATCACTGGGATTACTTGAAGTTAGTGGTCTGGCATTAGCCATCAGTTGCGCGGATGTCATGGCGAAAGCCGCTTCCATCACGCTGGTGGGGCTTGAGAGAACCAACGGTTCTGGCTGGACGGTGATCAAAATCACCGGTGATGTGGCCTCCGTACAGTCCGCCATCATCACCGGTGCCAGTTTTGCCGATCAGCAGCAGGGGCTGATCGCCCATAAAGTTATCGCCAGGCCTGGGGAGGGGATTCTTTCCCGCGCGACGGCTATTCCGCCCGCGCCCATGCCAGCCCCGGAACCTGAAACAGAACCTGAATCTGAACCTGACGTCGTTGTTGTAGAAGAGTCAGTACCGGAAGCAGAACCCGAAGCCGGAATGGTCAGTTGCAATCTCTGTCTTGACCCTGCCTGTAAGCGGCAAAAAGGCGAGCCCCGGTCACTCTGCCTGCATTCAGGTAAGTGAGGTAAAGCGTAATGGATAAACAGCTTCTGGAAACAACCGTCAGCAAAGTGCTGGATGAAATGCGTGAGCGCCCTATTCCTCTGGGTGTTTCCAACCGTCATATACATCTTAGCGCTGAAGACTATGCCCGGCTTTTCCCTGGTCAGCCAATCAGCGAGAAAAAAGCGCTGCTCCAGCCTGGGCAATATGCGGCCGACCAGACCGTCACGCTTATTGGCCCTAAAGGTCAGTTAAAGAATGTGCGTCTGCTCGGCCCCCTTCGCCGTACCAGCCAGGTTGAGATTTCCCGCACCGATGCCAGAACATTGGGCATCGCTGCGCCGCTGCGCATGTCGGGAGACCTTAAAGGAACGCCAGGCATTCGTCTTGTCAGCCCCTTCGCCGAGCTGGATCTCGCATCCGGCGTGATTGTCGCCCAACGCCACATTCATATGTCGCCGCTTGATGCGTTGATATTTCGCGTTGCGCATGGCGACAAAGTCTCTGTCGCTATTGAAGGCAATGCGCGCAGGCTAATTTTCGACAACGTCGCGATTCGTGTCTCTGCGGATATGCGTCTTGAAATGCACATCGACACAGACGAAGCCAATGCCGCAGGCGCCGACAGCCCGGACGCGTTTGCCACTCTGGTTACACCGCGATGAACGGCGAGATGTTGCAGCGCATTATTGAGGAGGTCATCTCCCGCTTGCAGCGTCGGGCGGAAAGCACGGCCACGCTCAGTATTTCGCAACTGCGGGAGGCCGATTCCCGCGCGCTGTTTTGTCAGTATGCGGCGCTGCATATTGTGCAGGCGGATCTGCCTTCGCTGACGTACATCGCAGAGCAGGATGTCGACGACCCTGTAGCGAAGAAAGTCCATGACGCACTGGCATCAGGTATTTGTCTACAGATATCCCTGCACCATCGCCTGTTGCCGTCGCTGCCGGTGAAAAAGCTGGCGCGTCTGCCCATCAGGCTGGTCGATGAACGAGGGCAAACAATCTGCCTGCATCCGACCACTCTTTTGAGTTACGCCGACGTCGCCCTACTCGCGGGGCAATTACTGGTGCTGCGTCGTCGCTGTGTCGTCACCGCTCTGGCCCGTGAAGCCGCCAGCGCGCGGAATATTCAACTTATTAAGCAGGAGTGAACCATGCATCTGGCACGAGTCACAGGCGCGGTGGTATCCACGCAAAAATCGCCCTCTCTGGTTGGGAAAAAACTTTTGCTGGTACGTCGGGTAAGTGCCGATGGAGAGCTTCCCGACTCGCCTATTACCGGAGATGAGGTTGCCGTCGATTCCGTCGGCGCTGGCGTGGGTGAACTGGTTTTACTCAGCAGCGGCTCCAGCGCCAGACATGTTTTTTCCAGCCCGAACGAGGCCATCGATCTGGCCATTGTCGGCATCGTAGACACGCTTTCTCATTAAGGAGCGGATGATGGCGATTTATACCCGAACAGGAGATTCCGGCACTACGGCCTTATTTACCGGCCAACGGGTCAGTAAAACGCATCCACGCGTCGAAACCTACGGCACGCTGGATGAACTCAATGCAGCGCTAAGTTTATGCGTTTGCGCCACAACCTGCGCGCAACACCGCACGTTGCTCGAATCTATTCAGATGCAGATATTCTGGTTTAGCGCCGAACTCGCCAGCGAAAGCGAGCAGCCGTCGCCGGAGCAGCGCTATATCAGCGCGGAAGATATTGCCGCGCTTGAAGCGGCTATTGATACCGCGATGGGACGCGTTACGCCTTTACACAGTTTTATTTTACCTGGCCGTTGCGAAGCCGCGAGTCGCCTGCACTTTGCCCGCACGCTTGCCCGCCGGGCTGAAAGACGTCTGGTCGAGCTGTCGGCAACCGCCAGCGTCAGGCACGTCCTGATGCGCTACATCAACCGCTTATCTGATTGCTTGTATGCGCTGGCGCGCGCCGAAGATCATGACGTTCATCAGAACAACATCATTCGGGAGGTCACTGAGCGCTACCTGGCCTCAAACCCGGCCTCTGTCGTCAAGGAGTCCTCTATGGCCCTCTCTTTTCACGAGCTTCATCAGTTAACTCGTTCAGCGGTGGCGCGGGCGGAGGCGCTTCAGGTTCCTGTGGTCGTCAGCATTGTGGATGCCAACGGCACCGAAACCGTGACCTGGCGTATGCCGGACGCTCTGCTGGTGAGCAGTGAACTGGCGCCGAAAAAAGCCTGGACCGCCGTCGCCATGAAAACAGCCACCCACGAACTGGCTTGCGCCGTTCAGCCGGGCGCTTCGCTCTACGGTCTGGAAAGCCATATGCAGGGGAAAGTCGTCACTTTTGGCGGCGGATTCGCGTTATGGCGTGATGGTCTGCTCATTGGGGGTCTTGGCATCAGCGGCGGGAGCGTTGAACAGGACATGGATATTGCACAAGCCGCCATAGCGGCAATTAACGTGAGAACACATCAATGAATACTTCTGAACTGGAAACCCTCATCCGTAATATTTTAAGCGAACAGTTGGCGCCTGCGCAGGCCGAAACGCAAGGACACGGTATTTTTCAGTCCGTCGGCGAAGCGATAGACGCGGCGCATCAGGCTTTCTTACGTTATCAGCAGTGTCCGCTCAAAACGCGCAGCGCCATTATCAGCGCCCTGCGCCAGGAGCTTACTCCGCATCTTGCCACGCTGGCGGCGGAGAGCGCAGCGGAAACGGGGATGGGAAACAAAGAAGATAAATTTCTTAAAAACAAAGCCGCGCTGGATAACACGCCAGGCATTGAGGATTTGACAACCACGGCCCTCACCGGCGATGGCGGCATGGTGCTGTTTGAATATTCACCGTTCGGCGTCATTGGTTCCGTCGCGCCCAGCACCAACCCTACCGAAACCATTATTAACAACAGCATCAGTATGCTGGCTGCGGGCAACAGCGTTTATTTCAGCCCGCATCCTGGCGCGAAGAACGTCTCACTCAAATTGATCGGCATGATCGAAGATATCGCCTTCCGCTGCTGCGGCATCCGTAATCTGGTCGTCACTGTCGCAGAACCGACCTTTGAGGCAACTCAGCAAATGATGGCGCATCCCAATATTGCGGTGCTGGCTATTACTGGCGGCCCCGGCATTGTTGCGATGGGAATGAAAAGCGGTAAAAAGGTCATTGGCGCCGGGGCAGGCAATCCGCCCTGCATCGTTGATGAGACCGCCGATATCGTCAAAGCGGCCGAAGATATCATCAACGGCGCAGCGTTCGATTACAACCTGCCCTGTATCGCAGAAAAAAGTCTGATTGTCGTAGAGAGCGTCGCTGAGCGCCTGGTTCAGCAAATGCAGGCTTTCGGCGCATTGCTGTTAAACGCTGCGGATATCGATAAATTACGCGCCGTCTGCCTCCCGGAAGGTCACGCGAATAAAAAACTGGTCGGGAAAAGCCCTGCCGCCATGCTGGAAGCCGCCGGTATTGCCGTTCCCGCAAAACCGCCGCGTTTGCTTATCGGTATCGTCAGTGCCGACGATCCGTGGGTAACCAGCGAACAGTTGATGCCAATGCTACCCGTCGTGAAGGTTGATAATTTCGACAGCGCGCTGGCACTGGCGCTAAAAGTTGAAGAAGGCCTGCACCATACCGCCATTATGCACTCGCAGAATGTCTCTCGCCTGAATCTGGCGGCGCGCACCTTACAGACCTCTATTTTTGTGAAAAACGGCCCTTCCTATGCCGGTATCGGCGTTGGCGGCGAAGGGTTTACCACCTTTACCATCGCCACCCCGACCGGCGAAGGGACAACCTCAGCACGCACATTTGCCCGTTCCCGTCGCTGCGTACTGACCAACGGCTTTTCAATTCGCTAATGAGGTCGTTATGAATACGTTTTCACTACCAACCCGATTGTACAGTGGCAGAGGAAGTCTGGATGTGCTGACGCGTTTTACAAACCGTCATATCTGGATTATCTGTGATGGATTTCTGGCGCAATCACCGCTGATCAATACGCTGCGCGACGCCCTTCCAACGGATAATCGCATCAGCATATTCAGCGACATCACCCCGGACCCTACCATCGGTACGGTAGTGCAAGGTATTGCGCAAATGCATGCCCTGCGACCGGATATGGTCATCGGCTTTGGCGGAGGATCGGCGCTCGACGCGGCAAAAGCCATCGTCTGGTTCAGCCGTCAGTTCGGCATCGAAATTGAAACCTGTGTTGCAATTCCCACCACCAGCGGCACCGGTTCCGAAGTCACCAGCGCATGCGTCATTAGCGATCCAGAAAAGGGCATTAAATATCCGTTATTTAATAAAGCGTTGTATCCAGATATGGCTATTCTCGACCCGACGCTGGTTGTCACCGTTCCGGCAAATATTACCGCCAACACGGGGATGGACGTCCTGACGCATGCGCTTGAAGCATATGTGTCTCCGCACGCCAGCGACTTCACTGACGCGCTGGCGGAAAAAGCCGCGCAAATCGTCTTTCAGTATCTGCCCGTTGCGGTCAGGAAAGGGGATTGTCTGGCTACCCGTGGGAAGATGCACAACGCCTCAACGCTGGCGGGAATGGCGTTTAGCCAAGCAGGACTAGGGCTGAACCATGCTATTGCCCATCAGTTAGGCGGCCAGTTTCATCTGCCGCACGGGCTTGCCAATGCACTGCTGCTGACATCGGTCATCCGCTTTAACGCCCACGATCCTCGGGCGGCAAAACGATACGCAAGACTCGCGAAAGCCTGTCAACTCTGCCCCGCCAGCGCAAACGAGACGTCATGCCTCAATGCGCTGATTCATCAGATTGAGCAGCTCAAAACACAGTGTGCAATCCCTTCATTCGCCCAGGCGCTTAAAGAGGGACGACAGGCGTATTCACAACGAATCCCGGTCATGGTTCAGGCGGCGCTGGCTGATGTGACGTTAAGAACCAACCCGCGTACCGCCGATGCCAGCGCGATCCGGGAACTTCTTGAGGCGTTGTCATGAATACCGTCAGCGCCATTGAACAGGATAGCTATGATGCGCAAACCATACGCGATCGAGTACGTGCTGCGGGCGTGGTTGGCGCCGGGGGTGCGGGTTTCCCCGCCCATATCAAACTACAGGCGCAGGTTGAGATCTTTTTGGTTAATGCTGCTGAATGTGAACCGATGCTCAAGGTTGATCAGCAATTAATGGCGCAGCAGCCCACGCGCCTGATTCGCGGCGTGCAGTACGCCATGAAGGCAACCGGCGCACGCGAGGGGATTATTGCGTTAAAAGAAAAATACCACGATGCGATTGAGGCATTAACCCCCTTGCTACCTTCCAGTATCAGGCTGCATATTTTACCGGATGTCTACCCGGCCGGGGACGAAGTGCTGACCATCTGGATGGCGACAGGCCGACGCGTTCCGCCTGCGGCGTTACCGGTGAGCGTCGGCGTGGTGGTCAATAATGTTCAGACCGTACTGAATATCGCCCGTGCGGTAGAACAACAGTATCCCGTAACGCGCCGCACTCTTACCGTTAACGGCGCGGTTGCGAGGCCGCTGACCGTCACCGTTCCTGTCGGTATGTCTTTACGCGACGTTTTAGCGCTTGCAGGCGGCGCCACCGTTGATGACCCTGGATTGATTAACGGCGGCCCCATGATGGGAAGCCTGGTGACATCGCTGGATTCACCGGTGACAAAGACCACCGGCGGCCTGCTGGTGTTACCAAAAAACCATCCCTTGATTCAGCGGCGAATGCAGGATGAACGCACCGTTTTGTCTGTTGCAAAAACCGTTTGCGAGCAATGCCGGTTATGTACTGATTTATGCCCCAGGCATTTGATCGGCCATGAGTTATCTCCCCATTTGCTGGTACGCGCGGTGAACTATCAACAGGCCGCGACACCGCAACTCCTGCTTAGCGCGCTGACGTGTTCAGAATGCAATGTTTGCGAAAGCGTGGCATGCCCGGTGGGGATCTCCCCCATGCGCATTAACCGCATGCTGAAACGTGAGCTACGGGCGCAAAACCTCCGTTACGAAGGCCCGCTGAATCCCGCCGATGAAATGGCGAAATATCGGCTGGTGCCGGTTAAGCGATTGATTACCAAACTGGGGCTCAGCGACTGGTATCACGACGCGCCGTTAACGGACGTCGCCCCTTCAGCAGACAAAACGACGCTGCTCTTGCGTCAGCATATTGGCGCCAGCGCCGTCCCCTGCGTGCAAAAAGGTGAACGCGTTGTCCGTGGACAGTGTGTCGCCGATATGCCATCTGGCGCGTTAGGCGCTCCCGTTCACGCCAGTATTGACGGCATTGTCAGCGACATTACTGAACACGCCATCACGGTTGTAAGAGGTTAACCATGTCTCAGGCTATAGGTATTTTAGAACTCACCAGCATCGCTAAAGGAATGGAAGCAGGCGATGCCATGCTGAAAAGCGCCAGCGTCAATTTACTGGTCAGTAAAACAATCTGTCCGGGTAAATTTTTACTGATGCTGGGCGGCGATGTCGGTGCGGTACAGCAGGCCATCGAAACGGGTACATCGCTGGCCGCAGACATGCTCGTGGATAGTCTGGTGCTGCCGAATATTCATGCCAGCGTGCTGCCTGCGGTCAGCGGGTTGAACAGCGTTGATCAACGTCAGGCCGTAGGGATCGTGGAAACCTGGAGCGTAGCAGCCTGTATCAGTGCCGCCGATCGCGCCGTTAAAGCCTCCAACGTGACGCTGGTGCGTGTCCATATGGCGTTCGGTATTGGCGGAAAATGTTACATGGTGGTGGCAGGCGATGTCTCCGATGTCAACAACGCCGTTACGGTAGCCAGTGAAAGCGCAGGCGAAAAAGGACTGCTGGTTTACCGCGCCGTGATCCCCCGTCCGCATGAAGCCATGTGGCGACAGATCGTGGAGGGATGATGGAAAAGCAACCGACAACGGAACGCATGATTCAGGAGTATGTTCCCGGGAAACAGGTGACGCTGGCGCATCTGATTGCTAACCCAGGCAAAGATCTCTTTAAAAAACTGGGTCTGCCGGATGCGGTGTCCGCTATTGGGATTCTGACCATTACGCCCAGCGAAGCCTCGATTATTGCCTGCGATATCGCCACCAAATCCGGCGCGGTCGAGATTGGTTTTCTTGACCGTTTCACCGGGGCCGTCGTGCTGACCGGCGATGTCTCAGCCGTCGAGTATGCGTTAAATCAGGTGACCAGAACATTGGGAGAAATGATGCGTTTTACCGCCTGCCCAATTACCCGGACATAACGCCATGAAACGCATTATGTTAATCGGCCCCAGCCAGTGCGGAAAAACCTCTCTTACACAGAGTCTGAACGGCGAAGCGCTCCATTACCAGAAAACACAGGCTATTGTCTGGTCGCCCGGCACGATCGATACGCCAGGCGAATATCTGGAGAACCGCTGTCTGTATAGCGCGCTGCTGGCAAGCGCCTGTGAAGCCGACATTATCGCGCTGGTTCTTAATGCCGATGCGCCGTGGTCGCCCTTCTCCCCCGGTTTTACCGGCCCAATGAACAAACCCGTTATCGGGATCGTCACCAAATCTGATTTGGCGGATTCGTCACGTATCTCATGCGTGGAGAACTGGCTGATTCAAGCCGGCGCGCAGAAAATTTTTGTCACCAGCGCGCTGATGAAATCCGGGATTGATGAAATGTTTGTTTTTCTGAGTGCTAAGGAACCCTTATGTCTCACAAAATAATGGCGATTAACGCCGGTAGCTCGTCGCTAAAATTCCAGTTGCTGGCAATGCCGCAGGGCGAAATGATCTGCCAGGGATTAATCGAACGTATCGGAATGGCGAACGCCAGAGTCACAATGAAAACATCCGCGCAAAAATGGCAGGAAACGGCCCCCATCGCCGATCACCGCGAAGCCGTTACCCTGCTGCTGGATAAGCTCCTCAGTCATCACATCATTAATACCTTACAGGATATTGACGGCGTGGGTCATCGCGTAGCGCACGGCGGAGAGTTCTTTAAGGATTCGGCGCGCGTGACCGATGAAACGCTCGCTCAAATTGAGCGTCTCGCCGAACTGGCCCCGTTGCATAACCCGGTTAACGCGCTCGGTATTCATATTTTTCGCCAGCTGTTACCCTCAACGCCTTCTGTGGCCGTATTCGATACCGCCTTTCATCAGACGCTGGACGAGTCGGCCTATATTTACCCTCTGCCCTGGCGTTATTACACCGAGCTGGGTATTCGCCGCTATGGTTTTCACGGTACCAGCCATAAATATGTCAGCACAGCATTAGCTGAAAGACTGGGCGTCCCGCTCAGCGCCTTACGCGTTATTTGCTGCCATCTGGGTAATGGCAGCAGCATTTGCGCTATCAAAGGGGGGCAATCCGTCAATACATCAATGGGATTTACGCCGCAATCAGGCGTGATGATGGGAACCCGTAGCGGAGACATCGATCCCTCCATTCTGCCCTGGATTGCAGAACGTGAAGGGAAAACGCCCCAGCAGCTTAATTATTTATTAAACAATGAGTCGGGGCTGCTGGGCATTTCCGGCGTTTCGCATGATTACCGCGACGTTGAGCAGGCCGCCGATGGCGGAAATCGCCGGGCGGCGCTTGCGCTTACGCTATTTGCTGAGCGCATTCGCGCGACAATCGGCAGTTATATCATGCAAATGGGCGGTCTGGATGCGCTCATTTTTACCGGTGGAATCGGCGAAAACTCCGCCCGTGCCAGAGCGGCAGTCTGCCATAATCTGCATTTCCTGGGGTTGAGTATTGATGAGGAAAAAAACCTGCGCAACGCTACGTTTATTCAGGCTGAAAACGCAGTGGTGAAAGTGGCGGTCATTAATACCAATGAAGAGCTTATGATCGCGCAAGATGTGATGCGGATTGCGTTAAGTGACAAGGTCACATTTGACGTTTCCGCCTGATTTTGCCCGACTGCAACTTGCGGAAAATCATGGTAATAGCGCAATCGCCGTGACACTATGCGCCGAGGATTGCTGACCAGAAAGGTGAAAACGTGGCTGTTGCGCAATGCCCCGCGTCATGCGGAGAACTTATCCAGGGCTGGATTCTGGGCAGTGAGAAACTGGTCTCCTGCCCTGTCGAATGGTACAGCACCGTGGAAGTAAGCTCGGGCGCTCCCCTTGCGGATGAGCGTCCCCTTTCACGCGCAATGGTCAATCGGCTACTGGAATACTGGCGCTACCCTGCGCAGTGGAGCCAGGAGATTCGGATCGCAGTGCATTCCACCATTCCCGTCGCCAAAGGGATGGCCAGCAGTACCGCAGATATCGCGGCAACGGCGGTCGCAACCGCACACCATCTGGGGCATACGCTGGATGAACCCACGCTTGCACATCTGTGTGTTTCGCTTGAACCCACCGACAGCACCATTTTCCGTCAACTGACGCTTTTCGATCACAATGATGCTTCTACGCAAATGGCTTGTGAAGCGCAGCCACAGCTTGATCTTTTAGTCCTCGAAAGCCCAATAACGTTGCGCACGGCGGATTATCACCGCATCCCCCGACTGGAACGTCTGCATGCGGGGGCGGCGATGTTGCAGCAGGCATGGGAGAGAGTGCAGGAAGCCTGCATAACGCAAAACCCTCGTCGGATGGGGGAAGCCGCCACGCTCAGCGCTATCGCCAGCCAACAACTGTTACCAAAGCCAGGCTTTGATGCCCTGCTGGCGCTGGTGGAAGCATGTGATTTATACGGTCTGAATGTGGCGCACAGCGGAAGCGTTGTCGGGCTGATGCTGGACAGGCAGCGCCATGACGTTGACCATATTAAGTGGGAACTCGCACAACGAAAACTGACGGAACACTGGCCCGATCAGCATTTGCTGAAGATGGTCACTGGCGGGGTTGAATTGCAGTGAGGAACTCGCGGTGTTCCCCACTGCCACAGGCTGTTACTCTGCTTTTGCGTCGCCGTTTTTCATTTCGCCCATCGCTTTCAGCTTTTTAGAAATGTCGCGGCGTTCTTTAGAAATTTCTGCGTTTTTGATGATGTAATCATCAACGCGGTCCTCATAGTCGCTCTTCATGCTGGCGATGATGCCCTGGATCGCTTCAACGCTCATACCTGGCTTGATGTAATCGCTCAGGTTGTCCAGCAGCAGAACACGCTTCTGGTTGTCACGGATCTTTTTCTCAACGTCCTGGATTTCACGTTGCAGTTTGTTCTTACGGCGGAACAGACGAACAAATTCCAGTACGTCCTGGAAAGAAGGCTTGTTGGTTTCCATTTTTACACCCCTGATAATGTGAGATTCGGATTCGTTTAAGCAACCGCTATACGTTAGGGTAAACATTACTTTTAGCCGTTGCAGATGACAATGGTTTTATCCTTTTTCAGTATCATACCCTTAATCGGTGCTGAATCGAAGCAGCAGCCGAATCACGAGCGTCATCTGCTTTTTATTTGCGCAATGCCCGGCAGATCAAATGGGAGAGCAGCTCCAGTTGCCGCGCCGTCTCCATACTTAGCCAAACATAGCCATGAATAGGCGTTTCAGCCACGGTATTACCATGATGCTCGTTTATCAACTGGCGCAGCTCCGCGACAATCTCATTGAGTTTTTCCGTGTTTGCCAGTACCGGTTGTGGGTTGCCTTCGAACAGCGCATGGGCGATGGTGAGTAACGTTTGCTGCGTCATTTGCTGCGTTTCGCGCAGCGTATGCGCATTCAGCATCACAAAATGGCTGGCACGAGATGCCCAGTGCGCATTAATTTGCAGCTCAAGCATACAGACCAAATTGCGGTTCACGGTTTGAATCGCTTCGAATATCGACTTTTGAATACGGGTTTCTTTGCTGGCTGGCGTAATCAGCCCACGCATTTTGACGACGTCGCTCAGCAGTTTCTGTAAATGCTTCTCCAGCCGGGGACGCTCTAACAAATTTGGCGACAACGCGGCCTGATAGACCCGATTGTACGCCGTCACACAATGCGCCATCTGAATGCGCCAGTGTAAAAACGCGCGTTGCGGCCAGATGCCGGTGAACAGCATCGCCAGCAGCGAACCTAAAATAACATCCCCACCACGCCACAATGCCGTGTTCATGTCGCCTGCCGGCGCGCCTACCACCACGGCGAGCGTGATGCCGATCAACAGAGCCTGATACGGCTTTTTCCCTAACGCCAGCCAACCGCACAAGAACATTGCCGCAGCGCACCAGATCAACATCAGCGGGAGGGAAAAAAGCTCCAGACGTAACGCTACAAGACCTAATACCGACCCCAGAATCGTGCCGCCGATGCGCTCAAACGCACGGGGAACCACGTTCCCCCAAAAGGAGATCGGCCCCATAATGACGACCAGTGTAATCAGCGGCCAGGTGCCTTCCGGGATGTTGAACAGTCGAACCAGCAGGAAAGTGAGAATAAACGCCAGCGCAATGCGAATGCCGTGTACAACACGATAATGGCGATATAAACGAATTTCAAAGGGACTCAGCGATTTATCAGCCCGCACTCACGCACTCCGTCTGGAAATGACCAAAAAACGAATTGTACCCGCTTTTGCAGCGAAAATATCACTATAGCGGACAGGACTCGCACGTAAACTGCCCCGTCACGACGCCTATCCGCCGGGTACTGCGTACAATTTACACAGGGCTATTTCGACTGTACGGGTACATACATTTCAATGTCCCAGTACCCGTCTTCCGTTCCATTGTTAAGATAGACCTCAAAACACGGTTTAGCCGCTATCTGGTAGTGATTGTCCTGTAACAGGCTATTGAAGAACTGATACCAGGGCGTCGCGAAATCATGATTCTCAACGCGCGCCACCGCTGTCGCATACTGCCCGCCGGCGATCTCCGTCAGGATGACGCCTTCGCTATTTTTCGGAATGGTGAAATTATCCGGGACAGACACCACCGTATCGCAGCGGAGTTTTTCCGCCGGAACCTCATCTGGATTATCGTAGTAAACCGCGATCCATTCGAGCGGAACAACCTGATTCCCGTCAACCCACATCATGAGTTGTTCAAAACCTTGCTTCACCGTTTTTTCCCACGGGCCGACCATGTGAAAACCGGCGATATTACGCTTCTCTGCCTGCCTGATTTCGTAGTCCATACTGCCTCCGATAGTTTCACTGAGACTGATAGCACACCGTCGACCTGATGGCGCTGCGCGTATCAGGTCGACGGTGTTCCATAATGCATTGAAGTCAGCGCCGGATAAGGAAGCGATGTCCCCTCCGGCAAATCTTATACTGTATATAAACACAGTATAAGATTTTGCATATAAAGGTCACAAGGAAATCATGATGAGTATGTGAGCAGACTCGCACTCTTACCAGTCTGCCGTGTCAGAAAAGGGGGTTACGCCTTATGGTGGAAGTAATCGCTCAGTCGGGAAAAAACGCCGCCTTTGCCAACAGACTCCAGCGTTACCAGAGGCCAGTGCGCCACCAGTTTATCCCGATCGTATAGCTCAATTTCACCAACCCGCTGATGTGCGGCAATAGGGGCTTCAAGTTCTTTTTTATCAAGGGCATACCGGGCCTTAATATGCGGAATTTCGGTTTTCGGCAGCGCCATCCAGAAATCCTGCTCGGTGCCCAGAGCAATATTTTCTTTATCGCCGTACCAGATACGTTCCGTGCCAACCTGTTTGCCACTGCGTAAAATTTGTACCGTATCGAAATTTTGCTGTCCCCATTGCAACAACTTACGTGCCTGATCTTCGCGCCATTTCGCGCTTTCCGCGCCCATCACAACGGCGATAAGACGACGCTGCCCGTCCACGGCTGAGGCAATCAGGTTAAAACCCGCGCCGGAGGTATGGCCGGTTTTCAACCCGTCGATATTCATGGTTTTATCCCACAGCAGTCCGTTACGGTTCTGCTGGGTAATACCGTTCCATGTCAGGCTCTTTTCACTGTACATATGATAAAACTCAGGCTCACCGTGAATAATGGCGCGGGACAATACCGCCAGATCATAGGCTGAGCTGTGCTGGCCTGGCGCATCCAGTCCGTGTACCGTTTCAAAATGGGTATCCTGCAATTTCAGGGTTTCAACGTAGTGATTCATCATGGCGACGAACTGCGGTTGCCCTCCGGCAATGTAATCCGCCAGCGCAACGCAGGCATCGTTTCCAGAGTCAACAATCAGCCCCCGGCTGAGATCCCGAACCGAAACGCGCTCCCCTTGTTTCAGAAACATTAATGAAGATCCCACAAACACCGGGTTGTCTTTGGCCCAGGCATCACGTCCAACGGTTACGATATCGTCCGGGCTAATACGATGGCTGTCGATAGCGCGATCGACAACATAGCCGGTCATCAGCTTGGTCAGGCTGGCCGGGTTACGCCGCTGATGTTCATTACCTGCGGTCAGAATTTGACCCGTGGTGTAATCCATAAGTACCCATGACCCTGCCTGAATGGCCGGAGGCTGGGGAGAAAAATCTGGCACATTGGCAGCCAGAGCGGAAGAAAGATTCATCGCGAGAAGTGAAGCGGCAATAAACAAACGGCGTTTCAACACTATTTCCTCAGGAAAGTCATAATTTGCCGTTCTTTTTACGGAAGTTCTGATAAACAAACAGGGATAAATTGCAAGAAAATGTGACATAACGCACGTTTTTCAATGCAGTGCCGGACAGTGTAACCTTAACGCTCCCAATAACGACTCAGAAGCTGATAACACCGCCAGGATTTGATACCCTGCTGCGCAGAACCGCGCAAACACACAGTAACGGATAGAACTGAACAATGAATGACGGCAAGCAGCACCCTACCTTCCTGTTCCATGACTACGAAACCTTCGGGACTCACCCGGCGCTGGACAGACCCGCACAGTTTGCCGCCATCCGCACGGATAGCGACTTTAACATTATTGGCGAACCTGAAGTCTTTTACTGCAAGCCCGCCGATGATTACCTGCCTCAGCCAGGAGCTGTGCTCATCACCGGGATTACGCCGCAGGAAGCGCGCGACAAAGGAGAGAACGAAGCCGCCTTTGCCAGACGTATTCATTCGCTGTTCACCGTGCCAAAAACCTGTGTCATCGGCTACAACAATGTCCGTTTTGATGATGAAGTCACGCGTAACATTTTGTATCGCAACTTCTACGATCCCTATGCCTGGAGCTGGCAGCACGACAACTCGCGCTGGGATTTGCTGGATGTGATGCGCGCCTGCTATGCCCTGCGCCCGGAAGGCATAAACTGGCCGGAAAATGACGACGGATTGCCCAGCTTCCGCCTTGAGCACTTGACCAAAGCCAACGGGATCGAACATGCCAACGCGCACGATGCAATGGCAGACGTGTACGCCACCATCGCTATGGCGCAACTGGTGAAGTCGCGCCAGCCGCGTCTGTTTGACTACCTTTACACGCATCGCAACAAACATAAACTGGCGGCGTTGATCGATGTGCCGCAAATGAAACCGCTAGTACATATCTCCGGTATGTTTGGCGCCTGGCGCGGCAACACCAGTTGGGTTGCGCCGCTGGCCTGGCATCCAGAAAACCGCAACGCGGTCATTATGGTGGATCTGGCGGGCGATATGTCGCCATTACTGGAGCTGGACAGCAATACCCTGCGCGAGCGGTTATATACCGCTAAAGCCGACCTCGGCGATAACGCCGCAGTTCCGGTAAAACTGGTACACATCAATAAATGCCCGGTGCTGGCTCAGGCTAATACGCTCCGCCCGGAGGATGCCGATCGCCTGGGGATTAACCGTCAGCACTGTCTCAATAACCTGAAAGTGCTGCGCGATAATCCGCAGGTACGCGATAAGGTTGTGGCAATCTTCGCTGAGGCCGAGCCGTTTACGCCGTCTGAAAACGTCGATGCGCAGCTATACAATGGCTTTTTCAGCGACGCC
Organism: Citrobacter sp. CK198; assembly: GCF_030333295.1. Taxonomy (NCBI): domain Bacteria; kingdom Pseudomonadati; phylum Pseudomonadota; class Gammaproteobacteria; order Enterobacterales; family Enterobacteriaceae; genus Citrobacter; species Citrobacter sp. CK198. The sequence goes on along the minus strand of NZ_JAOWGE010000034.1, from coordinate 562,697 downwards.
GATCGTGCCGCCATGAAAATCGTGCTGGAAACCGAACCGCGCAATTTGCCCGCGCTGGATATTACGTTTGTCGATAAGCGGATTGAAAAACTGCTGTTTAACTATCGCGCCCGTAACTTCCCGGGAACGCTGGATGAAACCGAACAGCAACGCTGGCTGGAGCATCGTCGTCAGGTGTTTACGCCAGAGTTTTTGCAACGGTATGCGGAAGAGTTACAGATGCTGTATCAGCAATATGCTGACGATAAAGAGAAACTGGCATTGCTGAAATCACTCTGGCAGTACGCAGAAGAGATTGTCTGAGGAGCCACGCGTCGCTTTTGCCGGATGGCGGCGTAAACGCCTTATCCGGCCTACAAAAATAGGCAGCCGTAGGCCTGATAAGCGAAGCGCCATCCGGCGTTGGCGTTGTGCCGAAGGACGGCCGATGACCTTATCCGGCCTACAGATTTTTGCATAAAAAAACCGGAGAACATGTCTCCGGTTTTTTACCTGTGAAAGGTCATTTCATTACTGTGCGATATCTTCGTACTGCGGTACCGGATTGCGGAAGCTTTTGGTCACGCAAGCCAGATACACCAGGCCAATACCTGCCCAGATCAGACCCAGAGTCATTGAGCTTTCTTCCAGGTTGATCCACAGTGCGCCAACAGTCAGCGCGCCGCACACCGGCAGAACCAGATAGTTGAAGTGGTCTTTCAGCGTTTTGTTGCGCTTCTCACGAATCCAGAACTGGGAAATCACGGAGAGGTTCACGAAGGTAAACGCCACCAGCGCACCGAAGTTGATCAGCGCCGTCGCCGTAACCAGATCGAAGTTAATCGCCAGCAGTGCGATCGCGCCAACCAGCAGCACGTTCCACGCCGGAGTACGCCATTTCGGATGAACGTAGCCGAAGAAACGCGTCGGGAACACGCCGTCACGACCCATGACGTACATCAGACGGGAAACGCCCGCGTGTGCCGCCATACCGGATGCCAGTACGGTCACGCTGGAGAAAATCAGCACGCCCCACTGGAAGGTTTTACCCGCAACGTACAGCATGATTTCAGGCTGTGATGCATCCGGGTCTTTAAAGCGCGAAATATCCGGGAAGTACAGTTGCAGGAAGTAAGACGCCGCGATAAAGATCAGGCCGCCAATCAGCGCCGTCAGGAAAATCGCGCGTGGAATAACGCGCTCCGCGTCTTTAGTCTCTTCAGACAGAGAAGAGATACCGTCAAAGCCGAGGAACGAGAAGCACAGGATTGTCGCACCGGTAATCATCGGCACAACGTGCGCGCCTTCAGACCAGAATGGACGGGAACTTACCAGCGTACCCGCACCTTCGCCGTGAGACACACCGTAGATAATCAGGCCGACGATCACCGCTACAATCCCCATTTGCAGAATAACAATCAGGGTGTTGAAGTTAGCGACGGTCTTGATGCTGCGCAGGTTAGAGATGGTCATAAAGGCCACCAGCGCCACCACAAAGATCCACGACGGCACTGTCGGCACCAGCGCTTCAAAGTAAATTTTCGCCAGCAGAATGTTGATCATCGGCATGAACAGGTAGTCCAGCAGCGATGACCAGCCCACCATAAAGCCTACAGTCGGGCTGATGGATTTCTGGGCGTAAGTGTACGCGGAGCCAGCGGACGGGAAACGACGCACCAGTTTACCGTAGCTCAACGCAGTAAAAAGAATCGCGATCAGCGCAAAGGCATACGCCGTCGCAACGTGACCGTCAGTGAGGCCTGAGACGATACCAAATGTATCGAACAGCGTCATCGGCTGCATATAGGCAAGACCCATCATTACAACCGGAATCAACGTAAGCGTCTTACGCAATTCCACGCGAGAGGTGTTTGGAGTAACGTTATGCGACATGGTCATTCCCCTTTACGGCGAATGCCGTCGCGTAAGCAAAAAATTGCCCCATTTTCTGGATTCCTCAGCGACAACAACTGTCGGTTTTTAGTAAGTATCTATCCGGTACGAAGCCCGGCCTCTTTTATTGAATGATTGGTTTGATGCAAAAAAATAACCGACGCGTATTAAAACGTCGGTTAATGTCATTTTTTGCAAGCGGCGCATTGTGCACTAAATTAAGGCGAAATGACAAGAGAATGAGAGCCCCGTCAAAAAATATTTTTTATTAACTGTTTGATTTCCCAGCATCCCCCATTGTATAGACGCCAGCAATAGCACTATTTGCTAAAATTTTATCTCGCCACCACGCGCTGGCCAGTCCGGCCGTCTGTTCGTTCCAGCCCATCCACACCGGCTCCGACACGATCTGCGCCGCCACGTTCTTCTCAATAAGCGCACCGCTGTCCAGAAAGCGTTGCGCCAGGTAGCGCGGTAAATACCCACATCCCAGGCCGCTGATTTGCAGTTCCAGTTTGGTTTTAAAATCAAAAACCGTTATGGCTTCCTGATCATCAAGCAATTGCGCGCTTGCCGAACACGCCGGATGCGTCTCATCGCCGACCACAATCGCGCGGAACCGTTTTATTGTGCGCCGACTCAACGGCTCTTCTTCCTGCACCAGTGGATGATGCGGGGCAATCGCAAAAACCTGCTCAAGCTCTCCCAGACGCGCAAAACCGAAACCACTGGCGTAGGGCGGATCGTGCATCGCGCCAACGATGATATCCGCGCGCCCCTGCGTCAGCGCCTCCCAGGAACCGCCCAGCACGCCGTTTATGAATTTCAGGCGCGTTACGCTGTGATGTTGGTAGAAGGATTCAATGAGGGGAGTAAGGAGAGAAAAAGGAAACGTATCGTCCACACCGATGACCAGTTCGTTCTCCCAGCCTTCGTGAAGTTTGATGGCCTGCTTTTCCAGTTCGCGCACGGTATGCAGAACTTCCCGGCCTTTTTCCAGCAGCATCTGACCGGTGCGGGTAAACTTAGCCCGATGCCCGCTGCGATCCAACAGTTGGATATTCAGATCGCTTTCCAGTTTATGGACGGTATAGCTGAGCGCTGACGGCGTCTTAAACAATTTTGCCGACGCCGCCGCAAAGCTCCCCTCTTTCTCTAACGCATCGAGAATCATCAGAACGTCCAGCAGTGGTTTCATACTCGCCCCCTTGCGGTGTATGGCGGTAGTCTGCTGGCGCGTCACTCCATCGGCATCACCAGCGGGTCGGGATACTGGTATTCAAACCCGAGTTCATTACAAATCCGGCTGCCATCAATAATCTTGCCTTTATCGTTACTCTGGCTTTCCAGAAAATGCGGCGGCTCCATACCCAGCAAACGCGCCATCTGCGGATAAAACACATTACGCGCCGGATGCGAAGGCGCACATATATTATAGATGTGTCCCCCTTTAGGTGCCTGTAACAGCAGAGTAATAGCGGCAATCACATCTTCCAGGTGGACCAGATTCACACCTTGCTGACCGTCAGGCGCGGTTTTACCGGCAAAGAAACGCCCCGGATGTCGTCCTGGCCCTACCAACCCGGACAGACGCAGAATATCGACGGAGGTGCCGGGCAGATTGTGCAGCCAGTCTTCGAGTTCCTTCAGGATGCGCCCACTCGCCGTGACGGGATTACGCGGCGTAGTCTCTTTCACAATGCCGTGCACATCGCCGTACACTGACGTGGAACTGGTAAAAATGATACGCGGAACGTGATACGCCAGCGCGCTGTCGACCACCTCCTGTATTGCCTGGCGGTAAAAATCTTCCCCTGGCCCGCTACGGCGAGCGGGCAGCGTAATGACCAGAGCATCCACATCCATCAGCGCATCAAGATCGTCCGTTTCGCAAACCAGCTCAGGTTCCAGGCGCAGCGGATAGCTCTCAATGCCGCTCATGCGGGCCGCTTCCACGCCATCCTGCGTGGTTTTCGTACCAGTAACCTGCCAGCCTCTTGCCGTCAGCGACATCGCCAGCGGCATTCCTAACCATCCTAAACCGACAATTGCGACCTTTTTCATGCGTTCTCTCCTGACTTTAACGCCATCTTATCTAAGGCTACGCCAGCCCGCCGGGACTGACAATTCATACCTTCAATATGAAATGAATTAATGATGAAAAAAAGCCCTTGCTTTCCGGCGCTAAAGTGGTTTAGGTTAAAAGGCATCAAATGAATAAGCATTCATCGAGAATTTTATGACACGCGTTCAATTTAAACACCACCATCATCACCATCATCCTGACTAGTCTTTCAGGCGATGTGTGCTGGAAGACATTCAGATCTTCCAGTGGTGCATGAACGCATGAGAAAGCCCCCGGAAGATCATTCTTCCGGGGGCTTTTTTTTGTGCGCAATTCAGACCGGTTCAGACAGGATAAAGAGGAAAAAAGAATGTTAGATAACACCCGTTTACGCATAGCTATTCAGAAATCAGGCCGTTTAAGCGATGATTCACGCGAATTACTGGCCCGCTGCGGTATTAAAATCAACCTGCACACCCAGCGTCTGATTGCGATGGCGGAGAATATGCCGATTGATATTCTGCGCGTGCGTGATGACGATATTCCCGGTCTGGTCATGGATGGCGTTGTCGATCTGGGGATCATCGGGGAAAACGTTCTGGAAGAAGAGCTGTTGAGCCGCCGCGCGCAGGGCGAAGACCCGCGCTACTACACCCTGCGCCGTCTCGACTTCGGCGGCTGCCGCCTCTCGCTGGCCACCGCCGTCGATGAAGCCTGGGACGGCCCGGCTTCCCTTGACGGCAAGCGTATCGCTACCTCTTACCCGCACCTGCTTAAGCGTTATCTGGATCAGAAAGGCGTGTCGTTTAAATCCTGTCTGTTAAACGGTTCTGTTGAAGTCGCTCCGCGTGCGGGTCTGGCCGATGCCATCTGCGATCTGGTGTCGACCGGAGCGACGCTGGAAGCTAACGGTCTGCGTGAAGTCGAGGTGATTTACCGCTCCAAAGCCTGCCTGATCCAGCGTGACGGCGAAATGGCCGAAGCCAAACAACAGCTTATCGACAAACTGCTGACCCGTATTCAGGGCGTTATTCAGGCGCGTGAATCCAAATACATCATGATGCATGCGCCAAGCGAGCGTCTGGATGAAGTCATCGCCCTGCTGCCGGGCGCAGAGCGTCCGACCATTCTGCCGCTGGCGGGCGATCAGCAGCGCGTCGCCATGCACATGGTCAGCAGCGAAACCCTGTTCTGGGAAACGATGGAAAAACTGAAAGCGCTCGGCGCCAGCTCTATTCTGGTGCTGCCAATTGAAAAGATGATGGAGTGACGGCCATGAGCTTTAATACAATCATCGACTGGAATAGCTGCAATACTGAACAGCAGCGTGCATTGCTGATGCGTCCGGCTATTTCCGCCTCCGACAGCATTACCCGTACCGTCGCAGAGATCCTGGATAATGTGAAATCACGCGGTGACGACGCCCTGCGCGAATACAGCGCAAAGTTTGATAAAACGAACGTCGCAGCGCTGAAAGTGCCCGCCGAAGAGATTGCCGCGGCCAGCGCGCGTCTGAGCGACGATCTCAAACAGGCGATGGCGGTAGCGGTAAAAAACATCGAAACCTTCCACAATGCGCAAAAACTACCGGCGGTAGATGTTGAAACGCAGCCCGGCGTTCGCTGTCAGCAGGTGACGCGCCCTGTCGCATCTGTCGGTCTGTATATCCCGGGCGGCTCTGCCCCGCTCTTCTCCACCGTATTAATGCTCGCCACGCCCGCGCGTATTGCCGGATGCAAAAAAGTGGTGTTGTGCTCGCCACCGCCTATCGCGGATGAAATCCTTTACGCTGCGCAGCTGTGCGGCGTGCAGGAAATCTTCAACGTCGGCGGTGCCCAGGCCATTGCCGCTCTGGCGTTCGGCAGCGAATCCGTGCCAAAAGTGGACAAAATTTTTGGCCCCGGCAACGCGTTTGTCACCGAGGCGAAACGCCAGGTCAGCCAGCGTCTCGACGGCGCGGCAATTGATATGCCTGCCGGCCCTTCTGAAGTGCTGGTGATCGCCGACAGCGGCGCCACGCCAGATTTCGTGGCGTCTGACCTGCTCTCTCAGGCGGAACACGGCCCGGATTCTCAGGTCATCCTGCTGACCCCGGATGCCGGTATTGCGCAGAACGTCGCGGAGGCCGTCGAACGCCAGTTAGCGGAGTTACCGCGTGCGGAAACGGCGCGTCAGGCATTAAACGCCAGCCGTCTGATCGTGACGAAAGATTTAGCCCAGTGCGTCGCCATCTCGAACCAGTATGGGCCGGAACACCTGATCATTCAGACCCGCAAGGCGCGCGATCTGGTGGAGGATATTACCAGCGCGGGTTCCGTTTTTCTCGGTGACTGGTCACCGGAATCCGCAGGCGACTATGCTTCCGGCACCAATCATGTGCTACCGACCTATGGTTATACCGCCACCTGCTCCAGCCTCGGTCTGGCGGATTTCCAGAAACGCATGACCGTTCAGGAATTGTCGCAGGCGGGTTTCTCCGCACTGGCATCCACCATTGAAACGCTGGCTGCGGCAGAACGGCTGACCGCCCACAAAAATGCTGTCACCCTGCGCGTTAACGCCCTTAAGGAGCAAGCATGAGCACTGAAAATACCCGCAGCGTCACCGACTTAGCCCGGGAAAACGTTCGCAACCTGACGCCGTACCAGTCCGCTCGCCGTCTGGGCGGTAATGGCGATGTGTGGCTGAATGCCAATGAGTTCCCGACGGCGGTGGAGTTTCAGCTGACTCAGCAAACGCTCAACCGCTACCCGGAATGTCAGCCAAAAGCGGTTATTGAAAATTATGCGCAGTACGCCGGAGTGAACCCCGGGCAGGTGCTGGTCAGCCGTGGCGCAGACGAAGGTATTGAACTGCTGATTCGCGCATTCTGCGAACCAGGGAAAGATGCAATTCTCTATTGCCCGCCAACGTACGGCATGTACAGCGTCAGCGCGGAAACCATTGGCGTTGAATGCCGGACGGTTCCGACGCTGGAAAACTGGCAGCTGGATCTGCGGGGCATTGCCGATAAACTCGACGGCGTTAAAGTGGTGTTTGTATGCAGCCCCAACAACCCGACCGGGCAGCTTATCAATCCACAGGATTTACGTACTCTGCTGGAAATGACGCGCGGCAACGCCATTGTGGTAGCGGATGAGGCCTATATTGAATTCTGCCCACAGGCGACGCTGGCTGGCTGGCTCTCTGAATACCCGCATCTGGTGGTGCTGCGCACGCTCTCCAAAGCCTTTGCGCTCGCCGGTCTGCGCTGCGGATTTACGCTGGCGAATGAAGAGGTCATCAACCTGCTGCTGAAAGTCATCGCCCCCTACCCGCTCTCTACGCCGGTCGCCGATATTGCCGCTCAGGCGTTGACGCCGCAAGGCGTCAACGCGATGCGCGAGCGTGTGGCGCAGATTCTGCTGGAACGTCAGTATCTGGTTAATGCGCTGAAAGAGATTGCCTGCGTAGAACAGGTGTTCGATTCAGAAACCAACTACATTCTGGCACGTTTTACCGCGTCAAGTAGCGTGTTTAAATCTCTGTGGGATCAGGGCATTATCTTACGTGATCAGAATAAACAACCTTCTTTAAGCGGCTGTCTGCGTATCACTGTTGGAACCCGCGAAGAAAGCCAGCGCGTCATTGACGCCTTACGTGCGGAGCAAGTATGAGCCAGAAGTATCTTTTTATTGACCGTGATGGAACCCTGATTGCCGAACCACCGAGTGATTTTCAGGTGGATCGTTTTGACAAACTCGCCTTTGAACCGGACGTGGTGCCGGTTCTGCTGAAGCTGCAAAAAGCCGGCTTTAAGCTGGTGATGATCACCAACCAGGACGGGCTGGGAACGCAGAGCTTCCCGCAGGCAGACTTCGACGGCCCGCACGACCTGATGATGCAGGTTTTCACCTCCCAGGGCGTACTGTTTGATGAAGTGCTTATCTGCCCGCACCTGCCAGCGGATGAGTGCGACTGCCGTAAGCCGAAGGTAAAGCTGGTTGAACGTTATCTGGCTGAACAGGCGATGGATAGCGCCAACAGCTACGTGATTGGCGATCGCGCTACCGACATCCAGTTGGCCGAAAACATGGGCATTAACGGGTTACGTTATAACCGTGAAACCCTGAACTGGACGATGATTGGCGAACAGCTGACAAAACGCGACCGCTATGCCCACGTTGAACGCAATACCAAAGAAACGCAGATTGACGTCAAGGTGTGGCTGGATCGCGAAGGCGGCAGCAAGATCAATACTGGCGTGGGCTTCTTTGACCATATGCTCGATCAGATCGCCACGCATGGCGGTTTCCGTATGGAGATCGCGGTCAAGGGCGACCTCTATATTGACGATCACCATACGGTAGAAGATACCGGTCTGGCGCTGGGCGAGGCGCTAAAGCTGGCGTTGGGCGATAAGCGCGGCATCAACCGCTTTGGTTTTGTGCTGCCGATGGACGAATGCCTGGCGCGTTGCGCACTGGATATCTCCGGGCGCCCGCACCTGGAATATAAAGCCGAGTTTACCTATCAGCGCGTGGGCGATCTGAGCACCGAGATGGTTGAACACTTCTTCCGCTCGCTCTCCTACACCATGGGCGTGACGCTGCACCTGAAGACCAAAGGTAAAAACGATCACCACCGTGTAGAAAGCCTGTTTAAAGCGTTTGGCCGCACGTTGCGCCAGGCCATTCGGGTAGAAGGCGACACGCTGCCTTCTTCTAAAGGAGTGCTGTGATGAACGTCGTCATCCTTGATACCGGCTGCGCCAACCTGAACTCGGTGAAATCCGCCGTGGCGCGCCACGGTTATGATCCGCAGGTCAGCCGCGACCCGGAGGTCGTCTTAAAAGCTGACAAACTCTTCCTGCCCGGCGTGGGAACCGCCCAGGCGGCGATGGATCAGTTGCGCGAGCGTGAGCTTGTCGAATTGATTAAGGCTTGTACTCAGCCCGTTCTGGGAATTTGTTTAGGCATGCAGATCCTCGGGCGCCACAGTGAAGAGACTAACGGCGTCGACCTTCTGGGCATTATTGACCAGGACGTCCCGAAGATGACCGATTTTGGCCTGCCGCTCCCGCATATGGGCTGGAACCGCGTTTACCCGCAGGCGGGTAATCGTCTTTTCCAGGGCATTGAAGATGGCGCCTGGTTCTACTTTGTTCACAGCTACGCTATGCCCGTAAATCCGTGGACCATTGCTCAATGCAACTACGGCGAACCCTTCACTGCGGCAGTGCAAAAAGACAATTTCTTCGGCGTGCAGTTCCACCCGGAACGCTCCGGCGCCGCTGGCGCGCAGTTGCTGAAAAACTTCCTGGAGATGTGATGATTATTCCGGCATTAGATTTGATCGATGGCACCGTAGTGCGTCTCCATCAGGGCGACTACGCCCGGCAGCGTGATTACGGTAACGATCCCCTTCCCCGCCTGCGGGATTATGCCGCCCAGGGCGCCGAAGTACTGCATCTGGTCGATTTGACCGGGGCGAAAGATCCGGCCAGACGGCAGATCCCGCTGATTAAAACGCTGGTCGCAGGCGTGAATGTGCCCGTGCAGGTTGGCGGCGGCGTACGTACTGAAGACGATGTTGCGGCGCTGTTGGACGCAGGCGTTGCCCGCGTGGTGGTCGGCTCCACGGCGGTCAAATCTCCCGAGGTGGTCAAAGGCTGGTTTGAGCGCTTTGGCGCTGACACGCTGGTGCTGGCGCTGGATGTGCGTATTGATGATCGGGGCAACAAACAGGTTGCCGTCAGCGGCTGGCAGGAGAACTCCGGCGTTTCGCTGGAAGAGCTGGTCGAGACTTATCTGCCGGTTGGCCTGAAGCATGTACTGTGCACCGATATCTCCCGTGACGGCACGCTGGCGGGTTCCAACGTCTCATTATATGACGAAGTGTGCGCGAAATATCCGCAGATCGCCTTTCAGTCTTCCGGCGGAATTGGCGGGATTGAGGACGTGGCCGCTCTGCGCGGCACGGGCGTTCGCGGCGTGATTGTCGGCCGCGCCCTACTGGAAGGTAAATTTACCGTTAAGGAGGCCATCCAATGCTGGCAAAACGTATAATCCCTTGCCTGGACGTACGCGATGGTCAGGTGGTAAAAGGCGTACAGTTCCGCAATCATGAAATCATCGGCGATATCGTCCCGCTGGCAAAACGCTATGCCGATGAAGGCGCAGACGAGCTGGTATTCTATGATATTACCGCTTCCAGCGACGGGCGCGTGGTTGATAAGAGTTGGGTGTCGCGCGTCGCGGAAGTGATCGACATTCCATTCTGTGTCGCGGGTGGCATCAGGTCTATTGATGACGCCGCTAAAATCCTCTCTTTCGGCGCTGATAAAATTTCCATCAACTCCCCTGCGCTGGCCGACCCAACGCTGATCACCCGTCTTGCTGACCGTTTTGGCGTACAGTGCATCGTCGTGGGCATTGATACCTGGTTTGATGCCGAAACCGGCAAGTATCACGTCAACCAGTATACCGGCGATGAAAGCCGTACCCGCGTGACGCAGTGGGAAACTCTCAACTGGGTGCAGGAAGTGCAAAAACGCGGGGCCGGTGAAATCGTGCTTAACATGATGAATCAGGACGGCGTGCGTAACGGTTACGATCTGGAGCAACTGAAAAAAGTCCGTGACATCTGTCATGTACCGCTGATTGCCTCCGGCGGCGCGGGCACGATGGAGCACTTCCTTGAAGCCTTCCGCGATACCGATGTCGACGGGGCGCTTGCTGCCTCCGTCTTCCACAAACAGATTATTAATATTGGTGAATTAAAAGCGTACCTGGAAGCACAGGGCGTGGAGATCAGGATATGTTAACAGAGCAACAGCGCCGCGAACTCGACTGGGAAAAAACCGACGGATTGATGCCGGTTGTCGTGCAACATGCGGTATCCGGTGAAGTATTGATGCTGGGTTACATGACCCCTGAAGCGCTGGATAAAACAATCGAAAGCGGCAACGTCACTTTCTTCTCACGAACCAAACAGCGTTTATGGACCAAAGGCGAAACATCCGGCCACTTCCTGAAGGTAGTCCGCATTGCGCCGGATTGTGATAACGACACACTGCTGGTGCTGGCCAATCCAATTGGACCAACCTGCCACAAAGGCACCAGTAGCTGCTTTGGGGATGCCAGCCATCAGTGGTTATTCCTGTATCAACTTGAGCAACTGTTAGCCGAGCGTAAAACTGCCGATCCGGCAAGCTCTTACACGGCGAAACTTTACGCCAGCGGCACCAAGCGTATCGCGCAGAAAGTGGGTGAAGAAGGTGTCGAGACCGCGCTGGCCGCAACGGTACATGACCGTTTTGAGCTGACCAATGAAGCCTCCGACTTGATGTACCACCTGCTGGTGCTGCTACAGGACCAGGACCTTGATTTAACGACCGTCATTGAGAATTTACGTAAGCGTCATCAATAACTTCAGATACGAAAAAACCGGGCAATGCCCGGTTTTTTGTAGGTCGGATAAGCGTAGCGCCATCCAGGATAACAATAAATTACTGCGCTTTCGGCTTATAGTTACGTAACGCATTACGTCCCAGCACCACACCCGCACCAATCATCCCGCCCAGTAATACCGCCAGAACCAGCGTAATTGCCTTTTTCGGACTGTCACGACGAATTGGTAGCGTCGGCTTCATGACGTAACGGTAGGCGTGAATGGATGCGGTTTCGATTTTCAGATTTCCGATATCCAGCAGATTTTGCTTGGTCTGATAGTAGGCACCAGAGAAAACCAGCGGACGCGTGGCCTCGTGTTCGATCATTGATTTCAGCGCATCACTACCAAGAAGGAACATACTGTCCTGGGTAACATCCTGAGTTTGCTGAATTTGTGGCTTTATCACATTCGCCTGTTCCGCATAACGCAATGCTTCCTGAATTTGCTTGATACGCAAATCTTTTTGCTCCTGCGCGACCACTTCCTGCGTTTTTAACGAGTCCTCAAGCGTAGTTGTCTGCAACTTGATGTTATCTTTCAGATCCGCGTCCAGTTCTTTCGCAACGCTCTCATCTACCTGCTGGATATACTCTGCTAACTGGCGTTGCGCCCCTTCCGCAGACTCTCCGACGTAAGAGACGGCCAGCGGTAACTGCTGCCCTTTTACTGACTGCTCTATTGTCAGTTTTTCCGGTTTTTCCTGATTATCCAGCGTTTCTGCTAATGCCGAAAAGGACGTGCTAAATCGGCCAATAAAATTCGTCTGAACATCAGTTACCTTGGGCGCATTATCACCGTACAGCACATTCAGCGCGTTGTTGTAGGCAGCAATTTGCCCTACATCCGGCTGGGTGATAATGGCGGTAGAGGTCCATTTCTCTTTCGCTACCAGGATGTAACCAACAGCCAATAGAATTGCGACAATGACACACACAAAGATTGTCATTTTTCCGCGCCACAATTGCATCACTAAATCAATCAAATCAATCTGTTCCGGGTCATTACTGCGCCCGGTAGCATTGTTATTGTTCACTGTCATCAGTACCCTAACTAAGAAAATGCTTAAGCTGGAGACAGTGTAGTCATAAACATCGTTAATGCTATAGGATTATTGATAAAATTTACGGATTATTTCAAACACTTTGATAGCCAATCAGGGGCTATTGTAGCCCCAATAACAGAAGGTTAATCACTGCCAAAGAGATCGCGTGTATAAACTTTGTCCTGAACATCCAGCAGTTCAGACGCCATGCGGTTGGAGATAATCACGTCGGACTGCTGTTTAAACATATTCAAATCACGTTCAAGGCGGGAATTAAAGAACGACGCTTCCTTCATAACCGGTTCGTAAATAATAACTTCCACACCTTTAGCTTTGATACGCTTCATAATCCCCTGAATTGAAGACGCACGGAAATTATCAGAACCGCTCTTCATAATCAGGCGATAGATGCCCACCACTTTGGGTTTTCTGGACAGAATGGCATCTGCAATAAAATCTTTACGCGTCCGGTTCGCATCCACGATCGCGGAGATAATATTGTTTGGCACTGACTGATAATTCGCCAGAAGTTGCTTCGTATCTTTCGGCAGACAATAACCGCCGTAACCGAATGAAGGATTGTTGTAATGATTGCCAATACGAGGATCCAGACACACACCTTCAATAATTTGTCGGGTATTCAGTCCTAAACTTTCCGCATAGCTATCAAGTTCATTAAAGTAAGCAACGCGCATCGCAAGGTAAGTATTAGCAAAAAGCTTAATCGCCTCTGCTTCCGTCGAATCGGTAAACAGAGTTGGTATATCCTGTTTTATGGCGCCTTCCTGTAGCAAAGCAGCGAATCGCTCCGCACGCTCAGAGCGTTCACCAATCACAATCCGCGAAGGATGCAAATTATCATAAAGCGCTTTACCTTCACGCAAAAACTCGGGGGAGAAAATGATATTCTGCGTATTAAATTTTTTACTCATCGCTGCGGTGAAACCAACCGGCACCGTTGACTTGATCACCATCACTGCCGATGGGTTAATCTCTGTCACATCCTGAATAACTGATTCTACGCTTGATGTGTTGAAATAATTTGTTTTTGGATCATAGTCGGTTGGTGTTGCAATAATGACATAATCAGCATTTTGGTAGGCGGATACCTTGTCTAAGGTTGCTTCAAAATTAATATTCCCGGACGCTAAAAATTGCTGTATTTCTTTATCAACAATCGGAGATATCCGATCATTTAGCATTCCTACACGTTCGGGAATAATGTCTAACGCGGTAACCTGGTGATGCTGTGCGATAAGCAAACCGTTTGACAGACCAACGTACCCGGTTCCAGAAATGGTGATTTTCATTTCACGCTCTCAGAATTAACTTAATTATGCATCATGATGTTTATACATCCTGATAAGATATAAAAGTTTTAACGCCTGAATGAATATTGTGTCAATGAAGGCTAAAACAATTCAGATTTTCTTTATCAGGTTAAACATTAATTATTAAGTTAATATTAAGAAGTAAAAATAAATCAATCAGATTAGGGACAAAAAAAAGCCCGGTGAATCACCGGGCTTTTGATGCGAATCAGAAATTATTCCAGCCATTCGGTATGGAAAACGCCTTCTTTATCAGTACGCTTATACGTATGCGCCCCAAAGTAGTCACGCTGCGCCTGGATCAGGTTCGCAGGAAGAACGGCTGCGCGATAGCTGTCGTAGTAGGCAACAGCGGCAGAGAACGTCGGAACCGGGATACCATTCTGCACGGCATACGCAACCACATCACGCAGCGCTTGCTGATAGTCGTCCGCGATTTTCTTGAAGTACGGTGCCAGCAGCAGGTTAGCGATACCCGCATTTTCTGCATATGCGTCGGTGATTTTCTGCAAGAACTGTGCACGAATAATGCAGCCGGCACGGAAGATCTTCGCAATTTCGCCGTAGTTCAGATCCCAGTTGTATTCGTCAGAAGCGGCACGCAGCTGGGAAAACCCTTGTGCGTAAGAGACGATCTTGCCGAGGTAGAGCGCGCGACGGACTTTCTCGATAAATTCCGCTTTGTCACCCGCAAGCTGCGCTTCAGGTCCCGACAACACTTTAGACGCTGCGACACGCTGCTCTTTCAGAGAAGAGATATAACGTGCAAAAACGGATTCCGTGATCAGCGACAGCGGCTCGCCCAGATCCAGAGAACTCTGGCTGGTCCATTTACCGGTGCCTTTGTTTGCCGCTTCATCCAGAATCACATCAACCAGATATTTACCCTCTTCATCCTTTTTGGTGAAGATGTCTTTGGTGATGTCGATCAGGTAGCTGTTCAGCTCGCCTTTGTTCCACTCAGTGAAAGTCTCTGCCAGCTCTTCGTTAGACAGATTCAGGCCACCTTTCAGCAAAGAATAGGCTTCTGCGATCAGCTGCATGTCGCCGTATTCGATACCGTTGTGAACCATTTTCACATAGTGACCGGCGCCATCGGCACCAATATAGGTCACGCAAGGTTCGCCATCTTCTGCAACTGCGGCAATTTTAGTCAAAATCGGCGCAACCAGTTCGTAGGCTTCTTTCTGACCGCCAGGCATGATAGATGGGCCTTTCAGCGCCCCTTCTTCACCACCGGAAACGCCAGTACCAATGAAGTTAAAGCCTTCGGCAGAAAGTTCGCGATTACGACGGATAGTGTCCTGGAAGAACGTGTTACCACCATCAATGATGATGTCGCCTTTATCCAGATACGGCTTCAGGGAATCAATAGCAGCATCAGTGCCCGCCCCTGCTTTCACCATTAACAGGATACGACGAGGCGTTTCAAGGGATTCAACAAACTCTTTTACCGTGTAGTAAGGCACCAGTTTTTTGCCTGGGTTCTCGGCAATCACTTCTTCGGTCTTTTCACGGGAGCGGTTGAAAACGGAGACGGTATAACCACGGCTCTCGATGTTGAGCGCCAGGTTGCGCCCCATCACTGCCATACCGACGACGCCGATCTGTTGCTTGGACATTACATACTCCTGTCAGGTGTGGATACCCCGCCGTAAAATGGCGGCGAGTAAAGTGAAGAACATGTTAACTCAGGTTAGAGGCCAGAAGGTAGCAATAGATGTCCTCTTCAGAATGAACTTAATGCACATAAAATGCAGTTTCTGCTACATCAATATGCACCATCTCTATGGAGGACTACCTTCACTGTTTTGAAAAGAATAGCGATGTCATTCCACAGCGACCAGTTCTTGACATACCAGGAGTCAAAGTAGACTCGGGTATCGTAATCCACATCGTTACGTCCACTTACCTGCCACAACCCTGTCATTCCCGGTTTCGCCATTAGATAGTAATCAACATTCTCATCATAGCGTGGTAACTCTTCAGAGATAATCGGACGCGGGCCAACCAGACTCATTTGACCTTTCAGCACATTAAATAACTGAGGCAATTCATCAAGACTGGTTTTACGAATAAATCGACCGACAGGAGTGATTCGCGGATCGTTTTTCAACTTAAAGTCACGCTCCCATTCTTCCCGTGCGGCAGGATCGGAATCAAGGAGCTTTTGTAAAACCTCCTGCGAATTCATCACCATTGAGCGAAACTTATAGCAAGGGAAAAGCTTACCGTGACGCCCTACTCGCATATGACCGTAGATTGCCGGACCACCATCACGGGTAACTTTGTACCAAAGATAAATGAGCAGTGGCGAAGAAATTAAGATAATCAGTGATGAACAGACAATATCGAAAGTCCGTTTAAGGAAACGAGATGTCCGTTTTGCCAGATTATTATGAATACGCAGCAACATGACTTCATGACTAAAGATGAAAGACATATCGGTATTATAAAGTGGTAACCCGCGCAGGGACGGAATAACCGTGACAGAACGGCAGTCCTTCTTCGATAGTTCGCGCAACCAGTTAATGGTCTTATCGCTGTTTTCCATTTCAAAAGCTACAATGAAATGAATATCGCCTGTTTTCTTCATTTCCCAAAGAATATTGGGGTCCTGAAGAACCGGCAGTCCCTGTAGCGTTGCCTCTGTACACTCTTCGTCATAAAATGCGACAACATCAAAGCCAAGCATTTCCTCACTTTGCAGTGCATAATAAGCTTCCACTGCATTACTTCCGCTACCCATAATGACAGTCTTTTTCTTCCAAATCCCAAGACGATTAAGAAGTTGTTTGGTCATTGCTCGGAAAAGCGGCAGCAGAATTAATGCAAACGTCCAACAAAAGACCCATACATACCGAGAAAATTGCCATTTAGAAAAAGCGACCAGCGCCAGATCAAAAACAGCAAAGATCACAATAGTGCGGATAATCTCCTTCAATTCAAACCAAAAGGGTTTGCGATAGGAATAATGTCGCAACCGAACCCAGAACCATCCCACACATATCAAACTCAGGATGACATGAGAAATTATACGCATCTCCAGTTGAGCATCGGGGATAAAACGATAAAGATCGTTAAAAATCCAGTATACACAACCAATAGAGAGGGCCAGTGATAAGTTAAAAAATATAAAATCCGATGCTGCGAGAAAAACCTTGCATAGCAATGGATTATATTTATTCAAAAAATTATCCGTATCCATGACAACACCTGACGTTAGCGAGGATTTATATTAAATACAGGCATTGGCTCCTGACTCTTTTGACATTCAAGGAATTTATTTGCAACATCAATAGCTTCACGAATAGTGACATCCATATCCAGATAGCGGTAGGTACCAAGACGCCCGACAAAAGTGGTATTGCTTAATTCCATCGCTTTATCCAGGTAGCGATTGAGCAGTTCTTTTTCCTTAACCATACGGATCGGATAATACGGAATATCATCTTCGGTGCAGAAGCGACTAAATTCACGATAACATGTTGTTTTTTCGTGTGACTCCCAGGGTGAGAAATGCTTATGCTCAGTGATTCGGGTATAAGGTACATTTTCTTCGCAGTAGTTGATAACAGCCGTTCCCTGGTAGTCACCTTCTGCTGAGAATTTTTCGAAATCCAGCGTGCGATAACCCAGACGCCCCTCACTAA
The DNA here is from genome assembly GCF_030333295.1 of Citrobacter sp. CK198. Taxonomy (NCBI): domain Bacteria; kingdom Pseudomonadati; phylum Pseudomonadota; class Gammaproteobacteria; order Enterobacterales; family Enterobacteriaceae; genus Citrobacter; species Citrobacter sp. CK198. The sequence goes on along the minus strand of NZ_JAOWGE010000034.1, from coordinate 545,300 downwards.
AGTTAAAGTAACCATCCAGCGCGCCTGACCAAAATACATGCTGGTAGGCCCCACTCTCGGTAGCTGAAAACTCAGTATCTGTTCTTATTTCAATCAGTTCGTGATCAAGAATTTTTCCAACCATATCGGTATAGCCATCTCTGGGCATCCCCTGATACTGGTGGTTAAAATAATTGTCATTATAGTTAAAACGAAGCGGCAAGCGTTTCAAAATACTGGCTGGTAACTCCGTCGGCTCACAACCCCATTGTTTACGCGTATAGCCTTTAAAGAATGCTTCATACAGTTCCCGACCAATCATGCTGATGGCCTGTTCTTCAAAGTTTTTCGGTTCGACAATAGATTTGTCAGCTTTAGATTCGATGAAAGCACGGGCTTCATCCGGACGCATTGTTTTATTGAAAAACTGATTAATCGTATGCAGGTTTACTGGTAGTAAGTAAACATTGCCTTTGTAAATGGCCTTCACACGGTTGGTGTAAGGCATAAACTCTGAATACTGATTAACGAAATCCCAAACTTCTTTATCATCTGTATGAAAAATATGGGGACCATAAACGTGCAACATGACGTTGGTCTGCGGATCACGTTCTGAATGACAGTTACCAGCAATATGAGAACGTTTGTCAAAAACAACAGACTCAATCCCTTCCTCTGCTAATAATCTGGCAATAACCGCACCAGAAATACCTGCGCCCACTATAGCAACTTTCATTTTTTACCCCAGAAATGTCGTTTTAATAATCCAATGCCTTTCAGTAAAAGATTTTCGCCATCAATATTTACTACTGGCATATATTTAATGCGCAAGCTCTCGCGGTGATGATGAAGCCAGACATTGAAAAGACGTTCTGCCATAAAACCAAAAACACGCTTTTGGTAAGCATCGTAATTTTGGTAATCAATTTTTTGCTCAAGCGCAAAAAGTACCGGGAAAAGCCATTCAAAGTATTCATCGATCAATGACTTTTTACAAACAAACATATTGTACAAACTAATTTTTGTCCCACCCATAATAGAGTCAAAATCAGACAAATATTCCGGGTGCTGTAACGCAATCTCATCACGAAGCTGAGTGTAGTCAGATACATGATGAGCGTGGATATAATGGTTTTTAATACTGGTGATAAAATAGTTACGTGGTTTTGCCACTAGAATATCAGCATCTTTTAGCATATTCATCATTTCTTCAGGAGATGCAATACGCTTTCCTTTCACCATCAGGTTGCTTGTAGAGGAGGCAAAATAGCGACGATAATGAGCAAGACCAACGACCTCTTCCTGAGAATTCTTCCAGATCCAGTAGGCGGCTGTCAGTTCACAAAATGAGGGATTCAAGTGAGCGATATTGGCACCAATGGAATCTCTATGAACTATATCGGCAATAGGTTCAGAAGATGACCCAACCTGAAGAGGGACATATCCATTATCTGAAGGAAAATCATAAGCTTTATGACTAACAGTATATATAGTAAGAGGCATCAGTGATTCCTTTTATCTGAAAATAAAACAACTGGCCTCAAAATTTTTTCCAAAAGATATAAACCAATCGTACTTTTTGACACCAAAGAAAGACATTTGAATTTTAGCTTTGAATAACTATTTAGTATTTGACTACAGGATAAGTTCCTATATTCATCTTTGATTTTTTTTCTATAAAAAGAACGAGTCGTCGTATCTTCAATACGAACCAAACTCACAAGGCATGACTGAGATAGATTTACTAATGCAGTAGAATAAAATTTAAAATCCAATTCTTTAGATTCTTGCCTATTTTTCAACAATTTTACAGTTTCGAATAACTGAAACTGTTTTTCTGCGGATGTGGTCGTAATAGAACCAGCACGTTTTCTATAGCCATATAATGGAGTATCAATAAACCCTACCACATTTGCATTTTGAGTAATATAAGGAGATGTATAAACATCTTCATATATTACGCCAACAGGGAAATGATTCTCAAAATAAACAGAACGCTTGGCTACACGAGCCCATGCGAAGTTAGGTTTTTGTGAAAGCTCTTCCTTTCCGGAGTATCGAATATGAAACTCCCTCCCCTTTTTGGTGAGCAAATCAATCACACTTTCTGAATAAAATTTCAAATAATTATAATAAACAACATCTGCATTATTATTTTTTAGGGCCTGATCAACAGCCTTTATTAAAACAGGGCTAACTATATCATCAGAATCAACAAAAAGAACATATACACCTGTCGCAAAATGCAAACCAAAGTTTCTAGCATCCGATAACCCTCCATTATCCTTAGCATAATAATGGAAACGCTCATTAGAAGCACAATATTTTTCTGCGATCATACCTGAACTATCAGTGGATCCATCATTAACTAATATACATTCACAGTCATCAGTCATTGAATTTTTTATAGAATCCAAGCAATCCTTAAGGAATAACTCAACATTGTAAATAGGAACTATAATAGAATACTTTATACACTTTCCCATTTCTTTATAATGATCCTTTGCAAAACTAACGAATAAAAAACAATAAATAGTGTGAATATAGCAAATTTAGCAGTAAAGAAATAATACCAGTCAGACATAATGCAAATTTGTATTATGTAATAGTAATATTTAACGACTATAAAAGCGAAGAAAAGATCCTTCATTACTATTGCATTACGCATTAGCCATGCACCAAAGCCAGCAACAAAACCAAATAATATTGCTGCAAAAGGCCCAAGAACAGTTCCGAAAAAATAATTATAATTAACTGGAGCCCCCATTGTAAATCGAACCCCATTTTCAACGAAACGCGAAAAAACGTCCGATGGTGTGATTTGTTGCATAAGATAATACATGCCAAATATCATATTACCTTCACTTAGCCCCACACCAAAACCATTTTTAAGCAACCAAGATAAATTCAGTTGTGGATTTATTGTGTCTGAAACAGAATCTACAGCCCACCAAACTTGTGCTTGCAATGCAATTCTCTCCAGCAAATAGCGTAGTCCTTCCGAGGGATTTCCATATATTGCTGCATAACTTAAATATGTTGAAAGCACAAAAATCGCAATAACTATTAGAGTTAATAAAAAAAATTGAGGACGAAGAAACACCGAGATGATGTTTTGTTTTAAACTATACAATACGGGGATCAAAAAAAACAATATGGATAAGGATGGTCCTGTGAATTTCTCACCACCAATAAACTGCATTAATATTGAGGCAATGAGCAAAATAAGGAATTTCTTACTTTTAGATTCTATAAATTTTATACCAAGAAGAAATGAAAACTGAAGCAACATAAACTGTAGATATCTACCCCATGCAGGAGCAATATTATCCCAATAAACAAATCGATCAACACTATTAGAATTGGGTGTACCGTAAGTAATGTACACATATAACAGTCCAGCGAATGAACTAAGTATAATTATTTGCATAAGTGTATTGATAGACCAATTCACACGCTTGTCCATTGCGTTCACTGGCTGCAAATAACCACTTAGAACCCTGGTGCATAAAATTGCGCTTAGCAAAAAAGCTAACGCTGTAAATCCTACGCGTATCGTTGCTCCAGTCAATGTTCCGAACATTCTTACTTCAGAGAGATATGCACCACTTTCAACAACAACACAACATACCAGCCCCATGGACATAATATAAATCATTATTATATTAAGCACACTCTCCTTACTTTTATTTTTCATATATGAGAGTATTGTAATAATCCATAGTATTACAAAGATTATATTTAAGGCCCAAGAATCGATACCTAATATACTCATGCACCATATAAAAAAGGAACAAGATACATATAAAAAAATAAGCATTTTACTGTTCGCTCGCATTAAGTATTTTACTAATTTCAACAAAACTCATTGGATTACTTGAATATTTGTTGAATAAAGATTCCTGCTGAGGCGAAAACGTTACAATATCCTCTAGTTTTCCATAACGTAACCTATAAGTTGGTACGTTATAAATAGCATTTAACAAGATCAGAGAGGTACTATTAAATCCAATAACTGACTTGCAATATACATGATCAAAACATAACTCGATTGGAGTTTTGCATCTTATCAAGTTAAGTTTAAGACTTTCGTAAAGAAAAATGTCTTCGGAAGGATGCGGTTTTACAACTAATTTAAGATTTGCGTCTGTAACATGTTTGATTAAGTCTAAAACATAATCGTGATATTCGCGTTCAGTTAATACCCCCAATTTTACCCAAGGTTGAGTTAACAGCAACACATAGGAACTATTTTCTACTTTGAGAGGTTCACATTTTTTCTTGATAAAATGCATTAGTTTTTCATTTGGAGTAATTCCATTAAACAACCTCCAAATATTTTTTGCCAAAAATCCTCTTTTAACGTAAAGATATATAAATGCATAAAGATAAGCTTGTAATTGAGACAAATTGCGTTCACGTACATATACGTTTTTCATCGTATTAATATCTGATACAGAACCGATACCTTCATCAATTACAACATTAGTTATCTTTGAAAATAGATTTCTCAGGCGCATTTGAATAATAGGTTTAATACCTACCGAACCAATAAATAAATGTATGATTCGACATCTGAAACCAGTCCTTACGCAACTGCCATGTTTAATGTAAGTGACTTGTCCTAACCATTTCTCCACTATCGAGGTATCAATTTTCTGATCAGATAAAAACCTGAAATTATCTTCATAGTAAATCTTAAAATTTAAGTTATATTGAACTTTGATTTTCTCTATATAGGACGCAACATAAACCAAGTGACTTTCATTTATGACGCCTGAAACAAAAATTATATTCAACATTTCATCCTAACTTACTGTATCTATACTTCCCGAACAACAAAATGATAATTCCAATTAATTGGCTAATAGCTATCCCCGTAGCTGAAAATAAATAACCCAAGAAAATCATTAATAAGAATGAAATACCAAATGCCACAACACTCGTTTTTATAATGAATTTATCCAAGTTTCTAGCATACAAATCGAAGTGATAGACTAATGAAATACAGTATAAAACGGACCCCAAAAGCATAATATAGAATAAAGATATTGAATTTAGGAAATCATTTTTACCCGTCATTTTAGATATCATTGGAACGCAAATTAGTAGCACAACGCTGATTAATATACTAGTGATCAAAATTGAATTTAGAAATTTCCTCTTAACATTCTCATATTCATGATTGCATTCACTTTTATAGTATTTTATTAATTTAGGATAAAATAACATAACCACTCCAGCATCTATAAAAGCCATCACAGAAGATGAAAAACTAGAGAAGTATGAATAAACACCGACTATTTCTTTACAGTCAAAGAATCCTAATATGTATCTATCCGCAGTAAATATTCCTCGGAGAGATAATGTTGATACTAAAAGTGGAAAACAAATTTTAAGACCTTGTAGAACCCAACTATAGTTACTCTTAGATTTTAATATTGCTTGTAATGGTATTTTTTTAAAAAGATAGACAATAAAAAAAATACTGATAATTTCTGCAGCGATCCAAAAATACCATATTATATGGAATGGCACATCAGTGCTTATAAAATAGTATAATAAATAAACATAAACCCAGAGACCATTTCTTATAAAGAATTGTAAATTCGCAATCAGAGGGTATTCGAATACAACTAACAGACGCATAATTTCTTGTGCCAAATGATCTAATATCATTAGTGACACAAATATAAACACTAAAGATGCCTGGTTTGGATATAAAAATATAACAACCGACAAGAACACTAACGCAATAAAGTAATGTACAAAATATAATATAAATTGATTCTTTAAGTAATACGCTTGCCTATTCTTACTTACCCCGATAATCTTTCGTGACGAATATGTATAAAAATCGAAGCCGAGCAAATATCCAATATAACTAACTCCAGCAACTACAAGAGCATACTCGCCTAAATTGGATAGATTATATGCATGCGAAATGAATATAATTAATATAAATTTGCTAGCCAGTGCACCCCCTCTCAACGAGAGAGGGAATATTCTATTTAAAAATTTGTTAAGAAGCATTATTTTTTTCAATCAGCTCAAAACTTAACGGAGTTCCTTTTTCTAAACTTTGATTTACAGTAGTACCTATTATTTCATCATAGTACTTCGGCGCCATGCCATACCCCGGTCTAATACTCTTAACATTTTCACTAGTCAATTTTTCGCCTTTCTTCACATCTTTTACGACATAAAGAGAACGACGGAATTTGAGATTACCTTTTTCACTTTCTTTGCGCTCATAGTTCACCCGACCTAATGCCATCCAGGCCGTCTTCGCATCGCGACACAACGCTACAAGATCTTTAGGTTCCAGGGAGAAGCTATCATCCGGGCCACCGCCATTGCGGTCGAGGGTGATATGTTTTTCAATAATATTGGCACCAAGAACAACTGAAGCAACCGCAGTGGTGTTATCAATTGTATGGTCTGACAAACCAGTGATTACATTAAACCGTTTTGCCATATCGGGTATGGTTGCAAGGTTGTAATCTTCGGCAGGAGCCGGATAACCACTGACACAATGCAGAACAACCAGTTCTTTACACCCGGCACCGTACGCAGCGTCTATAGCTTCCTGGATTTCGTGTTCATCTGCCATACCCGTTGACATAATCATCGGTTTTCCTTTACTTGCCACATAGCGGATTAAAGGTAAGTCAACGAGTTCAAATGAGGCTATCTTGTAAGCTGGGGCATCCAGTTCTTCCAGAAGATCAACAGCAGTGAAGTCGAAAGGAGAACTAAACATCGTGATACCAACTTCTTTAGCCTTCTCAAAAAGCTTCTGGTGCCACTCCCATGGAGTATGTGCCCATTCATAAAGCTGATATAAAGATTTTCCTTTCCACAGGCCATCTTTAATCTGAAAATCTTCTTTATTGCAATCAATTGTTATTGTATCTGGTCGATAAGTTTGAATTTTGATCGCATCAGCGCCACTTTCTTTAGCTATCTCGATCAACCGGAAAGCAGTATTAATATCGCCATTATGATTTGCTGACAACTCCGCAATGATATATGGAGGGAAGTCAGCACCAATTTTACGCCCGGCAATTTCAATAAACTTATTCATTAGTTAACCTTTTTAATTGTGATATTGTATCGTTGACCATTAATGATGAAATAAGCAGGAAACCGATTAGGGTCACATACTCTAAGCAAATTAAATTGTTCTCTTATTGTTTTATCAGTATCCAACTCGCTGTTTTCAGGCGTCCGTTTTTCGTAATAATCCGGGTTTCCAGTTTGAGAGGTCGGCGTCGCTGTTTTATAATTTTGACAGAACCAATTAATCAATTCGATTTCCGCACCAAATAATTTTTCATTAATTTCATCAAATAACTCAGTGCCATCTAGAGGTATATGAATTTTTCTCCAAATGTCTCCCGTATCTATACCTGATTCAGCATTTAGCAAAGATAAAACTATACGGTCTTTCCCGGTTAAGATATCCCATACATGCGGGCTCCATCCTCGTCCTTGTGGCAAATCACTAGCATGAAGAACTAACGTATATTCGAATCGCTCCCTAATCTCTTTTTTGATAAATTCGGAACAGGATATAAGGAATAGAACACCGTTTGCATTTTTAATATCTGCAACACTGGTGACTAATTCAATATTATAATTATCTTTATTTCTCTCTTGCCACGTACTGAGGTAAACATATACCGGGTGTTCGATATCACTACACAATAACGTTACATTAAGCATAATTTCTCGTTCACTGTAGAATAAATTCTGTGCAACCCTGTGCCATCACAGACTTGAGAAGAAGCCTCAGACAATTTTTTTAAAATTGCGACATCACTTATAAGATGATCAATCAAATTCTTAAGCCTTAATATATCGTCTTCGTTTTCCAGGAGTCCAAAGTTGATTGCAGCGCCAGCTTGACTTAAGTTCTTAGCGATAGTTTCCTGGTTCTTGGCAATTACCAAATTTATTGTAGGTAATCCTAATGCACACCTCTCCCACGAGGTCGTACCAGCAGCGCCAATGCATAGATCAGCGTCAGTCATTTCCTCTGACATTTTATCAGAATTAATAACTAATCTAATTTTATTAAGTGATTTTGAGATGGCGTCTTCTAAACTATATAAGTTAGGATTCCCAGAGCCAACAATAAGTGTAATCTTGCCGCTATAATGACTTTTTTCAAGTGCTGAAAGTGTCATTAGGCTTTTGTTGTTTTTGTCAACACCACCCAACGTAACCAAAATATTGTTTACATGTTGGATATCTTTTCGCCGTGTTAATGACTTTGGTCTCCATTGAGAAAATTCATCCCTTAACAGGGAAAATTGAGGTCCCAATAGTAACTGACAATCACTATTTACTAATGCAAGATAATCCCCTTTCTGGCGACCGATAGTCTGGTCAATCAACCAGTTACAGTGATGCGAACGATCACAAAGGTCATCAATTACCAGCAAAGGTGCCAATGAATTCAGTTCAGTTTCCCATGGTTTCCCAAGCGCATAATGATCGACAACAATTAAGCTAAGTTCATTATTACTTTCGCAACCATATTTCACCAATATCTCTCTGGAGAGGGAGGCATCATCACTTTCAGTTCCATTAAGCCAGGCTGAATGAAAATATCTGTTTTCTCGCTCTGACGTAGTGGGGATCCTGATGTAATCAGCACCTGATGTTTTTATCTCGGCTTCAAGCACTGGTGTCAGACTTCGGGAAATGAAGAGAACCTGAAAACCTTCCCTCATAAATTTTTGGGCCAAAGATAAGCACCTTTTGATATGGCCTATCCCTGTATCGACACTTCCATCAGCACGAAACGCTATATATTTAGCCATCAATTTTAGCTTTAAGTAATTGGAAAAGATTTTCAGCAATCACCCAGTCTTCAGGAGTGTCAATATCCTGTACCCGCTCACGGGGGAGGATTTCTAACAAGCTCTTTGACGTGAAGAAACCTTTTCGATTCATAAATGCCTCAGGTTTGCCCCAGTAAAACTGCCCGGCATCATGGTAAGCAGGTTCAAGATCCTGAGAGCGTGTCTTTTCATTTTCAGGATGGAACATCTGTACCTTTCCATCTGGCTTTAAATAAACAGCTCGCTGGATCGGGAATGGGAAAGATGTTGCAGAGAAAACATAATCGCAATCGCTTTGCTGCAGCTTTTCATATGCTTTTTCCAAATCCTGGCCTTGAAGAAAGGGGGCGGTCGCATAGATGCAGCAGACAAAATCAATACATACACTTTGGGATAACTCATCCAAGGCATGATGAATGACATCAACTGTTGTAGCAAAATCATCAGAAATATGAGCAGGCCGCATAAACGGCACTTCCGCACCATATTTACGCGCGACCTCAGCAATTTCTTCATCATCTGTTGATACAATGATTCGGTCAAAGACGCCGCTCTGCTGAGCGGCTTCAATGGACCAGGCAATCATTGGTTTCCCACAAAATTCTTTAATATTTTTACGTGGTATACGCTTGCTACCGCCACGTGCAGGAATGATTGCCACATTCATTTAAAAGAACTCCCGAATACATTTGATAACGTAATTCTGCTCTTCATCAGAAAGTGTCGAGTACATCGGAATGCTGATTGCGCGCGAGTAATAGTTCTCAGCAATCGGGTAATCGCCTGCTTTATGTCCGAGTTGTTCATAATATGGCTGAGTATGAACAGGGATATAATGGACGTTAACGCCAATTCCTTTATCACGCAGGTAGTCAAAAAGCGGTTTACGCTGTGCTGGATCGTTAACCGTCAGAGGATAAAGATGTAGAGCACTGTAGCCACTTGGTGATTGAAGAGGAGTGGAAACAGGAACTCCCTCAAACGCCGCGTCATAACGTCTTGCCAATTCATGCCGACGGGCAACAAAATCCTCAATACGTTTTAACTGGCTCACACCCAAAGCCGCCTGCAATTCGGTCATACGATAATTCAAACCGAGATCAACCTGCTGATAGTACCAACCTCCTTCCGTGGCTTTCGTCATTTTATCACCATCGCGGGTAATGCCATGACTACGAAAAAGCTGTAATTTTTCAGCCAGGGAATCACAGTTGGTGAGCGCCATGCCGCCTTCTGCTGTCGTTATAATTTTTACCGGATGAAAGCTCAGTATCGTAATATCGGCAAAACGAGAATTACCAATTTTAACCCCCTGATAACTACCGCCAATTGCATGTGATGCATCTTCAATAATGGCAAAACCATACTCTTTAGACAGTTGATGAATTTCTTCCATCTCACATGATTGACCCGCGAAAGCAACAGGAACAACAACTTTTGGTAATACGCCGTTAGCCTTAGCAGTAGCCAATTTAGCTTTTAGCGCGCTCACACTCATATTGTAGGTTTGCGGATCGATATCGACAAAACTAACATTGGCTCCACAATACAAAGCACAATTAGCCGAAGCGACAAACGTATTCGGAGACGTCCATAACCAGTCACCTTTCTTCAGGCCTAACGCCAGGCAAGCAACGTGTAACGCAGAGGTCGCACTGTTCACAGCAACGGCATGTTTAACACCGACATAATCTGCAATAGCTTGCTCAAACTGTGGTACACATGGTCCTTGGGTCAAAAAATCTGACTTCAATACGTCCACAACTGCATTGATATCTTCATCAGAGATATCCTGTCGTCCATAAGGAATAAATTTCATCAGATATTGCCTACTTTTTCGCGGTTTTCATCAATCCACTGACGAAGCTCCTCAATACTCATCCATTCCGTATTGCTGTCGCTCTCGTACACGAATCCTTCCGGCACTCTCTTACCGTCTTTGATACGTTCAGGAGAGTCACACCAGTTGTGAATAGCAGGCAGGATTTTGAAATGTTCTGGGTATTCATAGGTATAATGTGCATCTTCCGCACTGATCATCTGCTCATGCAGTTTTTCACCAGGGCGAATACCAATGACTTTCTGAGTTGCATCCGGGGCAACAGCGGTAGCAACATCGGTAACTTTCATTGATGGGATTTTTTTCACGTAAATCTCACCGCCAACCATATCGTTGAAAGCATGCCATACCAGTTCAACTCCCTGTTCCAGGGTAATCATAAAGCGGGTCATACGATCATCAGTAATAGGCAGTTCACCTTTATCTTTAATGGAAAGGAAGAAAGGGATGACTGAACCACGAGAACCCATTACATTACCGTAACGGACAACGGCAAAACGCGTTTTGGTTGCACCAGAGTAGGAATTACCCGCAACAAACAGTTTGTCAGAGGCCAGTTTGGTTGCACCGTAAAGATTAGCCGGGCTACTCGCTTTATCTGTTGAGAGTGCAACAACACGTTCAATGCCTTTATCAATACATGCATCAATAACGTTCATCGCACCGTTAATATTTGTTTTTACACACTCGAATGGGTTGTATTCTGCTGTCGGTACAATCTTAGTTGCTGCTGCATGGACGACGAAATCAACACCATCTAATGCACGGTATAAACGATCTTTATCGCGAACATCGCCAATGAAGAAACGAATACGGCTTTCATCTTTAAAATGCTTCGCCATTTCCCACTGTTTCATTTCGTCACGAGAATAAATGATAATCTTTTTCGGATTATATTTTTCCAATGTCATTCGAACAAATTTATTACCAAAAGACCCCGTACCACCAGTTACCAGAATAGTTTTATTATCAAACATGTTTATTCACCGAAAAATATACTATTTAGATTGTTACAATAATGGCCTATTGTAACGCAAATCTCTAACTATGTTTTACGCACGCTACCGCCCCTGGCTCAACAGCTACCAGTGTACTGCATGCATTCCAGAAATGTTACGAGCCTGCCGATCCTGGCAAAGCGCTCTAAAACTCAAACGCTAATTGTCTTACCAAACAAGGTCAGAAACAAGGAAAAATGCCACAAAACCATAACGAAAATTTGGTGGCTAACACATTGTTATTAAGGATATTTATATAAAACAAAAACGGCAGAAACATCCAAAGACACCTGGATGTTTCTGCCGTCATTATTTTTATAACATCCGCCTCTGGCGATCGGCTTAGCTTACTCGTTAAGCAACGCCTCAATTCCCTTCCGAAACTTCGCCCCTTCCTTCAGGTTGCGCAGCCCGTACTTAACGAACGCTTGCATATAGCCCATTTTCTTACCGCAGTCGTAGCTATCGCCTGTCATCAGCATGGCGTCAACAGACTGTTTTTTCGCCAGTTCTGCAATTGCATCCGTCAACTGGATGCGGCCCCAGGCGCCGGGTTCTGTTCTTTCCAGTTCTGCCCAGATATCTGCCGACAACACATAGCGACCTACCGCCATCAGATCTGAGTCCAGCGTCTGCGGTTGATCCGGCTTTTCAATAAACTCAACAATACGGCTGACTTTCCCCTCATTATCCAGAGGTTCTTTGGTCTGGATAACGGAATACTCTGAAAGGTCGCCTTTCATGCGTTTTGCCAGCACCTGGCTGCGTCCCGTTTCGTTGAAACGCGCTACCATTGCCGCAAGATTATAGCGAAGCGGATCGGCCGTCGCGTCATCAATGATGATATCAGGCAGCACCACCACAAACGGGTTGTCGCCAATCACAGGACGCGCGCATAAAATGGAATGCCCCAGCCCCAGCGGTTGAGCCTGGCGAACGTTCATAATCGTCACGCCTGGTGGGCAAATGGACTGCACTTCCGCCAGCAACTGACGTTTCACGCGTTGCTCCAGAAGTGACTCTAATTCGTAGGAGGTGTCGAAGTGGTTCTCTACCGCATTTTTGGAAGCGTGAGTAACCAGAACGATTTCTTTGATCCCAGCAGCAACAATTTCGTCAACAATGTACTGTACCATCGGTTTGTCAACAATCGGCAGCATCTCTTTGGGGATTGCCTTGGTGGCAGGCAACATGTGCATACCCAGACCAGCTACCGGAATAACTGCTTTCAAATTAATCATTATTTCATCCACCTATAAAATGGTTGCTGAATTATAGCTCTTTAGCATGTTTTAGCCAGCATGAATTACATTATGGCGTTGGATGTGATGGTACGCCGCTTATCCGCAGATTGCAGTAGCCATAATCTTAAGTATGAGTAACTTTCGCCAGGAATGGTCGCAAAACTACCTCCCCCGCTCCGGCAACCTGAAATTGACCGCTTCCACATTCACCACCTTGTGGTTAATCCTGTCGATATCGACCGAGCTCTGCCCCTTCTCATTGACTGCATGAACGTTCGCCAGCGACAGCAAAGTGTCCTGTTTCGCCATAAACTTGCCGCGTATATCTTTACGCAGATCAAAGTGCATCTTCAGCGCGGGCCCTGTCGCAGACTCCTGCATTACCTTGATATTACGCAGGAAAAGATGCTGCGGCTGGTTGTGTAGTTCAAGCGTAGCGCGCTTCATATCCAGATTGGTGATCGCCACAAAGGAGGTCGCATTCCCTGAAGAGATCTGAATGCCGCGCAGTTTATAGTCCAGGCGAGTGTTATCAAGATGAATATCATTTAATTTGAAGTTTTGCGGAATGGATAAATATTTGCCTTTGACGACGCCATAACCAATAAGCATCCCCGCACAATTCACCATATCGATATTATCAATCACGAAATTATCACACCCATAAATTGCTACCGTCGCATTATCAATGCCCGCTTTCTTACTGAAATCAGGCGTGATATTCCGCGCTTTTACATTACGAATGATAAAGTGTTTTCCGTTCTCCACATGAACCAGTTGTCGGCAATCCGATCCGGTAATATTGGCCACGACAAAGTTCTTTACGGTTTGTTCTTCCGGGTAGGCATTATCGTAGGTGCTACCCGCCAGCCCGATGCCAATCCCCCAATTGATTTTCCCGTTGGTGCAGTCGATGCGTTCTATAACATGGTCAGAGATCAGAATGTTACGATCGTTAATCGCCACGTTCCATTCGATGGCATCCCCTTGCAGATCGCTGAATCGGCCGTTGGTGATGCGCGCGCCGTCCACCTGATTGTGGAATCCCTGGCGCAGAATGGCGTAATTTGCATGGCTGACCGTAATATCATCAATGGTGAGATTACGCATCACTCGCGGCTTTTTACCGCCAATGTAGATCTGGGTAACGGGGCCGAACCCGCTCATGGCAATCCCCCTGATGGTGCAATCTGAACCGCGCACATCCAGGGTGATGTTGTGCAGGCTACCGCCCTGCTCCCCTGTTACCTGGCAGCCATCCTGCAACACGAACCGACCGCGACCATTGCCACTTAAGCGCCCACGCACATGCAGCGTTTTTCCTGCCGGGATAAAGATGCCGGTATTGACGTTCTCGCAGACCAGCCCCGCAGGAACAACAACCGTCTGCGCTTCGCTAAACGCCTGTTTAAACGAGGCTATCCAGTCTCGGGAGTTATAATCCTGAATATTGACGGTTTGCCGGGGTTCAAGCGCGCGGGCAAAGGGGGAATGGAGGACAGGAAGTGCGGCAAGCGCAGAGCCTGCCGTCAGGAAGGTGCGACGGGAGAGTTTATTCTCTGGCATACAACCTCGGTTTACATCGTTTGCAGCAGGCTGGCTAACTGTTGATTAATCACCTGCTGATTAAAATCAGCCTCAACTTTTTCACGGGCGCGTTGTACCACAGGCCGTAACGACTCGGTGTCAATGCGACTGAATGCCGCCAGTTGCTCCGCCAACGCCTCAGCATCATTTTCAGGCACCAGCCAGCCCGACTTACCGGCATCCACCAGTTCAGGAATTCCGCTGTGAACGGTTGAAACCACCGGCAGCCCGACTGCCATCGCTTCCATCAGCGCCACCGGAATACCTTCCATATCGCCATCCGTACCGGTGATAGAGGGCAGCAGAAACACATCCGCGTCATCCAGCATTTTTTTCACTTCATGGCTGGGCTTAAAGCCGGGCATTTCAATCACATCATCAAGCTGGTACTGCTCAATCAATGTGCGCAGGCGTCTCTCCCACGGCCCCATGCCCAGGATGCGATAACGGAACGCCACCCCCTGCGCTTTGAGCTGTCGGCAGGCCTCAATCGCTACGTGCAGTCCTTTCTTCTCGGTTAATCGCGCCACGGAGATAATCTCCAGCGGCGTACCCGGCGCTTTTACCGGACGGTGAGTAAAGCGCGTCATATCGACGCCCATCCGCGAGACCGCAATTTTCTCGGGCGGGCACCCCATTGTTTTAAGGCGTCCCGCCCATAATTCACTGATGGGCAGCATGAGATCGCCACGCTGGAACAGGCGTTGATATTCAGGCGTGTAGTGATTGAGTACATCGCGGTGCGATACATCAATACCGTGAAAAACGGTGGAGATTTTGCCTTTGATCACGCCAAGTTCCCGCAACTTCGCCGCCGTTACGCCCGCCGGGCCAAAATGGGCGATAAAAACATCCGCCTGGAACATTTTTGGCGTCAGCCCGCAGATTGCGGACAGAATCAGGTTGCGCGCTTCATCACCGTAACGTGAAACATTCAACGCCTTCCAGGTCGATGCGCGCGTACCGCCACGCAAAGACGCAATGGCGCGATAGCGCAGCTTCGCCAGCTTGCCTTCCGGCTCATCCAGCAGCCAGTGCGTTTTTTCACCCAGGCGGTAGGTGTCATACGCCGCATGCGTGTTTTCAAGGTCGCCTTTATGCAACGCGACAATTTCCACCTCAAACCCCATATCGATAAACGCGGTGATCTGGTTCAGCACGAAGGTCTCTGACGACAGTGGGAACTTCAGTAAAAAGAAGCTGACCTTCATTTCCCCTCCCCGATACGGGTTAACACTGACTGCACCATGCGAAAGCCCTGTTCACGCTCGCGGTTTACGGCGTCCGCCAGTCGCGCGTTGAGCGCGGGCAACTGCCCCAGCGTATCGGCCACCATCGCTTCCAGGCTGCCGTCCAGCAAATGACGAATGTCGATCGCCATTTCAGGCAATCCCAGCTGTTGCATAATTCCGGCAGATTTGTGCTCATAATTAATGGCAATCGCAGGGGTCGCAAAATTCATGGAAATAATGGCGGAATGCAGACGCGTGCCCACCGTCAGCTCACAGGCGCCGAGGATTTTACCCATTTCAAGATCGTTGAGTTCGTCCATTACCACATGGTAACGATCCGGATCGCTGACGTGCTGGCGCAGGTTTAACGCCACCATGCGATCGTCTTTGTTATAGCTGTCGATACCGGTACAGGTTGACAGCGCAATAACCTGATAGCCTTCCTCAAGGATACGGTTCACCACGCCAGCAAACGCCTTCTCGTAAGCCTGTTGGGTGGTTCCCAGACGCTTATCGAATGGCGCCAGTTCACGCAGCGTAATCGCAACCGTCTTTTGCTTTCCGGCAAGGGCTAACCAGTGCTGAACGGCATAGCCCGGTTCAAAATCATCATTGTGATGATCAACCAGCCAGGCGGTATCGACCCCCGCTTCAACTTTCGTCGTGGTGATATCGCTACGCTTCATCAGCTCCAGACTGACTGATTCACGCAGAATCAACGCATCACAATGACCAAAGACATAATTCGCCAGCGTGTTGAACTGCTCGTCCTGGAAGGGGCCGACGCTGTGACCAATCATATACAGCGGCTTCTTCGCCATAAAAGTACACAGCGCATGTTCAAACTGCGGCACACCGTACAGATCGACGAAAAACGAGCCCCCGACCTGGATAATGGCGTCATAACCGGATAACAGACGCACGAAGTCGGTAAACCCCTGCGCAATGGCAATATTGCGTAGCTTGCCGGTATCGGTGACGCGGGAGAGCAGTACCTGATGCTGATAGCGGCGACGCAGCACTTTTTTCACGCGCCCCATCACGCCCGCCACGTTATTGTGCTGTTTCATCTGCGAATAGAGCGGATCGCCCATCACCGGGCGATTCAATAACCAGGATGAGCTCACCGGATAGCGACTCATCACATCCACTTCTGCGTCAGGTTCAAGACGGTTAATGGCATCCAGCAGGCCGCGCAAAATTGCGCTGTCGCCACGGTTGCCGCAGGTGTGGTTGCCCAGGATCAGTAATTTCATATTTGCCCCTTAAAATCGTTGCCGGATGGCGGCTGTCGCCTTATCCGGCCTACAGCAAAATCAATTCATAGGCCGGATACGACGCGTAAACGTCGCCATCCGGCAAAAGTTATCCTGCGCGAAGCAGTGTTTTCATTTTTTCGCTACGGCAAAACTGGCGCTTCATCTCCACCACCAGCGGATGGCGCGAAAGCACAATCATCACGGCGAAGGCCAGCGCGCCCGCCACGATTTGCGTTGCCAGCAGTACGCTCAGCGGCAGATGTCCATTTAGCGCAATCCCCAACCCATAGCTCACCGCCAGGGTAGGTAAAGAGAGATAAAACGGTAGCCACAGGCTAAGGATGTACTGGCGGTAACTCGACCCCAGCACCGGTTTAATCATGACGAAATAGCTCAGAACGGTATTGATGATCTGCACCAGCAGGAAGCCCAGCGTCACACCTGTCGCCCCCGCCAGATGGCCGCCAACGATAATTGCAGGAATGAACAGAAAGGTTTTTAACACATTGAATTTGAAGCTGATATCGACGCGCGCTTTCGCCATCAGCAACGAACCAATCGGGTTGCCGACAGAGCGCAACAGCCCCACCACGCACAGCAGTTGCAGCACCGGAATGATGCTGTTCCACTTCTCGCCAAAAACCAGCGGCACAAAATTATTCGATACCACCATCAGACCGAGCAACGCGGGAAAATTAATAATCCCCACGACCGACAGCAGCTTGTAGAAGTTGACGCGCAGCTTCTCCGTATCATCCTGAATTTTGGCGAACGCCGGGAACAATACGCGGGTAATGATCGGGTTAAGCTTCATTGGCGGAACTACCGCCACGTTATAAGCAAGGTTGTATCCCCCGGCGACGCTCGCGCCGAGAATACGCGCCAGCACCAGCGTCGACAGGTTAGTATTGACGTAATTGATGATGCTGTCCGCCGTCAGCCATGCGCCAAAGCGCAGGTTCGACGAAACAGACGCCAGCGAAAAATGCAGGCCGGGGCGGTAGATCTTCCGGCCAAAATAGCCGAACAGCAGCGTACGGACGGCGCTGTTGACCAGATAGCCGAGGATAGCCGTCATTGCCAGCGGCCAGAAATGGGCGCTGACCACGGTAAAGGTGAACCCCGCCAGCACCGAGCTGGTCTCGATCATGCCTATTTTGTTAAATTCCAGCTCCTTTTGCATCAACGCGCGAAACTGTTGCCCGTGAGGGATCACCACAAACGCCAGCGACAGGGTTTTAATCAGCGGCGCCAGATCGGGGTTATGCAGCACGTTGCCGATCACGTCGCTAAGCAAAAACACCACGACGCACACCGCCAGCCCTAAGCCAACGTTCAGCCAGTACAGGGTGGTGAGCTCGAGGTGGCTTATCGTTTTACGCTGGATAATGGAGTTGGCAATACCGAAGTCCGACAGCGTATCGGCGAGGGCGATAATCACCAGCGACACGGTCAGCAGACCAAACTGGTGATTATCAATAATCCGCGCCAGCACGGTCATCTGAATCAGTCCCAGCCCGATGATGATAACCGTAGCGATCGCCGACCACTTCGCCCCACTGATGGTTTTTTCTCGTAAGCTCATGATCGTTCCTCAGTACGCCGCTTTATTCACAAAGCCTTTGAACACCGTCAGAAAAACAATCTTGATGTCAAACCACACGCTCCACTCACGGATGTACTCCAGATCAAACTCCACGCGCTTTTCCATTTTCTCCAGCGTGTCAGTCTCGCCGCGCCAGCCGTTGATCTGCGCCCACCCCGTAATGCCGGGTTTGACTTTATGGCGCAGCATGTAGCCTTCGATAAGCTGGCGATACTGCTCGTTATGCGCCACCGCGTGCGGGCGCGGCCCGACGATAGACATGCCGCCGGTCAGAACGTTGATAAACTGCGGCAGTTCATCAAGCGAGGTACGGCGCAGAAAATTCCCCACGCGGGTTACACGCGGGTCGTTTTGCGTCGCCTGCGTCACCACTTTGTCGTTTTCCATCACCTTCATGGAGCGGAATTTCCACACTTTGATCGGCTTCCCGTCCATGCCATAACGGGTCTGGCGGAAAATAATCGGCCCTGGCGAACTGAATTTGACCGCCAGCGCAATGCAACACAGCACCGGAGAGATCAGCAGCAGAATCAGCGACGCCAGCACGATATCTTCCGCGCGTTTCAGCAGACGATTGACCCCTGACAGCGGCGTGTCATACAGCGGCACGACCGGCACGCCGCTTACCTCTTCAATACGCGAGTGCAGAATATTGAAGGTAAAAACATCCGGGATGAGGATTACCGAGCAGGTAGTGTCCGCCAGAGCGCGCACCAGTTTTTTTACCTGCGCCCCGTCACTCATCGACATGGCGATATAGACGTTATGAATGCGTGAGGCTTTGGCATCCTCGACCAGTTGTTGCAGATTTCCGGCCCAGTCAGAAGAGACGCCGCCCGGTTTCGGATCGTAGTAAACGCCGACCACTTCAAAACCCAACCACGGCTCCTTGCGGAAGCTGTCCAGCAGCGACTGACCGGCAGGAAGATCCCCTGCCACCGCCACCCGGCGCGTGTTGTACCCACGGTTACGCAGCCATCCGGCTCCGTAGCGAATGAACGAGCGGCAGACCACCAGACCCACGCTGGAGAGCGCATACCACGCCAGCCAGACGGTAAGACGGTTATCGAAGTCGTTATTGAAGGCAATCAGGCCCGCGCTGAAGACCAGACTCAGCGTCCAGTTTTGCAGCAGTAGCGCCAGTTCCGTCGAAATCTTCACGCCGCGCCAGGAACGGTAAAAATCAGTTATGCCGCCCAGCATCTGAAAAACCACCAGCGTGATCAGCGCCACCAACAGATGCATATACAGGAAAGGCAATCCGCTCAGCTTGCAGACAATCCATAACCCGCCAAACATGATGGTGATATCCGAAAAGCGTTGCACCATAGAGATTAACGATGCATTGGTTTTGGCTCGCTCGCGCTTTTTTAGATTTGTCATCGTTGTTCCTGTTATTAGCCCCTTACCCGTCGCCGGGTAAGG
Organism: Citrobacter sp. CK198; assembly: GCF_030333295.1. NCBI lineage: Bacteria > Pseudomonadati > Pseudomonadota > Gammaproteobacteria > Enterobacterales > Enterobacteriaceae > Citrobacter > Citrobacter sp. CK198. Next base: position 525,278 of record NZ_JAOWGE010000034.1, on the reverse strand, counting down.
GAAGAACCGACATTACTGATTCAGCAACGTCAGCAGGGTTCGCGTTCGCGCTTCCATCAGCGGAATGTCGCCGCGTGATTCCACATTCAGCCGCACCACCGGTTCGGTATTGGAAGAACGCAGGTTGAAGCGCCAGTCGGCAAACGACATGCTGATGCCGTCAGTTCTGTCCACCGTCAGCGCTTCACGCGCAAAGTGTGCTTCCACCCGGCTGATGGCGGCCGCAGGCTCTGCCAGTTTGCTGTTGATTTCACCGCTGGCCGGGAACGCCGCCATCCGGTCACGCACCAGTTCCCCCAGCGACTGCCCTTTCAGACATACCAGCTCCGCCACCAGCAGCCACGGGATCATCCCGCTGTCGCAGTACGCAAAATCACGGAAGTAGTGATGGGCGCTCATTTCGCCGCCGTAGATAGCATCTTCATGGCGCATACGTTCTTTAATGAAGGCATGACCGGTTTTCGACATCACCGGCGTGCCGCCCGCCGCCGTCACCACATCAACGGTGTTCCAGGACAGACGCGGGTCGTGGATGATCTTCGCCCCCGGGTGTTTCTCCAGAAATGCCTCCGCCAGCAGGCCGACAATGTAGTAGCCCTCAATGAACTGCCCTTTCTCATCGAACAGGAAGCAGCGGTCGAAATCCCCGTCGAAGGCAATGCCCATATCTGCGCCGTGTTCAATAACGGCGTTGCGGGTGTCATCGCGACACTCCGGCAGCAGCGGATTAGGGATGCCGTTCGGGAAGTTGCCGTCCGGCGTGTTGTGGATTTTGATAAAGTCAACCGGCACGCCCTGCGCCTTAAAGCGGGCTTCAATGGCATCCACCACCGGGCCTGCCGCGCCGTTGCCGGAGTTGATGACCAGCTTCAATGGCGTGAGATTGTTGACGTTGATGTAGCCGAACAGGTGGTCGATGTAGGCGTCACGCAGATTGATCTGCTTATAGCTGCCGCGTCTGGCTTCGTTGACCGGTGGAAAATCATTGGCTTCCGCCAGACGCTGCACGTCGCGCAGGCCGGTGTCGCCGCTGATAGGGCGCGCGCCCTCGCGCACCAGTTTCATACCGTTGTAGTCCATCGGGTTATGGCTGGCGGTCACTTCAATACCGCCATTGACGCCCAGATGGAAGGTCGCAAAATAGATCTCTTCCGTGCCGGAAAGGCCGATATCCAGTACGTCAACGCCCGCATCCTGCAACCCTTTCGCCAGCGCCAGTTTCAGCGACTCGCTTGTCAGGCGCACATCGCCGCCCAGCACAATGGTTTTCGGTTGCAGGAACTCGCCGTAAGCGCGGCCAATACGCCACGCGATATCCTCATTCAACTCTTCGCCCAGCCTGCCGCGAATATCGTAGGCTTTAAAACAGGTTAATTTCGTCATGTTTTTACCCTTCTTCAGGCAACAGTTGGCCCTGACTCTCGTAAGAGCCTTTTTCAATTTTTGTTTTATTGCCCGGTGACGCTACGCTTACCGGGCCTACGGACCTGTCGGCCGGATAAGCAACGCGCCATCCGGCAACTTACCGGGCTTACACCCGCCCGTAGCGATCGGCGAAGCGCACCACGTCGTCCTCTTCAAGGTACGAACCGGAGCGGACTTCAATCAGGTCGAGCGGAATTTTTCCCGGATTCTCCAGGCAGTGGGTCGCCCCCAGAGGTATGTAGACAGACTCGTTTTCACCGAGCAGTTTGATTTCGCCGTTGATGGTGACTTTTGCCGTCCCTGCGACCACCACCCAGTGCTCCGCCCGATGGTGATGCATCTGCACAGAGAGCCCTTCGCCGGGTTTAACGGTAATACGTTTCACCTGATAACGGTCGCCAGCGTCAATGGAGTCGTATTTGCCCCACGGCCGGTAGACTTCACGGTGGATATGGTGCTCATGACGCCCGTCAGCTTTAATCTGCTCCACCACTTTTTTCACATCCTGCACCGCATTACGATCGGCAATCAGCACCGCATCTTTGGTCTGTACAACCACCAGGTCTTTCACCCCGACGGTCGTCACCAGGCCCGACTCCGCATAAACGTAGCTGTTTTCCGTTTTATGGCTAATGACGTCGCCGTGATGCACGTTTCCCTCGGCGGTGTGCGCGCTGATTTCCCACAGTGAAGACCAGGAACCCACGTCACTCCAGCCGGCATCCATCGGCATAACCACCGCATCCGCCGTGCGCTCCATCACCGCATAGTCCACCGACTCTTCCGGGCAGGCGAGGAACGCCTCTTCATCCACGCGGATAAAGTCGAGGTCGGGGTCAACGATGCTCATCGCGTTTTCGCAGGCGTCCAGAATATCGGGACGGTATTTTTTCAGTTCTTCCAGATAACGCCCGGCGCGGAACAGGAACATCCCGCTGTTCCAGTAGTAGTCGCCGCTCGCCACGTAGGCCTGCGCGGTTTCAAGATTGGGTTTTTCGACAAACTGCGCGACGTCAAAAGCGACCGCGTCTTGCTCGCCGGGAGAGACATCGCCGCGACGAATATAGCCGTAGCCGGTTTCCGGCAGATCCGGCACGATGCCGAACGTGACCAGTTTGCCCGCTTCGGCATACGGAATGGCGTTACGCACCGCGTCGCGAAACGCTCCTTCATCAGCAATGACGTGATCGGCCGCCAGTACCAGCATCAGCGGATCGCCTTCCAGGCTGTGGCGTTTCGCCGCCAGCGCCGCCAGCGCAATCGCTGGCGCGGTATTGCGCCCGGCAGGCTCAAGAATAATGTTCTCCGTCAGTTTGTTTAGCTGGCGCAACTGTTCGGCGACAATAAAGCGGTGCTGCTCATTGCAAATCACCACCGGGCTTTCGCACTCCACGCCGTTCAGACGACAAATAGTCGTTTGCAGCATGGTGAGATCGCCCTTCAGGCAGAGAAACTGTTTTGGATAAAGTACACGAGAAAGCGGCCATAAACGGCTACCCGAGCCACCCGCCATCACGACCGGATAAAGTTTACGTTGACCCATGATTTATCCCCGAATATCTGTAATAAATTGACGTAACACGTTCTCTTTATCGAGCGTGCGTTCGGCATATTCGCATGCCACCGTGTTGTTCTCAGGCATGGCAAGCGCCTGGGTAATCCCCGTCACCAGCGCGTCGACCGACTCCGGTTCCACGCAAACGGCAATGCCGGGATAGTCGCGACAAAGCTGGCCGAGTTCGGTTTCCGGTTCAGCGGTAATCACCGCGTTGCCGCCCACCGCCAGAATATTGGTCAGTTTCGACGGCAAAACGGCATCCGCCGCGCCGCGCTTTTGCACCACCAGATGGCAATCGCCCATCTTCAGCAGCGCAGGTAAGGCTTCATAAGGCTGAAGCGGATAAAATTTGACGTTATCCAGGCCGCGTTCACGGGCCATTTTTTCCAGCCGCGCTTTGCCGCCGCCCTGCCCGACAATGACAAACAACCAGGGGCGATCGGTAAGACGCTCAGCAGCGTCAATCACGTTCTCAAGCCCTTGTTTTTCACCGATATTGCCGGAGTACAGAATGATTTTCTTATCATCCGGCAACCCCAACGTCTGGCGTAAGCGGGCCGCATCGCTAGCGGTCACGTCGCGAAAACGCGCCACTTCCGACCAGTTAGGGAAGAAAATCACCTTGTCTGCCGCGACCCCTTTCTCCTGCGCTTTATTCATCATTGAGCGGGAGATGGTGGAGACGTTATCGACGTTGTGCAGACCGCTGCGCTCGAACGCGGCGGCCAGTCGGGCAACCTTACCGCTCTTGCCTTGCCCGGCCAGCCCCAGACCGAGCATCGCATCCACCTCGTAGTCCTGAATATGCAGCAGCGTGCGCGCGCCGGAGAGTTTCGCCAGCAAACGCATACCCGGCGTGCAAAACAGCGTCGGCACCACACCGATAATCCGATCCGGCTTCCAGCGTCGCTGCGCCATCAGCGGGAAGAAACTGCTCAGGGCGAAACTGCCCAGGTGCAGCAAGCGTTTCAGCGTCGATGGCTGCGTCGGAACATATAACGGACAGCGCCAGACGGTAGCCGCCCCCTCTTCCCGGCGATAGCGCCAGGAGGAATACTGCTCGCCCACTTTCCACTGCGGGTAATAAGGCGGCGCGGTGATCACCCGAACTTCATGCCCTTCACGCGCCATCCACTCCACCATCTCGCCGGTGTATTTACCGATGCCGGTTAGCTCCGGCGAGTAGTTGATGCCGTACACAAGGATTCTCATACGCTTCATCCTTCAACCTGACTCTGCGTTGGCTGCATCTGCTCACCCCTGCCGCCTTGATTCAGGCTGAATGATTTCGTGTAACATCCAGGCACCCCGGACTGACGATCCGCGAGGAAGTACGCCCGACTGTTGTCGTGAACGCTGGCGCTTGCCAGAAGCCGCTCAGGCGTCTGCCAGCGATAATCTTCATGTTGTTCATCAGGCAGATGCAGATCCGCCTGATTCACCTTCAGGCGAAAACCAAGCACAACGTAATGAGTGGTAAAGTCTTCGCCGGAGAAGTTATCGTCATAGAAGTGCTGCCAGACGCCATAAAACGCGCCTGCGGACAGCGGTAAACGCAGCCCCAGTTCCGCCTGAGTGAGACGCTCAAACGCTTTTTCCAGCGTCTCATCCTTCTGCACGCGCCCGCCCGGTACGAACCAGTAACCCTGCGCAGGGCGATTGGTGCGCTTGCCCAGCAGGAACTCGCCGCGCTCATTCTCCACGATCAAATCAATGGAGATCAGCGGCGTAGAGCGCACGACGGTAGCGAAATCTTCCTGACGTAAAAACATGTTTACCCCCGGAACCGGTGCTGGTTCTCAAGGAACCACTGGTAAGTGCTGGCAAGCCCGGCCTCCAGCGACACCTCGTGATACCAGCCAAGCTGATGCAGGCGCGTTACGTCGAGCAGTTTGCGCGGCGCGCCGTCCGGTTTCGTGGCGTCAAACACCACCCGCCCTTTGTAGCCCACGACCTGAGCGATCGTTTGCGCCAGCTCCCGAATGGTGCAATCCACACCAGTACCGACGTTGATGTGCGAGAGCATCGGCTGCGTGTTCTCCTGCCACACTTCGCGATCCAGCTCCATCACATGGATGCTGGCAGCGGCCATATCATCCACATGCAGGAACTCGCGCATCGGTGTCCCGCTGCCCCATACCACCACATCCGGCGCGTTCTGTTCGGTCGCTTCATGGAAGCGACGCAGCAGCGCGGGAATGACGTGCGAATTACTCGGGTGGAAGTTGTCATGCGGCCCGTACAGGTTGGTCGGCATAACCGAGCGGTAATCGCGGTCAAACTGGCGATTCCAGGACTCGCACAGTTTGATCCCGGCAATTTTGGCGATGGCATACGGCTCGTTGGTTGGTTCAAGCGACCCTTGCAGCAGTTCGCTTTCCGCCATCGGCTGTTTTGCCAGTTTGGGGTAGATACAGGAGGAACCGAGGAACAACAGCTTGTTCACGTTGTGCAGATGCGCGGCGTGAATGATGTTGCTCTCAATCATCATGTTCTCGTAGATGAAATCGGCCGGGTACGTATTGTTGGCGACAATACCGCCCACCTTCGCCGCCGCCAGATAAACCTGGTCAATGCGTTCTTCAGCGAAGAATGCCTGTACCGCCCGGCTGTCCAGCAAATTCAGCTCGTCGCGGGTGCGGAGCACCAGCTCCACATCCTCGCGCTGCGCCAGCTGTCTTACGATGGCGGAACCCACCATCCCGCGATGGCCCGCCACAAAAATACGTTGTTTCATCATCCTCAGGACTCCAGCGCGATGGCAACCTCGTAGCCATGAGATTTCAGCAAGGAATGTTTCTTCGCCGCTTCCAGGTCTTTCGCAACCATTTCAGACACCATCTCCTGGAGTGTGATCTCCGGTTTCCAGCCCAGCTTCTCGTGCGCTTTTGACGGGTCGCCCAGCAGGGTTTCCACTTCCGCAGGACGGAAGTAGCGCGGGTCAACGGCGATAATCACATCACCCGGCTTCACGCCCGGCGCGTCATGACCGGTGACAGAAACGACAATCCCTTTCTCTTCCACGCCTTCCCCTTCAAAGCGCAGTTTGATTCCCAACTGTGCCGCCGCCATTTCGACGAACTGACGCACGGAGTACTGCACGCCGGTCGCGATCACGAAATCTTCCGGCGTCTCTTGTTGCAGCATCATCCACTGCATCTTGACGTAGTCTTTGGCATGGCCCCAGTCACGCAGGGAATCCATGTTGCCGAGGAACAGGCAGGACTCCAGCCCCTGAGCGATATTGGCAATCGCGCGGGTGATTTTGCGGGTCACGAAGGTTTCGCCGCGACGTGGAGATTCATGGTTGAACAGAATGCCGTTACAGGCGTAGATGCCGTAGGATTCGCGGTAGTTAACGGTGATCCAGTAGGCGTACAGTTTGGCGACGGCATACGGAGAGCGCGGATAGAACGGCGTGGTCTCTTTTTGCGGAATTTCCTGCACCAGACCGTACAGCTCAGAGGTGGAGGCCTGATAGAAACGGGTTTTCTTTTCCAGGCCCAGGAAGCGGATCGCCTCCAGCAGACGCAGCGTACCCAGCGCATCCACGTCGGCGGTGTATTCCGGGGACTCAAACGAAACCGCAACGTGGCTCATTGCCCCCAGGTTGTAGACTTCATCCGGCTGCACTTCCTGCAAAATGCGGGTCAGGTTGGATGAGTCGGTCAGATCACCGTAGTGCAGGTGGAATTTCGGGTTGCTGGCATGTGGGTCCTGATAGATATGATCCACGCGTTCGGTATTGAACGAAGACGCGCGACGCTTGATACCATGAACCTCGTAACCTTTCTCCAGCAGAAGTTCCGCCAGGTAAGAACCATCCTGCCCGGTTACGCCAGTAATGAGAGCGACTTTTGACATTTTATTTTCCTCAAATAGTCCCGTTAGGGAGTAACTTTCTCAACGCGCTCGCGCGTTACCACTGCGGGATTGCCACGGCAGATTGTGTTTGCCGGTAGCGATTTAAAAACACTGCTTCGCGCACCAACGACGGTGCCGTCGCCTATCGTTACGCCGGGAGCGACAAAGACATCCGTCGCCAGCCAGCATTTCTCGCCAATCACAATTGGCGTGGCGTTAATATCAAAATGGGCGCTGGCATAATCATGGCTGCCGGTACATAAATAGCTTTTCTGCGAAATAACAGAGTGTGCGCCAATCGTAATGTCACCCAGCGTATATAAAACGGCGTCATCGCCGACCCAGGCGTAATCACCTAACGTCAATTTCCACGGATACGTAATTTTTACAGAAGGTCGGATGACTGCGTTTTTTCCTATTTTTGCGCCAAACATCCGTAATAAAAATGCGCGCCAGCGATACATCACCTGCGGCGACCAGCTAAATAACGTCGCCTGCACCGCCCACCATAATTGCACTTTTATTGCATTGCCGCCCCGGAACCCTTTCGGCACCGAGAAGCCGCTTAAATCCTGCATCATTTTTCCTTATATTCAGGCTTTGTTATATAAGGCTTTTGCTTTGCCTGTCGTTTTCAGACGTAATAAATAAGATAATTCCGCCCAGAACCCGGGGACACGTAATATTTTACGCTGCACGTTTTTTGCATCCCGGCATAATTCCAGATTGTTTGAGGTTGACACGCCGCCCATAGAAAATTCAGACACCAACCCTTTGATTCGACGGAAAGGATAGCCTGATTTATAAAGACTGGCTGCCAGCGCGTAATCAGATGACACCTTATATTGCAGATCGTATGGATGTTTTTTCAGCCCTGCGGTCGGGAAGAAAATAGCCTGATGGCTGGCGGGTAAGCTGTGGTAGATATACCAGCCATGTTTGGCGCTTCGTCGGGTTTTATTTCCTTCACCAAAATCCAGCAACGCGTCGCCAATGTACATCGCGTCATCATTTTTTCGCCCCAGTTGACGGACAAAATCGGTGACATCTTCATGAAACACATCGCCGGAATTGAGGAAAAGAGTATAGCGCCCTTGCGCCATCGCAATGCCTTTGTTCATCGCGTCGTAAATGCCGCGATCTTTTTCACTCACGAAGCGTAAGTTAAACTCACCGTTGAGTTTTTCCAGAAACTGGGCGGTGCCGTCATCCGAACCGCCGTCCACGACAATCCATTCAAAGGTCAGGCTGGGATCGCGCGCCAGGTTGCGCAGCGAGCGCCAGGTGTTTACCACGCCGTCGTAATTACGAAAGGCGACAGTAACGACGCTAAGTAACATAAAACCACCTCGTCATGAATTCGTAATATTTAGCGCTTTGCGCAAAATAAAAGGACAAACGATTAAAAATGCATATTCCGGGCTAAATATCGAACCGGTAAAAAACAACGATACCGGCGTAAAGAGATAAAGCTGCACCCGAAAATTCTGATTATCGCCAAACGCATTCAGCGTCATTTTTAAGATTTTCCACATGTACCATGCGGTCAATAACACCGCGAACCATGAGAAATAAATAATCAGCAGATACAGGCCATTGTCTATTGTTTTCCCGACATCCGCACCGTTAAAAATTCCGAATGATGCGACATATTCATAAAGTGAGCCAAATCTGACTACGCCATCAATATGGGTCAACGAATAACCGACCATCACTAATGGCCCAACGATACGATAATACGATGACGAACCTTCCGTTCCTAAATCTCCAAGACGTTCAGCGATATAAGGAAACGCAAAAACCACACCGACTAAAAATACGCCCAACGAAATAATCGCCAGTGGCAATTTTTTCCTTATCGCATCCTTATTCAGATACTGAAATGCCCACTCCAGTAAGTAAAACAGGATAAAGGTCATTACCCCTGAAAATGATCCTGATAATATTATCCCTGCCAGAATCATAGCATCGGTCTTAGGGGTTTTGATACCAAACTGTTTGATGCTGAGCCAAATTGAGATTAACGCCAGAGCAAAAAACGCCGGTTCAAAATAGAGCGCAGTGGTTCGCTTACCGCCAAATTTAATAAAATTCAGCACATAGCTATTACTGTAAATAAGATATTTCGAAATTCCTTCCATTAAGCTGCTGCCGCCGGTAAGAATGATCTGCGCCATCTCAACTGCCGCCAGCGCCACCACAAACGCCACCACCATATAGAAAAAACGTAATATCTTGCGGTAGTTATGCGGGGAAACGGTTTTAAAGCGAATACTCCACACCATGCCGATAATGATGACGATGTAAACAAACAGCATCGTCGAGGTGACATATTTGCTGGCATCCAGCGACTGACCGAACAGGTAGTTAAACGCCGTCAGCCCTGCCCCCACGCCCAGCGCAATCATCAATTTTTTAATGCTGATGCGCTCAATGAACAACAACAGCAAAACGGGTAAAAAGGTGACGATGGTGATGGGGAAGCTTTCGCCCAGTTGGGCAATTTTGACGTTGACCAGCAGGTAGATCAGCGGCAGCAGCAGGTAACTACAGATTCTGATAGAACGAGACATACTCCTCCAGCATCTGTTGTCCGCTGTATGCGGTGCGGCTACGCTCGCAAAAGGCCTCCAGCGAGGCGCCAAATACGGCCTGGGCAATGTCGGATTTGCTCATCTGCACCAGGTTCAGCACCTCGTCTTCACTGAACGTTCGCCCGCCCGATTTTGCCAGCACCTCCTGCGCCGCGTCGCTGTGCGTGGCGATCACCGGCACGCCGATAGATAACGCTTCACACAAAATCAGCGGGTAATTATCGACCCGGGAGCTGAACACCAGCGCATCCATCTGGTTAAGGGCGCTCATCAGCTTGCGTTTATCGGTTTCAAAGCCGTGATTCACCACGTTCTCACCGTCGAAGGGGGAAAACTTACCGAAGGTGTGCAGCTCAATGTTGTTGCCTGCCGCCATCATGTCGCGCACCAGCTGCTGGTTTGTTTTGCCGTCATAGCGCAGATCGTGCGCCACCACGGCAATTTTCGGTTTGCCCTGGCGCTCGCTCACCGGTGACAGTTCGGACAGAATCGCTTCGGTCGCCACATCAATGCCATTATTGATAATGCGACAACGCCCTGCCCCGTACAGGCTGTTAAACGCCTCCGCCACATGCTGGCTGGGCGAGATAAACTGACAGCCCAGCGAGAGCATCTGCTGAAACAGCTGCCGCTTGCCCACCACCAGCTGGTGCGCTCTGTCCACTTTTACCGGCGGATAATTGGTCAGCGTCGGGCATTTCTGACAGCCGCTTTTCCAGCCTTCACAGCCGTCAGTAAAGGCACAGCGTCCGGTCACGCTCCAGTGATCGTGCAGCGTCCAGACCAGCCTCACGTCCGGCTTATGGTTTTTCACCTTCTCGCAGAAAGCGACAACCTCTGCCAGATTCAGCCAGTAGCTGTGCAGCACATGAAAATGCAGCACCAGCGGGCCGGGTGTCCGGGTCACTTTGCGGTACAGATTATCGAGATTGCCAAAGAGGTCGCGGTTAAACAGACGAAACAGCGCGATATTGGCGACCGATGTCAGACGCGGCGTCTGTTTAATCACATGCGGATAGTTGCTGTGGCTGACGCTTTTCTTCCCGCCTTTGCCGTAGCCATAGACAAAGTGCGAGGTCAGGCCTTTTTGTAGCGCGCGCAGGTGCAGGTCTAATGCCACGCCCGCCGCGCCGCCTTCCGCCAGTCGAACATTAAATTGCAGAATATTCATTTAATTACCTTCACTCGCGCCTTCTCTCCCACTACCAGCGCGTTATCGGGAACCGTGTCGAGCACCACGCTGCCCGCCCCGATAGTCACGTTATTGCCGATGGTGATATCCCCCAGCAAAATGACGTTAGCGCCCAGCTCAACGCCGTTACCAATGACCGGGCACGCCAGGCTGTCGCCGCCCCGGTTGCCGATGGTGACGCCATGACGCACGGTGAAGTCGTCGCCCGCGACGACATGCTTATTGATCACGACGGCATAACCGTGATGGATGGTGAAGCGTCGGCCGATGGTTGCGGCGGCCTGAATTTCGTAACCAAACAGGCATTCGGTCATCAGACGGTACAGCACCAGCACCGGCGCGGCCCACAGGTTATTCAGCACATTTTTTTTGCGCCAGACGGAACAAAAATGGGCGACGCGGTAGGCCAGCACCATGCAGCACGGGCGCAGACTCCAGCTGTTTGCGCGTAGATCCTCCAGCATCCTTAACGCCCCCGCAGTCCGTCGGCCAGGCGTTTGCCGTTACGCACAGAAAACAGCGTCAGCAACGTGCGCCAGGTCATTCGCTTATTGCGGATCTGGTACAGCGTAAACAGCTGATACTTTTTGCTGGCGCGGTCGAATTTGTCTTTATGCTTGCGGTAGAAATGGAAGTAGCCGGAGAACTTTTTCGGCGAGGAGGTGATCTGCATTTCACCGTGATTGATGTGCAGAATCTGCGTCGCCTCTTCTACTTTCCACGGTTCGCCGTACTCAACCACCATACGCAGGAAAATATCGTAGTCCTGTGCGGCTTTCAGTTCGGTATCAAACAGGCACTCTTTAAAACGCCAGGCCCAGGTAAAGACCTGATTGCCAATGATATTGCGTTTATAAAAAAGACGGCGTGAGTAAGGCGACTTCGGGTACAGCGGCAGACTGGCCGGCTGCGAGTAAACCTCGCCTTCACAGACATAGTCATTGGCGTATAAAAACGCGTGCGTTACCAGCTGATGCTTATGTTCAAGGAACACGCTCAGACGGTTCGGCGTCCATTCATCATCATCATCGATCCCGGTGATGTACTGCCCTTTCGCCTGCATAATGGCCTGATTACGCACCGCGCAGGCGCCGGAATTGATCGCATTGTGGGTGTAGCGCACGCGCGGGTCGTTTAACCCTTCAACAAACTGCTGCAACTGCTCATACGATGAGGAGCAGTCATCCACAATGATCATTTCCCAGTGGGTATAGTCCTGGCGCAGCACCGATTTAATCGCGCGAATCGCCAGTTGCTGCCGATTCCAGGTTGGCATGTAGATCGAAATCAGTGGGTTGTCTATTGTCATTCTCATTCCCCGGATAGTGTCGGATGGCGGCGTAAACACCTTATCCTGCCTACAATCACCAGCAATTTTGTCGGCCCTGTAGGCCTGATAAGCGCAGCGTCATCAGGCGACTTATTATTTTGAATCCGACTTGTATTCGTACTCGTAGTAACCGTAATCCTGATAACCGGTCGCCCGTCGGAAGATGGAGTTGAGGATTACGCCTTTTACCGGAATGCCGTTCTGCTCAAAGCGGCTCAGGCTGGTTTCCACCTCTTTTAATGTGTTAACGGCGTAACGCGCCACCATCAGCGTGGTGCCGACATGCCGTCCGACGATCGCCGCATCGGTCACCGCCAGAATCGGCGGCGTATCGATTAAGACCAGGTCATAGTGCGCGCTGGCCCAGGCAATCAGTTCGCCAAAGCGCTCGCTCATCAGCAGTTCCGACGGGTTAGGCGGCACCTGTCCGCGCGGCACCAGATCGAAATGCGGGATGGAAGTGGGTTTAGCGCAGGAGGCGATATCCCCTTTGCCCACCAGAATGTCGGACAGACCATTCACGTTGTTGGTGCCCAGCAGCTCGTGGGTATAGCCTTTACGCATATCGCAGTCGATCAGCAGCACGCGTTTATTGGTCTGGCTGATGACCGCCGCCAGGTTGGCGCAGACAAAGGTTTTGCCGATAGACGGGCTAACCCCGGTCAACATCAGCACATTGTTTTGCGCCTGCATCATGGCGAAATGCAGGCTGGTACGCAGGCTACGCACCGCTTCAATCGCCAGATCGGTTGGATTCCCCACCGCCAGCAACTGGCTCTGTTTGTAGCGCTTAACGCCCTTAATCGTTTTGACGTTATCGCGCGCTTTCTGCCACTCCGACAGCGGAATGCTGGCATAGACGCTGATGCCGTGTTCTTCGAGCACCTGCGGACTTTCAATCCCACGGTTAAACAGCGAACGCAGCAACACGCCGACGATAGAGAGCATCAGGCCAAGAATAATGCTGCCAAGAATAATCAGCGCTTTTTTCGGCTTCAGCACGCCCGGCTGGGCAATCGCCGGGTCAACAATACGCACATCCCCGACGGTGCTGGCCTCGGTGATCTTCAGCTCCTGCTGCTTGTTCAGCAGTTGCATATAAACCTGCTGACCGGATTCGACGTCGCGCGTCAGACGCACAATTTCCTGCTGCGTTTTCGGCATTGCCGTCACCCGCCCGTTCAGTTTGGCTTTTTCGTCTTCCAGCGCTTTACGTTTTTCCAGCAGCGTGCGGTAAGCCGGATGCGCTTTAGTAAACAGCTTGGAGATTTCCGCCTCTTTGAAGGTCAGTTCGTTAAGCTGGGCGTCGATATTCACCATCGAATCCAGCACCGCCTTGGCCTCCAGCGGTAAGTCCACGGAGTCTTTATCCTGACGGAAGGCGTTGAGTTTGTTTTCCGCGACGTCCAGGCGACTGCGCACTTCCGGCAACTGTTTCGCCAGGAACGCCAGGCTTTTCGCCGCTTCCGCAGATTTCCGCTCAACGTTCTGTTCGAGATAGTTGCGGGTGATGCTGTTGAGAATATCGCGGATCTGATCCTTGTCTTCACCGGTGAAGGCCAGGCTCAATACGCCGGTATCTTTGCCGTTTTCCGTCACGGTCAGGTTGTTTTGCAGATTGTTGATCATCCCAAGCGTGGAGAATTTAGTGACGGTAAATTCACTGTCCGGGCGGGCATGGATAGCGCTCACCATCATCGTCACGCCGTCTTTACTCAGTAGTTGCCCGGCCTGACCGCGCGCGCTAAAGCCGCCGTCGCTGGTCAGTTCGTAGGTTTTGTCACTCAGCACGTTAAGCGTGAAAACCTGCTCGCCCATCTCTTTTGGGCGGGTGAACGTTGTCACTTTCACCGTCTCATTCTGCCGCCCCATCAGGCGCTCCCAGCCTGCGCCAAACAGCGGGAAGGTGTTTTTGGTGACGGAGATATCCAGGTCGAGATCGTCAACGGTTTTCCCCAGAACCAGACGCGACTGAATCAGTTGAATTTCCGCTTCTGATGCCGGCGGTTTATTGGCCAGCGCAGAGCCAATATCCTGCACCAGCGAGTTACCGGTATTTTGCTCGATTTGCACCAGCGCGTCGGCGCTGTAAATCGGCGTGGCGAATAGCGTGTAAATCACCGCGCACAGCGCAAATACCGCCGTAATGCCAAGCACCCACCAGCGCGCTTCAATGACGGTTCCCACCAGGCGACCGATATCGATTTCATCACTGCCCGTTACCGGAGCGGCAAGCTGTTTTACTTTTTCTGTCATTGTTATACCTGCTCTGCGTTCAATGCCTGCGCCCATTGGCGAGCAGACCTTTCAAGTAATGTGTACACCGCTTCAAACGCCTCGCGACTTTTGCGATACGGGTCGGGTATTTCACGCTCGCTGTCCCAGTGGCCGAACAACATCACTTTCCCGCGCATCTCTGGCGCCATCTCGCACAGTCTGGCGATATGGCGTTTTTCCATCACCAGAATCAGGTCATAATCCCGGCACATACGCCCGGAGATCTGGCGGGCGCAATGACCTTCAAGAGAGAGGTTATGCGCCGCCGCCACGCTGACCGCCGACCGGTCGGCGCCCCTTCCCACCAGCGCGCCCAACCCGGCGGACTCCACCGTTAACGACGGGTGATAACTTTTCAGCAAGCGCTCTGCCGTCGGGGAACGGCAAATGTTCCCCACGCAAACAACTAAGATTTTGTTAAACATGACGTTTACCAGTTATGAATGTCGCTGGCCGTATCCGTCATATAACGGACACCGCTGATGGTCGGCAGCAACTGATTGATCAGACGGTTCCAGCGCGCAACCGGTGCGGTCGTGACGTACACCACATCGTAAGGTTGCAGTCGGAACTCCGTCGCCATCACCAGAGAGGTGGCATCAGACATATCAAGCTGATAAATATTGGCGATCTTGCCATTGCGTCCGCCCTCGCCTTTCAGCGGTCGAATCACGAAGATGCCGCTGGCATTGGAGGTGGTCAGGTCGATACCTTCCGCCGTACCCAATGCTTCGGTGAGCGTCATACCGCTGAAGTCCATTTTGAGGGTGCTCTGTTTCTTCACTTCACCCATCACGAAGACTTTCAGATCGTCATTACGCGGTACAAACAGGATGTCGCCGGGGTAGAGCAACCGGTTCTGGCTGAGATCGCCGTTTTGCATCAGCGCCTGCAAAGAAATTCGCTGCTCCTGGCCATTGTGCGTCAGCACGACGTTGCGCCAGTCGGCGTTTTCGGTCAGACCGCCTGCGGCGTTGATGGCATCAAGAACGGTGAGCGGCACGTTGGTGATCGCCTGCTGGCCGGATTTATTCACCTGCCCGGAGACATACGCCTTCTGCGAGCGGAAAGCGGCGATATTAACGTCCACCTGCGGGTCAGCAATGTACTTCGCTAAGCGCCCGGTAATATCACTGCGAATTTCACCCAGCGTTTTGCCCACCACAGTCACTTTGCCGATGTAGGGATAAAACATGGTGCCATCGGGTTGAACCCAGTTGCCGGTATCACTGGAGCTACGGTACTGCCCGGCAGGCGTGGTCAGTTCCGGGTGATCCCAGACCGTCACATTCAAAACATCGCCTGGGCCGACGCGGTACTGGTAGCTTGAGATCTCCTGGTCCAGTGACATATTGGGCTGCGCCACATTTGGACGTGGTCGTAATTGCTCCACCAGGCGCGGCGTCAACGGATAGACATTCACCATACGGTCGAGATCAAAATCAGCGTCTTGCTGTTTGATCACGTCTTTACCCATCGTAGACATATTGCTGCCCGGAAGTACTGTGCAACCACTTATCAAGGTTACCGACACCAATAATGGCATCAATTTCATTTTGGATTTCATCATTGATTATTTATCACTTTGGCAGAGTAATTATCCCGTGCAATTTAAATAGCGACTTCGCCTGTACACATTTACATTGCAGTTAATTGAAAAGAAATTTAACTGGCATCAGTCCTAAAAAATTTGGATTCATCCGTAGGCTATTGACAGAATAATTCAGACTTGTCACCAGGTTATCAGACACGCTACCGCCCTTGGCTTTTTAGCTACCAATACACTGATTAATTTAGGTTTTTATAATCCTCTTTATTTCCTCTTCTTCGCGACAGAGAAACATCACAGGAAATAAAAAAGTTACTCAGTAATGGCCTGCTTGACGGCGACAGGATATTTTTGTTGCCCACCATTAATGCTGCAAGAATTGTTGCAGTTAACGTAATAGCAGGCAAGGTAACAAGCCTGTACTTCACCCTTTTTAAGATTAATATTAAGCGTGGCGAAATTATAATTTTAGGATTTTATTGATGTTGACAAATTCTATATTTAACGCCTAACCTGCGATATTTCCGAAATATATCCACATTCAAAAAACCGTACCATATGGAAACTTTATGGTTATTTTTCCGCCACGTTTTCAGCATAAAAGCCTGATATAAAAGAAAGAGAAATGACGTTATGTCATTGCATTTTGCGCCAGCTTTATCCATGATCGAATTGTGACAACTGTCATATAACGAAAGGTATTATTCTCACTATGGAATGGATTGCCGATCCATCAATCTGGGCCGGACTCGTCACGCTTATCGTCATCGAGTTAGTCCTCGGCATTGATAACCTGGTCTTTATTGCCATCCTCGCTGAAAAACTGCCGCCTGCGCAGCGCGATCGTGCGCGCATTACCGGGCTGCTGTTAGCGATGATCATGCGCCTGCTGTTGCTGGCGTCCATATCGTGGCTGGTCACGCTGACGAAGCCTCTCTTCAGCATACGCGACCTGAGCTTCAGCGCCCGGGATCTGATTATGCTGTTTGGCGGTTTCTTCCTGCTCTTTAAAGCCACGATGGAGCTCAACGAGCGGCTGGAGGGGAAAGACAGCGATAACCCCACCCAACGCAAAGGGGCGAAATTCTGGGGCGTGGTGGCGCAAATTGTAGTGCTGGACGCCATCTTCTCCCTCGACTCAGTCATTACCGCCGTGGGGATGGTTGAACACCTTGCGGTGATGATGGCGGCGGTGATTATCGCCATCAGCCTGATGCTGCTGGCCAGTAAATCCCTGACCCGGTTTGTGAACAGCCACCCGACCATCGTGATTCTCTGCCTCAGCTTCCTGCTAATGATCGGCTTCAGCCTGGTGGCGGAAGGGTTTGGCTTCCATATTCCGAAAGGTTATCTGTACGCCGCGATCGGCTTCTCGGTGATGATTGAAGCGCTGAACCAACTGGCGATCTTCAACCGTCGTCGCTTCTTATCCGCCAACCATACGTTGCGCCAGCGCACCACCGAAGCGGTGATGCGTTTGCTCAGCGGGAAAAAGGAGGATGCCGAGCTGGATGCTGACACCTCCGCCATGCTGGCGGATCATGACGACAGCCAGATTTTCAACCCGCAAGAGCGGCAGATGATTGAACGGGTGCTGAACCTCAACCAGCGCACCGTCAGCAGTATCATGACCTCGCGCCATGATATTGAGCACATCGATCTCGACGCGCCTGAAGAGGAAATTCGCGCCCTGCTGGAAAAAAACCAGCATACGCGTCTGGTAGTGACCGGAGAGGACGAACAGGAAGAGTTGCTTGGCGTGGTGCATGTCATCGACCTGCTACAGCAATCGCTGCGCGGCGATCCCCTCGATCTGCGGGCGTTGATCCGTCAACCGCTGGTGTTTCCTGAAACGCTGCCACTGCTTCCGGCGCTGGAGCAGTTCCGTAACGCCCGCACGCATTTTGCTTTTGTCGTGGATGAGTTTGGTTCCGTTGAAGGGATCGTAACCCTGAGCGACGTCATGGAAACCATCGCCGGTAATCTGCCGAACGAAGTGGAAGAGATCGACGCCCGTCACGATATTCAGAAAAACCCGGACGGCTCCTGGACCGCCAACGGCCATATGCCGCTGGAAGATCTGGTGCAGTACGTTCCGCTGCCGCTGGATGAGAAACGCGAGTACCACACCATCGCGGGGTTGTTGATGGAATACCTGCAACGTGTGCCGAAAACCGGAGAAGAGGTTCAGGTGGGAGATTACCTGTTGAAAACCTTGCAGGTTGAGAGTCACCGCGTACAGAAAGTGCAGATTATTCCGTTACGTAGCGATGACGAGTTAGATTACGAGGTGTAAGGCTGAACGGCATGCCGGGTGGCGACTGACGCCTTACCCGGCCTACGGTTGTGTCGTTGTAGGCCTGATAAGCGCAGCGCCATCAGGCGTAGGGTGTTGCCGGATGGCGGCGTAAACGCCTTATCCGGCCTACAAATGTTGTCTGTTTTCACAGCCGGCATTCAGATTCGCTTACAGCTTATCCAGCAGCTTCTTCACGTCTTTACCGTTGCGAGTCTCTTTATTACGATCCGCCCAGTCGCTCAGACGACGTTTTGCTTCATCCTGCAAATGCTTACGCAGAATCTGGTCAACCTGGAGATTGTAATTCAGCGCCTGCCACTTACCGTATACGCGCAGCGGAACCGGCGTCTCTTTCAGGAAATCAATCAGCTTGCTTTCACCTGTCCAGCCGCCCAGCACACGCACGTTAAACTGCGTGTCGCAGGTCTGCTCAACAAGATTCAACGCGCCATTACCGGAAACCGCCAGTATTGCAGACTGCCCTTCCATGCTGCCCAGCGTGAGCTTACCGTTATCCAGCGCCAGGTCGGTGACAAAGCGATCCAGACGGGTCGCGTTATCAAAATTCTGCTGCGATTGCTGCACATCGCCACCGCTACGCGTTACCGCCTGCTGCACCAGTTGCTGGAAGTTCATCCCTTCCATACGCGTGTCGCGCATTTCAACATGCGCCTGCCCTTGCCAGCTGTGACGAAACGCCTGGGCGTCAATATCCGCGCCTGAAAAATCACCCGCCAGCGACATTTTACCGGTCAGCGCGATGGGATAGTCAAACGCGTTCAGAATCGTGCCGATTTCCACATCCTCAAGGCGCGGCTGGAACACGGCGCGCGGATTTGCCGCTCTCGCGTCCAGCGTACCGGGCAGAGAAATCTCACCGCCGTCGAGTTTCCCCTGCAACTCGACGATATTCAGCAAACCGGCCTGATTCGTCATTTTCGCCGACACGTCGGTAAACGCCATGCCACGCCACTGCGCGTTATCCGCCCGCAGAGAGAGGGCCGCAGAAAACCCTTTTAGCCCCTGATAAGCGGGTTCATCAACGCGGGACGCGATAACCGGCCGCGGCCGCGTCGACTGCTGCCCCGTTTGCGCCACGTTTTTGGATGCGCTTGCCACGTCATTTCGCGGAAGAAGGTTATCCAGATTCAGCTTGCCAAATTGCAGATCGATCGCCCATTCCGGCTCATCGCTCAGCGTCACCTGAGCCTGCCCGGTCAGGGTGCTGTCGTTGGCGGTTAAACTGAGCTGACTGAAAGAGAGCCTTTTTTGCCCTTCCTGCCACTGCGCCTGTAATTGCCCCTGGCCCTGAATACCCTGTTTCGGTAAATCGGCCCCCTGCAACTGCCAGTTGAGCTGCTCGATACCGGCCGTTAGGTTGTGCGGATAGTCAGACGCATCGACCGTTCCGTTGAAGGAGAGCGAGAGATCGCGCTGATCGCGGTTCACCCGCCCGGAAAAATCAAACGTCCCGCGATGCTGTTCATCCTGCTCCATTTGCAGGCGAATATCGCGAACCGTAATTTGCTCGTCGTCTTCATGCTGGAACACCAGCACGCTGTCAGCAACGCGTAAGCTGCTGATATCAAAAGACCAGCCACGGTCTTCCGGGACATCCGGCAGCGTATTGTCTTTTGGCGCAACAGGCGCGTCTTCCCGGCGCGCCGCTTCCGTCTGCGGCGTCAACTGGATGACCGCGCCTTTGAGCATCACCTGTTCAACCTTCAACTGATGACTAAGAAGCGGCCACAGCGCAACGTCCAGGCGCATATTGTCGGCCCGAACCAGGGGTTCGCTGGCGCCTTCCGCCGTCAGCGCCATCCGTCCAGAGAGGATGCTGAGTTGAGGCCATACGTGCCAGCGCAGAGGGCCATCCAGTTGCAGTTGATATCCGCTACGCGCAGCGACCTGCTGCACCATATACGCGCGGAAATCATTCGGATTCACCAGCATCACCAACGCCGAGAAACCGGCCACCAGCACGACCAGGAGAATCATCAGCGTCGTCAGAAATCGTCTCATGCTATCCTCAGTGGAGCAGACTCAGTCTTTGTCAATCCGGCTGGCAACAGCGCCTTGCTGATCGCGGTATTTCGCATCCTGGCGACGGTTATAAGGGCGTGCGGCAGGGCCGGAGAGCGGCTCAAAACTCAGGGCGCCAATCAGCATTCCCGGGCGCAGGGCCAGCGGTAATTTCCCGGAGTTGTAGAACTCCAGAACGATGCAACCGGACCAGCCGGGATCGATACGGTGCGCGGTAACGTGCACCATCAGCCCAAGACGCGCCAGCGAGGAACGGCCATCCAGCCACCCCACGAGATCCGGCGGCAGCGTGACGGACTCAAAGGTCACGGCCAGCGCCAGCTCGCCCGGATGAAGATAAAACGCGTCGCCTTCATCCAGCACGATTTCATCGCTCATCACGCGATCCAGCGCGGCGCTGACCTCATCCTTCGGGCCGCTTAAATCAATAAACGCAGCCGTGTGGCCACGAAATGTACGAAATTTATTGCCAAGGCGCACATCCACCGTCGCGCCATTAATACGCTCAACAGGAGGACGCGGGTTGATCGACAAGCGGCCTTCATCCAGCCAGGCTTCAATATCTCGGTCACACAAACGCATGGCACTTTCTCCTTTCGTGCATCAGGCCCTTAACGTGCAACGCGTCAAGGGCGAACCAGGTTATCACTGAACGGTACACAATTCGCTGGGCTTATTCAAAGAACTGACTGATTTTCGCTTTCAGAATATCAATCGCGATGCGGTTCTTACCGCCGCGCGGTACGATAATATCGGCGTATTGCTTGGAAGGTTCAATAAATTGCAGGAACATCGGGCGTACGGTTTTCTGGTACTGCGCCATCACCGAATCCATTGAACGCCCACGCTCGTTGACGTCGCGCTTAATACGGCGCATCAGGCAGATGTCCAGCGGGGTATCGACAAAAATGGAGAAGTTCATCTCTTCACGCAAACGCGCGTCCGTCAGCAGCAAAATCCCTTCAAGAATAATGACTTTTTTGGGCTCGACGCGAACGGTTTCCTGCATGCGGGTATGTTCAACATAGCTGTATACGGGCAATTCAATCGCCGAACCGCGCTTGAGCGCTTGCAGATGCTGGAACAGCAAACTGTGATCCATCGCATTAGGATGGTCGTAGTTGGTTTTTACACGCTCTTCCATCGACAGATGGCTTTGATCTTTGTAATAGCTGTCTTCGGGAATAACGCCGATATGTTCATCACCCACTTGTTCACGCAATTCGCGATAAAGGGTACTGGCAATAAGACTCTTGCCGGAAGCCGATGCGCCAGCAATACCGATAATGACGCACTGATGAGACTGAACAGTCATAAATTTAGCGACCTGATTAACCTGGATGTTAGGGAGGGCGACGCCGAAGCGTCAAACGCGGCAATTATAGGGATTTCAGCGGCACGATACCAGTCGAGATAACAGAACGCTAAATTGCCGTCCATCTCTCCTTGTCGCAAATTAAAATGATTATTTTTAAAGCAGCTGCCGGATTTATTCGTTTATGCCGGAATTAATCCCCCGGAGATGTCAAATTATGAGCCGCTGACGTATAAATCGTAAATTGTTTGTACTAGCATGATCCTGAATGAAAACTGACGCGTCCGGGCCCTCCGCGACGGCAAGGGCTATTCGGATAACGTGGTAATGAGTAAACAAACCCAACATGTTTTAGTTACCTTGCCTCACCCTCTACTGCGTCTCGTCAGTTTAGGTCTGCTCACCTTTATCTTTACACTCTTCTCGCTGGAACTGTCGCGTTTCGATACGCCGCTAGCGCCGCTGTGGTTCCCGACGTCAATCATGATGGTCGGTTTTTATCGCCACGCCGGACGGATGTGGCCGGGGATCGCACTGGTCTGTTCCCTCGGCAGCATAAGCGCGTCACTCGTTTTTTCTCCTGCCGGTTCGCTAAATTTTGGCTGGACGGCGATCAATATTATTGAAGCGGTGGTCGGCGCAATCCTGTTACGTAAGCTACTGCCCTGGTATAACCCCTTACAAAATCTGAATGACTGGCTCCGTCTGGCGACGGGCAGCGCGGTGATTCCACCGTTACTGGGAGGCGCGCTGCTCTGGCTGCTGATGCCCGAAGGGACGCCAGTAAAAACATTTTTGATTTGGATTCTGTCCGAGTCTATCGGCGCGCTGGCGCTGGTGCCATTAGGCTTGCTGTTTAAACCGCGCTACCTGCTTCGCCATCGCGATCCCCGTTTACTGCTTGAAACGCTGCTTACGCTGACAATAACGCTGGGGCTAAGCTGGCTCTCTATGCTGTACGTCCCGTGGCCTTTCACCTGCATTATCGTTCTGCTGATGTGGAGCGCGATACGTCTGCCGCGTATGGAAGCGTTTCTGATCTTCCTCGCCACCGTCATGATGACGTCGCTGATGCTGGCATCCGACCCGGAGCTGCTGTCAACGCCCAAAACATACGCCATGATGAACGTTCCCTGGCTGCCGCTTTTAATGATCCTGCTGCCCGTCAACATCATGACAATGGTGATGTACGCGTTTCGGGCGGAACAAAAAAATATCACGGAAAGCGAATTACGCTTTCGTAACGCGATGGAATATTCCGCGATCGGCATGGCGTTAGTGGGCACCGAAGGCCAATGGCTACAGGCCAACAAGGCATTGTGTCAGTTTCTTGGCTACAGCCAGGATGAACTGCGCGCCCTCACCTTTCAACAGCTCACCTGGCCTGAGGATCTGCATAACGACCTTGAACAGCTGAATATGCTGGTGCGCGGCGATATCAACAGCTATTCCATGGAGAAACGCTATTACACCCGCGACGGCGATGTGGTCTGGGCATTACTGGCCGTTTCACTGGTTCGCCATAGCGACAACACCCCGCTCTATTTCATTGCGCAAATTGAAGATATCAACGACCTGAAACATACCGAACGGGTAAACAAGCGCTTGATGGAGCGGATTACGCTGGCGAACGAAGCGGGCGGTATCGGCATCTGGGAATGGGAACTGCGGCCTGACGTGATCAGTTGGGATAAGCGCATGTTTGAGCTGTATGAGGTTCCGCCGCATATCAAACCCACCTGGCAACTCTGGCACGACTGCCTGTTGCCGGAAGACCGCGCACCGACGGAAAAGATCATCCGCGAGTCTCTGGCGGCGCGTCTCCCCTTTAAGCTCGAATTCAGGATTGGCGTAAAAGATGGCATCCGGCATATCCGCGCCCTGGCGAACCGGGTGCTGGATAAAGACGGCGACGTGGAACGTCTGCTTGGCATCAACATGGACATGACCGAAGTCAAACAGCTTAACGAGGCGCTGTATCAGGAAAAAGAACGCCTGCACATTACGCTGGACTCCATCGGGGAAGCGGTTGTCTGTATTGACGTCGATATGAACGTAACCTTTATGAACCCTGTCGCCGAAAAGATGAGCGGCTGGCAGCAGGAGCATGCGATCGGCATCCCGCTGCTGACGGTATTGCGCATCACTTTTGGCGATAACGGCCCGCTGATGGAAAATATCTATAGCGCGGATATGTCGCGTTCCGCCATTGAGCAGGATGTGGTGCTTCACTGTCGCAACGGCGGTCGCTACGACATTCATTACAGCATTACGCCGCTCAGTACGCTGGACGGCGGGAATATCGGCTCCGTACTGGTCATTCAGGACGTCACGGAATCGCGGAAAATGCTGCGCCAGCTCAGCTACAGCGCCTCTCATGACGCCCTCACCCACCTGGCTAACCGGGTCAGTTTTGAAAGCCATCTGAAAGAAATCCTGCTTACGGTACGCGATACGCGCCAGCATCATGCGCTGGTCTTTATTGATCTTGACCGCTTTAAAGCCGTTAACGACAGCGCCGGGCATGCCGCAGGCGATGCGCTGCTTCGCGAACTGGCCGCCTTAATGCTCAGTATGCTGCGTTCCAGCGATATGCTGGCCCGCCTGGGCGGGGACGAATTTGGCCTCCTGCTGCCGGATTGCAATATCGACAGCGCGCGCTTTATTTCTACGCGGATCGTCAACGCGATTAATGAATACCGCTTTACGTGGGAAGACCGCGAACACCCCATTGGCGCCAGCGCCGGAATCACGCTAATCAATAACGCCAATCGTCTGGCGGCAGACGTGATGTCCCAGGCGGATATCGCCTGCTATGCCTCTAAAAACAACGGTCGGGGATGTGTCACCGTGTACGAAGCGCAGCAGGAACAGGCGCACAGCGAGCGGGAAGTCACGTCTCAGGATGAACAATGGCGCATAATCAAAGATAACCCTCTATTGATGATCGCCCGCGGGGTCGCGTCGCCGCGCATCCCTGAAACGTGCGGTTTTTGGCTGATCTCGCTGCGGCTGTGGACCAGCGACGGCGAAATCATGGAGGAGCAGGCATTCCGCGCAGGGCTAACCGATCCCGAACTCAGCCACGCGCTCTATCGTCGCGTGTTTCAGACATTTTTCCAGCACGCGGCATCCACCGTCGCCAGTAAGGGGGTGAGCATCGCCCTGCCGCTTTCCGCCGCCGGACTCAGCCGCGCAACATTCATTGATGAGCTGCTCGAACAGCTGGAGCGCAGCCCACTTCCGCCGCGCTTATTGCATCTGCTTATCCCAGCACATGTCCTGATGCAAGAGTCCGATAAGGCCATACCCGCGATACAAACACTGCGTCAGGCGGGCTGTCGCATTGTTCTCAGCCAGGTCAACCGTGACCTGGCGCTTTTCGATTGCTTAAGCGCCCACATGGCTGACTACCTGTTGCTTGATAGCGAACTCTGCGCCAGCCTTCACGGTAATTTAATGGATGAAATGCTGGTATCGATTATTCAGAGCCATGCGCAGCGGCTGGGCGTCAGAACCATTGCCGGCCCGGTACAAATGCCGCTGATCATGGATGCGCTTTCCGGTATTGGCATCGATCTGATTTACGGCGACGTCATTGCCGATGCCCAACCGCTGGATCTGTTACTGAACACCAGTTATTTCGCCATCAACTGACGGCTGCCAGCCATCCGTATACCAGATATGCAGCAACGCGTAGGAGCGCCAGGGTTTCCAGCGCTCCGCATAACGGCGGATTTGCGCGGGCGTCATTCCCGAAAACCGCTGTTTAATCAGATAATCATCCGGCAAAAAGATATCTTTCGCCTGCCAGCCGCGCAGCGCGAAGTAGTTGGCCGTCCAGCGCCCAATCCCAGGAAAGGTTTGCAGGTTTTTCACCCCCAGCGCAATATCCGGCGGCGCGACCGTCTCTAACGTTCCATCCAGCGTCGCACGCGCCAGATGGATCAGCGCTTCCGCGCGTTTCAGCGGCATCCCCAGTGCTTTAAGCGCGAATGGGTCCGCCGCCGCCAGCGTTTGCGGCGTGGGGAAACAGACATACTCCGGCGCGTCGGCAAGCACATAGCCATAACGACGGGCGACTTTCGCCGTCAGCTTTGCCGCCATCGCCACGCTGACCAGTTGCCCGAGTATCGCCCTTACGCCCTGTTCGAAGGCATCCACCGAGCCGGGCAGGCGCAATCCCGGTCGCGCAGCCCCCAGACTGCCGAGCGCGTCGGCAATCTGATCGGGGTTACAGCGCAGATCGAACAGGCGTTCAATTTTTGCCAGACATTCTTCGGCGACGGGCAACAAGCCCGCGCTCAGGGTTACGCGCAGCGTATGCGTCTGGTGCTCCGGTACAACGGCGATCAGTCCCCGATGTTCTCCCGTCGCCAGACTGCGAACGTAACGCGCGGGCTCAACCGTTTCGACGCCGCTCACCGCACGCGCGGCGAGAAAACCCAACATCCAGGACCAGTCATAAGGCGGCTGCCAGCTTAGGATATACATTGCGACTCCTGTTTTTATTCTCCTTCAGCATAAACGCTATTCAAACGCCGCGCCTTGCTTTCATATTCCAGTTGTCGGGATTACAACATTTCGTTAAAGTCACGCCCCTTCTTCACTGGCATGGGGATTATTAAGGTGTTTATTGGTTTTGACTACGGCACGGCAAACTGTTCCGTTGCCGTCATGCGCGACGGGCAACCGCAGCTGCTAAAAATGGAAAATAACAGCACGCTGTTGCCCTCAATGCTTTGCGCCCCGACGCGTGAAGCCGTCAGCGAGTGGCTGTACCGCCATCACGCGGTTCCGGCGACGGATGACGAAACACAGGCGCTGTTGCGGCGCGCAATGCGCTACAACCGTGAAGAAGATATTGAGGTCGGCGCAGGTAGCGTGCAGTTCGGGCTGGCTTCGCTGAGCCACTACATTGACGACCCGGAAGAGGTTTACTTCGTTAAATCGCCAAAATCCTTCCTCGGCGCTAACGGCCTAAAACCGCAGCAGGTTGCGCTGTTTGAGGATCTGGTTTGCGCGATGATGTTGCACATCCGTCATATGGCGCAAACGCAGTTGCCGGAAAGCATCACGCAGGCGGTGATCGGTCGACCAATTAACTTTCAGGGGCTGGGTGGCGATGAGGCCAACCGCCAGGCGCAAGGCATTCTGGAGCGCGCGGCAAAACGCGCCGGTTTTCAGGATGTCGTCTTCCAGTTTGAACCGGTTGCGGCGGGTCTGGATTATGAAGCCACGTTGCAGGAAGAGAAGCGCGTACTGGTGGTGGATATTGGCGGCGGGACGACCGACTGTTCATTGCTGCTGATGGGGCCGCAGTGGCATCAGCGCGCTGACCGCGCCTCCAGCCTGCTCGGGCACAGCGGCTGTCGCGTGGGCGGTAACGACCTGGACATCGCGCTGGCGTTTAAACACCTGATGCCGTTGCTGGGCATGGGCGGCGAAACCGAAAAAGGCATCGCATTGCCGGTTCTGCCGTGGTGGAACGCTGTCGCGATCAATGATGTTCCCGCACAGAGCGATTTCTACAGCAGCGCCAACGGTCGCCTGCTCAACGAGCTGGTTCGGGACGCCCGCGATGCGGATAAAGTCGCGCTGCTGCTTAAAGTCTGGCGTCAGCGCCTCAGCTATCGTCTGGTACGCAGCGCGGAGGAGAGCAAAATCGCCCTGTCCGGGCAGCCCGATATCCTCACCACGCTGCCGTTTATCAGCGATGAGCTGGCGACGTCTGTCAGTCAGCAGGGGCTGGAAGCCGCGCTGAGCCAGCCGCTGGCGCGTATTCTGGAGCAGGTACAGCTGGCGCTGGACAATGCGCAGGAAAAACCGGATGTCATCTACCTGACCGGCGGCAGCGCGCGCTCACCGCTGATCAAAAACGCGCTGGCGGAGCAGTTGCCGGGCATTCCGATTGCTGGCGGCGATGACTTCGGCTCCGTCACCGCCGGTCTTGCGCGATGGGCGGACGTCGTATTTCGTTAACCGCCTCGCAAGCTGAGCGGCTTGCAGATTGACATTATTTTTGCTGTGGCTTATTTTCAGGAGTGAGGGTTAGGGAGGGTTTCCCCTCCCCCTGGTGTCTTAGTAAGTCTGAAAGCTAATCACTAAGAGTATCACCAGTATGATGACGCACTTCATCATAACCCTTTCCTTATTTTAGCCCCTTCCTCGGGAGGGGCTTTCCCGTTCCAGCGTCCTGCTGAAAGCTGTGGCTTACCTCCTTTTTTTGCCGTGCCGCCACTCTAACGTAAGAGTAAATATCCGTGTTTTTCATGGGTAATTGTTGCGTAACGCCTCGCAAAGGCCGACGTCATTCAGACGAATCCAGACAGTGTTTCATAATTCCTCCATTTTTCTCCCGTTATGGATGACTAAACTAGTATCATTCCGCGAAACGTTTCAGGATGAGAAACTTATAACGATGAAAGGCAGTAAAAAATCCCGCTGGGTGATAGCAATCGTGGTCGTTGTGGCGGCCATTGCCGTGTACGAGTTCTGGCATAGTCGCAGCGAAACCCAGGGGAATGCGCCGGGCGCTAACGAACATGCGCAACGTCAGGCTGGCGCAGGACGTCGCGGCATGCGTTCCGGCCCGCTGGCGCCGGTTCAGGCGGCCACCGCAACGGAACAAGCCGTACCACGCTATCTGACCGGGCTGGGCACGATCGCTGCCGCCAATACCGTCACGGTACGCAGCCGCGTGGATGGTCAACTGATGGCGCTGCACTTCCAGGAAGGACAACAGGTCAAAGCAGGCGATCTGCTGGCGGAAATCGATCCCAGCCAGTTTAAAGTCGCCTTAGCGCAAGCGCAGGGGCAGCTCGCGAAAGACAAAGCCACGCTGGCGAATGCCCGTCGCGATTTAGCGCGCTATCAACAGCTGGTGAAAACCAACCTTGTCTCCCGCCAGGAGCTGGACGCGCAACAGGCGCTGGTCAGCGAAACAGAAGGCACCATTAAGGCCGATGAAGCCAGCGTCGCCAGCGCGCAGTTGCAGCTTGACTGGAGCCGCATCACCGCACCGGTAGAGGGTCGCGTGGGGTTAAAACAGGTGGATGTCGGTAATCAAATTTCCAGCGGCGATACCACAGGCATTGTCGTTATCACCCAGACGCACCCAATCGATCTGATTTTTACCTTGCCGGAAAGCGATATCGCCACCGTCGTACAGGCGCAAAAAACGGGCAAAACATTGACCGTTGAAGCCTGGGATCGCACTAACTCACAGAAATTAAGCGACGGCGTACTGCTCAGCCTGGACAACCAAATCGACGCCACGACCGGCACCATCAAAATCAAAGCCCGTTTTAACAACCAGGATGACGCGCTGTTCCCTAACCAGTTTGTTAACGCCCGCATGCTGGTCGACACGCAGCAAAACGCGGTGGTGATACCGACAGCGGCCGTGCAAATGGGTAACGAAGGCCACTTTGTCTGGGTGCTAAATGATGAGAACAAAGTCAGCAAGCATCTGGTTAAACCGGGTATTCAGGACAGTCAGAACGTGGTAATCAGCGCCGGGCTGTCGGCAGGCGATCGCGTCGTGACGGACGGGATCGATCGTCTGACGGATGGGGCGAAAGTCGAAGTGGTGGAAGCGCAAGCGCCTGCGGCGAAAGAAGATAAAGCCACGAATCGGGAATACGGTAAGAAAGGAGTACGCTCCTGATGCAGGTGTTACCTCCGAGCAGCACAGGCGGCCCGTCGCGCCTGTTTATTATGCGCCCTGTCGCAACCACGCTGCTGATGGTGGCGATTTTACTCGCCGGGATTATCGGTTACCGCTTCCTGCCCGTCGCCGCATTGCCGGAGGTGGACTACCCCACCATTCAGGTGGTAACGCTCTACCCCGGCGCCAGCCCGGATGTGATGACCTCCGCCGTCACCGCGCCGCTTGAACGCCAGTTCGGGCAAATGTCCGGCCTGAAACAGATGTCGTCGCAAAGTTCCGGCGGCGCATCGGTTGTAACGTTGCAGTTCCAGCTGACTCTGCCGCTGGATGTCGCCGAGCAGGAAGTACAGGCCGCCATTAACGCGGCCACAAACCTGCTGCCGAGCGATCTGCCTAACCCGCCGGTATACAGCAAAGTTAACCCGGCAGATCCACCGATCATGACGCTGGCCGTCACCTCAACCGCCATGCCCATGACGCAGGTGGAAGACATGGTGGAAACCCGGGTGGCGCAGAAAATTTCCCAGGTATCCGGCGTAGGGCTGGTCACGCTGTCCGGCGGCCAACGCCCGGCCGTGCGTGTGAAGCTGAATGCGCAGGCGATTGCCGCGCTGGGGCTTACCAGCGAGACGGTTCGCGCCGCCATCACCAGCGCCAACGTCAACTCGGCGAAAGGGAGTCTTGATGGCCCAACTCGCGCGGTCACGCTCTCTGCTAACGATCAGATGCAGTCTGTCGATGAGTATCGCCAGTTAATCATCGCCTGGCAGAACGGCGCGCCGGTACGTCTGGGCGATGTGGCAACGGTCGAACAAGGCGCGGAAAACAGCTGGCTCGGCGCGTGGGCCAATAAAGAACAGGCCATTGTGATGAATGTGCAGCGCCAGCCCGGCGCCAACATTATCTCCACGGCGGACAGCATTCGTCAGATGCTGCCGCAGCTTACGGAAAGCCTGCCAAAATCGGTCAATGTCACCGTGCTGTCGGATCGCACCACCAACATTCGCGCTTCCGTTACCGACACCCAGTTCGAACTGATGCTGGCGATTGCGCTGGTGGTGATGATCATCTACCTGTTCCTGCGTAATGTCCCCGCCACAATCATTCCGGGCGTCGCCGTGCCGTTATCGCTGATCGGCACTTTTGCGGTAATGGTCTTTCTCGATTTTTCGATCAATAATCTGACGCTAATGGCGCTGACCATCGCCACCGGCTTCGTCGTGGACGACGCGATTGTGGTGATTGAGAACATTTCGCGTTACATCGAGAAAGGGGAAAAACCGCTGGCGGCGGCGCTCAAAGGCGCTGGCGAAATCGGCTTTACCATTATTTCATTAACCTTCTCGCTGATTGCGGTACTGATCCCGCTGTTATTCATGGGCGATATCGTCGGGCGTTTGTTCCGCGAATTTGCGGTCACGCTGGCGGTAGCGATCCTGATCTCCGCCGTCGTGTCGCTGACCTTGACGCCCATGATGTGCGCCCGGATGCTCAGCCAGGCGTCGCTGCGCAAGCAAAACCGCTTCTCCCGCGCGGCGGAAAAAATGTTTGATCGCGTCATTGAGAAATACGGTCAGTGGCTGGCAAAAGTGCTCAACCATCCGTGGCTGACGCTGAGCGTGGCGCTCGGCACCCTGCTTCTCAGCATCATGCTGTGGGTCTTTATCCCGAAAGGGTTCTTCCCGGTGCAGGATAACGGCATTATTCAGGGCACATTGCAGGCTCCACAATCCAGCTCGTTCGCCAGTATGGCCCAGCGCCAGCGCCAGGTGTCTGATGTGATTTTAAAAGACCCGGCGGTAGAAAGCCTGACCGCCTTTGTCGGCGTTGATGGTACCAACCCGGCGCTGAACAGCGCGCGTCTGCAAATTAACCTTAAGCCGCTGAATGAACGTGACGATCGGGTACAGAAAGTCATCGCCCGCCTGCAACACGCCGTGGCGAAAGTACCCGGCGTCGATCTCTACCTCCAGCCAACGCAGGATCTCACCATTGATACTCAGGTGAGCCGCACGCAGTACCAGTTTACGCTACAGGCCACCTCACTGGACGCGCTCAGCACCTGGGTGCCGCAGCTGATGGAAAAACTCCAGCAGCTTCCGCAGCTTTCTGACGTCAGCAGCGACTGGCAGGACAAAGGTCTGGTGGCGTATGTGAACGTTGACCGCGACAGCGCCAGCCGTCTTGGCATCAGCATGGCGGATGTCGATAACGCCCTGTATAACGCCTTTGGCCAGCGCCTGATTTCGACCATCTACACCCAGGCGAATCAATATCGCGTCGTGCTGGAACATAACACCGACACCACGCCAGGGCTGGCGGCAATGGACACCATCCGTCTGACCAGCAGCGACGGCGGGATTGTGCCGCTTAGCGCCATCGCCAAAATCGAGCAACGTTTCGCGCCGCTTTCCATTAATCACCTGGATCAATTCCCGGTAACGACCTTCTCGTTTAACGTGCCGGATAATTATTCGCTCGGCGATGCGGTACAGGCCATTCTGGACACGGAGAAAACGGTCAACCTGCCAGTCGATATCACCACCCAGTTCCAGGGCAGCACGCTGGCCTTCCAGGCCGCGCTCGGCAGCACCGTCTGGCTGATCGTGGCGGCAGTGGTGGCGATGTATATCGTGCTTGGCGTGCTGTACGAAAGCTTTATCCATCCAATCACGATCCTCTCCACCCTGCCGACGGCAGGCGTCGGGGCGCTGCTGGCGCTCATGATTGCCGGTAGTGAACTGGACGTGATTGCCATCATCGGGATCATTTTGTTGATCGGTATTGTGAAGAAGAACGCCATCATGATGATCGACTTCGCCCTGGCCGCCGAGCGCGAGCAGGGAATGGCGCCGCGTGATGCGATTTTCCAGGCCTGTCTGCTGCGTTTTCGCCCGATTCTGATGACCACGCTGGCGGCACTGTTAGGCGCACTGCCATTGATGTTAAGTACCGGCACAGGCGCGGAATTACGCCGCCCGTTAGGGATTGGCATGGTAGGCGGCCTGCTGGTCAGCCAGGTCTTAACCCTGTTCACCACGCCCGTCATCTATCTGCTGTTCGACCGCCTGTCGCTGTATGTGAAAAGCCGCTTCCCCCGCCAGGAAGAGGAGGCGTAAATGAAATTTTTCGCCCTTTTCATTTACCGCCCGGTGGCGACCATTTTAATCTCCATCGCCATTACGCTCTGCGGCGTGCTGGGTTTCCGGTTATTGCCGGTCGCCCCGCTGCCGCAGGTGGATTTTCCGGTCATTATGGTGAGCGCATCGCTTCCGGGCGCTTCGCCGGAAACCATGGCGTCGTCGGTCGCCACGCCGCTGGAGCGTTCGCTCGGACGCATCGCGGGAGTCAGTGAGATGACCTCCAGCAGCTCGCTGGGCAGCACGCGAATTATTCTTCAGTTTAACTTTGACCGCGATATCAACGGCGCGGCGCGTGACGTGCAGGCGGCAATTAATGCCGCACAGAGTCTGCTGCCCAGCGGGATGCCCAGCCGCCCGACCTACCGTAAAGCCAACCCGTCCGACGCGCCGATTATGATTCTGACGCTCACATCGGACACCTGGTCGCAGGGAGAGTTGTATGACTTCGCCTCAACGCAGCTGGCGCAGACAATCGCGCAAATTGACGGCGTCGGCGATGTGGATGTCGGCGGCAGTTCGCTGCCCGCCGTGCGCGTGGGGCTTAACCCGCAGGCGTTGTTTAATCAGGGCGTATCGCTGGATGACGTGCGCAGCGCCATCAGCAATGCCAACGTGCGTAAGCCACAGGGCGCGATCGACGACAAGACTCATCGCTGGCAGGTTCAGACAAATGATGAACTGAAAACGGCGACGGAATACCAGCCGTTGATTATCCACTACAACAACGGCGCCGCCGTGCGTCTGGGCGATGTCGCCACGGTAACTGACTCGGTACAGGATGTGCGTAACGCCGGGATGACCAACGCCAAACCGGCGATTTTGCTGATGATTCGCAAGCTGCCGGAAGCCAATATCATCCAGACGGTAGACAGCATTCGCGAGAAGCTCCCGGAATTACAAACGCTGATTCCCGCCTCAATTGACCTGCAAATCGCTCAGGATCGTTCCCCGACGATTCGCGCCTCGCTGGAGGAAGTGGAGCAGACGCTGGTTATTTCCGTCGCGCTGGTCATTCTGGTGGTCTTTTTATTCCTGCGCTCCGGGCGCGCAACGTTGATTCCTGCCGTTGCGGTTCCCGTGTCGCTGATTGGCACCTTCGCCGCAATGTACCTGTGCGGTTTTAGCCTGAACAACCTGTCGCTGATGGCGCTGACTATCGCCACCGGTTTTGTCGTCGATGACGCCATTGTGGTGCTGGAAAATATCTCCCGCCATCTTGAAGCCGGCATGAAGCCCTTGCAGGCGGCGCTTCAGGGAACGCGTGAAGTTGGCTTTACGGTGCTCTCCATGAGCCTCTCCCTGGTGGCGGTATTCCTGCCGCTCTTGCTGATGGGGGGATTGCCCGGAAGATTATTACGCGAGTTTGCCGTCACCCTTTCGGTGGCGATCGGCATCTCGCTGCTCGTCTCGCTCACGCTAACCCCCATGATGTGCGGCTGGATGCTGAAGTCCAGCAAGCCTCGCGAGCAGACGCGAAGCCGCGGCTTTGGCCGTCTGCTGACTGGCCTGCAACAAGGGTACGGCACATCGCTGAAATGGGTGCTAAACCATACGCGGCTGGTGGGCGTCGTCTTGTTGGGCACCATTGCGCTGAATATCTGGCTCTATATTTCCATCCCCAAAACCTTCTTCCCCGAACAGGATACGGGCGTACTGATGGGCGGCATTCAGGCTGACCAGAGTATTTCGTTTCAGGCGATGCGCGGCAAACTTCAGGACTTTATGAAGATCATTCGCGACGATCCGGCGGTCGACAACGTGACCGGGTTCACCGGCGGTTCGCGGGTCAACAGCGGGATGATGTTTATTACGCTGAAATCACGCGGCGAGCGCCATGAAACGGCGCAGCAGGTTATCGACCGGCTGCGGGTCGCGCTGGCAAAAGAGCCGGGCGCAAACCTGTTTCTGATGGCGGTGCAGGATATCCGCGTCGGCGGGCGGCAGGCTAACGCCAGCTACCAGTACGCCCTGCTGTCTGATGATTTAAGCGCGCTGCGGGAATGGGAGCCGAAAATCCGTAAAGCGCTGGCGGCGCTCCCCCAACTGGCGGACGTTAACTCCGATCAGCAAGATAACGGCGCGGAGATGAACCTGATTTACGACCGCGAAACCATGTCCCGGCTGGGGATCGACGTGCAGGCCGCCAACAGTCTGCTGAATAATGCCTTCGGTCAACGGCAAATTTCCACCATCTATCAGCCGATGAACCAGTATAAGGTTGTGATGGAGGTTGACTCACGCTATACCCAGGACATCAGCGCGCTGGAGAAGATGTTCGTCATTAACAGCGACGGGAAGGCGATTCCGCTCTCTTATTTTGCAAAATGGCAGCCCGCCAATGCACCGCTGTCAGTGAATCACCAGGGGTTGTCCGCCGCCTCGACTATCGCGTTTAACCTGCCTACGGGCACGTCGCTGTCCGAAGCGACGGAAGCCATCAACCGGGCGATGACACAGCTTGGCGTACCGTCAACGGTGCGCGGCAGTTTCGCCGGAACGGCACAGGTTTTCCAGGAGACGATGAATTCGCAGGTGATTCTGATCCTGGCGGCGATCGCGACGGTCTATATTGTGTTGGGGATATTGTATGAAAGTTATGTTCATCCGCTGACCATCCTCTCTACCCTCCCCTCCGCAGGCGTGGGGGCGCTACTGGCGCTGGAGCTGTTCAATGCCCCGTTCAGCCTAATCGCGCTCATCGGGATCATGCTATTAATTGGCATTGTGAAGAAAAACGCCATCATGATGGTCGATTTTGCGCTTGAGGCGCAGAGAAATGGCAACCTGACGCCGGAACAGGCGATTTTCCAGGCCTGCCTGCTGCGTTTTCGCCCAATCATGATGACCACGCTGGCGGCGCTGTTTGGCGCGCTGCCGCTGGTTATCTCCGGGGGCGATGGTTCAGAGTTACGTCAACCATTAGGGATTACGATCGTGGGCGGACTGGTGATGAGCCAGCTGCTGACGCTCTATACCACCCCGGTGGTCTATCTCTTTTTCGACCGTCTGCGGCTGCGTTTTTCACGTAATAATAGCAAACCGGAATCCATAACAGAGCCATGACAGAACTTCCTGACAGCACACGCTGGCAACTCTGGATTGTGGCATTCGGCTTTTTTATGCAATCGCTGGATACCACAATCGTCAACACCGCGCTTCCCTCTATGGCGCTCAGTCTGGGGGAAAGCCCGCTACATATGCACATGGTCGTGGTTTCCTATGTACTGACCGTGGCGGTAATGCTGCCTGCCAGCGGCTGGCTGGCAGATAAAGTCGGCGTGCGTAATATCTTCTTTACCGCCATTGTGCTGTTTACGTTGGGATCGCTATTTTGCGCCTGGTCCAGCACGCTGAATGAACTGGTGCTGGCGCGCGTTTTACAGGGCGTGGGCGGCGCCATGATGGTGCCAGTCGGCAGACTGACGGTCATGAAGATCGTTCCGCGCGAACAATATATGGCGGCAATGACGTTCGTCACGCTGCCCGGTCAGGTCGGGCCGCTGCTCGGCCCGGCGCTGGGCGGCATTCTGGTCGAGTACGCCTCCTGGCACTGGATTTTCCTGATTAACATTCCGGTCGGCATTGTCGGGGCGATTGCGACGCTCATGCTGATGCCGAACTACACCATGCAAACCCGGCGCTTCGATCTTTCAGGGTTCCTCCTGCTGGCCGTCGGCATGGCGGTACTGACGATGGCGCTGGACGGCAGCAAAGGCACGGGGCTCTCGCCTCTCTCACTGGGCGCACTGGTGTTGTGCGGCATCCTGGCGATTGCGCTCTACCTGAAACACGCCAAAAACAATCCGCGCGCGCTGTTTAGTCTGGCGCTGTTTCGCACCCACACCTTCTCGCTGGGCCTGTCTGGTAGCTTCGCCGGGCGCGTCGGGAGCGGCATGCTGCCCTTCATGACGCCGGTCTTTTTGCAGATTGGTCTGGGGTTCTCGCCGTTTCATGCCGGGTTGATGATGATCCCGATGGTACTCGGCAGCATGGGAATGAAACGTATCGTCGTACAGGTGGTAAACCGCTTTGGCTATCGTCGCGTACTGGTCGCCACCACCCTCGGCCTGTCGCTGGTCAGCCTGCTGTTTATGAGCGTTGCGATGCTTGGCTGGTATTACGCCCTGCCCTTTGTGCTGTTCCTGCAAGGCATGGTCAACTCCACCCGTTTTTCATCCATGAACACCTTAACGCTCAAAGATCTGCCCGATGAACTCGCCAGCAGCGGCAACAGCTTGCTGTCCATGATCATGCAGCTGTCGATGAGTATTGGCGTGACCATCGCCGGGCTGCTGCTGGGCATGTTTGGTCAACAACATATCGCGGCCGACAGCGGCGCGAGCCACACGGTGTTTATGTATACCTGGCTGTGCATGGCCCTGATTATCGCGCTGCCCGCACTCATCTTCTCCCGGGTGCCGAACGACACGCATAAAAACGCCGTCATTTCACGACGCAAAAGGAGCACGCAATGAAGTTCTGGCGGCCCGGTATTACCGGCAAATTGTTTCTGGCGATTTTCGCCACCTGCATTGTCTTGCTGATCAGCATGCACTGGGCCGTACGCATCAGCTTTGAGCGTGGGTTTATCGACTACATCAAACATGGCAACGAACAGCGGTTGCAGATGCTCGGCGACGCGCTGGGCGAGCAGTACTCGCTGCACGGCAACTGGCGTTTTTTACGCAATAACGATCGCTTCGTTTTCCAGATCCTGCGCTCTTTTGAGCATGACAACGACGATAACAAACCCGGCCCCGGGATGCCGCCGCATGGCTGGCGAACCCAATTTTGGGTCGTCGATCAACACGCCAATGTGCTGGTCGGCCCGCGAGCGCCAGTCCCGCGTGACGGCACCCGCCGGGCTATTCACGTAAACGGTGTGGAGGTTGGCGCGGTGATTGCCTCTCCCGTTGAGCGACTGACGCGCAATACCGATATTAATTTTGATAAGCAACAGCGCCGTACCAGCTGGCTGATCGTGGCGTTGTCGACTCTGCTGGCGGCGCTGGCGACGTTTCCGCTGGCGCGCGGGTTGCTGGCGCCCGTTAAGCGGCTGGTGGAAGGCACGCACAAACTGGCCGCAGGCGACTTCACGACGCGCGTAACGCCGACCAGCGCGGATGAACTGGGTAAACTGGCGCAGGATTTTAACCAGCTCGCCAGCACGCTGGAAAAAAATCAGCAAATGCGCCGCGATTTTATGGCGGATATCTCCCACGAACTGCGCACGCCGCTGGCGGTATTGCGCGGTGAGCTGGAGGCTATCCAGGACGGAGTCCGCCAGTTTACGCCCGAATCGGTGGCCTCGCTCCAGGCTGAAGTCGGCACGCTCACCAAGCTGGTTGACGATCTGCATCAGCTTTCTATGTCCGATGAAGGCGCGCTGGCGTACCAGAAAACATCGGTGGACCTGATTCCCCTGCTGGAGGTGGCAGGCGGCGCGTTTCGCGAGCGCTTCGCCAGCCGTGGGCTGACGTTACACTTTTCCCTTCCTGACAGCGTAATGGTATTCGGCGATCCGGATCGTCTGATGCAGTTATTCAATAATCTGCTGGAAAATAGTCTGCGCTACACCGACAGCGGCGGCAGCCTGCACATTTCCGCCGAGCAGCGCGACAACATGCTGCTGTTAACGTTCGCCGATTCCGCGCCCGGCGTTCGCGATGAGCAGTTACAAAAGCTGTTTGAACGTTTCTACCGCACAGAAGGCTCCCGCAACCGCGCCAGCGGCGGGTCCGGTCTGGGACTGGCGATTTGCGACAATATCGTACAAGCGCATAATGGTCGTATCCGGGCGTCCCATTCGCCTTTTGGCGGGCTTAGCATTACAGTAGAGTTACCGCTGGAACGCGATTTACAGAGAGATGTATGACTGAGTTACCCATTGATGAAAACACGCCGCGTATTTTAATCGTGGAAGATGAACCCAAGCTGGGACAACTGCTGATCGACTATCTGCGCGCCGCAAGCTATGCCCCCACGCTAATCAGTCATGGCGATCAGGTATTGCAGTATGTGCATCAAACGCCGCCAGACCTGATCCTGCTGGACTTAATGCTGCCAGGTACGGACGGCCTGACGCTGTGCCGGGAAATTCGCCGTTTTTCTGACGTGCCCATCGTGATGGTCACGGCAAAGATTGAAGAGATCGACCGACTGCTTGGGCTGGAGATTGGCGCCGATGATTACATCTGCAAACCTTACAGCCCCCGTGAGGTGGTCGCCCGCGTGAAAACGATTTTGCGCCGCTGCAAGCCGCAGCGTGAGCTGCAACAGCTGGACGCGCAAAGCCCGCTGATTGTTGATGAAGGCCGTTTTCAGGCATCCTGGCGCGGCAAGATGCTCGACCTGACCCCCGCAGAGTTTCGCCTGTTGAAAACGCTGTCTCACGAGCCGGGGAAAGTCTTCTCCCGCGAGCAGCTGCTTAATCATCTCTACGATGATTATCGCGTGGTGACGGACCGCACCATTGACAGCCACATCAAAAACCTGCGCCGCAAGCTGGAATCGCTGGACGCCGAACAGTCGTTCATCCGTGCGGTATACGGCGTCGGGTATCGCTGGGAAGCGGATACCTGCCGGATTGCATAAGTCACGCCTGCAATAGCCGGATGACGCTCCGCTGATCCGGCCGACAAATAAGAGCGTTGTCGGCCAGAGAAGGCGCTACGCCGCCATCCGGCGTTTTTCTTTACCTGCCTCCCCCACAGCGCTACAATGCCCGCCCTTAACGTAGGGGCACTCCCCTAACCGCCTCATTCAGTGAAGCGGATCTGACCTGTCATCAGAACGAGAAAATTATGTTTAAACCGGAACTCCTTTCCCCGGCGGGAACGCTGAAAAATATGCGTTACGCTTTCGCTTATGGCGCAGATGCCGTGTATGCGGGCCAGCCGCGTTACTCCCTGCGCGTGCGCAACAACGAATTTAACCACGAGAATTTGCAGCTCGGCATTAACGAAGCCCACGCGCTTGGCAAAAAATTCTATGTGGTCGTGAACATTGCGCCGCATAACGCGAAACTGAAAACCTTTATTCGCGATCTTAAACCGGTTGTGGA
Organism: Citrobacter sp. CK198; assembly: GCF_030333295.1. Taxonomy (NCBI): domain Bacteria; kingdom Pseudomonadati; phylum Pseudomonadota; class Gammaproteobacteria; order Enterobacterales; family Enterobacteriaceae; genus Citrobacter; species Citrobacter sp. CK198. The sequence continues at coordinate 485,954 of NZ_JAOWGE010000034.1, read as the reverse complement.
AATGGGGCCGGATGCGCTGATCATGTCCGATCCTGGGCTTATCATGCTGGTACGTGAAAACTTCCCGGAGATGCCGATTCACCTTTCGGTGCAGGCCAACACCGTAAACTGGGCAACGGTGAAGTTCTGGAACCAGATGGGGCTGACCCGCGTTATTCTTTCCCGCGAACTGTCGCTGGAAGAGATTGAAGAGATTCGTCAACAGGTGCCGGAAATGGAGATCGAAATCTTCGTACACGGCGCGCTGTGCATGGCCTACTCCGGTCGTTGCCTGCTCTCTGGCTACATCAACAAACGCGATCCGAACCAGGGAACCTGCACCAACGCCTGCCGTTGGGAATATAACGTGCAGGAAGGGAAAGAAGACGTCGTGGGCAACATCGTCCATAAATACGAACCGATTCCGGTACAGAACGTCGAGCCGACGCTGGGTATCGGCGCACCGACCGACAAAGTGTTTATGATCGAAGAAGCTCAGCGTCCGGGCGAATACATGACCGCGTTCGAAGATGAACACGGCACCTACATCATGAACTCGAAAGATCTGCGCGCCATTGCTCACGTTGAGCGCCTGACCAAAATGGGCGTGCACTCACTGAAAATCGAAGGCCGTACCAAATCCTTCTACTACTGTGCGCGTACCGCTCAGGTTTATCGCAAAGCGATCGACGATGCCGCTGCGGGCAAGCCGTTTGATCCGCAACTGCTGGAAACGCTGGAAGGCCTGGCGCATCGCGGTTACACCGAAGGCTTTCTGCGCCGCCACACGCATGATGACTACCAGAATTACGAGTACGGTTACTCTGTTTCTGAACGTCAGCAGTTCGTGGGTGAGTTCACCGGCGAGCGTAAAGGCGCCCTTGCTGCCGTTGCCGTGAAGAACAAATTCTCCATCGGCGACAGCCTGGAGCTGATGACGCCGCAGGGGAACGTCAACTTCACTCTGGAGCATATGGAAAACGCCAAAGGTGAAGCAATGCCGGTGGCGCCTGGCGATGGCTACACCGTCTGGATGCCGGTGCCGCAGGATATGGATCTGAATTATGCGTTGTTAATGCGTAATTTTTCCGGCGAATCCACGCGGAATCCACACGCTAAGTAGTTAATCCACGTTATTTTTTCATTATGGGAAGATTCTTAGAAATCGATCACATACCGCCTCGTTCATTACGGGTATTATCCGAGGCGCTGAAAAACATAACCCATAAATGCTAGCTGTACCAGGAACCACCTCCTTAGCCTGCGTAATCTCCCTTACGCAGGCTTATTTTTTATCTCATCGTTGCACACTGGAAAAGAGCCATTCCCTCCAGTATCCACATCTTAGTTGTTCCATTCTCGTTTCACATCCATGTGTTTTTGGCACACACGCCTTGTTCACTCAGCGCCGTTCCCCTATAAAAATAGAGGTATAATTTGACAATATAGGGTTAAAACCCTATATTTAAGGCCTGCCATGTAGGGTGTGCTCTTTAACAATTTGTTTTACAGGGGATGTTTTATGACCCAGATACTCTGGACGGGTAGAGCCGTTAAGGATCTGCGAAAGCTACCTGCTGATGATCAAAAAGCTGTACGTGAGAAAGTAAACGCCATGCAGTTATACCCAGACATTAGCTCTCTGGATATCAAAAAACTCACGGATCAAGACGGGCAGTACAGATTAAGGGTGAAAAGCTATCGAGTTCTCTTCGTATTTGTAAACGGAGAACCGCTGATCGTTGAAATTCAGCGCATATTACGCCGTAGCTCATCAACCTACTGACAGACGGCGGGGAAACCCGCCCGTTTCCATCTGTAAACAATTTGTTAATTAACCGACAACAACTATTAGCATGTAAATGTAAAAAAGGTAATCTTATGGCCGCTATCCAATTTATTACAGACAGTCGAGGCCGCAGAGTCTCTGCTGTTGTGCCAATTGACCTCTTCGAAAAGTTAGTTAGCGACAGAGATCTTGATGAACTGTATGACACTGTACAAGACGAATCAGGCGCATCTGATAATGTTCGTTACCCCAACGAAGTGATCAGCATTCTTTCTGAGCGAAATTGCACCATGCAAGCGGCATGGCGCATTTACAGAGGGATGACGCAAAAACAGGTTGCGGAAGCCCTGGGCATCAAACAGGCGACTGTCTCAGAGTTTGAGAAGTCAGAACGCCCACGTAAAGATAACATCGAAAGATTAGCAAAACTGTATAACTGCGCTCCCGAGCAACTCATCCTCGAATAGCCAAAAAAGCCCCGGAAACCGGGGCTTTTTTGGCTGAGTCTTTATCCTTTCCTTTACGCTCCTGATTCATTTTCAGCCTGTTCTGACCTTTCCGCGCCTTTTCTGCTATACACTTTCAACAGGTTAACGACAGAGGCAAACAAAGGATGGCTACGTTTCCCGCCAGCTTACTGATTTTAAATGGCAAAGGCGCTGATAATCAGCCCCTGCGCGACGCGATAGGGCTACTTCGCGATGAGGGCGTGGAGATTCACGTCCGGGTCACCTGGGAAAAAGGCGATGCCCAGCGTTATGTTAATGAAGCCAGACAGCTTGGCGTTGAGACAGTTATTGCGGGCGGCGGCGACGGCACCATCAATGAGGTTTCCGCCGCGCTGATTCAGTGTCAGGGCGGCAACGTTCCCGCGCTTGGCATTTTGCCTCTGGGCACGGCCAATGACTTCGCCACCAGCGCCGGCATCCCGGAAGCGCTGGATAAAGCCTTAAAACTGGCGATTGCCGGTAACGCGGTTGCGATCGATATCGCTCAGGTCAACGATAAAACCTGCTTTATTAATATGGCGACAGGGGGTTTCGGGACGCGCATCACCACCGAAACGCCGGAAAAACTCAAGGCCGCGCTGGGCGGCGTCTCTTACTTTATTCATGGGCTGATGCGCATGGACACCCTCAAGCCCGATCGCTGTGAGATTCGCGGCGAGAACTTTCACTGGCAGGGCGATGCGCTGGTGATTGGCATTGGTAATGGTCGTCAGGCCGGTGGCGGACAACAGCTCTGCCCTGGCGCACTCATTAATGACGGGCTGCTGCAACTGCGGATCTTCACCGGGGAGGAGCTGCTTCCGGCGCTGTTTTCCACATTGACGCAGCCGGAAGAGAATCCCAACATTGTCGATGGCGCATCCGCCTGGTTTGATATTCAGGCTCCGCATGAGATCACTTTTAACCTTGATGGCGAGCCGCTCAGTGGTCAGGAATTTCATATTGAAATACTTCCCAACGCGCTGCGTTGCCGTTTGCCGCCAGACTGCCCGTTACTGCGCTAACGAAAAAAGAAAGTAAGCGCAGAGAGGGATAATCAGACCGGCGACATCCCGGAACCTCTGCGCTCACAAACGGGTCATTTACCCTGCGGCCCTAACCGGCGGGGCCAGCGTCTCCAGGAGTTGCGGCATTGACGTGTAGCGCCCGATGGCCTCGCTAAAGCAGGGGTGCTGGCAGCCGTCAGACACCACGATGGTATCAATTCCGGCGGCCTGCGCGGCGCGAAAACCGCTCAGGCTGTCTTCAATCACCAGACACTCTGCGGCGGGCAGGCTCAGCTTTTTCAGCGCGGAGAGATACACCGCCGGGTGCGGTTTGCCGTAGAGTTCATCGTCGGCGCTGCAAATGACGTCAAAATGCCCCCGGAGATTAAGTTTAGAGAGAACAGCCTCAATAACCTGATGGGATGATGACGTAGCCAGCGCAATCCGATACCCCCCGTGGCGAAAATGATGCAATACCGCGTAGACGCCGTCCATCGCTTCGCCTTCCGTTGCAATAAGTCCGGTAATGCGTTTGCGAATGGCCGACTCCAGCACCCCGGGGTCTGTCTGCAACGGGCAGTATTCGCACCAGACGCGGGCAATCTCATCCAGTCGCTTCCCTTTGGTTAACGTTTCACACTCCTCGTCATTAACCGTTACTCCCCAGCCTGCCAGCGCGTCTTTTTGCGCCTGACGCCACAGCCCTTCGGAGTCAATGATGACGCCATCCATGTCGAAAATTACCGCTTTACTCTTCATCATTTGCCGCCTTAAAAAGACCCGGCAGCGCAGCCGGGCCCGACATCATTAAGAAATACCGACCGTTTCGCCTTCACATGCCTCCTGACGCGTGAATCCGGGTTGTTCAACACGAATGAACGGACACAGAATAAACGCCACAATATAGAGCAACGTATACGCAATCACGACGCCAATGGTGCTGAAGTGCGGTAACAACACCACGGCGATCGCCGGGGCGAGGAAGTTGGAAAGCCCAGCCGACAGGTTGTAGACCGAAATCGCGGCCCCTTTGTGTTTTGGCTCAAGCGCAGGAAAGACGGCGGCCATCGGCACAAACGCGGCAACGAAGATCCCCAGCGCGATTGCCGGAACCAGCGCCATCGCGAAGTTATGGCCAAAGTGCTGCGGAATGTAATAAAACGCGAGGCTGGAGAGCGCCATCCCGATGCAGCCAAACCAGCGGACAACCTTCATCCAGCCCATTTTCTCTGCCAGTACGCCCCAAAAGACGTTGGAGAAGATGGTTGTGAAGAAGAACGCCGCCCATACCTGTAGCCATTCAGAGGTGGTGAAGCCCAGTTCATCCACAAACATCATCGGCATGACCACCGCAAAACCGAACAGCGATAACGTATTGATAATACGCACGATGCTGGACAACATAATGCTACGGTTGGTGTAAAGCAGCGTGACCGCACGCCCCAGTTCGCTGAACTTTTCACGGGTGGTGAGGTTTTGCATATGGCGCGGCGTTTCAATTTTTCGCAGCGAAACCAGCGCGATAATACCGCCGGTCAGGCAGAACGCCAGCGCCAGCCACAGGGTGCCCATTTCGCCAATATGCGGAATGGTAAAACTCGGGATATAACTGCCGAAAACGCCGATCCCAATAGAGTAGACCGCCCAGAACCAGCCCAGCGCGGCGCTGGTGCTGTCGCTACGGACGTTATGCACAATGGCGACGATAAACGCATAAAGGAACAGCGGATACGCCAGACCGCGAATACCGTAAAACAGCAGAATTAAGGCGTAGTTGGACTGACCCAGCCCAAAAACGAGGAACAATACGTGGAATACGCACCACAGCACAAAGCCGATCATCATGGTTTTTTGCGGCGTGATGATCTCCGCCACTACGCCGGATACCCAGGCCGACAGCGCCGCCGCCAGACCATATAGCGTAAAAGCGAAGGAGGCTTCCGCCGGGGTAAAGCCCAGCGCTTTGATGTAGTGCGACAAAAATGCCAGCTCGAAACCATCACCAGTCATGAATACGGCGATGGCAATATACCCCCAGACCAGACTTAAGGGTAATCCCAGCCATTGTTTGTTAGTTAACGACATATTGACCTCGTTTTAGGGTGCAGGGAGCCACTCCGGTACATTCACCGGAGGGCTTTTGTTATAGAAATTATTGATTTCGATAGTTCAGGTCGTTTCGGTACAGTGCGTTAAACTGCTGATAACGCTGCATCAGCGCCGTGTGGCGAACCGGATCGCCATACCAGGTTTTGTAGACTTCCGGTTTTTCGCAAACGGACGCCAACGGTTTACCTGCCGCAAGGCACGCCAGTCGCGCCGCGCCCAGCGCGCCGCCGGTTTCTCCGCCTTTGTGCGTCACCACGGGCATATCCAGAATATCTGCCAGCAGTTGCGCCCAGAACGGACTTCGGGCGCCGCCGCCCACCAGCGAACATTGTTCGATATTTGTACCGCTCTCCTGCAAAACACGGAGTCCGTCAGCGATGCCGAAACTGACGCCTTCCAGCACCGCATACCCCATCAGCGCGCGCTGGCTGGAGTGCGTCAGCCCCCAGAACATGCCCCGGGCGTCAGGATCGTTATGCGGCGTGCGTTCGCCGGAAAGGTACGGCAGGAACATCGGCGCGCTGGCTTTTTCTGCATCGCTTAACTGCGCGATTTCTTCCAGCAGTTCCGTTTCCGTTGTCCCCACCAGGCGGCAGAACCATTGCAGACAGCTGGCGGCGCTGAGCATTACGCTCATCTGGTGCCACAAATTCGGCAGGACGTGGCAAAAAGCATGTACTGCGGATTGCGGCGCGGGACGGTACGCGTCCGTCACCACAAACAGCACGCCGGACGTCCCCAGTGAAATAAACGCATCGCCGGGCGATACCGCGCCAACGCCAATAGCGCTGACCGCGTTGTCTCCGCCGCCCCCGGCGACCACCACCGAAGGGTTTAACCCCCAGCGTTGTGCGACGACGGGATCGAGCGTGGCAGAAATATCGCAGCCTTCCACCAGCACCGGCATATTGGCCCGCGTCAGCCCGCATTTCTCCAACAGCGCATCCGACCAGTCGCGCTTCTCGACATCAAGCCACAGCGTCCCTGCCGAATCGGACATGTCGGAGACTTTTTTACCCGTCATTTTGAAACGCAGATAATCCTTCGGCAGCAGCACCGTTTCGATGCGGGCAAAATTCTGCGGTTCATGGCGACACACCCACAGCAATTTCGGTGCGGTAAACCCCGGCATCGCCAGGTTACCGGCAACCTGATGCAGCTCTGGGGCGATTTCTTCCAGCTCCGCACACTCCTGGGCGCTACGGGTGTCATTCCACAGAATCGCCGGGCGGATCGTATTCCCGGCGGCATCAAGCAGTACCGCGCCATGCATCTGACCGGAAAGACCGATCGCCTTAATCGCCTGCCAGTGATGACCACATTTCTCCCGCAGGGTGGACATCAGATACTCCGTCGCGTCCCACCAGGCTTCCGGTGATTGCTCTGACCAGTGTTGATGGGGCCGCTGAATCGTCAGCGGCGCGCTATGGGTGGCGACAATGTCATTATTTTCATCAATGACCAGCGCCTTCACTTCAGATGTGCCGAGATCGATACCCAGATACATAGCCACCTCTCAGTTAATCAGCGTGTGAACAGCGGCGATTTTCTCGCGCAGCAGCGCGGCGAAATCATCACGTTCCGTCAGGTCGCCAAACAGCGCTTTATCACTGGCATACGCCGCGATCGGATCGGCGGATTCAAACATGGCATGTACCGCTGGCGCATCCAGAATGCCGTCCTGGTACTCATAAGGCAGCGTGCCCTTGTGCCACTGCTCCATAAAGACGTAAAACAGTGCGGGCAGCATAGCGGTAGCGTTCGGCCGTGCACCGCGCTGATAGCACTCGCGCAGCGTCGGCGCAATCATCGCCGGGATTTTCGAGAATCCGTCGGCGGCAACGCGCTGGTTGGTATCCTGAATATGCGGGTTGGTAAAACGCTTAAGCACCACATCACGATAGGTCGGGAGATCGATGCCGTTATCTCCCAGACAAGGGATCACGTCTTCCGTCACGTAGCGGTCGGCAATCTGGTAGATAAAGTCCGTCAGGGTGCTTTCATGAATATACTGCTGGCCGATTAACGTACCCGCCCACGCAATGCAGCTATGTGATGAGTTGAGGATGCGGATTTTTGCCTCTTCATACGGGATAACAGACGTCACCAGCTCCACACCGACATTTTCCAGCGCAGGGCGCACATCGCGGAAACGATCTTCAACCACCCACTGGATAAAGGTTTCGCCCATTACCGGCGCTTTATCATCAATGCCCGTCTGCGCTTTGATACGCGCCGGAAGATCGGCTGCCGGACGCGGCGTGATGCGGTCCACCATCGTATTCGGGCAGGTCGCATTGGCGCTAAGCCAGTCAATCACCGCCTGTTTGCCGGTCAGTTGTAAAAACTCAACCAGACCATCGTGGAACCGTTCACCGTTGTGACGCACGTTGTCGCAGTTGAGCAGCGTCAGCGGCCCTGCGTTATTGGCCATACGCGCTTCCAGAATACGGGTAATGACGCCGTAAATCGTTTTACAGCCGCCGTTGAGATCGCTCGCCAGATCGGGGTTATTCACTTCCAGCTTGTGGCTGGTGTTCAGGTAGTAGCCCCCTTCCGTCACGGTAAAAGCAATCACTTTGGTCTGCGCTCTGGCGCCTTCGGCAATCAGCGGCTGCAAATCCGCCTGCCACGGCAGCAGTTTCTGAATCGACGTGATCTCTTCGTACTCACGTTCGCCCTCCGGGCTGACCGTTTCCAGCACATAACGACCGTTTTGCGCCGCCAGCGCCTGCACAACGTGCTCGGCGTCATTGCGAATATTGCCGGCGGCAATGTGCCAGCGCGTATCGCCGGAAGCGATCAGACGATGCAGATACCACGCCTGATGGGCGCGGTGAAAAGAACCTAAGCCAATATGAAGCCATGTGTATTGATCGTTCATTGTTCTGCTCTCCAGTGAGGTTATGCCTGCACTCTAGTCGATCATTTGTATTAAATAAGAGCCATAGATCACAAAAGAGCAATTGCTCTATAAAATTACAAATGACCGAAAAAGAGCAAAGAGCTTGCCTCAATCCTGAGCACCCGCCAGAATGACCTTATCGGTTGAGGGAAATTAACGCCCCAACGCCACTCTTAAGGTAGGGAAACGTGAGCAAAGAAGATGACATCAGGCTGGATCAGAAAGTCCGGGCCGCATGGATGTATTACATTGCGGGTTTAAACCAAAGTGAGATAGCCAGCCAGCTTGGGACGTCAAGACCGGTGGTACAACGCCTTATCGCTGCGGCGAAGGAGGAAGGCATTGTTTCGATTGGTCTGCACCATCCTGTCGCGAACTGCCTCGATTACGCGCAGCTTTTGCAGGAAAAGTATCAGTTAATTAACTGCAATATTGTTCCCGCCTACAGCAGCGAAAGCACCCTCGACAGCGTAACCTTTGGCTGTTATCAACTGATGGCCCGCTACTTACAGGGCGACAAACCGACGGTAGTCGGCATTGGTTCCGGGTTGACGCTGAAAAAAACCATCAAACGCATTGATTTCGACAGTCGCAATACGCGCTGCGTGGCGTTGATCAGCGCCATGAACGAACACGGACAATGTAACTATTACGACGACGTCCCACTGTTGCTGGCGCGTAAAATTCAGGGCAAATATTACCAGTGGCCCGCGCCACGCTATGCGCAATCCTGTGATGAATACGAGATGTGGTGCACCAGCCGTCTGTTTCGCAACGTCTCTGCCGTCGCCGAAGCGTCGGAGGTCATTTTTGTCGGCATCGGCGCGCTGGGGAAACAGAGTCCTATCTTCAAAGACGGTTTTATCAATGAGGCGCAACTGGACGAACTGACCGCGCGCGGCGGCGTGGGGGAAATACTTGGCCGCTTTATTGACGCAGACGGCAACGTAGTAGATAGCCTCATCAACCGCTACATCACCAGCTACGATATACGCCAGAGCCAGTGTCCGCGTATTGCGGCGGCCTGCGGTGAAGATAAGCGCCCTGCTATCCTCGCCGCACTGAAAGGCGGCTGGATCAACGGCCTGGTCACCGATGAACATACCGCGCGCTGGTTGCTGACGCGCTAACGCACCATGTTCTGGCTGGCGATCAATTCCGGCGGGATCTCAATACGACGTATTGTGGTGTCGCCGGAATCCACAATCTCAAACACTTTGTCCAGCATGGCTGGCACATCCTGGCGCACCATATCGATATCGTGCCCCAGCAGAGAGACAAACGGGTCCCAGTCAAAACAGCCCATTGGCGGCTGATGGCTTCCTGTCTGCCCGTTCTGCGCCAGCCAGCGCACCACCCCTTCGAGCGAAATTGTCGAATTAACAAACAGCCCCGGCAGCGGAATATCAGGCGACGGATAGACCGATTTCAGTAACCCTTCCACCCTTGCGGAAGAATACCCCGTAACCAGTTGCTGCGTTTCCGGCACCGTCAATCCACACGCTTTATGCGCGTCGAGGAAGCCGCGCAAACGTTCGGCGGTGTTATTGTCGGTGATTCGCCCCCCCACAAACGTCAGCGGAGCCAAAACGCCATACCGCTTTTGGCTGCTGGCGAGAATGCTTTCCGTCAGCGCTTTAGCCCCCGCATAGTTATCCGAAATAATCGACGGCGCCAGCGTTCCGGGCAGATCGAGGTTCAGCGTGGGCACACCCGCCTGATGACACATCTGCGCGATCTTATCCGGGTGCGTCGCCCCGGTGGCGATAACCCAGTCCACCTGCCAGGAGAGCATCGCCCTCGCCGCTTCAACCTCCAGCTCCGGTTGACGCCGCGTACAGGTAATGATGGGCAGCAGCCCCCTGGCACGCGCCATCTCTTCAAACTTTTCAGCAATGGAGCCAAAGTAGCGGTTGTCGTATTTCGGGACAATCATCCCGATGACATTCGATTTCTTACTGCGAAGCAGACTGGCCTGTCGGTTCACCGCATATCCCTGCTCTTCAGCAATCCGGGTCACCTTCTCCGCCAGCTTTGCGCTAATGCGTCGCTTCTTCCAGTTGCCATTCAAAATTGCGCTCACCGCGCTGGCGGAAACCCCGGTTAACTCAGCCAGGTCGTAGATGGTTGTTTTCTTCGTTTTCTCAACGCGCGTCACAAAATCGCCTCTTCATTTTGAATGTCTCTTGCTGAGGAAATAAACAAGTGCTAGATCAGCTTCATCGATTGAGCAATATGCTTCACACGCCAGTCAGAACGCCCCCGTTCTTCGCGCAGAAGCAAATACACCTTAAAAATCACCTATGCATAAAGGATTATAAAATGAATCACTCTGTCCCCTCCATGAATACTTCCCTCAACGGCAAGGTTGCAGCCATTACCGGCGCAGCCTCCGGTATCGGCCTTGAGTGTGCGAAAACCCTGCTTGCCGCAGGAGCAAAAGTGGTCCTGATCGACCGCGAAGGCGAGAAGCTGAAGAAAATCGTCGCGGAACTGGGCGATAACGCGTTTGCGCTGCAAATCGACTTGTTCAATACCGGGCAGGTCGACAACCTGCTGGCAGGCATTATCGAGCTGGCCGGTGGGCTGGATATTTTCCATGCTAACGCAGGCGCTTACATTGGCGGGCCGGTCGCCGAGGGCGATCCTGACGTCTGGGATCGCGTACTGAACCTCAACATCAATGCCGCATTTCGCTGCGTCCGCGCCGTATTGCCGCATATGATTGCGCAAAAATCCGGCGATATCATTTTCACCAGTTCTATCGCTGGCGTTGTACCGGTCATCTGGGAACCTATTTACACGGCCTCCAAATTTGCCGTTCAGGCCTTTGTCCATACAACCCGCCGTCAGGTGTCCGAACATGGCGTACGCGTCGGAGCGGTGCTGCCGGGGCCGGTAGTGACCGCGCTGCTGGACGACTGGCCGCAGGCGAAAATGGAAGAAGCGCTGGCAAATGGCAGCCTGATGCAGCCGATCGAAGTCGCAGAATCGGTACTGTTTATGGTCACTCGTTCGAAAAACGTCACTGTTCGCGATCTGGTTATCCTCCCCAACAGCGTTGATCTGTGAGGAAAAGCGCCATGAACAGCTTACAGAAAACCGTTATCGGCGTGGATGTTGGTTCAGGCAGCGTCCGCGCAGGTATCTTCGACCTGAGCGGCACGTTGCTCTCTCATGTCACGCAAAAAATCACGACCACTCACCGGAGCGGCAGCCGCGTGGAGCAGTCCAGCCAGGAGATCTGGCAGGCCGTTTGTCACTGCATCCGGGAAGCGCTCAGGCAGTCCGGCGCGGCGCCGGAAAGCGTGGCGGGGATCGGTTTCGACGCCACCTGCTCGCTGGTGGTTCTGGATAAAAACGGCGCGCCGCTCCCCGTGAGCGCCGAAGGCGATGCGGCGCAAAACATCATCGTCTGGATGGACCATCGCGCGACTGAACAGGCTGAACGCATTAACGCCAGCCAACATCCGGTGCTGAACTATGTCGGCGGGAAAATCTCACCGGAAATGGAAACGCCTAAGATTTTATGGCTGAAGGAAAATCGCCGCGAGGTGTACGAAAACGCATGGCAATTTTTCGACCTTGCAGACTTCCTGACCTGGCGCGCCACCGGCGACCTTGCCCGCTCCATCTGTACAGTCACCTGCAAATGGACCTGGCTTGCTCATGAAAACCGCTGGGACCCGGACTATTTCCGCACGATCGGGCTGGCAGAACTGGCTGATGACGAGTTTGCCCGCATCGGGCAGCGCATCGTGCCGCCGGGTACGCCCTGTGGCGACGGCTTAACCGCGCAGGCGGCGCAGGAGATGGGCCTGCCTGCGGGCACACCGGTCGCCGTGGGTCTGATTGACGCCCATGCGGGCGGCATCGGGACTGTCGGCGTTGAAGGCGGCGCCCTCAATAATATGGCATATGTGTTTGGCACCTCATCCTGCACCATGACTTCAACGAACGATCCCGTTTTCGTTCCCGGCGTCTGGGGGCCGTATTACAGCGCGATGGTGCCAGGGCTCTGGCTTGTTGAGGGAGGGCAAAGCGCTGCGGGCGCGGCTATCGATCAGCTATTGGCGTTTCATCCCGCCGCCGAAGACGCGCGGAAACTGGCGCAGGAGGCAGGATTACCGCTGCCGGTTTATCTTGCCGATCGGGTGTCAGAAAAAGCGCCGCAGGCGTCGGACGCCGTCACGCTGGCGGCGGGTATTCATGTTGTACCGGAGTTTTTAGGCAACCGCGCGCCGTTTGCCGACCCGCACGCACGCGCCGTTATTTGCGGCTTGGGTATGGAACGCGACCTGGACAATTTACTGGCGTTGTATGTGGCGGGACTGTGCGGTATCGGTTACGGTTTGCGGCAAATTATTGATGCGCAGAATGCCTGCGGCGTACGGAATAAAAATATCGTGATTAGCGGCGGTGCGGGTCAGCATCCTCTGGTGCGGCAACTATTAGCCGATACCTGCGGACTTCCGGTATTAACCACCCAGTGCAGCGAGCCCGTTTTATTAGGTTCCGCAATCCTTGGCGCCGTCGCCGGAAATATTTCCCCCTCGGTTGCCGAGGCCATGACGCAGTTTACGCATGTGGATACCTGTTATTACCCACAGACAGCGTATCAGCCATTGCATCATCGTCGTTACGAGGCCTATAAGCAGTTGCAACACATGGCGAAAATGCTCAGAGAGTGATTTTTGCGCCGTCCTGATAACCAATAACCCTCCCCGGAAACCTGGGGAGGGATACGTGACATCAGGCAATCGTCACTTTATTGTCCAGGTAGACGTCCTGCACGGCGTTAATCAGTTTCACGCCATCCGCCATTGTTTTCTTGAAGGCTTTACGCCCCAGAATCAGGCCCATGCCGCCCGCGCGTTTGTTGATAACCGCAGTACGCACAGCGTCGCTGAGATCGGTCTCGCCGCCCGCCGCGCCGCCGGAGTTAATCAGCCCCGCTCGCCCCATATAGCAGTTGGCTAACTGGTAACGCACCAGATCGATAGGGTTATCGCTGGTCAGCTTGCTGTAAACACGATCGTCGGTGTAACCGAAATTCACCGCCTTATAGCCGCCGTTATTTTCCGCCATTTTTTGTTTGACGATATCTGCGCCAATCGTCGCCGCCAGGTGGTTAGCCTGCCCGGTCAGGTCGGCAGAAACGTGGTAATCCACGCCGTCTTTTTTAAATGCAGAGTTACGCAAGTATGCCCACAGGACGGTCACCATCCCCAGCTCATGCGCACGTTCAAAAGCGGCGGAAATCTCTTCAATCTGACGACGCGACTGCTCAGAACCAAAGTAAATGGTCGCGCCGACGGCCACGGCGCCCAGATTGAACGCTTGCTCAACGCTGGCATAAAGCGTTTGATCGTACTCCGTTGGGTAGCTCAACGTCTCGTTGTGGTTCAGTTTGACGAGGAACGGAATGCGGTGCGCATAACGGCGTGAAACCGATGCCAGTACCCCATACGTCGAGGCCACGCAGTTACAGCCTGCTTCAATAGCCAGTTCGACGATATTCTTTGGATCAAAATAAAGCGGGTTTGCGGCAAACGACGCCCCGGCAGAATGTTCAACGCCCTGATCGACGGGCAGAATGGAGAGGTAGCCCGTTCCGGCCAGACGTCCGGTATTATACAGCGTCTGCATGTTACGCAGTACGGCAGGCGGACGGTTGTTATCAACCATCACGCGGTCTACGTAGTCATGTCCGGGTAAATAAAGTTGGTCAGAAGGAATGGTCATACAACGATGCTGTAAAAGGCTGTCGGCGTCTTTGCCAAGCAACTGCGCAATATCAGTCATAGCTATGCTCCCGTAAGTTCCGATTGAGTACCGGAATGTGGATTGTCCTGACCCGCGTTTTGCGGGCAGCAATAAGCCTGGTACTGACCGGCCATTTTTTCCATCTGTAGCGCATTTTTCAGCGCTATCTGCTGGCACGTTTCAGGTACGAAAAAGTGTTACAGCAGTCAAATTTACGCCCCAAAGGTATTTAAAAGGTATTATTAAGTGGTACTGTCATCACGTACCTTACCTGTCATGAAGGATTTAACGATGAAAACTACAGTGAAACTGTCGTTCATGATGTTCGTGGAGTGGTTTATCTGGGGCGCCTGGTTCGTCCCCCTCTGGCTTTGGCTGAACAAAAGCGGTTTTAGCGCCGGAGAAATCGGCTGGTCTTACGCATGTACCGCGATTGCCGCCATTCTCTCGCCGATTCTCGTCGGCTCACTGACTGACCGCTTTTTCTCCGCACAAAAAGTGCTGGCGGTGCTGATGTTCGCAGGCGCAGTCCTGATGTATTTCGCCGCGCAGCAAACGACATTCGCCGGGTTCTTCCCGCTGCTGCTGGCCTACTCCTTAACCTATATGCCCACTATTGCGCTGACGAACAGCATCGCCTTCGCCAACGTGCCGGACGTCGAGCGCGATTTCCCACGCATTCGCGTGATGGGCACCATTGGCTGGATCGCATCCGGGCTGGCGTGCGGCTTCTTACCGCAAATGCTGGGCTATAACGATATCTCGCCAACCAATATTCCGCTGTTGATCACCGCAGGCAGTTCCGTCCTGCTGGGCGCTTTTGCGTTCTTCCTGCCGGATACGCCGCCAAAAAGCACCGGCAAGCTGGACATTAAAGTTATGCTGGGGCTGGATGCGCTGATCCTGCTGCGCGATAAAAACTTCCTGGTCTTTTTCTTCTGCTCGTTCCTGTTTGCGATGCCGCTGGCGTTCTACTACATCTTCGCGAATGGCTATCTGACGGAAGTCGGCATGAAAAACGCCACCGGCTGGATGACGCTGGGCCAGTTCTCCGAAATCTTCTTTATGCTGGCGTTACCCTTCTTCACGAAGCGCTTTGGCATTAAAAAGGTCTTACTGCTTGGTCTTATCACTGCGGCAATCCGCTACGGCTTTTTTGTTTACGGCGGCGCGGAAGAATATTTCACCTATGCCCTGCTGTTTCTTGGCATTTTGCTGCACGGCGTCAGTTACGACTTCTACTATGTTACGGCCTATATCTATGTCGATAAAAAAGCGCCTGTGCATATGCGTACTGCCGCTCAGGGGTTGATCACCCTCTGCTGTCAGGGGTTTGGCAGCCTGCTGGGCTACCGTCTCGGCGGCGTGATGATGGAAAAAATGTTTGCCTATAAAGAGCCGGTAAACGGCCTCACCTTCAACTGGGCGGGCATGTGGACATTCGGGGCGGTGATGATCGCCGTGATTGCCGTGTTGTTTATGATTTTCTTTCGCGAATCCGACAAAGAGATCACTGCGATTAAAGTGGACGATCGCGATATTGCGCTGACACAAGGGGAAGTTAAATGAAAGCTGAACGTATTCTCGGTGCCCTTTATGGGCAGGCGTTAGGGGATGCGATGGGAATGCCGTCGGAGCTATGGCCCAGAACGCGCGTAAAAGCGCATTTTGGCTGGATTGATCGCTTTCTGCCCGGCCCTGCGGAAAATAACGCGGCCTGCTATTTTAACCGCGCTGAATTTACTGACGATACGTCGATGGCGCTGTGTCTGGCGGATGCGCTGCTGGAGCGCGACGGGCAGATCGACCCGGACCTGATTGGCCGTAACATTCTGGACTGGGCGCTGCGCTTTGACGCCTTTAATAAGAACGTTCTTGGCCCGACGTCGAAAATTGCGCTGAACGCCATTCGTGACGGTAAGCCCGTTGCTGAACTGGAAAACAACGGCGTGACCAACGGGGCGGCCATGCGCGTTTCCCCACTGGGGTGCTTGCTTCCGCCACGCGATCTGGATGCGTTTATTGATGATGTGGCCCTGGCCTCCAGCCCGACGCACAAGTCAGACCTGGCTGTTGCTGGTGCGGTCGTTGTGGCATGGGCTATCTCACGCGCGATTGAGGGTGATTGCTGGTCTGATATTGTCGATTCGCTACCGGCTATCGCCCACTATGCGCAGCAAAAACGCATCACGACCTTTAGCGCCTCGCTCTCGGCTCGCCTGGAGATCGCACTGAAGATCGTCCGTGACGCGAACGGCATTGAATCCGCCAGCGAGCAGCTTTACCAGGTGGTTGGCGCGGGCACCAGCACCATTGAATCGGTGCCCTGCGCCATCGCAATGGTCGAGCTGGCCAACACCGACCCTAACCGCTGCGCCATTCTGTGCGCCAATCTCGGCGGCGACACCGACACCATTGGGGCGATGGCAACGGCGATTTGTGGCGCATTGCACGGCGTGGAGGCCATCGAGCCTGCGCTGAAAGATGAGCTGGACGCGGTAAACCAACTGGACTTCATGCGCTATGCCACCGCGCTGGCGCGCTATCGCCAGCAGCGGGAGGCGGTATGAACACAACGCGCCTGCGGGCGTTGCTGCCCGATTTAACCCGCCGCCAGCCGGTGACGGTCGTGGGCGCTGCGGTCATTGATGTGATTGCCGATGCTTACGCGCTGCCCTGGCGTGGCTGCGATATTGAGCTTAAACAGCAAGGCGTCAACGTCGGCGGCTGCGCGCTCAATATCGCCGTCGCCTTAAAGCGTCTGGGGATTGAGGCCAGTAATGCCCTGCCCCTCGGTCAGGGCGTATGGTCAGACATTATTCGTCATCGCATGGCTAAAGAGGGGTTACACAGCCTGATCGACAACGCAGAGGGAGACAACGGCTGGTGTCTGGCGCTGGTAGAACCGGATGGCGAACGCACGTTTATGTCGTTCAGCGGCGTTGAGAACCAATGGAATGCCGACTGGCTGGCGCAGCTGACAATTCCGCCCGACAGTTGGATCTACTTTTCCGGTTATCAACTCGCCTCGCCATGCGGCGAACTGCTGGTGAGCTGGCTGGAAGGGTTAGAGCGCGTGACGCCGTTTATCGACTTCGGGCCGCGAATCGGCGACATTCCCGACCCGCTAATGGCGCGGATTATGGCCTGCCATCCGCTGGTATCGCTGAACCGTCAGGAGGCAGACATTGCTGCCGAACGGTTTGGCTTTAGTCATGAACCCGACGCGTTTGGCACCGCCTGGCTTGCGGCGTTTGCCTCACCGGTTATTGTCCGCCACGATAAAGACGGAGCATGGTATTTCAGCCAGCAATCATCCGGCTGCGTGCCGGCATTTGCCACAACGGTCGTCGATACCATTGGCGCAGGAGACAGCCACGCGGGAGGCATGCTGGCCGGGCTGGCATCCGGCTGGGCGCTTGCAGACGCGGTGCTGCTGGGGAACGCGGTCGCCTCCTGGGTGGTAGGCCATCGCGGCGGCGATTGCGCGCCAACGCGCGAGGCGCTACTCCTCGCACACAAAAACGTATAGATCGCTGCGACAGTAGCTGATGCTGTATTCAATGGGCCGCTGTTGCTGGTCAAGCGCCACCTGCTTGATCACCAGCACCGGCACTTTGCTGTCCATCTGAATATGTGACTGAAATTCCGCATCCGGCATGCGCGCGCTGACGCGAGAGCGTGTACGTTGCGGAAAGATATGCTGGCTGCGGAAATAGTCATACAGCGAGATCCCGATGGCGTCCGCATCATGAATCAGGTGCGCAGGCACCCAGGACTCCTCAATGGACACCGCATCCTCATCCACATAACGAATACGTTTGAGCAAGAACACATCGCTGCCTGCGGCGATCGCCAGCTGCTGCGCCACCTCATCCGGGCATTTCACTACCCGCTTGTTGACCCACAGGGTATCCGGCTTTTTACCGCGCAATACCACCTGCTGCGAAAAGCCGCGCGCCTCTTTCAGGGAATATTCGAAGATGTTGTTAATCTGCGTTCCGTAGCCACGGGCGCGGGTCACGACGCCTTCTTCCTCCAGCGCCTGCATTGCCTTGCGCACAGTAATACGCGAAACGCCGGTCAACTGGCTGAGATCGCGCTCGCCGGGCAAAATGTTGCCATGCTCAAGAATCCCGCTGCGAACGGCATTTTTGACCGTCTCGGCAAACTTCCTGTACAGCGGCGTGTTATCCACCGCGGCAATTCGTTCATTCAGTTGCGCGATAAGCCGGGTATGCGCTTGTTCCATTTATCTTTTTCCAGGCCGACAAGTCTGGGATCAGTATACTACCATTACCACCACGCGTGGAAATGATGTACCGGGCCAATCCCCTCGCCTACCTCCAGCGTATCCGCCTGGGCTAACGCCGCCGAAAGCCAGGTTTTTGCTTCCTGTACCGTATCGGCCCAGTTGCTATGGCGCGGGCGCAGCGCCGCCAACGCCGCCGACAGCGTACACCCGGTGCCGTGGGTATTTTTGGTCATCACCCGTGGGGCGGTAAAACGCTGCTCCCCTTCACGGGTAAAGAGCCAGTCCGGGCTTTGCGCATCATCCAGATGACCACCTTTCATCAGCACAGCGCCACAGCCCAGCGCCAGTAGCGCACGCCCTTGTTCCAGCATTTCCTGTTCCGTGCGGGCGTGCGGCGCATCCAGCAATGCCGCAGCCTCCGGCAGATTCGGCGTGATAATCGACACCTGCGGCAATAACCGGCTGCGCAACGTCTCCACCGCCGACGGAGAAAGCAGCGGATCGCCGCTTTTCGCCAGCATCACCGTATCCAGCACCACGTTTTGCACCTGGTGACGCTGCAAACGTTCTGCAACAGCTTCAACAATATCCGTTTCCGCCAGCATGCCGATTTTGGTGGTGTCGATACGCACATCGCTGAAGACAGAATCCAGCTGCGCTGCGACAAAATCGGGCTCAATGCGGTACACCGACTGCACGCCGCGGGTATTTTGCGCCACCAGCGCCGTAATGACGGAGCAACCATACGCGCCCAGCGCCGAAAAGGTCTTCAAATCGGCCTGAATCCCGGCGCCGCCGCTTGGGTCAGTGCCTGCAATGGTTAACGCGTTAATCCGTTTCATACCTGCTCCTCCGCATTAAGGTGATACAACGCATCAAGAAAAGCCGGAATAAAGCTCCCGGGCCCCTGACTGCGTTCGGCAGCAGACTGCCCGGCCTGTTTCATCCAGCTACAGGCTGACGCCACATTGTCCAGCGTATTTCCCGGCAACGCGCAACTGGCCGCCACAACCGCAGATAAGGCGCATCCCGTCCCGACAACGCGCGTCATCAGCACATCGCCGCCGGTAACGCTGACGGTACGCTGCCCGTCGGTGACGTAATCCACCTCTCCCGTTACCGCAACGACGGCCCCCGTCTGACGCGCCAGCGCCTGAGCGGCCGGTAACGCCGATACCGCCGTATCGGTGGTATCCACTCCACGCCCGCCCGCCGCTAATCCAGCCAGGGCGAGGATCTCCGAGGCATTGCCGCGTATTGCCCTGGGCTTAAGAGACAGCAGTTCCAGACAGAAACGGCGGCGATAATCGAGCGCGCCAACCGCCACGGGATCAAGCGTCCAGGGGGTTTTCGCTATATGGGCCTGCTCTGTCGCAGCGCGCATGGCCTCCGCGCGCGACCGGGTCAGCGTGCCGACGTTAATCAGTAACGCACTGGCGATAGCAGCAAACTGGCGCGCCTCTTGGGGCTCAATCACCATCGCCGGTGAGGCGCCTGATGCCAGTAATGTATTGGCGGTAAAGTTCTGTACGACGTCGTTCGTCATACAGTGGGTCAGCGGAGAAAGGATACGAAATTGTTGTAAGGTATGAGCCGCAAGCGTGCGGCTGTGCAGGTCAGGCTGCATGGTTCAGCTCCTGCCCGCGTGAAGAAGGGACACGAGCAGTGTCAGACTTCCCTACGCTGGCATTATCCAGATCAGGTAATACGGGTATGTCTCAGCCCTTCGTGAAAAGGGGCACCCCGAGTCGTTGAAACCGAAGCATTTATTATGCATGTTTCGCCAACAGGATACTGGGTGCGTCAGGGGATGTAAATCAGCGAAATGCCGATATCGCAGGCTCCAGCTCAGGTCAGATAGTTCCCAAAACCGTCATTCGTGATGTGAACTGCCTACGGCATGTGTTGCTTGCGCGCGCTTTCGTTTACACTTTTTACGAAATTATTGGCGTGATAACAAAATAGTTCTTGTCAGACTTGCTACACAGTGAGAATGATACACGACTGATTTTTATGACCCGAATACGTGGAGAGTTTATGGGTATGAAGAATAAATTTTTAATGGGCGCACTGCTGCTGGCAACCAGCGCAGTCTGGGCCGCACCCGCCGCAACGGGGATTGATCAGTACGAATTGAGCAGCTTTGTTGCCGACTTTACCCATTTCAAACCTGGCGATACCGTTCCTGAGCTGTACCGCACCGACGAGTACAATATTAAGCAATGGAAGCAACGCAATCTGCCAGCGCCCGACGCAGGAACCCACTGGACCTATATGGGCGGCGCTTATGTACTGATTAACGACACCGACGGCAAAATTATCAAAGCCTACGACGGCGAGATTTTTTATCATCGGTAAAAAAAGCCCCCTCGAAAACGAGGGGGAATGGCAACATTATTTTTCTATTTCTTTATTGTCGTTAACTGCACATTTACCTTGTATTATTCAATCATACTTCACATAGATTAGTGCCGTAGCCTTAAGCTCACCAGGTTTTATTTTACTCCTGTCATAAACATAATAACTGGCAACAACAGGGATCGTAACCGTGTTATTGTTTACGGCATCACCAACTTTATCGACTTTCCACAGCGTTGTCGCAGTTCCCTGTTCAGGGGTATCTGAAATATTCACGATTTTATTGCTATTCTCAAGTACAAATCCTACACCGTTATTAGCATCACCACGTAAGACGGTGTTACTGCCTGCCAGCAAATCGCCGCTGGACAAATAAACCACCATTTTTCGTGACGTTTGTTTACGATCCCCAAAAAGATTTTCACATTGTAATCGTATGTTATCAGTAGCATTTTTACTTGTCGTTTTTCCTGAAGCAGGTAATTCTGCAAGCGAAATATCAGGGAGTGCGATAGTTAAATTTTCTGGTTTGCAGGTAGTTTGCTTCCTGTTATATGTCAGTTTTAGATTTGATGAATAAAAACCGCCGGCATCAGAAAGTGAATTACGGTAATTATTTATACATGCTTCCCAGCCTCCTCCAGACAGCAAACATCCAATCAGTACCCAAAACGCCGTATTTCGGGATGTTGAGGAGGCACTAGACAAAGAGGCCACATTATCTATTCTAACACCCCCCCCTGAATCCGCAGAGATATTCACTGTTGCATTATTACTTGCCTGAGAAATATCAACTTTATATCCTGCAGTAAAACTTTTCTGGTTATCTGTTAATCTAATAGTAGCATCATCCAACCAGCTAATTTTCAGATTCAACTTTACCGTATTATTATAAAAGCCAACAATAACATCAGAAGTTTTTAGACGGGTTACCGTATTCGTTCCCGCGCAGGATGGATCCGTATATTGGTGCACAAAGGATGCAGACTGGGATGGATTTACCGCAAAATCTTCGCGAACAACTAAATCATCCGTAAAAGTGATGTTTCCAGTACATCCTGCATAACTTGTTGGTAAAGTAGCCATCGCGGCTAAGAGTATTAAAAGACTTAATTTCATAACGCCGCCTAAGAATCACCGACAAATATAAACTTTACTTTCATCAATCTCTTTATCGAAGGTGATTGAACATGAAAGTCCCTGTTGTTTATCGACCGCCACACTAACTTCTGGCGGAATCTCATTGGTGCGAATAAAGAGCTGACTTCCCTGGCCGACCACGCCAATATTATGCCCGTGCGTATCCTCGACCTCGTAGCCAAAGATTAGCGGCGAGCCGTCGGGACGTTGCGCCCGAATAAACCACGGCTTTCGTTGGTCGGTATCAAACGTTGTCAGTACCACTGCCCCACGGTATGGCGCGGTAATTTTCCGATTACCACGTAATTCCGTTTCACTATTACTTTGTGAAACATCCAGCATCAGGTGGTTTTCACGGTATGGCGTCAGGCTGTCATAGATCACCACGCCATTACGGTTAGTGGTGCGGTATTTCTGTCCATTCGCATAAGCGCCTTCTAATCCCGGTGCCTGCATTATCGCAAACGTCTCCGAAAGACGATTCGCCAGGTTCACACCACCGGACCAGGCCACCACGCCTCCCGAAATACTGCCGCTACTTTGCGTATATTTAGACGACTGACTGTAACTGCCGTTTAATGTCGCCACAGGCGCATTCCACGTCAGGTTTGTCCCCGCGGTGGTCTCGCTGTTCTGTCGCTGATGGCTAAGGTTCACGCCATAAGTAAACTGATCGCGAGCGCCCGTCGTACCAGACAATCCGGTATTGTTGGAGGCAAAGCCATCATCATCAAAGGTGGTTGAGTTAGACACATATAAAGACCGACGCGGCGAGGTAATATCATCTCCCCAGTCAAATGGAATCGAAATAAAGATATTAAAACGCTTGTCTTCATGATGATCTTCATCATATGTCTGGCTGGCAGAAAACGTATAGCTGATGCGCTGCCACTGGCTGGAATAGCTCAGTTGATAATCTTTACTGTTACCACTGCGTCCCCAATAATCACGCCATAACGTACTTAAGGAAAACGATCCCCATCCTTCTGGCAAGGTCTGGCTGACGTTGGCGGAAAAACTGTTTTTACGCCCAAAATCATTCTGGTAGTAATCAGTAATGTCATAGACATCATTTTCATCGCGACGGTAGTTATTTTTATTATTGGCCCAGACATGATCGTTAAAAGTACGGTACTCGCGTGACGAATAGCGGTATGCCGCCAGACCAAAGCGGGTCGCCGTTTGCGTCAAATATTTGTTATAGGCAATCTGATAGCTCTGACCGTCAAAAACATCGCCATTATCCTGTTTGCTATGAGACTTCGTCGCATCCACGGAAATTGCGCCAATACGGGTATTCCATCCTGTCCCGAGCGTAAAAGCATTATAATCATCCGCCAGCATTGTGCCGCCATAAAGCGTCAGCAAATTATTCAGGCCATACTGATAGCTGATTTGCGCAAAATCCGTTTGATGACTCGCTCCCTCAATGTGGCTTCGCCCGGCGGCAAAGTCATACTTCGAAACGCCGGGTTGCAGCATGTTAGGGACAGCGGCATACGGTACAAGGTAGGTAGTGACTGAGCCGTCGGCCTCTTTCACGCTCACATCAAGATCCGCACCGCCTCCCGCAAGCTGTAAATCAGCGATAGAAAATGGCCCTGGCGGCACCTCTTTCTGATAGACCACAAAACCGTTCTGCTCAATGGTGACCAGCGCATTACTTTGTGCAATCCCCTGCACCAGCGGCGTAAAGTTTTGCTTCGAGTTCGGTAACATCTGCATATCCCGATACAGACGTACGCCGCTAAAACGCACAGAATCAAAAATATCTGATGAGGTATACATATCCCCGGCGCGCAGCGTACCCAGAATCTGCTGGATTCCCCGCTCAAGAAAGAGCGTATTGCTTTTCCACTCTCCACGGTTATCGTCAGATTTGCTGTAACTGGCATCCGAATGCAATTGCCACCCCAGCAAATTTAGCCCGCTGTTAAAACGGACATAGGTGCTTTTACTGTTGCCGGACTCTTTATAATCACTGTAATACTGGCTGGCATAATATGACGTATAAAAAGCATTGATTCCGCGATCCCAGTTTTCCGGCGGCACATATCCCTGCTCCAGTTCTTCCACGTATGCCTGCGGTACGCTGAGGTTCAGACGAAACGTACCGATATCCCACGCGTAGCTCCCGCCTTGCACCGCCTGTTTCAACAATAAACACTCCCCCGCATTATTCAATGCTTCTGTATTAATGCCTAAGCGAGTGAATATCTCACGGGACAGGCAGGTATCATCCGGGTTATCTTTAACAATAACCTCATATTTTCCCCGCCATTGCTGGTTGACATAAATATCGATGTCATATTGCCCGGGTAACGGTTGGCTATCATCCAGACGGAAGTCAGACACTTTCTCGCCTTTCATTCCCCCCATCATAAAATGGGTGTCAAAGGTTTCTTCTGCCGCATAAGCATTCATTCCGGGCAGCAACAGTAATATCGCCGAAGCAAGCGGGGTCATCCTTAACATAACCGACTCCTGTCATTTTACGCTTACACGATCGCTGATATAATTACCGTAATCATCAATAATGGTCAGACTATATTGGCTGGCGTTAACATTTTTTAATGGTACGTCCTGACTGGATAAGGGAGCGACCATGATGCTTTCATTATTTATTTTGACATTACTGGCTTTCACCTCACTTACGGTGATCCAGTTGGCGGCATCATTTCTGATCGTAAACGTTTTACCGCTCCGTTTAATCGCCAGTTTCTGAAAGGTACTTTTATTAACGGGAGCAATACCTTTTGGTCGATAAAACAGCTTAATACGGTTTTGCATAGCAAACTTAAGCACATTCTTTCCGGCGCTTTCTGGATTATTCGGTGGAATATCCAGCACATTCAGAAAAAAAAGACTCTCTTTATTGCCGGGTAACATATTCGGCATAGCTTTAATTTTTAACTGCTGACCGGAATCACTGGCTACCTTTGCAACCGGTGGCGTAAGCAGAAACGGCACCTGGATTTTCTCCGGCGGTAGCGACGTATCGCCATCATCAATCCACGACTGCACCAGTGAAGAACGTCCCCCCTGGTTCATTAACTGTACCAGCACTTCTTTTTTCTCTGCCGGGTAGATAATACGAGTACCGTAGATCACAATTCCCGCATGAGCAGGCATAATGATTGATGATATAATTAATGCGTAAAATCCTTTCATCCATTATCCCTTAAAATTAGCAACCGGCAGCAGAGTGCTGCCGGCCAGACATTATTCTTGAACAACCTTAAGCGTCACTGTTGCACTAACCGCACCTGAAGTTATCGAGTTTGTTCTTTTTGCATAACGTGCCGCAAGGTCAAGTTTATAAGCCCCATCCGCCGATGTCGGAAAATCACTTAATGGAATACCAGCGCTACCTGCTTTCGCAATAGAGTTATTATTATGGAATAATTTAAAACCGACCCCTGTATCTTCCCCACTACCAGGGATAATAACACCGTTGTTATCCACCTCATCGCCGGAAATAAAGACCCTAACATTCGTAGCGCCATCCCCACATTTGATTTCCAGCGGCGTTGCTGCGCGGCCTTCACCATATGTTACATCCGCCCCAATACCCACGTCAGTAAAGAAGGTATCAGGAATACTGGCTAACTCGATGGTTGCACTTGTATGCCCGTCAACAAACTGGCATGACGTACCTGTAACTTCACCCTGAATTGTTAATTCACCAGAATCCGCCGCAAAAACCCCGGCACTCATAAAAATAGCAGACAATACGGAGGCAGCAATAATTGAACGTTTCATAGTATCTTCCTTAATAAATGAATTTCTATTTGTTAAGAGGGATTAACTCTTGAAACTAAATTCTCACACACAAAACGTTATCGCAATGTAAACGTGTTGTTTTGTTGATTTAAAACAATTTACAGAATGCAATATAATTACAACAAATAAGTTGTACTAATTATCATTTTTAGAATTTATTAATAATCGTGATTTATCATTAAATACATTCAAAATATAAATAAAAAAGCCCACATCATTCATGAAAATAATGTGGACTTTCTCGTATTCACGTTATTTTAGTCGTAGCGGTTTAAGACTATCTGGCGAGCAGAGCCTCCAGGCAGAGTGATAACTTCCGTTACAACGCCTCTGACCGGCATTGAGGCCGTTTCTCCTGCGTTTGTCAGATAGGTGTTATTACCGCAACGCTGTTGCAACTGAGTATCCACAACGTCAGCGTGACAGGTGGGGGTCGTGACGCTTCCGCTAATCGTGAGCGTCGCGGTATCAGAGGCAAAAACAGGAGAACTCATTCCATAAGCCAGAACTATAATTCCCATCAGCAAAGGATTCTTCATGTTTAGCGTTAATCCTGTCGTAAAAGAGAGCACAGCACAGTTTATCTTCACGGGAAATTATGCTCGCTGGTTCATTGTAAGACCAATCGAGATAATAAATTAATAAGATAGCTATGATCAATTCAAATGATGTATTTGGCGATTTTTTAAGAAAAGCGCCCAAATAATGAAGGGAAAATAAATAATAGCGTGATGATTATTTCATTAATATATTCACCGCATCAATATATTTATGATGCGGTGAATAGCAGTCATCCTGACGGTTCAGGCGAAATTAAACCGCGCGGAAAGCTATTTCTCCGGGAATAACCTCACCCTGCCAGTACAGTTGCGCCGCAACGCGCCCTGCCAGCTCGCGGTATATCGCGGTAAACTCACTGTCGGGACGGCTGATTACCGTCGGCGTTCCGCGATCGAGATCTTCACGCAGGCTGATATGCAACGGCATCTGCCCCAGCAGTTGCGTACGGTACTGCTCGGCCAGTTTCTGTGCGCCGCCGGTGCCAAAAATTGGCTCATGGTGACCGCAGTTGCTACAGATATGCATACTCATGTTTTCAACAATCCCGAGCACCGGTACTTCGACCTTCTCGAACATCACTATGCCTTTTTTGGCATCAATAAGCGCGATGTCCTGCGGCGTGGTAACGACAACCGCGCCTGTCACCGGAATGTTCTGCGCCAGCGTCAATTGAATATCACCGGTTCCCGGCGGCATATCCAGTACCAGGTAATCCAGATCCGGCCACAACGTTTCCTGCAACATCTGCATCAGCGCTTTGCTGGCCATCGGGCCGCGCCATACCATCGCATTGTCATCCGTCACCAGATAACCGATGGAGTTGGTTGCCAGACCGTGAGACATAATCGGCGCCATATGGGTGCCGTCCGGCGAAGTTGGGCGCTGATTCTCAGCCCCCAGCATGGTCGGGATAGACGGGCCGTAGATATCGGCATCCAGAATACCGACTTTCGCCCCTTCCGCCGCCAGCGCTAACGCCAGGTTAACAGCGGTAGACGATTTTCCCACGCCGCCTTTACCGGAACTGACGGCGATAATGTTCTTCACGCCGTTAATGCCAGGCTGATTTTTAACGCGCTTCAGCGTCGCGATGTTATGCGACAGCTTCCAGTCAATGGCTTTCGCGCCCGTAATCCGCAGTAAATCGGCGCTGCATTGCTCTTTTAACACCTCAAACGCGCTGTGCCAGACAAACGGCATGACCAGCTCAACGTGCAGCGTGTCATCCAGCCAGGCGACATGGTGCAACGCTTTCAACGTCGTCAGGTTATGCTTCAGGGTTGGGTGCTGAAAATTCGCCAGCGTCCCGGCGACCATCGCGCGCAGGGTCTCTGGTGATTTAGCCTGGGATTGTGCGTTCATCCCGACTCCTTTTTATCGTTATGAAAAGTACAATTGTAACTTTCTAGTTTACTCCTGCGGTAATAATTATTCATTTATGGATTAATGCCCTTATCACTTGGCGTAGTTATTCCCTTTCAGGTAACATCAGAACCCCCTTTTACTAGAGAAGAAGTAATACCTACTATGACTCAAGTCGCGAAGAAAATTCTGGTAACGTGCGCGCTGCCGTACGCCAACGGCTCCATCCACCTCGGCCATATGCTGGAGCACATCCAGGCTGATGTCTGGGTCCGTTACCAGCGAATGCGCGGCCACCAGGTCAACTTCATCTGCGCGGACGACGCACACGGCACCCCTATCATGCTGAAAGCACAGCAGTTGGGTATTACGCCAGAGCAGATGATTGGTGAAATGAGTCAGGAGCATCAGACTGATTTCGCAGGCTTTAACATCAGCTATGACAACTACCACTCAACGCACAGCGAAGAGAACCGCGAGCTGTCCGAGCTGATTTACACCCGCCTGAAAGAGAACGGTTTCATTAAGAACCGCACCATCTCTCAGCTCTACGATCCAGAAAAAGGCATGTTCCTGCCGGATCGTTTTGTAAAAGGCACCTGCCCGAAATGTAAGTCTCCAGATCAGTACGGCGATAACTGCGAAGTGTGCGGCGCGACCTATAGCCCGACCGAGCTTATCGAGCCAAAGTCCGTGGTTTCCGGCGCTACGCCGGTGATGCGCGACTCTGAGCACTTCTTCTTTGACCTGCCCTCTTTCAGCGAAATGTTGCAGGCGTGGACCCGCAGCGGCGCGTTGCAGGAGCAGGTGGCGAACAAAATGCAGGAGTGGTTTGAATCCGGCCTGCAACAGTGGGATATCTCCCGTGACGCGCCATACTTCGGTTTTGAAATCCCGAATGCGCCGGGCAAATTTTTCTACGTCTGGCTGGATGCGCCGATCGGCTACATGGGTTCATTCAAGAATCTGTGCAACAAGCGCGGCGATCTGACCAGCTTTGACGACTACTGGAAGAAAGATTCTGACGCCGAGCTGTACCATTTCATCGGTAAAGATATCGTCTACTTCCACAGCCTGTTCTGGCCGGCCATGCTGGAAGGCAGCGGTTTCCGCAAACCGACCAACCTGTTCGTTCACGGCTATGTAACGGTGAATGGCGCGAAGATGTCTAAATCGCGCGGCACCTTTATTAAGGCCAGCACCTGGCTGAACCATTTTGACGCCGACAGCCTGCGCTATTACTACACGGCGAAGCTCTCTTCCCGCATCGATGACATCGACCTGAATCTGGAAGACTTCGTGCAGCGCGTCAACGCGGATATCGTCAACAAGGTCGTCAACCTGGCTTCCCGTAACGCGGGCTTTATCAACAAGCGTTTCGATGGCGTACTGGCTGCTGAACTGGCCGATCCCGCGCTGTACAAAACCTTCACCGACGCAGCAGCGGTCATCGGCGAAGCGTGGGAAAGCCGCGAATTCGGTAAAGCGATCCGTGAAATTATGGCGCTGGCGGACATGGCTAACCGCTATGTTGATGAACAGGCGCCGTGGGTTGTCGCGAAACAGGAAGGCCGCGATGCCGACCTGCAAGCGATCTGCTCGATGGGCATCAACCTGTTCCGCGTGCTGATGACGTACCTGAAGCCGGTTCTGCCAACGCTGAGCGAACGTGTGGAAGCGTTCCTGAACACCGAGCTGAGCTGGGATGCAATCGCACAACCGCTGCTGGGCCACAAGGTTAACGCCTTCAAAGCGCTGTATAACCGCATCGACATGAAACAGGTCGATGCGCTGGTTGAAGCCTCGAAAGAAGAGGTGAAAGCGGCGGCGGCGCCAGTTACCGGCCCGCTGGCAGACGACCCGATTCAGGAAACCATTACCTTTGACGATTTCGCTAAGGTCGATCTGCGCGTGGCGCTGATTGAAAACGCTGAGTTCGTTGAGGGTTCTGACAAACTGCTGCGTCTGACGCTGGATCTGGGCGGCGAAAAGCGCAACGTCTTCTCCGGCATCCGTTCCGCGTACCCTGACCCGCAGGCGCTGATTGGTCGCCATACGGTGATGGTCGCCAACCTGGCCCCGCGTAAAATGCGCTTCGGCATCTCTGAAGGGATGGTGATGGCTGCCGGTCCTGGCGGGAAAGATATCTTCCTGTTAAGCCCGGATGACGGTGCGAAGCCAGGCCAGCAGGTGAAATAAACAAAAAGCCGGAGACATTCTCCGGCTTTTTTATTCCAGAACGCCAGCGAACCACGCCGTAGGTCTGGTAAGCGAAGCACCATCAGGCGCAAATGCCGGATGACGGTGCAAACACCTTATCCGGCCTACCGCTTATCTTATTACGCTTTCTTCTCGTGCTGACGCGCCGCCAGCCCGCGCAGGAAATAACGCAAGAACTGATCGCCGCACTCGCGGAAGTTTTTATGCTCCGGGGCGCGCATCATCGCCGTGATTTCCGGCATCGAGACGCGGAATTTTTGCTCCGTCAGAATCGCAAGAATATCGTCGGTTTTCAGCGAGAACGCGATACGCAGCTTTTTCAGCACAATATTATTGTTAACGCGGCGCTCCGGCTCCAGCGCTGGCGCGGATTCATCTTTACCACGCTTTTCGTAGATCAGCCCATTCAGGAAAGCAGAGAGGATGATATCCGGGCAACGTTGAAAGCCCTCTTCCTCTTCTTTACGCAACCAGACAGCAATCTGTTCCGCAGTGGCTTCGGCATTACCCAGCGCCAGAATGCGCACCAGATCGTTATTGTTTGCTTTCAGGATGTAGCGCACGCTACGCAGAATATCGTTACTCAGCATGGGGCCTTCGGGTGTTAATGAGGCAAAAAATCATTTTAGCAGTCTTTTACAGCCCAATCGCCTCTTTTAAACTTTTCAGGTAGCGACGGCTGACAGGAACCGTTAAACCGTTGCGCAAAATCAGCTCAGCCTGACCATTATCCTCCAGCCGAATTTCCTGCAACTGCGCCATATTCACCAGATACTGACGATGGCAGCGCAATAACGGCGTGCGGCTCTCCAGCGTTCGCAGCGTCAATTCGGTAAACCCTTCCTTCCCCTCGCTGCTGGTTACGTACACGCCGCTCATCCGGCTGCTGACAAACGCCACGTCATCCATTTGCAACAGATAAATACGGCTGTGCCCGGTGCAGGGAATGAATTTCAACGCTTGTTGATTTTCCGGCAGCACCGAAACGTCCTGCATGTTTCGTTCCTGTCGCAGACGCGCCAACGTTTTCTCCAGCCGCTTCTCTTCAATGGGCTTAAGCAGATAGTCAAAAGCGTGCTCTTCAAACGCTTTAATGGCGTATTCGTCAAAAGCGGTCAGAAAAACAATGTACGGCCGATGTTCTGGATCGAGCATCCCGACCATTTCCAGCCCGCTGATGCGCGGCATCTGGATATCAAGAAACAGCACGTCCGGGTGCAGCTTATGCACCGCGCCAATCGCCTCTACCGCATTCGAGCACTCACCCACAATCTCAATATCACTTTGTTCCTGTAACAGAATCCGCAGATTTTCCCGCGCTAACGGCTCATCATCCACAATCAGCACTTTAATCATGCGTTTTCCTCCAGGGGAAGTCGTAAGGTTATCCGGGTAAAGAGATCGGGTTCGCAGGCCACGTTGATGCCGTAATCATCGCCAAAGCGTTCGCGCAGCCGTTTATCCACCAGGTTCATCCCCAGGCCGCTGGCATTGGTCGTGGGCTGGTACAATCCGGCGTTATCCTCAATGTCCAGCATCAGGTGCTGCCCGTCCTGTCTGGCCGTAATGGAGACTTCGCCGGTGCCGAGC
This sequence comes from Citrobacter sp. CK198, assembly GCF_030333295.1. Classification (NCBI taxonomy): domain Bacteria; kingdom Pseudomonadati; phylum Pseudomonadota; class Gammaproteobacteria; order Enterobacterales; family Enterobacteriaceae; genus Citrobacter; species Citrobacter sp. CK198. Next base: position 454,642 of record NZ_JAOWGE010000034.1, on the reverse strand, counting down.
AGTTGCGACGTGCCGTGCTTAATGGCGTTTTCCACAATCGGTTGCAGAGTGAACGCGGGCAGTTGCTGGTGCGAAAGTTCCTCCGGCACGTTTAAATTCACCTGCAACCGCGCCTGGAAGCGCGCCTTCTCAATTTGCAAATAGGCATTCACATGCTCAATTTCATCGGCAAGGGTCACAATCTCCGAGGGGCGCTTTAAGTTCTTGCGAAAGAAGGTCGAGAGATACTGCACCAGTTGGCTGGCCTGTTCGCTGTCGCGGCGCACCACCGCTTTAATGGTGTTAAGCGCGTTAAACAGGAAATGAGGATTCACCTGCGCATGCAAAAGTTTAATTTCCGACTGTGTGAGCAGCGCTTTCTGGCGTTCATACTGCCCGGCCAGAATCTGCGCCGACAGCAGTTGCGCAATCCCCTCGCCCAGCGTTCGGTTGATGGAGCTAAAGAGCCGGTTTTTGGCTTCATACAGTTTGATGGTGCCCATCACGCGTTGGTTTTCGCCGCGCAGCGGAATCACCAGCGTTGAGCCTAATTTGCACTGCGGATGCAACGAGCAGCGGTAAGGCACTTCGTTACCATCGGCATACACCACCTCACCGGTCTCAATCGCTTTCAGCGTGTAGCTTGATGAAATAGGTTTCCCCGGCAGGTGGTGATCGTCGCCAATGCCGGTAAACGCCAGCAGTTTATCGCGATCGGTGATCGCCACTGCGCCGATGTCCAGTTCCTGATACAACACCTGGGCCACCTTCATGCTGTTCACTTCGTTAAAGCCCTGACGAAGGATACCCTCCGTGGAGGCCGCCACTTTCAGCGCGGTGGCGGAAAACGCCGAGGTGTATTTTTCAAACATCGCGCGTTTGTCGAGCAAAATGCGCATAAACAGCGCCGCCCCAACGGTGTTAGTCACCATCATGGGCGCGGCAATACTGCTTACCAGATGCAACGCATCTTCAAAAGGTCGGGCGATCAACAAAATGATCAGCATTTGCACCAGTTCAGCGACGAAGGTAATCGCCCCGGCCGTTAACGGGCTGAAAACTTTATCGGTGCGCCCGCGACGGATCAGCACGCTATGCACCAGGCCGCCTAACAACCCTTCAACAATGGTGGAGATCATGCAGCTCAGCGCCGTCATCCCGCCCATCGAATAACGGTGTAAACCGCCGGTGAGTCCAACCAGGCCGCCGACCACAGGCCCGCCCAGCAAGCCGCCCATCACGGCGCCAATCGCACGGGTATTGGCAATGGAATCTTCGATGTGCAACCCAAACCAGGTGCCCATAATGCAGAAAATAGAGAAGACGATATAACAGAGAAATTTATGCGGCAGGCGAACGGTAACCTGCATTAACGGGATGAATAAACGTGTTTTACTCATTAACCACGCAATGACCAGAAACACGCACATCTGCTGAAGCAGCAGCAACACCAGATTAAACTCGTACATACCCGCAAACCACACATCTCTTAAAAACGCGTAACATACATTGGCTGCGCTTATCTTTCTTTGAACTGTTGCAAAAAAACATGAATTCGTGAGAACGATCACTCAAAAGCGCACGTCAGGCCACAATCTCACCCGCGCACTGATTAAAAAACAGACAAAACTACCTGGTTCGTAAAAGAGCGTCTAAAGTAAAACTGGGACCTCGCGAGCAAGGGTGAAACGATGGCGCTTTACACAATAGGTGAAGTGGCTTTGCTTTGTGATATCAACCCTGTCACGTTACGCGCGTGGCAGAGGCGTTACGGATTATTAAAGCCCCAGCGAACAGACGGGGGGCACCGCCTGTTTAATGACGCCGATATCGACAGGATTCGGGAGATTAAACGCTGGATTGATAACGGCGTGCAGGTCAGTAAGGTCAAAGTGCTACTCAGCAACGATAACATCGATGTGCAAAGCGGCTGGCGCGAACAGCAGGAGACGCTGCTGCACTATTTGCAAAGCAACAATCTGCATAGCCTCAGGCTATGGATTAAAGAACGTGGGCAGGATTACCCCGCCCAGACGCTCACCACGCACCTGTTTACTCCTCTGCGACGACGCTTACAGTGCCAGCAACCCACTCTCCAGGCGCTGCTCGGCATCCTTGACGGCATCTTGATCAATTACATTGCGATTTGTCTTGCCTCCGCGCGCAAAAAACAGGGGAAAGACGCGCTGGTGGTCGGCTGGAATATTCACGATACCACCCGGCTGTGGCTGGAAGGCTGGGTCGCCAGCCAGCAAGGATGGCGCGTCGATGTGCTGGCTCACTCGCTGAACCAGCTTCGCCCGGAGCTGTTTGACGGCAGGACGCTGCTTATCTGGTGCGGCGAGACGCAGACGCCCGCGCAGCAGCAGCAACTCAACGCCTGGCGCGCGCAGGGGCACGATATTTACCCGCTGGGCCTGTAGCCTTACCGGATGACAGCATCAATGCGTGATCAGACATTCTGCGCATTTAATGATTCATTAACAAACGTGCTTTACGGTACAATCCTTTTGTTAACATAAGGAGTGCACAATGCGCGCAGCTAAAATCGGTGTGATTACCCTCTTCCTGCTGATGGCTATCGGCGGTATCGGCGGCGTGATGCTCGCTGGCTATACGTTTATTTTACGTGCCGGTTAAGGCGCAGCACCAGACGCTCGAACAGGCGATCGACAATGATCGCCGCCAGCGCGACCAGTAAAGCCCCCTGAATCACATAGGCGGTGTTAAAGCCGCTCAGCCCGATGATAATTGGCGTGCCGAGCGTGCTGGCGCCCACCGTCGAGGCGATCGTCGCAGTCCCAATATTGATGATCACCGAGGTGCGAATCCCCGCCAGAATCACCGGCGCGGCCAGCGGCAGTTCGACTTTCCACAGCTGCTGTCCCCGGCTCATTCCCATCCCGCACGCCACGCTCATGACGCTGGCGGGAATCGCCCCCAGCCCGGCGAGCGTGGCCTGCAATATCGGCAAAACCCCGTAGAGGATCAGCGCGATAATGGCTGGCTCCTGACCAAACCCCATCACCGGAACGGCTATCGCCAGCACCGCGACCGGCGGAAAGGTCTGCCCGACGGCGGCGATGGTTTCCACCAGCGGGCGAAACTCTGCCCCCCATGAGCGAGTGACCGCAATCCCCGCCCCGACGCCAACCGCCACAGCAATCAGGCTTGATACGCCCACCAGCCAGAAATGGGCCAGCGCCAGCGCCATAAAGCTTTCTTGCTGGTAAACCGGTCGTGGCAACTGCGGAAACAGCGCGCCAAACACCGCCTGGCTGTACGGCAGCCCCGCAAGCAGCGCCAGAAAAGCGACAATAAGCCAGAGCAGCGGATCAGACAGTCGTTTCACCGGGCAGCGCCTCCGAAAGCAGATCGCGAAAATGGAGCGTCCCGCAGGGAGTGCCCTGCTGATCCACCACCGGCAATACGTCGCACCCTCGCGCCACAAAGACAGACAGCGCATCGCGCAGCGTCATCTCTTCCGCCAGCGCGTCACCGCCTACTTGCTCATGACGACGCACATAATCCCCCACGCTGCGCAGCGACAGCAGCCGCACGCCCAGTTCGCTGCGCCCAAAAAACGCCTGTACAAAATCATTCGCCGGCGCGGTCAGCATTTCCAGCGGCGTGCCCTGCTGTACCACTTCGCCGCCATCCATCAGCACCAGATGCTCCGCCAGACGCAGCGCCTCGTCGATATCGTGCGTCACCAGCACGATGGTGCGGCCAAGCAGCCGGTGAATACGGGTCATCTCCTGCTGAAGCGCCCCGCGCGTTACCGGGTCCAGCGCGCCAAACGGCTCATCCATCAGCAATACCTGCGGATCGGCAGCCAGCGCGCGGGCCACCCCAACGCGCTGCTGTTGCCCGCCAGAGAGCTGGTGCGGATAACGGTGACGCAAATTCACATCCAGCCCCAGCAGCGTCATCAGTTCTTCCGTGCGGCCATCAATACGCGAGCGCGACCACTTTTGCAGTTGCGGTACGGTGGCAATGTTTTGCGCCACCGTCCAGTGCGGGAAAAGGCCGATCGACTGGATGGCGTACCCCATGCGACGACGCAGTTCCAGCACCGGCAAGCTGCGGATCTCTTCCCCGGCAAAACGGATCACCCCGCTGTCATGCTCCACCAGGCGGTTAATCATCTTCAGCGTGGTGGATTTTCCCGACCCCGATGTGCCAATCAGCACTGAAAAGCTGCCTTCGCGAAAATGCAGATTGAGGTCGTTGACGGCCTTCTGCGCACCGAAGGTTTTGCTGACATGGCTAAATTCAATCATCATTCGTTACCTTCAGGAGTGCGATCCATAAATCAAACAGCGCGTCGATCAGCACGGCCAGCGCAATGACCGGGATCACCCCCAGCAGAACCAGATCAACGGCGCTGCTGAGCAGTCCCTGAAAGACCAGGGCGCCAAACCCTCCCGCCCCAATCAGGGCGGCGATGACCGCCATCCCCACCGTTTGCACCATGACCACGCGCAGGCTGCGTAAAAAAACCGGCAACGCCAGCGGCAGTTGTACATGGATAAAGCGTTGAGAAGCGCTCATCCCCATCGCCCGCGCGCTTTCCAGCACGTCTCGCGGCACCTGGTTAAGCCCGGCAACCACGCCGCGCACCAGCGGCAGTAACGCATAGAGCACCAGCGCAATCAGGGCGGGCGTTAACCCGGTTCCCGCCACGCCAAGCGTTCCCAGCCAGGGCCACGCCTTCACCAGCCCGGCAAGTGGGGCAATCAGCAGGCCAAACAGCGCAACGGAAGGGATGGTCTGGATAACATTCAGAACGGCAAAGACCGGCCCCTGCCGCGCCGTTGCAAACGAGCACCAGATGCCCAGCGGTACGCCAATCAGCAACGCGGGCAACACGGTTCCCGCCAGCAGCGTCAGGTGCTGAACCAGCGCATTATCAAAAATATCCTGCCGGTTCGCGTACTCTTTGAGTAAAGAGAGATCGTTGAATGCGCCAGTGAGCAGCAGCGCCAGCGGTAAGAGCGCAATTTGCGCATGCAGAAGCCAGCGCCAGAGCGGTTGGGTGGTGATACGGCGAATGGCATCGCTACAGGCCAGCAGGGTGAGCCCAAGACCCAGCCACAGGCCGCTCCCCAGGCTGGTGCGCGCCAGCGGGCTGCCGGCCTGCGCCAGATGCGTTGCCGCTTTCCCCACGCTCCAGAGCATGGCGATCACCAGCGCCTGCGCCAGCACAAGCGTCAGCACGCTGCCCTTTTTTCCAGGGACAAAACACAACACCAGCAATGCGCACCCGGCGCCCGCCAGCAGAGAAACCGAACCCGGCCAGATATCCCAGATCTGACGCCCCTCCCCTGACACCAGGCGATTGGGGGCGTAGTTGACGAAAGGCAGCGCGGCGGCAACCCCCGTCAGGATCACCAACAGCAGCAACACACGGTTAAGACTGACTTTTGACACCTTACTGACCTGATACAAAATGTGTTACTTCACCCAGCCTTTTTGCTTCAGGTAATCTGCCGCGACTTTTTTCGCATCCAGCCCTTCAACGGCGATACTGGCATTCAACTGTTGCAGCGTTTTTTCATCCAGGCTGGCAAAGACCGGCTGCAACCATTCCGCCATCTGCGGATATTCTTTTAGCACCGACTCACGAACCACCGGAGCAGGCGCATAGATAGGCTGAACGCCTTGCGGATCGCTCAGAGTTTGCAGCCCCAGCGCCGCGACCGGGCCGTCGGTGCCATAGGCCATTGCCGCGTTTACGCCGGACGTTTGCTGGGCGGCCGCTTTAATGGTCACCGCCGTATCGCCGCCAGCCAGCGACAGCAACTGGTTCTGATTCAGTTTAAAATCGTAGGCTTTTTCAAAGGCAGGCAGCGCATCGGCGCGTTCGATAAACTCGGCGGAGGCGGCCAGCTTGAACGTTCCGCCCTCTTTCAGATAGCGTCCGAGATCCGCAAGCGAAACCAGTTTATTCTTTTCCGCAACATCCTGGCGTACCGCAATCGTCCAGGTATTGTTTGCAGGCGCTGGCGTTAACCAGACCAGCTTGTTCTGCTCAGCATCCAGTTTTTTGACTTTTTCAAACCCCGCCTGTGCGTTTTTCCATGCCGGATCGTTTTCGTCTTTAAAGAAGAATGCGCCGTTTCCGGTATATTCCGGGTAAATATCCAGCTCGCCAGAGGTAATCGCGCCGCGTACTACCGGGGTTGTACCCAGTTGCACTTTATTCACCGTTTTAACGCCGTGGCTTTCCAGCACCTGTAAAATCAGGTTGCCAAGCAAGGCGCCTTCCGTATCGATTTTTGATCCGACCGTTACAGGTGATGCGGCCTGCAACGGCAGACTGACCGCCGCTAATAGCAGCAGCGCCCCCGCCCCTGTTTTTGAAATTGTCATGCTGCTTTCCTCATTCTTTTACATCCCTTTTCAGAGACTTGAGGAAAAAGCATAGTTGAAAAATAGCAGAGCGACAAAAGGCAGGAGCAATTCGCAGGCCGGATAAGCGCAAGCGCCATCCGGCAATCAGGTGCACCGGTGCCGGATAGCGACGCTAACGCGTCTTATCCGGCCTACGGAGCTGACAGGCATGGCGCGTGGCTACAGCAGTTCAAACTCGCCCTGCTTCACACGGGCGGAATCGACGCCAATAAAGACGTTAAACTTGCCGGGCTCCGCGTCATACTTCATACGCTGGTTCCAGAATTTCAGCGCCTCAATATCAATCGGGAAGCTAACGGTCTGCGTTTCTCCCGGCTTCAGCGTTACCTTCTCAAAGCCTTTCAGCTGTTTTACCGGACGACTCATCGATGCCGTGACATCCTGCAAATACATCTGGATTACCGTCGCCCCCTCGCGCTTGCCGGTATTCGTCACCCGCACGCTGGCCGTTACCGCGCCATCGCGCTTCATGGTGGGCGCAGAGAGCGTCACATCGGAAACAGTAAACGTGGTGTAGCTCAGACCATAACCAAACGGATACAGCGGGCCATTCGCCTCGTCAAAGTAGCGGGAGGTGTACTTGTTCGGCTTGTCGGCGTTATACGGACGACCGGTGTTGAGATGGCTGTAGTAAACCGGGATCTGCCCGACAGAGCGCGGGAAGGACATCGGCAGTTTACCCGACGGGTTATAGTCGCCGAACAGAACGTCAGCAATGGCGTTACCGCCTTCCGTACCGGCAAACCAGGTTTCCAGAATGGCGTCAGCCTGCTGATCTTCTTTCACCAGCGCCAGCGGACGACCGTTCATCAGCACCAGCACCAACGGTTTACCCGTCGCCTTCAACGCCGCGATCAGATCGCGCTGGCTTTGCGGGATCTGAATGTCGGTGCGGCTGGAAGCCTCATGCGCCATACCCTGCGCTTCCCCGACAACGGCCACAACCACATCGGACTGTTTCGCGGCATTAACGGCCTCGTCAATCATCGCTTCTGGCGAACGAGGGTCTACTTTCACCGCCTCCTCATACTGATTGAGGAAATCAACAATGCCTTTGTCATTAGTGACATTCGCCCCTTTGGCGTATATCACTTTGCCTTTGTCGCCCAGCGCGTTTTTAATCCCCGTCAGCACCGTAACGGACTGGCTGGCGACGCCAGCGGCAGACCAGCTTCCCATCACATCACGCTGACTGTCGGCCAGCGGCCCCACCACCGCAATGGTGCCGGATTTATTCAACGGCAGCGTTTCCAGACGGTTCTTCAGCAGCACCAGACTTTCGCGCGCAACGTCGCGCGCGTCTTTGCGATGCAGGCGGCTCTCAGCGTTCGTGTCCTGCGGATCGGACTCTTTTGCGCCCAGGTGGCTGTACGGATCGTTAAACAACCCCATGTCATATTTCACGTTCAGCACATGGCGCGCGGCATCGTCCAGTTCCGCCATCGTTACTTTGCCTGATTTGACCAGCCCCGGCAGGTATTTGCTGTAATACTCATCGCTCATACTCATGTTGATGCCGGACTTGAGCGCCACGCGCACCGCGTCTTCCGGGTCGGATGCCGTGCCGTGTTTAATCAGCTCTTTGATCGCGCCGTGATCGGAAACGGTGATGCCTTTAAAGCCCCACTCGTCGCGCAGCACCTCTTTCAACAGCCATGAATCTGACGTCGCAGGCGTACCGTTCAGTGAGTTGAGCGCCACCATCACCGCGCCGCTGCCCGCGTCCAGCCCGGCTTTATACGGCGGCATATAGTCGTTAAACAGGCGCTGCGGGCTCATATCGACGGTGTTGTATTCCTTCCCGCCCTCAACCGCGCCATAGGCGGCGAAATGTTTCACGCTGGTCATCACCGAATAGCGATCCGCCGGGCTTTTACCCTGCATCGCCTCGACCATCGTTTTGCCCATGATCGCCGTCAGATACGTATCTTCACCAAAGCCTTCCGACGCGCGTCCCCAGCGCGGATCGCGGGACACATCCACCATCGGCGCCCAGGTCATGTTCAGGCCATCGTCAGCCGCCTCATACGCCGAGACGCGGCCCACGGTTTTTACCGCCTCCAGATTAAACGAGGAGGCCAGGCCAAGGCTGATAGGGAAAACGGTACGCTGCCCGTGCAGCACGTCATAGGCGAAAAAGAGAGGGATTTTCAGGCGGCTCAGTTCCATCACCTGATCCTGCATTTTTCGGATATCCTGGCGGGTGACGGTGTTAAAAATCGCCCCGACCTGCCCGTTTTTGATCATCTCCCGGATGGCTTCTTTCGGGTTGTCGGGCCCAACGCTTATCAAACGCAGCTGACCGATTTTTTCATCGACGGTCATTTTCGTGAGCAATTCAGTGACAAACGCATCCCGAGCTTCAGGCGTCAGCGGATGGTTGCCAGACAACGCTTCCGCCAGCGCTGGCTGCAACGCAAGGCTTACCGCAACACCTACAGAACATAGCCATTTCATCTTAATTCTCTCTTTTTCTTTAGCCCGACGTGGCAGCAAAAATATAACAAAAACCGCAGTTTGCCATAAGCCTAATCGGGAGAGGAGAAGAAAGCTAAGGTTATTCTCTGATTTTTTTAACGTCCCCTGCGCAGGGAGGAGGATCAGGAATACGCTAAGCCTGCACCGAGACAAGTTGCATGAGAAAGCGTATTGTCATACAAAGCGCTATGCTTAGTTCCGATAGTTTGTCCCACCACAAGGAGTGGAGAATGTCTTCCATTACAACGACAGATAATAAAGCCTTTCTTAACGAGCTCACCCGTCTGGTGGGTCATTCGCACCTGCTCACCGATCCTGCAAAAACCGCCCGCTACCGCAAGGGGTTCCGTTCCGGTCAGGGCGAAGCGCTGACCGTGGTCTTCCCCGGCTCACTGCTGGAATTGTGGCGCGTACTGAACGCCTGCGTAAACGCCGATAAAATCATTCTGATGCAGGCCGCCAATACCGGCCTGACTGAAGGTTCCACGCCGAACGGCAACGATTACGATCGCGAAATTGTCATCATCAGCACGCTACGCCTCGACAAGCTGCACGTCCTCAGTAAAGGCGAACAGGTGCTGGCATACCCTGGCACCACGCTGTACTCACTGGAAAAAGCGCTTAAACCTTTTGGTCGCGAACCGCACTCGGTTATCGGTTCCTCCTGTATCGGCGCGTCAGTTATTGGCGGCATCTGCAATAACTCCGGCGGGTCGCTGGTACAACGTGGCCCGGCGTATACCGAAATGTCGCTGTTCGCGCGCATTGATGAACAGGGCAAATTACAGCTGGTGAACCATCTGGGCATCGAACTGGGCCAGACCCCGGAACAGATCCTCAGCACACTCGATGATGAACGCATCAAAGATGAAGATGTGCGCCACGATGGCCGCCACGCCCACGATTATGATTACGTGACTCGCGTCAGGGACATTGAGGCCGATACCCCTGCCCGCTATAACGCTGACCCGGATCGCCTGTTCGAATCCTCCGGCTGCGCGGGTAAGCTGGCGGTGTTCGCCGTGCGGCTGGACACTTTCGAGGCGGAAAAAAACCAGCAGGTCTTTTATATCGGCACCAATCAGCCCGACGTGCTGACCGAGATTCGTCGTCATATCCTGGCGAAGTTCGACAACCTGCCGGTTGCCGGTGAATATATGCACCGCGATATTTACGACATCGCGGAGAAATATGGCAAAGATACGTTCCTGATGATCGACAAGCTCGGCACCGACAAAATGCCGTTCTTCTTTACGCTCAAAGGCCGTACCGACGCAATGCTGGAAAAGGTAAAAATCTTCCGTCCGCATTTCACCGACCGCGCGATGCAGAAGTTCGGCCATTTATTCCCTAACCATCTGCCGCCGCGCATGAAAAGCTGGCGCGACAAATATGAGCATCATCTGCTGTTAAAAATGGCGGGAGACGGAGTGGCGGAAGCGCAAAGCTGGCTGACCGAGTTTTTCAAAACCGCCGAGGGCGATTTCTTTGCCTGTACCCCGGAGGAAGGCAGCAAAGCGTTCCTGCACCGTTTTGCCGCAGCAGGCGCGGCGATCCGTTATCAGGCGGTGCATGCCGATGAGGTGGAGGATATTCTCGCACTGGATATCGCCTTACGGCGTAACGACACCGAATGGTATGAGCATCTGCCGCCGGAAATTGACAGCCAGCTGGTGCATAAACTCTATTACGGTCATTTCATGTGCTATGTCTTCCATCAGGATTACATCGTGAAGAAAGGCGTCGATGCCCATGCGCTGAAAGAGCAAATGCTGGAACTGCTGCGCCAGCGCGGCGCGCAATATCCGGCAGAGCATAACGTTGGTCATTTGTACAAAGCGCCGGAGACGCTGGCGCGTTTTTATCGTGAAAATGACCCCACCAACAGCATGAATCCGGGTATTGGTAAAACAAGTAAGCTGAAATTCTGGAAAGAAGCGGCGTCCGACGAGACGCATTGATTTCTCGTATTTACAGCGATGGAGCTGTTTTAAATATCGTGCCGGATGGCGGCGCAAGCGCCTTATCCGGCCTACAAACTGTAGGCCGGATTCAGGCACATATCAACAAACTCAATCGTTTTGCGCGGTCTGCTCGCCTGCTGCGGCCATCTGCGCGGCTTTCTGCTTTTTGTAACTCAACGCGGCGGCCGGAACGGGCATCGCTTTGCCGGTTTCAATCCAGGTGCGTAAACGGCTGGCATCGGCAAAATGGGTATATTTGCCAAAGGCATCCATCACCACTAACGCCACCGGTTTGTTGTTGATCATCGTGCGCATCACCAGGCAGTGACCCGCAGCGTTGGTAAACCCGGTCTTGGTCAACTGAATATTCCAGTTATCGCGGTACACCAGGTGATTCGTATTGCGAAACGGCAAGGTGTACGCCGGGTTTGCAAAGGTCGCCATATCCTCACGCGTGGTGCTTAACTGACCAATCAGCGGGTACTGCTTGCTGGCAATCAGCAGTTTCGTCAGGTCACGGGCGGTCGATACGTTATGAATCGACAGTCCCGTCGGCTCCACAAAACGGGTATGGGTCATGCCCAACGCTTTGGCTTTAGCATTCATCGCTTTAATAAAAGCGTTATAGCCACCCGGATAATGATGCGCCAGGCTTGCCGCCGCCCGGTTTTCCGAAGACATCAGCGCCAGCAGCAACATATTTTTACGGCTGATTTCACTGTTCAGACGCACGCGTGAGTAAACGCCTTTCATTTCCGGCGTCTGGCTGATATCGACTTTCAGTTTTTCATCCAGCGGCAGTCGCGCATCAAGCACCACCATCGCCGTCATTAATTTGGTGATCGACGCAATCGGACGCACAAGATCCGGGTGGTTCGAATAGATCACTTTGTTGGTGTTCAGATCAACAATCATCGCGCTTCCAGAAGCAATTTCCGGTTGAGACGCTACGGCGGCAGCCGCGGTTTTCGCCACAGCGTGTGGCGCAAAAGGGACAGCCAGCATCAGGGCAAGGCTAAATAATGAAACTCGGAATTTCAGCATGATGAGATTTCTGATAATGATTCACGCACGTAGAACGTACACCGCCTGAGCCAGGATTTTACTCAAGCTAGCTCCGGCATCATAGCGACCCGACAGCGTTGTCGCCATAAGAGAATCGTCACGAAATGCTGCATGCTGGCTTTTACACCCGTCTCTTCCCTGTTTCGGGGCGCAGGCGCGCTGCTGTTGTCCATTTACCGCCCTCCTGCGACCCGAATTCTTTTCATACCTCAGAATAACCGGTATCCATATCCCCACAGGATCACCGTCATCGCCAGCAGCACTTCCAGTACCAGCACGCCGATAGCCAGCGTCGAACTGGAAAAGCTCAGACCTTCCTCTTTACTGATGTTCAGGAATGTCGGGATGCCGAGATACAGCAGATAACCGGTATAAAACAGTGCGACAGTACCGACTAACGCACAGAGCCACACCAGCGGATAAAGCGCCACCAGACCACTTAAAAACAGCGGCGTTGCGACATACCCGGCAAAGACCATACAGTGTCCCAGGGAAGGCCGTTGCGGGTAGTTGCGCGCCATCCACCAGATGACCCGCCCCATCACGGCAACCCCGGCCAGCATCATGCCGTAAAACAGAACCGCGAACGCCAGCCCTGTAAACAGAGACAAGCGCAGCACATTGCCATCACCAAAATTCCAGCCAATTTGCGTGGTGCCGATAAAGGCGCAAATCACCGGGATCGCCGCCATCAGCAGCACATGGTGGGTATAGTGATGCGACACCGTTTCGTTTTCGCTTTTGATCACGCGCATTTCACGATCGGGATGGGAAAATAGCCCCCAGACATGGTTCATACCGCCCCCCTGCTTGTCAGCTCTGGATCTCAACACTTCAAGTATAATTCAGCTTTCGATTATTTTATGTACAGCGCATAAAAACCGATGCGCTAACGTCGCGCCTTTTCCGGCCATAAACATTGATAGGGTGTATGCTAAAGGCGGGAGGTCGTTTTCACGTATGGATATCAACAGTCTTATCACGCATTACGGTTACGCTGCGCTGATTATTGGCAGTATGGCGGAAGGCGAGACCATCACCCTGTTAGGCGGCGTGGCAGCCCATCAGGGATTGCTTAAATTCCCTCTGGTGGTGCTCTCTGTCGCACTCGGCGGCATGATTGGCGATCAGGTGCTCTATTTGTTGGGTCGTCGCTATGGCGGCAAAATTTTGCGGCGCTTTTCCCGGCACCGCGCCAAAATTCATCTGGCGCAGAAAATGATCCAGCGTCGCCCGTACCTGTTTGTGATTGGTTCCCGATTTATGTACGGCTTTCGCATTATTGGGCCACTATTGATTGGCGCCAGCCACCTGCCGCCTAAAATCTTTCTGCCGCTGAATATTCTGGGGGCGATGATCTGGGCTTTGCTGTTTACCACCCTGGGCTATATTGGCGGCGAGGTGATCGCGCCGTGGCTGCACAGTTTCGACCAGCATATAAAGCATGTGATTTGGCTGGCGCTGGTGGTTGGGCTGGTTTTTGGCGCTCGCTGGTGGTTAAAACGGCGCAATAAGCCTGATGCGCCTTAGCGCTTCAGGCTTATTTGGCCTGCATTAAAGCGCCATCCGGCATGACGCTCAAAGATGATAACCGCCGCCCAGCGCGCTGGTGAGCTGGATGGACGCATCCAGCCATTGCCCTTGCAAAATCAGGCCGTTGCAATGTTCCCGCAGCGCCGGGATCTTCGCCTGGCTGACGCGGGAGCCCGCAATAATTCCGGCATTAAACCGCGCCTGTGCCAGACCAACCACCCGCTGTGCGTCATGCTCAATCTGCCGTTGGTGCTGATTTTTTTCAGCCATCGTTTCAACCTGACTGGCGGCGCGCGCCACATCATTCACCGCATCCACCACCGCTTTGTTGTAATTCGCGACAGAGAGATTACTTTGCGCTTTCGCGATATCAAGACTGGCGTTCAGCCTGCCGCTGTCAAAGATCGGCAGCGTCAGCCCGGCGGTGACGCCCATCTGCTGTGCGGAATGGCGAAACAGATCGCTCAGGTGCAGGGCGTCCTGTTGCAGAAACGCCATCAGGTTGATATCGGGATAAAACGCCGCTTTTGCGGCGTCAACGCTGCCTAAAGAGGACTCAATGTACCAGTGCGCCGCCTGTAAATCGGGCCGGCGAGCCAGAAGTTCATAGCTCAACTGAGCGGGCAACTGGCTTTCAGTCACTGGCAGAGCAACCGTATGCAGGGTCAGCGAGGCCGATTGCGCATTGGTCAGCGCACTCAGCCGCGCCTCAATAATCTTCATTTTACCGGCCACATCATTTAGCTGCTGCTGCGTTTTACCGGCATCAATATCGGTTTCCACCCCTTCGACGGAGGAGGTAATACCGTTTTGATACAGCTGGCGATCAACCGTAATGACGTTTTGCTGTTCATGTTCGATTTGCGTCAGCACCGCTTTAAGCGCCGCCTGCATCTGCCATTCCCAGTATAAACGCGCGACACCGCTTGCCAGCAGTTGCCGGGTTTGCGCCTGTTCCGCTTCACGCGCTTTCACTACGCCGATTCTCGCGCTGACTTCAGCCCGGTTCTTGCCCCAGAGATCCAGATCCCAACCGGCGGTTAAGCCGAACGTCCCGTTGGTGTACCACGGCCCGGTGGTTCCCGCCGCCGGATCGGTGATGGCAAACGGCCCCATCAGCCCTTCCGCAGACATTTTTTGGCGCTCAACATCCGCAGAGAAATCCAGCCGGGGGCCATCCTGCGCTTCAACCGCCTTCGCCTGCGCCTCGGCGAGTTGTATACGCTGTTCAGCCACCTGCATATCAGGAGAATGCTGTAATGCGTTGTTAATTAAGGCATCAAGCTGGGGATCGTGGTACGCCTTCCACCACTGGCTGTCCGGCCAACCGTTTTTTATTGCCGTCGGTAATGGTGAATCAACCTGTGCAGCAGGCGTTTGTCGCGTCAGCGACTGGCGGGTATCGTGCATCGGCGCGCAACCCGCCAGCAGCGTAAAAAGAGACAGGCACACCGTTGTGGCCAGGAGAGAATCGCGGTTCATGGAGACGTTCTGGTAAGAAAAGGTGCGCAGAGATTACGTGGTGTTGCGTCCTGTTTTTTAGTTACGCGTGGCAATACATCTTTGGAAAAGGAAAAATATAACTAGAAAATTATAATTGAAACAAATAATTATAATTAAAGTATTTCATGGAATGATATTTACCCTTTGCGTAGTTCCCTGTCGAACCGCTGACCGCTGCCGGATGGCGACGTACCGTCTTATCCGGCCTACAGATTGTGTAGTCTGTAGGCCTGATAAGGCGATTTAAATATCAATGGACTGAATGGCGCGAGCAATATCGGGGGAATTATTAAGCGCTCGGATTTCCTGAAATAGCGCGGTGGCTTCCGTATATTCCTTACGCAAATACCCCAGCCACTGCTTAATACGCGCGACATGATACAGCCCGGTATCCCCCTGCTTTTCCAGCCGGGTGTATTTTTGTAGCAGTAAAACCACTTCCGGCCAGGGCATACGCGGTTCGTTATATTTCACCACGCGGCTGAGATTCGGGATGTTTAACGCTCCACGTCCCATCATCACCGCGTCGCAGCCGCTGACCGCCATACACTCTTGCGCGCTCTGCCAGTCCCAGATTTCACCATTGGCGATAACCGGAATAGTGAGTCGCTGGCGGATCTCGCCAATCGCCTGCCAGTCAATATGTTCGGCTTTATAACCCTGCTCTTTGGTGCGCCCATGCACGACAAGCTCTGTCGCCCCTGCCTGCTGGACGGCATCGGCAATTTCAAATTTTCTTTCGCCGCTGTCCCAGCCCAGACGCACCTTCACCGTGACCGGTAAATGCGCAGGCACGGCTTCGCGCATCGCTTTTGCCCCCTGATAGATAAGCTCAGGATCTTTGAGCAACGTCGCCCCGCCTCCGCTGCCGTTCACCATTTTCGACGGACAGCCGCAGTTTAAATCCACGCCGTATGAGCCCAGCTCTACCGCGCGGGCGGCGTTTTCCGCCAGCCACTGCGGGTATTGCCCCAGCAGTTGAATACGCACGACTGTGCCGGACGCCGTGCGGCTGGCATTGTGCAGTTCCGGGCAGATGCGATGAAACACTTTTACCGGCAGAAGCTGATCCACCACGCGCAAAAACTCCGTGATGCACAGATCGTAATCATTAACCTCGGTCAGTAGCTCGCGCACCAGAGAGTCGAGCACGCCTTCCATCGGCGCCAGTAAAACACGCATAGCATTTCGTTACCTGCAAAAAAAGAGGCGCTATGGTAGCGCCTCTGTGGTGCGGTTTAAAGTCTCTCAGCGCGGCTCAAGGCAGTTATCTTCCTTCCAGCCATACAGCCACTCAATGCCGCGATAAAACTCCTGCTGGGATTTGCCTTTCCACAGCAGATTACGCACCTGTCGCTCCACGCCTGCGGCATGGTAGACGCGCCCCATCTCGCGGGTTGACCAGACAATTCGCGCCGTGCGGGGAATACGCACCGACTCATACAACGCAAAGGCCTGCTGCGCATCGCCATGACAACGCTCCAGCGCTTTACCCAGCGTAACGGCATCTTCCAGCGCCATGCAGGCGCCCTGCGCCATATATTGCGCAACCGGGTGCGCGGCGTCGCCCACCAGCGTGATGCGGTCGGTTCCCCATTTCTCTACCGGTTCCCGGTCAGCGGTCGCCCAACGGCGCCAGGAGGAGGGTTTGTCGAGCATTTGACGCGGACGCGGGTGAATCCCGGCAAAATAAGAGAGCACCTCTTCTTTGCTTCCGTCTTTCACGCCCCACTCCTCCTGCTGACGGCTATGGAACGTCACCACCAGATTGTACTGTTTCCCGCCGCGCAACGGATAATGCACCAGATGGCAATGCGGCCCGGCCCACAGTACCGGCGCGTTGATGCGCAAATCTTCCGGCATGTCGTCGCACTCCACCACGGCCCGGTACACCACATGCCCGGTCACGCGCGGCGTATCACCAAGTAGACTCTGGCGCACAACCGATTTCACGCCATCGCAGCCCAGCAGAATATCTGCCGTCCAGCTATTCCCCTGCTCGTCAAACACCGTTACATCGTCCGGCGTCTGGCGGATATCGACAATATTCGTCGAAGTCCGGTACTCCACGCCCGGATGGGTCAGCGCCGCTTCCCAGACGGTGGCATGAATATCCACCCGGTGAATTACGGCATACGGGCCGCCAAAATGGTCGCGAAAGGCCTGGCCGGTTTCAATGCGCACGACCTCTTCGGCATTCACGGCGTCCATCATCGTAATATGATCGGTAAAGACTGCGCGCTGGCGAGCCACTTCACCAACGCCGAGGCTGTCCAGCGCGGAAAACGCATTCGGCCCGAGCTGAATCCCCGCCCCAATCTCACCAATTTCATGAGCCTTTTCCAGCAGCATCACTTTAATGCCCTGGCGCGCCAGCGACAGCGCGGTCGCTGCGCCGCCAATACCGCCACCCACGATAATTGCGCTTGTCACTTTAGCCATTGTCGTTCTCCTTATCAGGCTGAAATTTTGTCTTGTTGATTTTCGGGGGCGGCGGCGATAAAGGCCGGAAGCCGGGTGCAGGCGTCATAAACCGCCTTGCAGCGCGGATAACCGCTCAGGTCGCATCCCATTCGCAGCGCATTGGCCCATTGTGGAATCAGGCAGCAATCCGCCAGCGTGGGCGCATCCCCCACGCAAAACTGCCCGGACTGCCCCTGGCGCAACAGCTGTTCCACCGCGCTAAGCCCTTGTTGCACCCAGTGGGCGTACCAGCGTTTCTTGTCTTCTTCGCCGATCTTCAGCTCGTCAGTCAGGTAGCGCAGTACGCGCAAGTTGTTCACCGGGTGAATATCACAGGCAATGGCATAGACAATTTCCAGCGCCTGGCTGCGCGCCGGATCGACCTGCGGCAGCAACGGCGTCTGCGGGAAGTGGCGATCCAGCCAGTCGATGATTGCCAGCGATTGCCCGAGAGATTCACCGTCATCAGTCACCAGTGTCGGCACCAGCCCGATCGGGTTCATCCGTCGGTAGCTCAGCGCATTCTGCTGGCCGATACGAATGTTGACGCCCACCGTCTCATAATCGATGCCTTTTAATGCCAGCGCGATACGCACGCGATAAGACGCCGAGCTATTAAAAAAACTGTACAGCTTCATCATTCACCTCAGACAATCTTCACGGCGATCGGCGTTAACCCTTCCACATTACCGGTAATCACATCCCCTTTCACCACTGCCCCAACCCCTTCCGGCGTACCGGTGAAAATCAGGTCGCCCGGTTGCAGTTCAAAAAAGCCGGACAGGTAGCTGATGGTTTCATTGACGGACCAGATCAGATGGCGAATATCGCTGCGCTGATGATCTTCCCCGTTTACCTGTAACCAAATCGGCGCGTTGTTGACGTCTGCCACATCGGTCGCTTTATGCAGCGGCGCAATCGGCGCGGACAAATCAAACGCTTTGCCGATTTCCCACGGGCGCCCCATCTGACGCATTTCCATCTGGCGGTCGCGGCGGGTCATATCCAGCCCGGTGGCATAGCCCCAGACATACTCATGCGCCTGCTCAAGCGGAATATCGCTGCCCTGCTTGCCTATCGCCACCACCAGTTCAATTTCATAGTGATAGTTATCGGTCTGCGACGGATAGGCCAGCGCCAGCGTTTCGCCAGCCGCAACCGGTACGACCGCATCGGCCGGTTTGCAGAAGAAGAACGGCGGCTCACGATCGGGATCGAACCCCATCTCACGGGCATGGGCGGCGTAGTTACGGCCAACGCAGTAGACGCGGCGAACCGGGAATTGCTCATCGCTGCCAACAACCGGCACCGCGACTGGCGCCTGAGGTTCGAATACATATTTGCTCATTTTTTCTCTCCCAATTTAATCACGCGCTTCGCGGAACAAGCCGAGGGCTTCCTGAACCGGTTTGTCCGAAAAACTGAATAAAACGGTATCTTCCGTGGTCTGGAACGACACCCCGTGCCATGTCGGCACCACAAAGATATCTTTCGCCGTGAAGTGGAACGTCTCATTGCCAATGGTGACCTGCCCGGAACCTTCCACAACGTGATAAATGGTGCTGTCGGTCGTGCGCGCCACGCGCGACGCAAACCCTTTCGGCAACAGTTGCAAAAACGCGCCCATCGAAGGCATCGGATAGCCCCCGGTGACCGGGTTGACGTAGCGCATCTTGTAGCCATCCCATTCGTCAGGTTCCCCCATCCGGGTCAGGTCATGCAGCGCTTCACGGCTACGGTCGTAGCGGTAGTTGAAAATCGGCGAGGAATTGCCGACCTGGTGGCGTAGCGGCAGCATGTTGGCGGCGTAGCGCGGCAGGTAATCGCCTTCTTTGCGCGTCACCGGCTGCTGTTCTTCCGGGTAATCTTCTGCAAACCCGCAGCCCAGCGTATTCACCAGCGGCAGATCCAGACCGTCCAGCCATACCACCGGCTCGTCGCCAAGGTTGCCGTGATCGTGCCAGCGCCACTGCGGCGTCAGAATAAAGTCGCCCGGGTGCATCTGCGTCCGCTCGCCGTCAACGGCGGTGAACGCGCCTTGCCCTTCCACAATAAAACGCAGCGCTGACTGGTTGTGGCGATGACTCGGCGCCACCTCGCCCGGTAAAATCAATTGCAGCCCTGCGTACAGCGTCGCGGTAATTGACGACTGTCCGCGCAGCGCCGGGTTTTCCAGCACCAGTACCCGGCGGACAGCCTCTTTCGCGCCAATCAGGTTGCCGCTTTCCAGCAACAGCGGGCGGATCTCCTGATAGTTCCAGTACGCAGGCGCACAATTGGCGTTCGGCGTTTGCGGCACCAGGTGGTGCAGCGACTCCCAGAGCGGCGTCAGGTTTTGCCCGGAAATGTGCTGATAAAACTGCTGACGGTTGTGTTTAACATCCTGATTCACTTCAGACATGGAGGTTCTCCTTATTCGTTCACGACGCCTGCCCGGGGCAGCACGTCAGGTTCAGAGGCTGAGTGGCGGACAACCGCCGTCAACATGGCGAGCATCACCGCGCTAATGGCTGCCGGAATCGCGATGACGAAAAACAGCGTATCGAAAGAGAAATTCATCGCCATCATCATGCCGCCGGAGAGCGAGCCGACAATGGCGCCGCAGCGCCCGACGGCATTGGACCAGCTCACGCCGGTTGCACGGCTTTGAGTCGGGTACAGCGTCGCAGTTAAGGCATTCAGCCCCACCTGCGATCCGCTGATGCCAATGCCCGTACCAAAAATCGCCAGCGCCATCAACCACAGTCCGTTTTCACTCAGGCCAATCATCACGATGCAGACCGCGCCCAGCGCGTAGCTCACGGCCAGCACCCGGAACGGATTGTGTTTGTCCATCAGTACGCCGAGTAACAGCGCGCCGAGCGTACCGCCGACCTGGAATGCGGCAGTGACCCAGGAGGCATGCTGCAAATCGATTCCCCGGTGGTTCAGGAGCGTCGGCATCCAGCTGGAGAGCAGGTAGATAATGAGCAGGCTCATGAAGAACACGACCCATAACATCAGGGTAATGGGAAGCTGACGCCCAACAAAAAGCTGGCGGATACTGCCTTTTGAAATGGCGGCGGCTTCATGAAGATAGAAATGCGTATTGTCGTAGCGTTCGCCGGTGATGGCGGCAACCGTTCTGGCAATCGCCGCCTGCGGGCGCTGACGACGCACCTGCCAGCGTGGCGACTCGGGCAGAACAAACAGCAAGGCGAAAAACAGCATTAAGGGCAATACGCCGCCGAGCACCAGAATGCCGTGCCAGCCAATCAGCGGCACCAGTTGCGCGCTGACGATGCCGCCCATCGCCGAACCGAGGGTAAACCCGCAGAACATCAGCGTCACCAGCGCCCCGCGACGGCGGGCGGGAAGGTATTCCGACGTCATCGTGATGGTATTCGGCATCGCGCCGCCCAGCCCTAACCCGGTTAAAAAGCGCAGTACCACCAGCGTTTGCAAATCCGGCGAGAAGGCGGAAAGCAGGCTTAAGGCACCAAACAGCGCCACGCACAGTTCAATCACCCGTTTACGGCCAAAACGGTCTGACAGCGGGCCGCACAATAGCGCCCCTGCCGTCAGCCCCAGCAGACCCGCGCCGAACAGCGGGGCCAGATCGCTGGCGCTCAATTGCCAGTGCGTACGGATATCCGGCGCAATAAAGCCAATTGCGGCCGTATCAAAACCGTCGAGCATTACCACCAGAAAGCAGCAGATGATAACGCGCCACTGCATTTTGCCGACGGGGGCGGCGTCAATCAGTGCTTGTAGATCACGTCGTTGAGTCATAGTGAATGCCTCGGTGCAGGTAAGGTAGATGTCATTTTTGTTTTTTGTATGTTGCAAGTTTGTAATCATGGCGATGAAATGTACAATGGCATTTCGGGCAGAGGCATAACCTGGGGGTTATATCAAATGGCGAATTGGGCGCAAAAATTGAAGCTGCACCACCTGCAAATGCTGGTCGCGCTGGGGGAGCAAGGGAATCTGACCCACGTTGCGCGAATGATGAACATCACCCAGCCCGCGCTGTCGAAGTGGCTGTCACAGCTTGAAGATGAGATCGGAATCACGCTTTTTGAACGCCACAGCAAGGGGTTACGCCCTTCAGAAGGGGGTAAGCTGTTGCTCCAGCATGCACAGCGGCTCATCAACGATATGGAACGTTCGCAGTATGAGATCGCGCGCTTTAAGCAAGGTGGGCTGGTGGGAAGCCTGAAAATCGGCTGTTCACCGGTCGCGACAGACTGCGTGTCGCAGGCGATCCTCTGCCTGCTCAATGAGATGCCGACGCTGCACCTGAATATTGAAGAGAAAGTCATGACCCCGCTTTTACACGATCTGCTCGCCGGGTCGCTGGACGTGGTGGTAGGTCGCGTGGGCGGTCGGGCGCTCCAGCTGCCGTTAAACTATCAGGTGCTCTACACCGAACCGGTCTGCTTTGTCGCCCGTCCCCATCATCCCCTGGCCTCACACGCCACGCTTTCCTGGAACGACCTCGCCCACTGGCGCTGGATTGTCTGGCCGACCGGTACGCCGATTCGCATCAGCATTGATAACGCCCTGGTGGACAACGGCGTGATGCTGCCGGAAAACACCATCGAATCCGCCTCGATGAACGTCAGCACCAATTTGCTGCAAAGCAGCGATATGATCTCTATTCTTTCTCTACGCCTGGCGCAACGCTATGCCAGCCAGGGCCAGTTGGCTATCTTAAACCTGCCGAAAATAGAACAGAAAGGCAGCGTGGGCATGTTCTGGCGCAAGAACGAGACCCCTTCTCTCGCGTTGAGTCGTTTTCTGCATTTTCTGGCGCAGGTTTAGCGCGGGCAACGGGGCGTTGCCCGATGTTCCCGTTGTCTATTTCCACTATGCTCAGAATTCATGATGTGATCGGTAGCACGTTTTAAAGTTTAATTGTATGATGAATCTGTTTCATCAAGGGCTTTTACCATGAGTAAATCACTGAATATCATCTGGCAGTATTTACGCGCATTTGTACTGATATATGCCTGTTTGTATGCGGGTATTTTCATTGCATCGCTGCTTCCTATTACGATTCCCGGCAGCATCATCGGCATGTTGATTCTGTTTGTTTTACTGGCGCTACAAATTCTGCCAGCGAAGTGGGTAAACCCGGGATGCTATGTCCTGATCCGTTACATGGCGCTGCTGTTTGTGCCGATTGGCGTCGGCGTCATGCAGTACTTCGATTTGCTGCGCGCGCAGTTTGGCCCGGTGGTGGTCTCCTGTGCGATCAGTACGCTGGTTGTTTTCCTGGTCGTGAGCTGGAGTTCGCATATCGTACACGGTGAACGAAAAGTGTTAGGGCAGAAAGGATCGAAAAAATGATGTCGTATATCTGGTGGTCGTTACCCCTGACGCTGGCGGTCTTTTTCGCCGCCCGCAAACTGGCTGCGCGCTTTAAGATGCCGTTGCTTAACCCGTTGCTGGTTGCCATGGTGGTCATCATCCCGTTTCTGATACTGACCGGCATTCCTTACGATCACTATTTCAAAGGCAGCGAGGTGCTCAACGACCTGCTGCAACCCGCCGTCGTGGCGCTGGCGTACCCTTTATATGAACAACTGCACCAGATCCGCGCCCGCTGGAAATCCATCATCACGATCTGCTTCGTCGGCAGCGTGGTCGCCATGGTGACCGGAACCACTGTCGCCTTACTGATGGGCGCCACGCCGGAAATCGCCGCATCGGTATTACCGAAATCGGTCACAACCCCAATCGCAATGGCGGTGGGCGGCAGCATCGGCGGCATCCCCGCCATTAGCGCCGTCTGCGTTATTTTCGTCGGGATACTGGGCGCCGTATTTGGTCATACCCTGCTCAACCTCATGCGTATCCGTACCAAAGCCGCACGCGGTCTGGCAATGGGAACCGCCTCGCACGCCCTGGGCACTGCGCGCTGCGCCGAGCTGGATTACCAGGAAGGCGCGTTCAGTTCGCTGGCGCTGGTGATCTGCGGGATCATCACCTCGCTGCTGGCGCCGTTTCTCTTCCCGATTATTCTGGCGGTAGCGGGCTAAAATTTGCGATGCGTCGCGCATTTTTAATTTAAGTTTCACAAGTTGCAATAACAATGAGATTTGGATCACATATAAAGCCGTAACAGCTCCGTAAACTACGATTCCATTACATTGTTATGAGGCAACGCCATGCATCCACGTTTTCAAACTGCTTTTGGCCAACTTGCGGATAATCTGCAATCAGCGCTGGCGCCGATTCTGGCAGATGAGCATTTTCCCGCCATGCTGACTGCGGAGCAGGTCTCGACGCTTAAGCGTGAATCGGGGCTGGACGAAGACGCGCTGGCTTTCGCGCTCCTGCCGCTGGCTGCCGCCTGCGCACGCACCGACCTTTCCCACTTCAACGTTGGCGCTATCGCGCGCGGCATCAGTGGGACCTGGTATTTCGGTGGGAATATGGAGTTCCTGGGCGCGACGATGCAGCAAACCGTTCATGCCGAGCAAAGCGCGATCGGCCATGCCTGGCTGCGCGGTGAAAAAGGGCTCGCCGCCATCACGGTTAACTACACCCCTTGCGGTCATTGCCGTCAGTTTATGAACGAACTGAACAGCGGCCTGGATCTGCGTATCCACCTGCCGGGGCGCGTACCGCATACCTTACGCGACTATCTGCCTGATGCTTTCGGCCCGAAAGACCTGGAGATCAAAACGCTGCTGATGGACGAGCAGGATCACGGTTTCGCGCTGGAGGGCGACGCGCTGACTCAGGCAGCGATTGCCGCCGCCAATAAATGTCATATGCCTTACAGCCACTCCCCAAGCGGCGTGGCGCTGGAATGCAAAGACGGGCGTATTTTCACCGGCAGCTATGCCGAGAACGCCGCCTTTAACCCTACGCTGCCGCCTTTGCAGGGCGCACTGAATCTGCTGAACCTGAACGGGTATGACTATCCAGATATTCAGCGCGCAATTCTGGCGGAGAAAGCCGACGCGCCGTTAATCCAGTGGGACGCCACCGCCGCCACGCTGAAAGCGTTAGGCTGCAATAATATCGACCGCGTACTGCTGGGTTAAGCCCTGGAACACGCAATGTGCGTAGGCCCGATAAGCACAGCGCCATCGGGCAACATGCAAATGGCAAGAATGTCTAAAATCCCCCCAATCAGACTGCTGTTTCTTGCGCTTCGACAGCGGGTACAGTAGCCTGATTGAAATTTCATCCCTTTATCGAGTTCTCCGCATGTTAAAGCGCGTGTTTTACAGCCTGTTAGTCCTGATCGGCTTGCTGCTGTTGACTGTGCTTGGTCTCGACAGATGGATGAGCTGGAAAACCGCGCCCTATATTTACGACGAATTACAGGATCTCCCCTACCGCCAGGTGGGAGTGGTATTAGGCACCGCAAAATACTATCGCACCGGCGTCATTAATCAGTATTACCGCTACCGCATTCAGGGCGCGTTAAACGCCTACAACAGCGGCAAGGTCAATTATCTGCTACTCAGCGGCGATAACGCGCTGCAAAGCTATAACGAACCGATGACGATGCGTAAGGATCTGATCGCCGGGGGCGTTGATCCTGCCGACATCGTGCTCGATTATGCCGGTTTTCGCACGCTGGACTCCATTGTGCGCACGCGCAAAGTGTTTGATACCAACGACTTCATCATCATTACCCAGCGTTTCCACTGTGAACGCGCGCTGTTTATTGCGCTGCATATGGGAATTCAGGCTCAGTGCTATGCGGTGCCGTCGCCAAAAGATATGTTAACGGTACGCGTACGTGAATTTGGCGCCCGATTCGGCGCGCTGGCAGACCTCTATATTTTCAAACGGGAACCTCGCTTCTTAGGCCCGTTAGTTCCCATTCCAACAATGCATCAGGTGCCGGATGACGCCCAGGGCTACCCGGCAGTAACGCCTGAGCAATTGCTGGAACTGCAAAAGAAACAAGGAAAATAAGCGTGGAAGGGAAAACGATCTTTGTGGTCATCGCCGTCCTGATGGTGATGCTGTTTAGCTTACGGGAAGCCTACAAAGGCTGGCGCTCTGGCGCCGTGGATAAAATCGTCAGGAACGCCCGCGAACCCGTATACGCCTACCGTGCAGAAACCCCTCTCCTTTACTGGAGCTACATTGGGTTATATCTGTGCATGTCGGTTTGTACGCTCGCCGCAGGCATTTATTTTCTGTTCTTTAGATAACGCGCAGAAATAAAAAAGCCCGAAACAGTTGCCTGCTTCGGGCTTTTTCATGCCGGTAATTACTTCTTACGGGCGTATTTCAGCGAGTCCAGCGCCACCGCGAAGATAATGATGCCGCCTTTAATGATGTACTGCCAGTAAGGGTTCACGCCGATATAGGTCAGGCCGTAGTTGATGACGGTAAAGATAATCACACCGGTCACAACGCCGAATACCGTCCCGACGCCGCCGCTAAACGACACGCCGCCAACCACGCAGGCGGCAATCGCATCCAGCTCATACATAAAGCCGAGGTTGTTGGTCGCAGAACCGATACGCCCCGCTTCCAGCAAACCGCCGAATGCGTAGAACACACCGGACAACGCATAGATCATCAGCAGGTTCAGCCCCACGTTAACGCCGGACACTTTTGCCGCTTCCGGGTTGCCGCCGATAGCGAAAATGTTCTTACCGAAACGGGTTTTATTCCACAGGATCCAGACGAACGCCACCGCAATCAGCGCATAGAAGGTAATGTAGGAGAGCCGGAAACTGCCCAGCGCAATAAAGCCCTGCGCAAACGTAGAGAACCCGCTATCAAACCCCGAAATCGGCGACGCCCCGACGAAGTCGTAATACAGAGAGTTGATGCCATAAACGATAATCATCGTGCCCAGGGTCGTGATGAACGGCGTCACATTGAGGTACGCAATGATAATGCCGTTAAGCAGACCAATGACGGCCCCAATTGCGCAGACAATCAGGATCACCAGCGGAATCGGCATGGTGGCCATTTCCGGGAAGACCTTATTGGCGTTTTCCACGGACTGCAACAGCGTTGCGGCGACCACGGCCGCCAGGCCAACCTGACGTCCCGCAGACAGGTCAGTCCCCTGGGTGACAATCAACCCTGCCACACCCAGCGCGATGATAATACGCACGGAGGACTGCGTCAGAATGTTACTTAAGTTCAGCAGACTTAAAAATGTAGGGTCCTGGAAAATAATAATGGCCAGCAAGACTAAAAGAACAACGTAAATTCCGCCTTCTTTCAGATAAGTAAGAAAACTTTTCTTATTTAACGCACTCATGAGGAGCCCCTGATCTTAAAGGTGCAAAGACGCAAGACGCAGAATTTCGTTTTGCGTTGTTGTTTTTGTGTCAACAATCCCGGCAACAAGGCCATTGCTCATTACCAGAATACGATCTGTAATCCCTAACAATTCCGGCATTTCGGAAGAAATGATAATAATCCCCTTCTCTTTTTTCGCCAGTTCCGCAATCAGTTGATAGATTTCAAATTTCGCGCCGACATCAATACCGCGCGTTGGCTCATCCAGCATTAATATTTCTGGCTGCGTTAACAGCCACCGGCCAATAATGACCTTCTGCTGGTTGCCCCCCGAAAGAGAGCCAATTTGCGTGCGATGACCTGGCGTTTTCACGCGCATTGAGTCAATAACCCACTGGGTATCGCTCTTCATGCGGGAATTATCCAGCAAACCGACTTTATTTCTGTAATTGCGGATGTTGGAAATTAAAGAGTTAAAACCAATATCCAGATACGCGTAGATCCCGGTTGAACGACGTTCTTCCGTTACCAGCGCGAAACCGTGATTAATGGCTTCGTTCGCGTTGTGGTTATTAATCTTTTTGCCGTGCAGCGTAATCGTACCCGATGATTTTTCCCGGATACCAAAAAGCGTTTCAACAATATCGGTACGCTTTGCCCCTACCAGACCCGCAATCCCGAGAATTTCCCCTTTATGCAGATCAAAAGAGACGTCGCGGATCGACGGCTGGCGCAGAGACGTCAGGTTACGCACTTCCAGAATGACCTCTCCCGGCTTGTTTTGCTTGTCCGGGAAACGCTGGTTCAGGGAACGACCCACCATCATGGCGATGATCTTGTCCATATCCAGCCCTTCCAGCGGCTGCGTCGCAATCCACTGGCCGTCGCGCAAGACGGTGACTTCATCGCACAGCTGGAAAATCTCTTCCATTTTATGCGAGATATACACAATACCGCAGCCGCGCTCTTTCAGTTTGCGAATAATAGTGAACAGATGGTTAACCTCTTTTTCCGTTAATGAAGAGGTCGGCTCATCCATGATCACAATCTTGGCATTGTAGGAAAACGCCTTCGCAATTTCGATCATCTGCATTTGTGAAACGGATAATGTCCCGACACGCGCACGCGGATCGATATCAATATCCAGCTCATCAAATATCGCTTTGGTATCCCGGTACATTTTATCCTGATCGACAAACATACCTTTGGTTGGGTAACGCCCTAACCACATGTTATCCATGACGGAGCGCTGTAACACCAGGTTTAGCTCCTGGTGAACCATCGAAATACCATTCTCCAGGGCTTCTTTGGCAGAATGAAAATCGATCTCTTTCCCCTGAAATAAAATGCTACCGGAATCTTTTTGATAGATCCCAAAAAGGCATTTTAATAATGTTGATTTTCCTGCGCCATTCTCCCCCATTAAGGCGTGAATCGAGTGCGGGCGGACTTTTAAATTAACATTATCAAGTGCCTTTACGCCGGGAAAAGACTTGTTGATGCCGCTCATTTCCAACAAGTATTCGCCTGACGACGGAGTAGTAGTGCTGACCATAATTATACCTTGTTGGCCTCGCAGAGTGCGTTAATAAAGGGCGCAATGTTATTGCGCCCAAAGAAAACGATATACGAATTACTTGTTGGTAAACTCAGCCAGATTGTCTTTATCAACACCTACGTACGGAACGCGAACAATTTTGTTCTCGATTTTCCAGTCGGTGCCGTCAGCCGCGCCTTTACCATCGGCCAGGTTTTTCGCCAGATCAAAGGTGGCTTTCGCCTGGTTGTTGGCATCGTTCAGCACGGTACCTGCCAGCGCGCCGGATTTCACCAGTGCCAGCGCTTCAGGTAACGCATCCACGCCGAATACCGGAACGCTGGTTTTATTGTGCGCTTTCAGCGCTTCTACCGCGCCCATCGCCATTGCGTCGTTATTCGCGATAACCACTTCAATTTTGTTGGCGTTCGGGCCGGACAGCCATGCGTCCATCTTGTCTTTCGCCATTGCGGTATCCCACATCGCGGTATCCATTTGCAGCTGCTCAGTTTTGATGCCTTTGTCGTTCAGCTCTTTGATAACATAGGTGGTACGCGCTTCAGCATCCGGGTGGCCCGGCTCGCCTTTCAGCAGTACGAACTGGATTTGGCCATCTTTGTTCAGATCCCAACCCTGGTTAGCCTGCCAGTGTTTAGCGATCAGATCGCCCTGGATGATACCGGATTCTTTGGAGTCAGTGCCGACGTAATAGGCTTTGTCATAGCTATCCAGCGCTTTGCGGGAAGGTTCTTTGTTGAAGAACACAATCGGGACATTCTGACCACGCGCTTTCTCAATTACCGTACCTGCCGCAGCCGGGTCAACCAGGTTGATCGCCAGCGCTTTTACCCCTTTTGCCAACAGCACGTCGATCTGGTCGTTTTGCTTGGACTGATCGTTCTGCGAGTCATTCATCAGCAACTGCACATCAGGCGCCGCCTGGGCGTCTCTTTCGATAGCCTTACGCACGACGGACATAAAGTTATCGTCATATTTATAAATCGTCACACCAATGCGAGTATCAGCAGCGTGCGCAGCCGCGCCAAATAACATGCTTGCCATCACAGCAGACAGAGTTAACGCCTTCTTATTCATGGTATCTCCGGTTTTATTATGCAGGGTAGTACTTGAGAAAATGCTCGGCAGGGCAGAACGTTAATGAAGTGTTACTGAACGCCGAAGCTCACTGTTAAAAAATCTTTCTTCCGTGCCCGGTAACGCTCCAAAAATATGCTTTAATTGCTGTTTAATGCCCTGACGATGCGTTAAAAGTGATTATTCACCGTTACATAGTATTTACAGTGCTTCAAACGGTGCCATCATAGCTATCGTATTGTTAAGATACTGTGAATTTACTCACATATTGAAAGCGGTTACATCCCCTGACGTTGCTGGTTAGTGATCGGGGCCGCATTCTGTCTTAGCGCAACCGAATGACGACGCACCAGCGTTGGCATAAAACAGTGCGTCGCCGTTGAATCCAGCGCGCCGGCCGCGCCCTGCAACGCCAGTTCCGTTGCCATTTTCGCCATAGAAGCAATGGGATAACGCACCGTGGTCAGCTGCGGGTCGGTGTAACGGGCAATAGGAATATCATCAAAACCGATGATGGAAAGATGTAACGGGATGGCAATGCCATTGTCTTTTAACGCCGTGAGCGCGCCAGCGGCCATGCTGTCGTTATAGGCGAATACGGCGGTCAGTTGCAGGTTTCGCCCCAGCAGTTCCACCATCGCCGCTTCACCGCCCTGCATGTCCGGGGAACCCGTGCCAATCCAGCTTTCTGGCGGCGTAATCCCCTGCTCCTGCAACGCGCTCAGCCACCCTTCTTTACGCATCGTGTCATCTTCAATGCGGTGGCTGGAAGCCAGATAACCAATCCGTTGATGACCATTATTGAGCAGCATGCGGGTCGCCATTTTTGCGCCGCTGATATTGTCCAGGCACACGCAACGGTGGGCATAACCCGGCACAATACGATTGATCAGCACCATGCCTGGGATCTGGTCCATAAACGCTCCCAGCTCCTGGTCACTTAATGCTTTCGAATGAACAATCAATGCGTTACAGCGCTGGCGAATCAGAACCTCGATGGCATGACGCTCTTTTTCAGCCTCATGATAACTGTTGCCGATCAGCACATATTTGTTGTGTTGTTGGGCAACCACATCCACCGCTTTGACCAGTGCGCCAAAAAACGCATCTGACACGTCCATCACCACCACGCCGATGGTGTCGCTTATCTGCGTCGCCAGCGCTTGCGCATTAGCATTAGGACGGTAACCCAGCAGCGTGACCGCCTTCATTACCGCTTCGCGCGTATCGGGACTGACCAGCGCACTGTTATTCAGCACGCGAGAAACGGTCGCTACGGAAACGCCAGCCTGACGTGCCACATCACGAATGGTTACCATATTCACTACCCTGTTTGAGATTGCCGTTGCTCACAGACACCCTGTGTTTAGCAGGTGGGTATTTTGTCAGCGCTTCGTTCAGGACTACGTGAGTAAGGTCACAGGGCTGGAAACGGTTACATGCGTTTTGTTAATGAATGTGATCCAGATCGTTATCTGGATGTTCCCGATAATGACGTCCCGGAAGCACGGAGGGTTAATTGCCGCCAGAGCCATTCCACCGGCCCTTGCCGATAGAAACGCAGCCAAATCCAGGAGAAAAGCAGGTTCGCCAGCCAGACAGGAATGACGAATATCAGCAGCGTCAGTCGGTCGAATTTCATAAATAAACCGAACTGGTAGAACAGCGTGGTGCAGATCAGCGTCTGCAACAGATAGTTGCTCAACGCCATCCGCCCTACGCAGGCAATGGCAATGACCAGTTTAAAACGGCTGAGCTGCGGCCAGAATCCCAGCATCAACGCGGTGTAGCCTATAGTCTGAAACGGCGCGCTCAATTCACGCGGCGCCTGTAGCAGAAAAGCGCACCAGCGATACGCCCAGTCCAGCCGCCACTGTGCAATAATGGCCGGAAGGTTAATCAGCATGCCGACGACGACAAGCAATACGCCCGTACGCCGGTAGTGTTGCAGACTGTACTGGCCCTTCAGCCAGCCGCTGCGCATCAGCGCCGCGCCCAGCAGCATCATTCCCGCCAGCTGCCAGCCATACTGCGCCCCCAGCGCCAGCAGACTGTTCGACAGCAGATCGACCCGGTTGCTGACCGCCTCCATGCCGCCGTTAATCTTCCAGTATTTTTCATACAACAGGGCAGAGGCATCCGGCGTCCAGGCGCGGCTGGTTTCACTCGCCGAGATGGACCCTAACAGCAGCAACACGCCAATCCCCGCCAGATAGAGCAAAATACCGGTATTAAATAAACTTCTTACCGACGGCGCGTCGCGCACCAGCCGCCAGCAAATCAGGCCGACAAGGCCATACGCCAGCAGAATGTCGCCATCCCAGAACAGCAAACCGTGGATAAAGCCCAACAGGACGAGCAGCGTCAGACGCGACTGAATCCAGCGTTTGCCGCGCGGCAGCAGCATTTGCAGACCCGCGCCGAATAACAGCGCAAAAAGCGTAAGGAATTTTACCTGCGCGAACAGGTCGAGGATCGCCCACGTCCATGCGTCAGACACGGTGATCTTGCCATACCAGGCGGGATTAAGGTAAGCCGCCTTTGGCAAGCCAAAGGCGCTGATATTAAGAAGCAGGATACCGAGGATGGCGACGCCACGAATAAAATCCAGCGTGACATTACGCTCCATACTCCCTGCCCTGATCAGTTGTGGTGACGCACGGCGCGCAGGAACTCCTGGCGCGTGTTCTGGCTGGATTTAAACAATCCGCCGAGGGAAGTCGTGGTGGTGGCGCTGGTCGCATCGCGAATGCCGCGCGCTTTCACGCAGTAATGCACAGCGTCGATTGAGACCGCGACGTTATTGGTGCCAAGCAGCGTTTGCAGCGCGGTCAGAATCTGTTGGGTCAGACGCTCCTGAACCTGCGGGCGCTGCGCAAAAAACTGCACAATACGGTTAATCTTCGACAGGCCAATCACCGAATCTTTCGGGATATAGGCCACCGTCGCTTTCCCGTCGATCGTGACGAAATGGTGTTCGCAGGTGCTGGTAAGCGTGATATCGCGCACCGTCACCATTTCATCCACTTTCATCTTGTTTTCAATCACGGTGATCTTCGGGAAATTGGCGTAATCAAGGCCGGAGAAAATCTCATCGACATACATTTTGGCGATGCGATGCGGCGTTTCCATCAGACTGTCATCGCTCAAGTCGAGATTCAGCAACTGCATAATCTCGGTCATATGCCCCGAAATAAGACGTTTGCGCGTTTCGTTATCCATCTCATGCACGGGCGGGCGCAGCGGCGTTTCCAGACCACGCGCAACCAGCGCTTCATGAACCAGGGCCGCTTCTTTACTGAGTGATGACATTTATTCTTCTCCTGCAGGTGTGGCGCCTCTGCCCTGCGTGGGGCAAAGTTTTTAGGCTGTTGGCAGCCCGTTTATTGTGCGTGAGGCGGCGCACATAATCCAGTATTCACAACGATAATTATTGAAATCGCCGCTGCCTTTCATGTCCCGGATTCCCCACGGCGGTTCCGCGCGCTAAATCTGACGGGCCATGACGCCAGGTGTTAATGTAAAGTTGTGTAGATGATGAAGCATGTTAGATAAATGCGGAAGTGAAAGTTACTCACAGCGCAATGAATAATCTGTATTATGGGGAAATTGCACGACTCATTCAGGTTCAACACAAAAGGAGCCACGCATGGATATGCTCGAAGAGCACCGTTGTTTTGAAGGCTGGCAGCAACGCTGGCGACACGACTCCACCACGCTGAATTGCGCCATGACATTCAGCATCTTTCTCCCGCCGCCCCGCAGTACAACGCCGCCTCCGGTGCTGTACTGGCTGTCAGGGTTAACCTGTAATGATGAAAACTTCACCACCAAAGCCGGTGCGCAACGCATTGCCGCTAAACTGGGCATTGTGCTGGTGATGCCGGACACCAGTCCGCGCGGCGAACAGGTCGCCGATGACGAAGGTTATGATTTAGGTAAAGGCGCGGGATTCTATCTCAACGCGACGCAGCAGCCCTGGGCCGCGCATTTCCGCATGTACGACTACCTGCGCGATGAACTCCCGGCGCTGATCCAGTCGCAGTTTAACGTGGGTGAACGTTGCGCGATCAGCGGACATTCAATGGGAGGACACGGCGCATTGATCATGGCGCTGAAGAATCCGGGGAAATACACCAGCGTTTCCGCCTTTGCGCCCATCGTGAATCCGTGCCGCGTACCGTGGGGAGAAAAAGCGTTTACGGCCTATCTGGGGGAAGAGAGATCGGCCTGGGCTGAATGGGACAGTTGCGCGCTGATGCTCGCCAGCCAGCCGGAACACGCCATTCCAACGCTGATTGATCAAGGCGATAACGATCAGTTCCTCGCCGATCAGCTACAACCGGCGGTACTGGCCGAAGCCGCGCGCCAGAAGGACTGGCCGATGACGTTACGTATTCAACCGGGCTACGACCACAGTTATTACTTTATCGCCTCGTTTATTGAGGATCATCTGCGCTTCCATGCACAGCATCTGCTGAGCTGATCACCAGTAAACGGCTTTTTCCAGCGCCGCAATATCGTTATTGTCATCGGCTTGCGGCGCAGACGATTTCCGGTTTAAATCAGCAACCTGCTGGCGAATCTGAAGTCGCCCGGCACTCTCGCTCTCGCTAAAATTGCGCATTTCTGATTCAAACAAAATCGCATCCAGATTGTGCAGTTTATCAAGCGCGCGCAGGAGAGAAATCAGCGTATCGAGGTTCAGGCCAGCGCCTTTCTCAATACGCTTGATCGTCGCGATGCCTACCTGCGCGCGATCGGCAAGCTGCTGTTGCGTCATAGACAGGGAAATCCGCGTTTCCTTGATACGCGCGCAGAGCGACCAGACGATCTCGTCATTATTCATTGTTTGGTATTTCAATGTACTAGCACCTTTTTCTTGGCTGAATTTTTCCGAGGCATCCGTGGTAAGTCTCGCGATATTTTGCGCTCATGTCTTTGCCGGTTTCATACATGGCGGCAATAATTTCATCCAGAGAAATACAGGGCTCGCTGATGCGGCTCATCGCCATCGTCGCCGCATTAATGGCTTTTACGGCAGAGATGGCGTTTCTTTCTATACAGGGAATTTGCACCTGCCCGCCAACCGGATCGCAGGTCAACCCCAGATGGTGCTCCATCGCAATTTCCGCAGCGCTTAATACCTGCCCGACGGATGCGCCCATCAGCTCCGCCAGCCCTGCCGCCGCCATCGAACATGCGACGCCGATCTCCCCCTGGCATCCCACTTCCGATCCTAAAATCGACGCATTCTGTTTAAACAACAGCGCGACGGCACCTGCCGTAAGAAAAAAACGGGTGATGGCACCCGCGTCCAGCGGACAAACAAACTTATCGTACCAGCTCAATACCGCCGGAATAATGCCGCTTGCGCCATTCGTCGGCGCCGTGACAATCTGCCCGCCTGCCGCATTCTCTTCACTCACGGCAATAGCAAACACGTTAACCCAGTTCAGGGTCGTCAGAAAATCCGCTGCCGAAGGCTTCATACACAACGATTTATGCAATGCGCAGGCCCGACGCGGGATCTGATAAGGGCCGGGAAGCAGCCCTTCGGTATGCAGGCCACGGTGGACGGCCTGCTTCATAACCTCCCAGACCTGCGTTAAATAGCGCTGTAATGAGGGCTGAGAATGGCTGTTCAGCTCATTTTTCATCATCAGCGCCGCAACGGAAAGCCCGTTTCGTTGGCACAGCGTCTGCAACTGCGCGGCGTTGCGAAAGGCAAAGGGAGAGGCGCGTGTCTGATCTGTCGCCACGGGCGCAGACTCACCGTATTTTCGTACCTGCCCGGCGCCGGTCGAAAACCACGTCTCCTCGTATAACGTAAAGTAATCATCTTTGGCGCGAAAGGTCATCGCATAAGGATGTCCAGGATGCGCATGGTGATTCGCAATAATTTTCACCGCCACTGTCACCGTGCTGTTCGCCGGGGCTGGCACGTCAAGCATACCGTCATTTTCCGCACGCCTGATGGCGGTCAGTTGCATACGTAAATCCACCTTCTCCGGCTGATTTCCCAGCAACCCCAGATAAAGCGCGGCATCAACATTGTGGCATTTACGGCTTAACGATAATGCGCCAAACAATTCAATTTCAATATTCCTGAGTAACGGCAGCGTATCCTGCCGTTTTAGCTGCGAAATGAAATTGCAAGCCGCACGCATTGGCCCCACGGTTCTTGAACTGGATGGACCTATCACAATTTTGAATATATCAACGCAACTTTCCATTTTTATATATGTATTCCTAAAAAAAGCGCAGGGTGGGATGGCGATAATATACCGTAATCAACATATTAAAAATGATACTTTTCATGCTTATTCATTATCAGGTATTAAAAACAATACCATTTTATCTTTTCTTTAACATTCATATCTGTGATAGCACGACGCACAAGAAACAAACGCCGCCCATTATAATAAAGCGCAATGTAAAGGAGCAACATGATGGCAATAACTTACTTCGTCACATCAACAAACACAGAGCAACTTCAGGCGTGGTTATATAATGATTTTCTTCGTTCTCACGCAATACAATGTCATTATTTATTAGAGCGTCGGCATCTGGCATTAATCAATAAGGATTATTTAAAACTTACGCTACCCGATGAAATACTGACGCAGGCTATTTATCAGAAATTACGCGCTGCATCACTGCAATTGCAGTTTGATTTTTTTGTCAAACCTCAGAGCATCCCCACAAAGGGACTGATTGCATTTGATATGGACTCAACGTTTGTTGAAGAGGAAGGCGTGGATGAAATCGCTCACACGCTTGGCATCTCTGCGCAAATCGCGGAGATGACCCAACAGGCGATGGAAGGGAAAGTAGATTTCGACACCAGTTTTACCCGCCGTATTCGCATGTTAAAAGGCACGCACTGTGATGTCCTCAATGCCGTTTGCGATCGAATGACGATTTCCCCCGGCCTTGCCGCTATGTTGCCGGTACTGAAAAACAAAGGGTTTAAAACGGCCATTATTTCCGGTGGTCTGGATATTTTCACTCAACGGCTGAAAGAAAAGTATCAGCTCGACTACGCCTTTTCCAACACGGTTGAAATAAAAGATAACGTCCTGACGGACAATATTACCTTCCCGATCATGAATGCCGGGAAAAAGCGGCAAAAGCTCTCTGCGCTGGCAACACAACTCAACCTCGCTGTACACAACATTATTGCCTGCGGCGACGGCGCAAACGATCTGCCGATGCTAACGTACGCGGGAACCGGTATCGCGTGGCGGGCAAAACCCGTTGTCAGAGAAACAATCCATCATCAGATTAATTTTCATGGATTCGAATCACTTCTGTTCTTTATTGAAGATGAATTATAACCACATTTCCGTCGCCGGAAGGGAAACTCACGATGAACATAAAAGCATTTATTTTCAGTCAGGCCGATCGGCCTGTTATGAACGCGAAAAAAGAGATTGATCATACTTATAAAAAATTTCGCACAGAGATCATCACCTCGGTATTTATCTCTTATGCCGTATTCTATCTGACCCGTAAAAACTTTTCTGCTGCGATGCCAGCCATGCTGGCGGATACGTCGCTAACCGCAGAAGATTTCGCCATCATGTCCTCCATTTTTTACATTCTTTATGGTTCCATGAAGTTTGTTGGCGGCATGCTGGTTGATAAAATTAACCCTAAAGCCATGACCGGCCCGGTGCTGATTGGCGTCGGCATCGTCAATATTCTCTTTGGCTTTTCCGATAGCGTCGCGGCGTTCTACGTATTGTACAGCCTCAATGCGATTCTCCAGGGCACCAGCTTCCCGCCAATGGCGAAAATTATGGCCTCCTGGTTCTCAAAAAACGAACGCGGGCGCTGGTGGGCAATCGTTGAAGCAGCGCATAACATTGGCGGCAGCCTTGCCCCGCTGCTCACCAGCTTCGCCATTGCCTTTAGCGGCAGCTGGAAAATGGGCTTCTATGTCCCTGGAGTCATTTCCCTTCTGATGGGGGTTGTCGCGCTGTTTACGATTCAGGATCGTCCCGGCACCCTCGGGCTACCCAATGTCGGCGAATGGCGTAACGACCCTACCGAGCTTGCACAGGTAAAAGCCAGCCCGGTCAATCTGAGCTTCTGGCAGGTGTTCGTTAAATACATTCTGACCAACCCACTGGTATGGATCATCATCGTAGGCGATATGTCCGTGTATATTGCGCGCACTATTCTCAATGACTGGCCGCAAATCTATTACTCGCAGGTACACGGCTGGAGCCTGATTAAAGCAAACTCCATTATCTCGTGGTTCGAAGCTGGCGGGCTGGCAGGGGGACTGCTGGCCGGATATTTGTCAGACTTTATGTTTAAAAGCAACCGCTGGATGACGGGGTTAATCTTCGCCTTAATGCTCTGCGTATGCATCGTGCTTATCCCACTGGTGCAGGATACCTCTTACACCATCACCGCCGTACTTTTCACCATCATGGGATTTGCACTGTACGGGCCGCATATGCTTTTTGCCGTCGGCTGCCTGGACGTTACTCACAAAGATGCTGCGGGTTCTATTACCGGTTTCCGGGGATTATTCAGTTATGTTGGCGCGGCAATGGCCGGCGTACCGGTCATTCTGGTGAAAAATAGCTGGGAATGGTCTGGCGTCTATATTTACGCCTTCATCGCTATTTTATTAACCACGCTCTCCCTGGCGCTACTTTCTCGTCTCCATCGTCTGTAAAAAACGATAATCTATTGCCATAACGTAACAACGGAGGGTATCTGCCCTCCTTTTCATCCTTCATTTCTCCATTTTTTCTTCAAAATTTCCTCACATTTACGATCCGCCATCTTATTGATTTGAAATCCCTTTCCGTGAAAAACAATTAAACACAAATGATTTCAATTATCATTTGTGTTTACAAATATTCATTCTTTTGTACAATTCGTCCCGCTTATTCACCGCAAAGAGTACTTAAAAGACAAATACATACCGTTGTCATGGCCTTTTTTCATGGCTCGCAGTTTTACTCATTTAATGGAATGACAAAAATGACCATACCTCACGTTAAGGCTATCGCTGCCGCAGTATGCGCAGCGTGTCTCCCATCGCTCGTCTATGCTGCCGATCAGGACACCGTCGTTGTTACCGCCACGGGATTTGAGCAGAAAATCCAGAACGCCCCCGCGTCTATCTCCGTTATCACCAAACAGCAGATCGAAGACAAAGCCTATCGCGATGTCACCGATGCGCTGAAAGATGTGCCCGGAGTCGTCGTTACCGGCGGCGGCAGCAGTAGCGATATCAGCATCCGCGGGATGGCTTCGCAATACACGCTGTTCCTGGTCAACGGTAAGCGCATCAGCACGCGCGGCACGCGTCCGAACAGCGATAATTCCGGGATCGAGCAAGGCTGGCTGCCGCCGCTGGAATCGATCGAGCGTATTGAAGTTATTCGCGGGCCAATGTCATCGCTTTACGGTTCAGATGCGATGGGTGGCGTCATTAACGTGATCACCAAAAAAGTGTCCAACACGAAAGGCTGGACCGGCTCCCTGCATGGCGACGCCACCTTCCAGGAAGACAGGGACTCCGGTGATTTGTACCAGACCAACGCTTATGCGTCCGGCCCGCTGATTGACGGATTGCTGGGAGCGAAAGTGACCGGGCTGCTCTCTCGCCGTGCGGAAGACAAAATCGTCAATGGCTACAACGAGCAGCGCCTGCGCAACGGGGCTTTAACGCTAAACTTTACGCCGGATGATAAAAACGATTTTGACTTCGACATCGCGCGTGAATTGCAGGATCGCGACAGTACGCCAGGCAAGTCAATGGCAGAAGAAAGCTGCCGCAACGGTAGCTGTAAGCCAAACAGCAAAAGCGAAAACCGCTATGAGCACACCACCTATTCCTTAACCCACAGCGGTTATTACGACGACTTCAACACCACCAGCTACATTCAGCAGGAAGAGACCAACAACCCCGGTCGCCAGATGAAGTCTTACAACACCATCTTTAATAACCAGAACCAGATCTTCCTCGGCGCGCATACCCTGACATTAGGTGGGCAGTATCGTTACGAGAAACTGAGCGATAACGGCAACCAGTTAAAAGCCTACGAAGACGTGAACAAGCTGACCCGCTGGAGCTGGGCGCTGTTTGCTGAAGATGAGTGGGCGATGACCGACAGCTTTACGCTGACCGGCGGTATCCGTATGGATAAAGATGAAAACTATGGCGACAACTGGACGCCGCGTGGCTATGGCGTATGGCATCTTACCGATCAGTGGACCTTAAAAGGCGGCGTCTCTGCGGGCTACCGCGCACCGGATCTGCGCCAGTCCTCCCCAACCTGGGGACAGATTACCGGCGGCGGTCGTCTGAACGGTATTATTGTCGGTAACGCAGACCTGAAACCAGAAAAGAGCCTGAGCGAAGAGTTGGGCCTGCTGTGGGATAACGGAGATAACCTTAACGCTGGCGTGACGCTGTTCAATACCGACTTCAAAGATAAGATAACTGAAGTGCGCCGCTGCAACAGCAGTTCAGATCCGGCCTGTACTATTGGTGGTGAGAAATACGACTTTGTCAGCGATCGCGTCAACGTTGATAAAGCCAACATGCGCGGCGTGGAGTCCACCTTTGGCTGGAAGATCACCCGCGATCTCAACTGGACGGCGAACTACACCTATACCGAATCTGAGCAGAAAAGCGGCCAGTTCTCTGGCAAGCCGTTGAATAAAATGCCGAAGCATATGTTCAACACCACGCTGGACTGGCAGGCAACGCAGGATGTTGGCTTCTGGAGCCGTCTGAACTTCCGCGGCAAGACCTCCGAATACCTGAGCCGTACTTCAATGGCCCAGGGAACGCCGTCTTATACGCAGGTTGATGTTGGTGTGCGTTATTACGCGTACAAAAATCTGCTGTTAACTGCGGGCGTCTATAACGTTCTGGACAAACAGATCGATTACGAGACTTACGATACCATTCTCGACGGTCGTCGTTACACGGTTGGCCTGACTTATAACTTCTAAGTTCAGTACAACAAAAAGCCCCGGCATGATGAATGCCGGGGCTTTTTTATTTTACCTGCCGGATGGCGGCGTAAACGCCTTATCCGGCCTACAGGTTATTTCTTCACACGCTCCGGGAAGTGCATTTCACTGTAGCGAACAAAGTGCGTTCCCTTTGTCAGCTTGTAGCCAAACCAGATAGCCAGGAACAGCGGAATCCCGATATAGGTTGCCGCTACGCCGCCCCAGTCAATGGTGTCTTTCAGGAAGGCTTCATAGTTCTGACCCAGCGTGATGGTCAGACACAGCACAAACGCAAAGATCGGCCCCAGCGGGAAGAATCCAGAACGATACGGCAGATCTTTCACATCGTTACCCTGCAACACATAGCCACGGCGGAAACGATAATGGCTGATGGCAATCCCCAGCCAGGCGATAAAGCCCGTCATCCCGGAGGTATTCAGCAGCCACAGGTATACCGTCTGGTTGCCAAACATCGACGTCAGGAAGCAAAGCCCCGCGATTACCGTCGTCGCATACAGCGCGTTACGCGGAACGCCGCCGCGTGACAGCTGCGCGAAAATACGCGGCGCTTTACCGTCACAGGCCAGGGTGTAGAGCATACGGGTAGACGCGTACATCCCGGAGTTACCCGCCGACAGCACCGCCGTCAGGATAACCGCGTTCATTACCGCCGCAGCGGAAAGCAGACCCGCATGCTGGAACACCAGAGTGAACGGGCTGACGCTAATGTCTTTCACATCGTTACGCAGCAGGCTCGGGTCGGTATACGGGATAATCAGGCTGATAATCAGGATCGCGAACACATAGAACAGCAGGATACGCCAGAATACCTGACGCACCGCGCGCGGAATGTTTTTCTCTGGATCTTCAGACTCACCCGCCGCGATACCAATCAGTTCCGTCCCCTGGAAGGAGAAGCCGACGATCATCGCCACGCCAATCATCGCCGCAAAACCCCCGGCAAACGGCGCATCGCCGGTCGTCCAGTTGCTCCAGCCCACTGGCTGCGCCCCTTTGAAGATGCCGACGATCATCATGACGCCCACGATGATAAAGATAATGACGGTCGCCACTTTGATCAGCGAGAACCAGTATTCTGCTTCGCCAAAGCCTCTGACCGAGATGTAGTTCAGCAGGAAGATCACGCCGAGGAACAGCGCACTCCAGATCCAACCCGGCGTATCCGGGAACCACCAGTTCATCACCAGCTGTGCGGCCACGAGGTCTACGGCGATGGTCACCGCCCAGTTGTACCAGTAGTTCCAGCCAAGCGCGAAGCCAAAGCCTTCTTCAACATAGTTCTGACCGTAAGTCGCAAATGAACCGGATACCGGCATATACGCCGCCAGTTCGCCGAGACTGGTCATCAGGAAGTAGACCATCAGACCGATCAGGATATAAGAAAACAGCGCGCCGCCTGGACCCGCCGCAGAAATGGTTGCACCAGATGCAACGAAAAGACCCGTACCGATGGAACCGCCAATGGCGATCATTGTCAGGTGACGCGCCTTTAATTCGCGACGTAACGCGGGCGCTTCTGTGGTTTTAGTTTCGGAAACCATGTGAAAATGCTATCCATCCAAAAAATGAGGCGCGATTGTAGCAGACGAAACGCCATCCTTCCGGCACAAATGCGCAGTTATAAGAGACCTTCATGACTGGCCGCGGATTATAAGTAAAGTGTAGATCGGATAGACGTTAAGACATTCGCCTGATGGCGCTACGCTTATCAGGCCTACAGGATCGACATTTGTAGGCCGGATAAAGCGTCGAGTTTGTAGGCCGGATAAGGCGTTTACGCCGCCATCCGGCAAAGGACGCTTATTCGCAGTAGCGCAGAAAACGCTGTAAGGCATTGGAAAGGTGTTTCTGGCGATGGTGGATTCGCCACAGGGTTCGCACCAGGCGCGGCAAAGGCACCGCGATTTCACTCAACGTTCCCGCCTGAAGCTGTTCCTCAATAACCCGCCGCGACAGGCAACTGATGCCCAGACCATGACGCACGGCGTGTTTGATCGCTTCGGAGTTACCCAACTCCATCGCCATTTCGAATTTTGGCAAGTGCGAAAGCAACAGGTAGTCGACAATCTCACGCGTACCGGAACCACGCTCGCGCAGTATCCAGGGCGCGGCAGCAAGTTGTTCAAGCGTTACCGGCCCTTGCGCCAACGGCGAGGACGGTGCGGCAAACACCACCAGCTCATCGTCCAGCCACGGCTCAGAAATAATCTCAGTATTGTGGCACGGGCCTTCAATCAGGCCGATATCTACCCGAAAATCAAGCACCGCCGTAATGACATCCTGGCTGTTGCCCACGCTAAGTTCCAGCGGCAGATCGGGAAAGTCCTTCCTGTAACGGGCAATTACCGCAGGCAGGATGTAATTACCGATGGTGCTACTGGCATAAACGCGGATTGCGCCGTTGTCTTCCCGAAACAGTTGCTCAATTTCGACAGCCTGCTCCAGCAGCGCCAGCGCGCGCGGGTACAGCAAGCGCCCGTGTTCATTGACCACCAGCCGTTTTCCAACGCGGTCAAATAGCTGTACGCCAAGCTGACCTTCCAGATCGGTCAATGCCGCGCTTACGGCCGACTGCGACAGCGACAGCATGACAGATGCCTGGGTCGTCGAGCCGCTTTTTAGCACCTCAGTAAAAACTTCTAGTTGTCGTAGCGTGATATGCATTGTTGTTTTCCACTGGCAGGCCGTCGCTTACCACTTATAAAGATTAATTATAAATATATAATCAATTTTATTTTTAAACCAGTTCGCCATAACATTTTACCCATATAGAGGAGAAGGTTATGACAGAACTCACCTTACAGAATCACCATCGTACAGTGTGGCATTTTATACCGGGGCTTGCCCTGAGCGCAGTTATCACAGGGGCCGCCCTGTGGGGTGGATCTATTCCTGCCGTCGCGGGAGCCGGGTTCAGCGCCCTCACCTTAGCCATCTTACTGGGAATGGTCATCGGCAATACGGTGTATCCGCAAATCTGGAAAAGCTGTGACGGCGGCGTGCTGTTCGCTAAACAACATCTATTACGCCTGGGGATCATTCTCTACGGTTTTCGCCTCACCTTCTCACAGATTGCAGACGTGGGCGTCAGCGGGGTTGTGATTGATGTACTGACGCTCTCCAGCACTTTTTTACTCGCCTGTTTCCTCGGGCAGAAAGTGTTTGGTCTGGACAAGCACACCAGTTGGCTGATTGGCGCCGGAAGCAGCATTTGCGGAGCGGCGGCAGTGCTGGCAACGGAGCCCGTCGTTAAAGCGGAGGCCAGTAAAGTTACGGTGGCCGTCGCGACGGTGGTGATTTTCGGTACGCTGGCAATCTTCCTCTACCCGGCAATGTATCCGCTGCTGGCGCACTGGTTCAGCCCGGAAACCTACGGCATCTATATTGGTTCGACTATGCATGAAGTAGCCCAGGTCGTTGCCGCCGGGCACGCCATTAACCCGGA
The DNA here is from genome assembly GCF_030333295.1 of Citrobacter sp. CK198. Taxonomy (NCBI): domain Bacteria; kingdom Pseudomonadati; phylum Pseudomonadota; class Gammaproteobacteria; order Enterobacterales; family Enterobacteriaceae; genus Citrobacter; species Citrobacter sp. CK198. Next base: position 410,928 of record NZ_JAOWGE010000034.1, on the reverse strand, counting down.
CGCGGAAAACGCCGCGGTGATTGCCAAAATGCTACGCGTAATGATGCTGGCGCCGTTTCTGATTCTGCTGGCCGCCCGCGTGAAACAACTTTCTCCGGCGACGGGCGCGGAGAAAAGCAAAATCACCATCCCGTGGTTTGCGGTGCTGTTCATCGTAGTGGCAATCGTTAACTCGTTCCATCTGCTGCCGCAGGCGGTGGTAAACATGTTGATTACGCTGGATACGGTTCTGCTGGCGATGGCAATGGCCGCGCTGGGTCTTACAACGCACGTCAGCGCGCTGAAGAAAGCCGGGGCGAAACCGTTACTGATGGCGCTGGTGCTGTTTGTCTGGCTGATTGTTGGCGGCGGCGTGATTAACGTACTGATTCACCATCTTATCGCATAAAGCACTACATTTTGCCCCTGTTAACCCGCTATCATTGGAGAGTATTTTTTTCGAATACACGACATTATTCAAACCTGAAGAATAACGTGTATAGCGGGTTTAACAGGAGTCTTCCATGAAATATATCGGAGCGCATGTCAGCGCCGCTGGCGGGTTAGCCAACGCTGCAATTCGCGCCGCAGAAATTGACGCAACCGCATTTGCGCTGTTCACGAAAAATCAGCGTCAATGGCGCGCCGCGCCGCTCACTGCCCAAATCATTGATGACTTTAAGGCCGCCTGCGAGAAATACCACTATTCGCCTGCGCAGATCCTTCCCCACGACAGCTATCTGATCAACCTCGGGCACCCTGTCAGCGAAGCGCTGGAAAAATCGCGCGATGCGTTTATTGATGAAATGCAGCGTTGTGAGCAACTGGGGCTATCGCTGCTCAATTTCCACCCGGGTAGCCATTTACAGCAAATCCCGGAAGAGGAATGTCTGGCGCGAATTGCAGAGTCGATCAACATTGCCCTTGAGAAAACCCAAGGGGTCACGGCAGTCATTGAAAACACTGCGGGGCAGGGGAGCAATCTGGGATTCAGGTTTGAGCATCTCGCCGCCATCATCGACGGCGTGGACGATAAGTCCCGCGTGGGCGTCTGTATTGATACCTGTCACGCGTTCGCGGCCGGTTACGATCTGCGTACCACCGACGAATGTGAAAAAACATTCGCCGATTTTGAGCGTGTTGTGGGCTTTACATACCTGCGCGGCATGCACCTGAACGACGCGAAAAGTGCCTTTGGCAGCCGCGTTGACCGTCACCACAGTTTGGGCGAAGGCAACATTGGTCATGATGCATTTCGCTGGATTATGCAGGACGATCGTTTTGACGGTATTCCGCTGATTCTGGAAACCATCAACCCGGATATCTGGGCAGAAGAGATCGCCTGGCTGAAAGCGCAGCAAACGGCAAAGGTGGTTGCGTAATGATGAACAACAGGGAAAAGCAGATCCTCAAGATCCTGCGCCGCAATCCGCTCATTCAGCAAAATGAAATCGCTGATATTTTGCAGATCAGTCGCTCACGCGTGGCGGCCCATATTATGGACCTGATGCGTAAAGGGATGATCAAAGGCAAAGGCTATATCCTCACCGAGCAGGAGTATTGCGTGGTGGTCGGGGCGATCAATATGGATATTCGCGGCGTGGCGGATATCCATTATCCGCAGGCGGCTTCCAACCCTGGCAGCATTCGCTGTTCTGCTGGCGGCGTGGGGCGCAATATTGCGCATAATCTGGCGCTGCTGGGTCGCGATGTGCATTTGCTCTCTGCGGTCGGTAGCGATTTTTATGGTGAAACGCTGCTGGAGCAGACTCGTCAGGCTGGCGTGAACATCTCCAGCTGTATCCGCCTGCATGGGCATAACACTTCAACCTATCTGTCCATCGCCAACCAGCAGGAAGAGACGGTGCTGGCGATTAACGACACCCACATTCTGCAACAGCTGACGCCGCAGTTGCTGAATAGCTCGCGGGATCTGATCCGTCACGCTGGCGTGGTGCTGGCGGACTGCAACCTGACGCCGGAAGCCATCGAATGGGTCTTTACCATTGCGAATGAAATCCCGGTCTTTATTGATACCGTTTCAGAGTTCAAAGCGGAAAAAATCAGGACCTGGTATTCACGCATTCATACGTTAAAACCCACGCAAAAAGAGCTGGAGATTCTGTGGGGAAAAGCGGTGCGTTCCGATGCCGACCGTGTACAGGCCGTCAATGACCTGCATCAGCAAGGCGTACAGCGAATCTTCGTTTGCCTGGAAGATGAAGCGGTCTTTTGTAGCGAGAAAAACGGCGAGCAGTTTTTACTCACCCCGCCGTCTCACACCCGCGTGGACAGCTTCGGCGCGGATGATGGCTTTATGGCCGGGTTGCTCTACAGCTTTCTGGAGGGAAGTGATTTTCGCGATAGCGCGAATTTCGCGATGGCCTGCGCGGCGTTATCGCGCGCCAGCATCAGTATTAACAACCCCACCCTCTCCGCCGATAACGCGCTTTATCTGCTAAAAACAACCCTGGCATAATGCCTGATGGCGCTGCGCTTATCAGGCCTACGGAGTGCGTCACTGTGGGTCGGATATGCCTGATGGCACTACGCTTATCAGGCCTACGGAGTGCGTTACTGTGGGTCGGATATACCTGATGGCGCTACGCTTATCAGGCCTACGGAGTGCGTTACTGTAGGCCGGATAAGGCAAAGCCGCCATCCGGCAAAATCGTCTACTACAACTACGCCAGCCCGATAAAGAACCCCGCGATAGTGGCGCTCATCAGGTTAGAGAGCGTTGCCGCCGCCAGCGCCCGTAAACCTAGCTGGGCGATTTCCGGCGCACGATGCGGCGCAATCGCAGAAAACGCACCCACCACCACGCCAATCGAACCAAAGTTGGCAAAGCCACACAACGCGAAGGAGATGATCGCTATCGTCTTCACATCCAGCGTACCGGCAGCTTGCAGATACGGTGAGAAGTTGAGATAAGCGACAAACTCGTTAATCGCCAGTTTTTGCCCAATCAGGCTACCGGCAAGCGTCGCATCGCTCCAGTCCACGCCCATAATCCAGGCCAGCGGCGCTAAAACCCAGCCGAAGATCCCTTCAAGGGTGGCGTGACCAAAGCCGAACCAGCCGCCAACGCCGCCGATGATGCCGTTAATCAGCGCGATAATGGCCACAAACGCCATCACCACCGTCGCCACACCGGCGGCGATTTTCAGCCCGGTCATCGCGCCGCTGGCCGCCGCTTCGATGATGCTTTTTGGCGGCGTTTCGGTAAATGACAGGTTTTCAAACGTCACTTTAGACTCTTCCGTCGCCGGGCTCAGCATACGGGCAAACAGAATGCCGCCAGGGATCGCCATTAAGGACGCTGCCAGCAGATAATCAATCGGCACCCCCATTCCGGCATAGCCGATCATCATCGAACCGGCGATTGAGGCCATGCCGCTACAAATAGCGGTAAACAGCTCATTACGATTTAGACGGTCGATAAACGGCTTAACAATCGCCGGGATCTCGTTTTGCCCGAGGAAAATGGTAGTGACCGCAACAAACGACTCGATCTTGCTGATGTTCAGCGCTTTCTGGAAAATACCGCCGAGGATACGGATCAGCAGTCCCATCACGCCAATGTAGTAAAGCAAGCTGATCAGCGCAGTCACAAAGATGATGGCAGGCAACACGCGAAAGGCGAAGATAAACCCGGCGCCGTCAAACAGCACATCCATTTTTGGCCCTACTAATGAGCCAAAGATAAATGCGCTACCCGCGTCGCTGTAGGACATCACCTTGTGGACGCCAAGCGCGGCCTGCTCCACCAGCCATTTCCCCGGCGGGAAATAAAGCATGATCCCACCGATGGCGATTTGCAGCACCAGCGCCGCGCCAACGGTACGCAGGCTGATACGTTTTTTATTCACTGACAGCAGAAATGCGATTGCCAGTAGTACCACCATACCCACAACACTTCTCATTATATCCATAATGATTTTCCCTTCATGCCAGGAAACCCGGCGTGAAAGCCAGGTTTTGATATCGCGGGCGACCGCTCTCTGCCCGTGCGTTTTTATCAGGCGAGGCGTTGATATTCCTTCGCTATTTCACAGGCCAGTACAGCGTTGTTGAACACCAGTTGGATATTGGATTTCAGGCTATCGCCGCCGGTCAGTTCCGCCACGCGCGCCAGCAAGAATGGCGTGCTTTCTTTCCCCACGACGCCCTGCTCTTCCGCTTCTTTCACGGCCTGATCGATCGCCGCGTTGATTTTCTCTTCCGCCATCGCAAACTGTTCCGGGATCGGGTTTGCCACAACCAGACCACCGTTCAGGCCGGTTTGCCATTTCACCGCCATTGCGCGGGCGATGTCTTGCGCGCTGTCCAGGCGGATACTGACGTCAAACGGGCTGGTACGGCAGAAAAATGCCGGTAATGCCTGGGTCTGATAGCCAATTAACGGCACGCCAAAAGTCTCTAAATATTCGGTGGTTAATCCCAGGTCGAGAATTGATTTCGCCCCTGCACAAACCACCGTGACATTGGTATGCGCCAGCTCCTGCAAGTCAGCAGAAATATCAAACGTATGTTCTGCGCCACGATGTACGCCACCGATACCGCCGGTTGCAAATACTTTAATTCCGGCCAGTGCGGCAATAATCATGGTGGATGCGACCGTCGTTGCGCCATTTTTTCCAGCGGCAACCACAAACGGTAAGTCACGACGACTGACTTTTGTAACGTTATGTCCTTCACGACCTAATAATTCAATTTCTTCTTTATTCAGGCCCACTTTCATTACACCGCCAATAATGGCAATGGTTGCGGGCACGGCGCCATGCTTACGAATGGTTTCTTCAACTTCAATTGCCGTTTGCGCATTTTGCGGAAAAGGCATGCCGTGGGAAATAATGGTTGATTCCAGCGCAACAATGGGTTTCTTACTCTTTAATGCGTCCTGTACTTCTGGCGAAATTTGTAATAATTCAGAGGAAAGAGTTAATTCAGACATTCTGTGTTCTCCACTAACGATGTAACATTCGCGACAGATAAATCAGGGTTATTGGTATATTCACAGGCAAGCGCCATTGATGAACAACCCTGTGCAAATCGAACCGAATCTATAAAGGGTAAGCCGTCCATCCAGCAGGCGGCGAGTCCCGCCATCATGGCGTCGCCAGCGCCGGTCACATTGACGACGTTGGTTTTAATGGGGAGCGACCAGCCGTTTTCGCCGTTTATATCGCTGTAATAAACGCCGTCGCCACCCATACTAAGCACCAGACGGTTCAGGCCATGTTCATGAAACCATGCCGCAACGCTCCCGACATCTTCCCGCCCGGAGAGGGGAATGCCGCTAAGGGTTTCAGCTTCAAGCCGGTTGGGTTTCAGCGTGTGAATTTTGCCAAGTCGCTCGCGAATTTTGACACACTTCCAGGCAGAAACCGGATCAACAAATACCGGCACATCGCCTGCATTTTCCAGCACCCAGTTCAGTGCCTCTTCGCTGATATTACAATCGGCGACAATCACTTTTGCCCCACGAATAAAATCAGCATGCTGTGATAAAAATTCAGCCGAAATAAAGTCGGTAATGCTCATGTCATTTATGGCGACCAGCATTTCTCCGGTATTGTCGAGCAGGGATAAGTAACTTGACGTATTTTCTCCCGGCACAATCAGACATTTATCAACGTGCACACCGGATTGATTCGTTTGCGCCATCAATGACTGCCCATAGAAATCACTCCCGACGGCCGTCAGTAGCCATGAGTTTTTTCCCAGCAGCGCCAGATTATGCGCAATATTGCGCCCCACGCCGCCGGGGGTAAATTTTATTTTCCCCGGATTGGAGTCCGCATAATTTAAAGAAGCATGCGAATACCCGGCAACATCCATATTGGCTGAGCCAATCGTCACTATGTATTCCGTTTCACGCATAGAACGTCCTCTGGCATTAAGCTGCCATAACAATGAGTTCGTTAAGAATAACCACCGCCACAATCGAGATTATTAGAGCACATGTTCATATTAAAACATGTGTTCATGATATGCGTGTTTTTGATAAAGTAAATCCATCCGCAAGCCCTAAAGCGAATAGATATGAACAGAGTCACAATTTTTTATAGATACAGTTTGCAAGGGAGGAAAAAGTTGCGAGCCAGGACACAAAATGGGGGGGATAAAAAAGGCAGAAAAATGCCGGATGACGACGCTAATGCGTTTTATCCGGCCTACAGGATCGGTATCCGTAGGCCGGATAAGGCGCTCACGCCACCATCCGGCACAAGGTTTACATTATGCCGCTTTCGCGATAACTTCAGCTTCCGGGCGTTTCAGGAACGCATAGGCCAGACCGGCAACCAGCGTACCCGCAACAATCGCCAGCAGATAGCCCAGCACCGGTGTAATCGCGCCAGGAATCAGCAGCACAAACAGACCGCCGTGCGGCGCCATCAGTTTCGCGCCAACCCACATTGAGATTGCGCCTGTCAGCGCGCCGCCGACGATACAGCATGGCAGGACACGCATCGGGTCACGCGCCGCAAACGGGATCGCGCCTTCGGTAATGAAGCACAGCCCCAGCACCAGCGCGGCTTTGCCCCCTTCCTGCTGCGCCTTGTCGAACTTACGACGCGCAACCAGAGTTGCCAGCCCAAGAGCCAGCGGAGGAACCATGCCTGCCGCCATAATCGCCGCCATCGGCGCATAAGTCTGGGTACTCAGCAGACCAACACCGAACGCATACGCCGCTTTGTTAACCGGGCCGCCCATATCAGTACACATCATACCGCCGAGGATCGCGCCCAGCAGTACCGCATTCGCCGTCCCCATCGTTTGCAGCCAGTGAGTCAGCCCTTCCAGAATGCCGGCAACCGGTTTACCGATAAGGTAAATCATCGCCAGACCGACAATCAGACTGGAAATCAGTGGAATGATCAGGATCGGTTTCAGCGCTTCCATACTCTGCGGAAGTTTTAGTTTAGTGCTGATAAGTTTCGCGACATAACCGGCCAGGAAGCCCGCGATAATACCGCCGATAAAGCCAGATCCGGTGCTCACCGCCAGCATACCGCCGATAAGACCCGGCGTCAGGCCTGGACGATCCGCAATGGAAAACGCGATATATCCCGCCAGCACTGGCACCATTAGCGCGAAGGCGGAACCGCCGCCGATCTGCATCAGCGCCGCAGCCAGCGTACCTTCTTCTTTAAACGCCTCAATACCAAACGCAAAGGAGAGCGCGATACACAACCCACCCGCAACCACCATTGGCAGCATGTAGGAAACGCCCGTCAGCAGATGGCGATATGCGCCAGCGCTCTCTTTTTTCCCTTCTGTCGCAGCGGCCTGCGCTTTGCCCGTAGGCGCATACGGCGTCGCTTCCGCTACGGCTTTGTCCAGTTCCTGCGCGGTTTTCTTCAGCGCCAGGCCGGTTGATGTACGGTACATCGGTTTTCCGGCAAACTTCGCCAGATCCACTTCGATGTCAGCCGCCACGATCACCAGATCCGCTTCCGCAACCTCTTCCGGCGTGATGGCATTGCCTGCGCCCACGGAGCCACGGGTTTCGACCTTCACCCACCAGCCACGTTTTTTCGCTTCGGTTTCAATCGCTTCAGCCGCCATAAAGGTATGCGCGACGCCTGTCGGACACGCCGTCACCGCCACGACGCGTTTCGGGCCGCTGGCCGCTGCCGGGGCGGCAACCGCTGTCGGCGCGCTGTATGGCGTCGCGTGTCCTTTCGCTTCATTGAGGAACAGTTCCGGGTGCGCCACGGCACGGGCAATATCGCCCAACCAGACTTTTTTACCGTTCAGCGCGCTGTCGTTCGGCACAGCGTCAGCCAACACAATGGCTAACTCTGCGTCATTCGGATTGTCGATAATTTCCAGATTTGCTTTATGTGCCGCCGCGCCGAGCAGGGTCTTCGCCATGTAAGCGCGAGCCTGGCCGAGATTGGCGTCAATAATCAGCAGCGTTTTCATTATGCCTCTCCTGCTGTCAGTTAAACGGTTTTAAGTCGACGCGCGCCATCATTGCGGCCAACTGAGGACGATCGGTAATGCCCACATTGCTCTGGCTTACCGCAAGCGCGGCAACGGCTGTCGCCAGACGCAACGTATGTTCACTGGATTCACGCATCAGCAGGCCGTAAATCAGACCGCCAACCATAGAATCCCCTGCACCTACGGTACTCACCACATCAACGGACGGTGGCTTCGCGATCCATTCGCCGGATGCGTTCACCCACAGCGCCCCTTCCGCACCGAGAGAGATCACCACATGCGCAATACCTTGCTCACGCAGGGCGTGCGCCGCGTCGATCACATCTTTCATTTCCGGCAGCTTACGGCCTGCCCAGATTTCTAATTCACGGCGGTTCGGTTTCACCAGCCACGGCGCCGCTTTCAGACCCGCCACCAACGCTTCGCGACTACTATCAAAGATAATGCATGGGCACTGGCTACGCAGACGCGTCATCCAGTCGGTAAACGCTTCCGGGCTGACGCCTGTCGGCAAGCTGCCGCTGACGCAGACCATATCGAACTGACCCAGCCAGCTCAGCGAATCGTTCACAAAACGTTCCCAGTCAGCCGGAGTCACGTCAAAACCGGAGAAGTTAAAGTCGGTCACTTCACCGTCTTTTTCCGTCAGCTTAACGTTGATGCGGGTGCGCCCCTGCACCACCTGAAAACGGTTGGCAATGCCCAGCTCGCTGAACAACTGCTGGAAACCGTCCTGGTTGTCTTTACCCAGGAAACCGCCAACCGTGACATCAATACCTAAATCTTTCAGAACCCTGGCAACGTTGATGCCTTTACCCGCCGCATGCAGACCCGTGGTTTTCACCAGGTTCACTTCGCCGCGTTCAATCTCCGGGCAGAAACCGACCAGGTCGTATGCCGGATTAAGGGTGATAGTAGCAACACGTCTGCTCATTACGCGCCCTCCCCAAGACCAGCGGCAATGGCGTCGCCAATCGCTTTCAGCGCCTGTTCAGCATCTTCGCCCTGCGCCGTAAAGCGCAGGCGATGGCCTTTCTTCACGCCCAACGCCACCACTTTCATCAAACTACGTCCATTTGCCGGTTTTCCGGTTCCATCAAGGTTTGCCACGGTAATTTCGCTATTAAATTGTTTAATGGTATTCACCAGCATGGTGCCCGGACGGGCGTGTAAGCCATGCTCATTGCGCACGACAAATTCGGCGCTCAGCACGTCGTCAGTCAATGCTTCATCACTGGTCAGCAGCGCCAGCACGGTGGCGGCATCCGCTTTCAGCAAACGGTCAGCTTTATTGTTCAGCAGCAGATCGCCAAGGCGCTTCAGCACGGCGACGGGCTGATCGTCATTCATCGCGACAGTCACCAGCAGCGCAGCCGCTTCGCCCTCTACGTCAAACGCCGTAGCCGCACGGCTCACAGCGATAGCGCTGCGCAGGTTGCCGTCCGCGCTGTCGTTCAGCCAGATGCCCTGGCCGAGATTCATCGGCTGTTCATTGATGGTTCTGGCGACAAACGCGGCATCCACAGCGCCTGCTTCTTTCAGGCGCGCGGCGTTCAGCGCCTGTAGCGTCACCAGGTCGCTGGCCGTCACATCCAGCGTCAGGGTGTCGTTATCCAGCTTCAGCTGTTCGCTCTGCTTTTCACCCATCAGCAACGCGCGCAGTTCTTCTGCCGTCGTGGCGGATTTCAGCTGTTCAGCCACAGCGTCATCGCTTAATACGTGCGTCAGCTGACGCAGCAACCCGAGATGCTCATCGGAGCTGGCGGCAATACCAATCGCCACATAGGCCACTTGCCCTTCGCCCCAGGTTACGCCCTGCGGAAACTGGAACACCTGCACGCCAGTTTTCAGCACCTGATCGCGCGTGTCGGTCGTTCCGTGCGGAATGGCGATACCGTTGCCAAGGAAAGTGGATGTCTGTTGCTCACGCGCCAGCATGCCGTCGACGTAGCCGTCTGCGACGTTGCCCGCCTGCACTAACGCAGCGGCAACCTGACGAATGGCCTCTTCTTTGTTTCCGGCCTGTTCGCCCGGATGAATGTCCTGAACCGATAACTGGAACATAGTTCTCCTCTCCTGCTGAACTTGAAACGATTCAGCTAACATGAGAAAAAAGGCGCTAATCTGACTTGTAGCCAAAAACAAAATAGCGCTGAAACGTTTCAAGAACGTCTTGCGCTTTCTGCTTCAGCACGCAAGTAAAGTCGTAAAATTGATGACAGAATTTAGAGATAAAGCACACTTTTCATTCAGGAAGGTAATAAATGCTGAAGTGAATTGCCCGTAAAACGATCTGTTTCAGCACCGTCAGCATCTTCCCTTCATAGACTGAAATGCTATTTTGATTTTTTGTGGCGATTTTGATTTGGGCACCTGTTTATTTCCTGACGAGCAGCGTAAACTCCGCGTCTCTTCACACCACTGATACAGAAACATGCATAACACCCCCGTTGCCGCCACACCAAAAACGTTTGATTTGACGTCTTCGGCATTCCTGCTCGTCGCGTTTCTGACGGGTATCGCCGGTGCGTTACAGACGCCGACGCTCAGTCTTTTTCTGACGGATGAGGTACACGCTCGTCCGGGGATGGTTGGCTTCTTTTTTACCGGCAGCGCCGTTATCGGCATTCTGGTGAGCCAGTTTCTGGCCGGGCGCTCCGACAAAAAAGGCGATCGCAAAAGCCTGATCGTTTTTTGCTGTGTGCTGGGCATGTTGGCCTGCGTGCTGTTTGCCTGGAACCGCAACTATTTTATTTTGCTGTTCGTCGGCGTTTTCCTGAGTAGTTTTGGTTCTACCGCGAACCCACAAATGTTCGCCCTTGCCCGCGAACATGCCGATCGCACCGGTCGCGAAGCCGTGATGTTCAGCTCGATATTGCGCGCCCAGGTTTCGCTGGCGTGGGTGATTGGGCCGCCGCTGGCCTATGCGCTGGCGATGGGGTTCAGCTTTACCGTGATGTACCTGAGCGCGGCGGCGGCGTTTGTCGTCTGTGGCGTAATGGTCTGGCTGTTTTTACCGTCAATGCGTAAAGATGCGCCGCTTGCTGCCGGAACCCTTGAAGCGCCGCGCCGTAATCGCCGCGATACGCTGCTGCTCTTTGTTATCTGCACATTAATGTGGGGAACCAACAGTCTCTATATCATTAATATGCCGCTGTTTATCATTAACGAACTGCATCTGCCGGAAAAACTTGCCGGCGTCATGATGGGGACTGCCGCCGGGCTGGAAATTCCCACTATGTTGATTGCAGGTTATTTTGCTAAACGGCTGGGAAAACGCCTGCTGATGCGGATCGCCATCGTGGCGGGGTTTTGCTTTTACGCGGGTATGCTGCTGGCGCACTCGCCTGTCGTTCTGCTCGGCTTGCAGTTGCTGAACGCAATTTACATCGGCATTCTCGGCGGCATCGGGATGCTCTATTTTCAGGATCTGATGCCCGGCCAGGCGGGTTCAGCAACCACGCTGTATACCAATACCATCCGCGTAGGCTGGATTATCGCCGGATCGCTGGCGGGGATTGCGGCGGAAATCTGGAATTACCACGCCGTATTCTGGTTTGCGCTGGTGATGGCCCTCGCGACGATGGTTTGTCTGGCACGCATTAAAGACGTTTAAGGCGCAGTAAGCGTTTCCAGTTCAATGAGGTAGATCATTGCCTGCGTCCTTGTCTGACCGCACATATCGGCGCTGGGTTGAAGGCCTGCGCAGACCTTTGGACGCAGCGGCGAACCGAAGATCTTACAGCGTTGATGTTCATCAAGCTGGACACACGGCGTGTTTGCGGGTTTACCGTCAGGCATACCCGGAATGGGGCTGGAGATTGAAGGCGCGGTGCAACATGCTCCGCAATCCGGGCGGCATTCCATACAGTATTCTCTATTCGTAAGCCACCGGACTGAAAGTGGGCGAACAGTATACACAAAATCATCCGGGATATGTGAATTCCACTTGCCTGAATCGCCCGGCGCGAGTAGTTTGACGCGATATTTTAGACATTCTCTACAACAGGATTTTTTCGATGCCAAGAGCGAACGAAATTAAAAAAGGTATGGTACTGAACTACAACGGCAAGCTGCTGATTGTAAAAGATATTGATATTCAGTCACCGACCGCCCGCGGTGCCGCGACGCTGTACAAAATGCGTTTTTCCGACGTCCGTACGGGTCTGAAAGTCGAAGAGCGTTTCAAAGGCGACGACATCGTTGATACCGTCACCCTGAGCCGCCGTGGCGTCGATTTCTCTTATATCGACGGCAACGAATATGTGTTCATGGATAAAGAAGACTATACCCCGTATACCTTCACCAAAGATCAGATTGAAGAAGAGCTGCTGTTTATTCCTGAAGGCGGAATGCCGGATATGCAGGTGCTGACCTGGGACGGTCAGTTGCTGGCGCTCGAACTGCCGCAGACGGTTGATCTGGAAATCGTGGAAACCGCACCGGGCATTAAAGGCGCGTCAGCCAGCGCCCGCAACAAACCCGCAACGCTGAGCACCGGTCTGGTGATTCAGGTGCCGGAATACCTGAGCGCCGGTGAAAAAATCCGTATTCACATTGAAGAACGTCGCTACATGGGCCGCGCGGACTAAGCGCCCGTCGCCGACGCGCCAACAAAAAAGGGCAGCCAGGGCTGTCCTTTTTTATGACCAACAGGTGTTACAGCAAATCGCGGAACTGGGTCTTTTTCAGCGCCAGTTCAACGCCACGAATTTCCGCCAGCCCTTTCAGACGACCAATAGCGGAGTAGCCGGGGTTGGTTTTCTTATGCAGATCGTCAAGCATCTGATGACCGTGATCCGGGCGCATTGGGATCGGACGCAGATCGCCTGCCAGCTTACGACGCTGTTCTTCCGTAAGAATTGCGGTAATCACCGCGACCATATCGACATCCCCTTGTAAATGCGCGCCTTCGTGGAAGGTTTTCGGGTTATCTTCACGGCAGGTTGAGCGTAAATGGGTAAAGTGAATGCGGTCGCCAAACGTCTCGATCATTTTCACCAGGTCGTTATCCGCGCGTACGCCGTACGAACCGGTACACATAGTGAACCCGTTGTTAATGCTGTCTACGGTTTCTTTCAGCCACTGCATATCTTCAATGGTAGAAACGATGCGCGGCAGGCCGAGGATGGGGCGCGGCGGATCGTCAGGATGCACTGCCAGGCGCACGCCGACTTCTTCTGCCACCGGTACAATCGCACGCAGGAACACCGCCATATTTTCGCGTAAATCCTCTTTGCTGATACCGTTATATTCCGCCAGACGCGCACGGAACTGATCCAGCGTATAACCCTCTTCAGCGCCAGGCAGCCCGGCGATAATATTCCGGGTCAGTTTTTCGATATCCGCAGCGCTCATAGCGTTGAAGTAGTCCAGCGCCTGGCGCTGCTCTTCTTCGCTGTAGTCCGCTTGCGCGCCGTCACGCTTCAGGATGTGCAGTTCGAAAGCCGCAAAGGCAATCTGATCGAAACGCAGCGCTCTGGAACCATCGGGCAACGGATATTCAAGGTCGGTACGCGTCCAGTCGAGAATCGGCATAAAGTTGTAGCACACGGTATCAATACCGCAGGCGGCCAGATTACGGATGCTTTGCTGATAATTTGCAATCCAGGTCTGGTACTGCCCGGAGCGTGTTTTAATCTCTTCATGCACCGGAATACTTTCGACAACAGACCAGGTCAGCCCTTTCTCAGCCAGAATGGCCTGGCGCTTTTTAATCTCTTCAACCGGCCACACATCACCGTTCGGAATGTGGTGCAATGCCGTCACAACCCCCGTTGCGCCAGCCTGACGCACATCATCAAGCGATACCGGATCGTTAGGCCCGTACCAACGCCAGGTTTGTTCCATTGCTTCACCTCACAAGTTGTTATACCAAATTAATTTACCTGAGTGATGACTACCATACAGGTATCGCGTAAATGGTCAACGTAGGGCGCATGATTGATTGATCCAGCTCACAATCCCCGGATAAATGCGGCATACCAATTCAATTTGGTGTCATATAACTTTACACTACCATTGTTAATTAATGGTTAATCAGGTGTGTTCTTAATGAAGACTATTGCCTCTGCCCCACTCCCGGAAGGCGTACTGACGCCCCGCTACGATCGACAACAACTACAAACCCGGATTGTGCACTTCGGTTTTGGCGCGTTTCACCGCGCCCATCAGGCATTATTGACCGACAGAGTGCTGAATGCGCAAGGCGGAGACTGGGGGATCTGCGAGATCAGCCTGTTCAGCGGCGATCGCCTGATGGGCCAGCTTCGCGAGCAGAATCACTTGTACACCGTGCTGGAAAAAGGCGCAAACGGCAATCAGGCGATTATCGTCGGCGCGGTCAAGGAGTGTCTGAACGCAAAGCTGGATTCGCTTGCCGCTATTATCGAAAAGTTCTGCGAGCCGCAGGTGGCGATAGTGTCACTCACTATCACCGAAAAAGGATATTGCATCGATCCGGCAACCGGTTCGCTCGACGTGTCAAACCCGCGCATTATTCATGATATGCAACACCCCACGGAGCCGCACTCGGCGCCGGGGATTCTTGTGGAGGCCCTGCATCGTCGGCGTGAGCGCGGGTTGTCGCCTTTCACGGTTCTCTCCTGCGATAACATCCCGGATAACGGCCATGTGGTTAAAAACGCCGTTCTGGGCATGGCGGAAAAACGCGCGGCGGAGCTGGCGGCGTGGATTCAGCAGCACGTCAGCTTCCCGGGAACGATGGTAGACAGAATCGTGCCTGCCGCCACAGAGGAGTCGCTGGACGAAATTACCCGCGAGCTGGGCGTCGCCGATCCCTGCGCCATCAGTTGTGAACCGTTTATACAGTGGGTTATTGAAGATAACTTTGTGGCAGGCCGCCCGCAGTGGGAAGTCGCTGGCGTGCAGATGGTTGATGACGTGCTGCCCTGGGAGCAAATGAAACTACGCATGCTCAACGGCAGCCATTCGTTCCTTGCATATCTCGGCTATCTGGCCGGGTTCCAGCACATCAGCGATTGTATGCAGGACAGCGCATTTCGTGAGGCCGCTTACCGCCTGATGATGAATGAACAGGCGCCGACATTGCGCATCACCAACGTCGATTTATCCCGCTATGCCGCCAGCCTGATTGAACGCTTCGCCAATCCGGCGCTGAAGCACCGGACCTGGCAAATCGCGATGGACGGCAGCCAGAAATTACCGCAGCGGATGCTGGAAGGCATTCGCGAACATCTGACGCGTGGGAGTGACTGGCCGCTACTGGCGCTGGGCGTCGCAGGCTGGATGCGCTACGTCAGCGGCGTGAACGACGCAGGTGCAACGATTGATATTCGGGACCCGCTCAGCGAAAAAATTCGCCTGCTTGTTGAAAGCAGCAGTGACGCGGAGCGGGTTAGCGCGCTGCTGTCGTTGCAGGAGGTTTTCGGCACGGATCTCGTGAAAAATCCCCTGTTTGTGCAGGCCATTGAGCAAGCCTGGCGGCGCATTGCGCAACATGGCGCGCATCAGGCGGTCATTGATACGTTAAAAAGTTAACAATTTCTGTCTTTCCAGCGGACGAAAAAATTCTTCGTCCGCTCTGCCCTTCTCTTTTTCGTTTTTTTTCGCCAGGATTAGCACGAGCCGTTACGGCATATCATTATTCTGGAGCAGACGTGACCAAAACCAACCTCATTACCGGCTTTCTCGGCAGTGGAAAAACAACCTCTATTCTTCATCTGTTAGCCAACAAAGATCCTGCGGAAAAATGGGCCGTGCTGGTCAACGAATTTGGCGAAGTGGGCATTGACGGCGCACTGCTTGCGGACAGCGGCGCATTGCTGAAAGAGATCCCCGGTGGTTGCATGTGTTGCGTGAACGGATTACCAATGCAGGTGGGGCTAAATACCCTGCTGCGCCAGGGCAAGCCGGATCGCTTGCTGATCGAACCGACAGGACTTGGCCATCCGAAACAGATCCTCGATTTGTTAACCGCGCCGGTTTACGAGCCGTGGATCGACCTGCGCGCCACGCTGTGCATCCTTGATCCGCGTTTACTGCTGGATGAAAAGAGCGTCGCCAACGAAAACTTCCGCGACCAGCTGGCCGCCGCCGATGTCATCGTCGCGAATAAAACCGATCGCGCTACGCCGGAAAGCGAAAGCGCCCTGCAAACCTGGTGGCAACAGTACGGCGACAATCGTCAACTGGTTCATGCCGACCACGGGCAAATCAACGGACAGCTGCTGGATTTACCGCGCCAGAACCTGGCGGAACTGCCCGCCAGCGCCGCCCACGCGCACCAGCATGCCGAAAGAAAAGGGCTCGCCGCGCTTAGCCTGCCGACGCAACAGCGCTGGCGTCGCAGCCTGAACAGCGGCCAGGGGCATCAGGCCTGCGGCTGGATTTTTGATGCGGATACCGTGTTCGACACCATCGGCCTGCTCGAATGGGCGCGCCTCGCGCCGGTTGGACGAGTGAAAGGCGTTATGCGCATTAAGGAAGGTCTGGTGCGTATTAATCGTCAGGGTGACGATCTTCATATTGAGACCCAAAACGTCGCGCCGCCGGACAGCCGCATCGAACTCATCTCAGACCGTGAAACAGACTGGAACACATTACAGACCGCATTGTTGAAGCTTCGTTTAGCCGAGGACGCGTAAGGTTGCCTCCGTTTTACTGAATGGCGAGATGATAATGAAAACCCGGTATCCCCTCATACTGCTGATTAACGCTGCGGGTCTGGCGTTGTTTTTGTCGTGGTATATTCCAGTCAATCACGGATTCTGGTCTCCTCTCGACGCGAACATTTTCCACTTCTTTAACCAGAAGCTGGTTGAAAGCCGCGCATTTCTCTGGCTGGTGGCGATCACCAATAACCGGGCGTTTGATGGTTGCGCGCTGCTGGCGATGGGCTGCCTGATGCTGAGTTTCTGGTTAAAAGAGACCACGGCGGGCCGTCGGCGTATTATCATCATCGGCCTGGTGATGCTTTTATCTGCGGTTGTGGTGAATCAGTTAGGCCAGGCGTTTATTCCGGTCAAACGCGCCAGTCCTACGCTGACGCTTGAAAATATTCACCGCGTCAGCGATCTCCTGCATATTCCAACCAAAGATGCGTCAAAAGACAGTTTCCCTGGCGATCACGGAATGATGCTGCTTATTTTTTCCGCATTTATGCTGCGTTATTTCGGAAAAGTCGCAGGTTTCATCGCCCTTATTATATTTGTGGTTTTTGCCTTTCCGCGCGTAATGATCGGCGCCCACTGGTTCACGGATATTGCGGTCGGTTCGCTGACAACGGTGCTGATTGGATTGCCCTGGCTGTTAATGACGTCGTTCAGCGATCGCGTGATACGGTTTTTCGATAATTATCTGCCCGGTAAAAACAAACAAAATTTAAACAAATAAATCACATCAATTAACATCGTCATCAGAGAGCGTTCTCACTCCTGATGGC
Organism: Citrobacter sp. CK198; assembly: GCF_030333295.1. Lineage (NCBI taxonomy): Bacteria > Pseudomonadati > Pseudomonadota > Gammaproteobacteria > Enterobacterales > Enterobacteriaceae > Citrobacter > Citrobacter sp. CK198. The sequence goes on along the minus strand of NZ_JAOWGE010000034.1, from coordinate 393,569 downwards.
GATCGTCGATTATTTCCCGCCCCGCCGTCATCTTCCTGTCATCTTCTTCCCGTTGAAAATGAACGTATTGCCTGTTATTCGCCTCATTTGCGTTTAATTTAGCCAATGCCACTAATTCACTTTCAGTATCATAATTTCTTATAAAAAATCCCGCCAAACTGCTCGCAATGGCAGCAACGATCGGGTAATCTTGAACTCGTTTTGCCTCGCTGGATAATTATTCTCTTTGCGAATAAATTTGTGCGTTCCGCCACAGATTTGACCTTAAAGAATTGTCTCATTGTGCGCAGGTAATTAGTCTCGTCACGTTTGGCATTTTTATAACGATATTTGTCGTTAAGGACTTCAAGGGAAAACAAACAACATGGTCAGGTCTCAACCGATTTTGAGATATATCCTGCGGGGAATTCCCGCGATTGCAGTGGCGGTTCTGCTTTCTGCATGTAGCACTACAAATACCGCAAAGAACGTGCATTCTGAGACGCATGCTGTGGGCAATGGAGATAACTCTTCACTGCAAGCCTCTCAGGATGAATTTGAAAATATGGTGCGTAACCTCGATGTTAAATCGCGGATTATGGATCAGTATGCTGACTGGAAAGGCGTGCGTTACCGCCTTGGCGGCAGCACCAAAAAAGGTGTCGATTGTTCCAGCTTTGTACAGCGTACATTCCGTGAACAATTTGGTTTAGAACTGCCTCGCTCAACCTATGAGCAGCAGGAAATGGGCAAATCCGTTTCGCGCAATAACCTGCGCACGGGCGATCTGGTTCTGTTCCGCGCCGGTTCGACGGGCCGTCATGTAGGCATCTACATCGGCAACAACCAGTTTGTTCATGCGTCTACCAGTAGCGGCGTTATTATTTCCAGCATGAACGAGCCTTACTGGAAAAAACGTTACAACGAAGGGCGCCGGGTTCTGAGCCGCAGTTAATTTTTCGTCTGACCGCTATCCCTTGGCAATCCTGACGAGACACATAAAAAGCACTGCTTCGGCGGTGCTTTTTTTGCGTTCTATCGCATCCCTGTAGAAAAGAATGACGATGCGGTTTAATCCAGGTTATAGTCTTTTAAATCAAGCATTTTAATCGCATTCGGTTACCTCAGGTAGAACCAGTAACTATGTTCACACGCGCCTCCTCGTCCTCGCGAAAAATCCTGCTCACCTGCATTCTCACAGGGGTCATCGTCGCGTTACTTATCAGTAGCCTGCAATTTTTAATGTCATGGCATAAACGTGAAGTCAAGTACGACACGCTGATATCCGACGTACAACATTATCTGGTGAGCTACTTCGCCGACCTTAAAGCCACGACGGATGTGTTACAGCCCCTGACGCTTAATGACTGCCAGCAAGTCTCTTCCGAGCTGACCTCCCGCGCCGCTTTTAGCCTGAATGTGCGCGCCTTTTTGCTCGTCAAAGACAAAATCGCCTTCTGCTCGTCGGCGACCGGGCCGATGGACACGCCGCTTACCGACCTGGTATCCAATATCGACATCCGCAAAGAGATTGATATGGCGATACTTCCCGGCACGCCGATGATGCCGGATAAACCGGCGATGGCGATTTGGTATCGCAACCCGTTATTAAAAGAGAGCGGCGTATTTACCTCGCTGAATATCAACCTGACGCCCTACCTTATTTACACCGCCCGACAGGAAGATTTTGATGGCATCGCATTAATTATTGGCGATACCGTGCTCTCGACGTTTTCTTCGCATTTAATGACCGTGAAAGAGCTGTCGGGCACGCCTTCGCGCCAGGCGACAATAAAAGGGCTGCCGCTGAAGATACAGCTATACGCCGACAGCTGGACCTATAACGACGTGGGCTATGCCCTGCTGCTGGGCAGTATGAGCGGTATCATCGCCGCCCTGCTCTGCTACTACATCAGCTCTATCCGCCTGAAGCCGGGGCGAGAGATCCTGGTGGCTATCAAGCGCGAACAATTTTATGTGGTCTATCAACCGGTCGTTGATACCCAAACGCTCAGGGTCACGGGTCTGGAAGTGCTGTTACGCTGGCGTCACCCTACGGCAGGCGAAATCCCTCCTGACGCGTTTATTCATTACGCGGAAGCCCAGCAGCTTATTGTGCCGCTCACCCAGCATCTGTTTAAACTCGTGGCGCGCGACGCCCCCGCGTTGCAGAAGGTACTGCCTGTCGGGGCAAAGTTTGGCATCAATATCGCGCCTGACCACCTGCACAGCAACAGCTTTAAAGAGGACATCCGTCTCCTGGCGGAATCCTTACCGCCGCATCATTTTCAGATCGTACTGGAAATTACCGAACGTGATATGCTCAATCAACATGAAGCGGCTAAATTATTTGAGTGGCTGCACTGCGCTGGATTCGAAATCGCAATTGATGATTTTGGCACCGGCCATAGCGCCCTCATCTATCTGGAACGCTTTACGCTGGACTACCTGAAAATCGACCGGGGCTTTATTAATGCGATTGGTACGGAAACCGTGACCTCTCCTGTGCTGGACGCAGTGTTGATGCTCTCTAAGCGCCTGCATATGCTGACCGTTGCGGAAGGAGTGGAAACCCCGGAGCAGGCCCGATGGCTACGCGATCATGGCGTCAACTTCCTCCAGGGGTACTGGATTAGCCGCCCTTTAGCGCTTGAGGACTTCGTTCACTGGATGAATACCCGGCCCGCGCCGAAATGGTGACGGCACTCTTCTGCCCGAATGGATTCACAACAGAGGCTGCGTCACTTATTATTCAGGATTGACGCTTGCCTGACGGTGGCAGGTGATAAGAAAAGGAAACCATTTTCCGATGATTGCTCGCGTAATGCTTCTGTTTGTCGCCCTGGCCAGCTTTGGCGTACAGGCTCAGGCCATCAAAGAAAGTTACGCCTTTTCCGTGCTTGGCGAACCCAAATACGCCTCCAATTTTAATCATTTCGATTATGTCAATCCGGCGGCGCCAAAAGGAGGGCGGATAACGCTTTCCGCAACCGGGACATTCGATAATTTCAACCGCTATTCCATGCGCGGTAATCCTGGCGCACGTACCGAGCAGCTTTACGACACGCTTTTTACCACCTCTGACGATGAACCCGGCAGCTACTACCCGCTCATTGCCGACAACGCGCGATATGCGGAGGATTACTCCTGGGTGGAAGTGACCATCAACCCACGCGCCCGTTTTCATGATGGTTCGCCCATCACTGCCCGCGACGTCGCCTTCACCTTCCATAAATTTATGACCGAGGGCGTGCCGCAATTTCGTCTGGTATACAAAGGCACGACCGTCAAAGCCATCGCTCCGCTTACCGTCCGCATTGAATTAGCCAAACCCGGTAAAGAGGATATGCTCAGCCTGTTTTCTTTACCGGTCATGCCGGAAAAATTCTGGAAGGATCATAAGCTCAGCGACCCGCTCTCTAAGCCTCCTCTTGCCAGCGGCCCGTATCGCATAACCCAGTGGAAAATGGGCCAGTATATTGTCTATTCCCGGGTAAAAAACTATTGGGCTGCTAACCTGCCGGTAAACCGGGGGCGCTGGAACTTTGATACCATCCGCTACGACTATTACCTTGATGACAACGTTGCGTTTGAAGCCTTTAAGGCCGGGGCGTTTGACCTGCGTCTGGAGAATGACGCGAAAAACTGGGCAACGCGCTACACCGGTAAAAACTTTGATAACCATTACATCGTTAAAGACGAACAGAAAAATGAATCCGCACAGGATACGCGCTGGCTGGCCTTTAATATTCAGCGTCCGGTATTTAACGATCGTCGCGTGCGTGAAGCGATAACCCTGGCATTTGATTTCGAATGGATGAACAAGGCATTGTTTTATAATGCCTGGAGCCGGGCAAACAGCTATTTCCAGAATACCGAGTATGCCGCCAGAAACTACCCCAGTGCAGACGAACTGGTCTTACTCGCACCCATGAAAAAGGATCTGCCGCCGGAGGTCTTTACCCGGATTTATCAGCCGCCAGTCTCAAACGGCGATGGCTACGATCGGGAAAACCTGCTGAAGGCCGATAAATTACTCACAGAGGCGGGATGGGTACTGAAAGGCCAGCAACGCGTTAACAGCGCGACCGGCAAAACGCTGAGCTTTGAACTGCTGCTTCCGGCAGGCGGCAACAGCCAGTGGGTTCTTCCCTTCCAGCATAATTTGCAGCGTCTTGGCATCACGATGAACATCCGCCAGGTTGATAACTCGCAAATCACCAACCGTATGCGCAGTCGCGACTACGACATGATGCCGCGACTGTGGCGCGCCATGCCGTGGCCCAGCTCCGATCTACAAATATCCTGGGCGTCTGAATACATTGACTCCAGCTATAACGCGCCAGGCGTGCAAAGCCCGGTCATTGATAAACTGATTGCCCAAATCATTGCCGCCCAGGGCGATAAAACGAAGCTGGTTCCCCTCGGGCGGGCGCTGGATCGGGTATTGACCTGGAATTACTACATGCTGCCAATGTGGTATATGGCGGAAGACAGGCTCGCCTGGTGGGATAAATTTTCCCATCCGGCCATTCGGCCGATCTACACCATTGGACTGGATACCTGGTGGTATGACGTCAACAAAGCGGCAAAACTTCCCGCCGCCAGACGACAGGGAGAATAAATGGGCACCTACCTGATTCGACGTCTGTTACTGGTGATCCCGACGCTGTGGGCCATCATTACAATCAACTTTTTTATTGTCCAGATCGCACCGGGCGGCCCGGTTGACCAGGCGATCGCGGCCATTGAATTCGGCCAGTCTGGCGCCCTGCCCGGCGCCGGTAGCGAAGGCGTTCGCGCCAGCCACGCCCAGACCGGCGTAGGGAATATTAGCGACAGCCACTATCGCGGCGGACGTGGGTTAGATCCCGAGGTGATCGCGGAGATCACGCATCGCTACGGCTTTGATAAGCCTGTTCATGAGCGCTACTTTAAAATGCTCTGGGACTATGTTCGTTTCGATTTCGGCGACAGCCTGTTTCGCAGCGCATCCGTACTGACGTTAATCAAAGACAGTCTGCCCGTGTCCATTACGCTCGGATTGTGGAGTACGCTCATCATTTATCTGGTGTCGATCCCGTTGGGCATCCGCAAAGCGGTATATAACGGCAGCCGTTTCGACATCTGGAGCAGCGCTTTTATCATCGTTGGCTACGCTATCCCCGCCTTCCTGTTCGCCATCTTATTGATCGTTTTCTTTGCTGGCGGTAGCTATTACGACCTCTTCCCGCTGCGCGGCCTGGTATCCGCCAATTTTGATTCCCTGCCCTGGTATCAGAAAATTACCGACTACCTCTGGCATATCACGTTACCGGTACTGGCGACGGTGATCGGCGGGTTCGCCGCGCTGACCATGTTGACCAAAAACTCTTTTCTGGATGAAGTCCGCAAACAGTACGTTGTCACCGCGCGTGCAAAAGGGGTGAGCGAAAAAAACATTCTGTGGAAGCACGTTTTCCGCAACGCCATGCTGCTGGTAATCGCCGGTTTTCCCGCCACCTTTATCAGCATGTTTTTCACCGGTTCGCTGCTCATTGAAGTGATGTTTTCCTTAAACGGGCTGGGGTTGCTGGGCTACGAAGCGACCGTGTCACGCGACTACCCGGTAATGTTTGGCACGTTATACATTTTCACCCTGATCGGCTTGCTGCTGAATATCCTGAGCGATATCAGCTATACGCTGGTTGATCCACGCATTGATTTTGAGGGACGCTGATGCCGCGATTAAGCCCTGCAAACCAGGCCCGCTGGGCGCGTTTTCGTCATAATCGCCGGGGGTACTGGTCACTGTGGATTTTCCTGGTGCTGTTTGGCCTGAGTCTGTGCGCCGAACTGGTCGCCAACGATAAACCGCTGCTGGTGCGCTATGAGGGAAGCTGGTACTTTCCGCTGGTCAAAAACTACAGCGAAAGCGATTTCGGCGGGCCGTTCGCAACGCAGGCGGATTATCAGGACCCCTGGCTGCAAAAGCAGCTTGAAAACCACGGATGGGTGCTGTGGGCGCCCGTGCGTTTTGGCGCCACCAGCATCAACTTTGCCACTGATAAACCCTTCCCCTCTCCGCCGTCCGCACAAAACTGGCTGGGAACCGACGCGAATGGCGGCGACGTGCTGGCGCGCATCCTCTACGGCACGCGAATCTCTATCCTGTTTGGTTTGATGCTTACCCTCTGTTCCAGCGTAATGGGCGTGCTGGCAGGCGCGTTGCAGGGGTATTACGGCGGAAAAATCGACCTGTGGGGGCAACGGTTCATCGAAGTGTGGTCAGGAATGCCGACGCTGTTTCTGATTATTCTGCTCTCAAGCGTAGTGCAACCCAATTTCTGGTGGCTGCTGGCTATTACCGTCCTGTTTGGCTGGATGAGCCTGGTCGGGGTGGTTCGCGCGGAATTCCTGCGCACGCGCAATTTCGACTACATCCGCGCCGCACAGGCGCTGGGCGTCAGCGATCGCAGCATTATCCTGCGTCACATGCTGCCCAACGCGATGGTCGCCACGCTGACCTTTTTACCGTTTATTTTGTGCAGCTCGATTACCACATTGACGTCGCTGGATTTTCTCGGATTTGGCCTGCCGCTCGGTTCCCCTTCCCTCGGCGAATTACTCCTGCAAGGTAAAAATAATTTGCAGGCGCCGTGGCTTGGGATCACCGCGTTCCTGTCCGTCGCGGTGTTATTGTCGCTGCTGATTTTGATTGGCGAAGCAGTACGCGACGCGTTTGATCCCAACAAGGCGGTATAAGATGACGCATCCTCTGTTAACTATTGAGAATTTATCGGTAGGTTTTCGCCATCAGGAGAACGTGCGCACGGTTGTTAACGACATCTCTCTACAGGTTGACGCAGGCGAAACGCTGGCGCTGGTGGGCGAATCCGGCTCCGGTAAAAGCGTCACCGCGCTGTCGATTCTGCGGTTGCTGCCCTCTCCGCCTGCGGTGTATCTCGCGGGCGATATCCGTTTTCATGGCGAGTCATTGCTCCACGCCAGCGAGCAGACGCTGCGCGGCGTGCGGGGCAATAAAATCGCCATGATTTTTCAGGAACCGATGGTATCGCTAAACCCGTTGCATACGCTGGAAAAACAGCTCTACGAAGTGCTGTCCCTGCACCGGGGAATGCGCCGTGAGGCCGCCAGGGCCGAAATCCTGAGCTGCCTGGATCGCGTAGGGATTCGTCAGGCCGCGAAACGGCTGAGCGATTATCCCCATCAGCTCTCAGGCGGCGAACGCCAGCGCGTGATGATCGCAATGGCATTGCTCACGCATCCTGAACTGTTAATCGCCGATGAACCCACGACCGCTCTGGATGTCTCCGTACAGGCGCAAATCCTGCAACTGCTGCGTGAACTGCAACGCGAACTGAATATGGGTATGCTGTTTATCACCCATAATCTCAGCATTGTGAAAAAACTGGCGGACGCCGTGGCGGTGATGCAAAACGGACGATGCGTGGAGCAAAACCGTGCGTTGCCGTTGCTTAGCGCGCCTGAGCATCCCTATACGCAAAAGTTGCTGAACAGCGAACCCACCGGCTCCCCGGTTCCATTGCCCGGTGAGTCGTCGCCGCTGCTGGAAGTGAACCAGCTTCGCGTCGCATTCCCGATTCGAAAAGGGGTTCTGAAACGCGTGGTGGATCATAACGTCGTGGTTAACGAGGTGAGTTTCGCGCTTCGACCTGGTGAAACGCTGGGGCTGGTCGGTGAGTCCGGGTCAGGGAAAAGCACCACCGGCCTGGCCTTACTGCGGTTGATTCGTTCGCAGGGCAGCATCACTTTTGACGGCCAGCCGTTGCAAAATTTAACCCGCCGTCAGTTGCTGCCGGTTCGTCACCGTATTCAGGTGGTATTTCAGGACCCGAACTCGTCGCTGAACCCCCGCCTCAACGTACTGCAAATTATTGAAGAAGGCTTACGCGTTCATCAACCGGCCCTTTCCGCCGGGCAGCGCGAAGAACAGGTTATCGCCGTCATGAAGGAAGTGGGTCTGGATGCTGAGACGCGCCATCGTTACCCGGCGGAATTTTCCGGCGGCCAGCGCCAGCGTATCGCTACCGCCAGGGCGCTAATACTGAAACCATCGCTGATTATTCTGGATGAACCGACATCATCGCTGGACAGAACGGTTCAGGCACAAATTCTGGCGCTGTTGAAATCTTTACAACAAAAGCATCGCCTGGCTTACATTTTCATCAGCCACGATCTGCATGTTGTGCGCGCATTATGCCATCAGGTCATTGTACTGCGACAAGGAGAAGTGGTGGAACAGGGGCAATGTGAGCGTGTCTTTACCGCACCGCAACAGGAGTATACGCGTCAGTTGCTCGCGCTAAGCTGACGCTCAAAAAGGATTGTTGTTCGAAAAGGGTTCCGCTATCGCTACGCCGAAATTTTTCAGGCGGCAGGTCGCGGCAAATTCGTCCTGACGATTAACAAACAGGCACGGCTCGCCTTCGCACTCCAGAACGGAGCAAGGCACTTCGATGTCGCTAAGCGCCTGGCTAAGTGTATGCATCACCGGCCATGCGCTGTCACCATCGGGGCTCAGGAGTTTGAGCGCCACCAGACTGTTTTCTGTGTTCTGCCCGTTTTGCGGAATCGGTTCAACTTTTGAACCTGCAAAACCCGTTGACCACCGATAGTTCTGCGGTAAACGATGAATGATTGAGAGTTGTAATGTAGTCACTTTCTTTCCCCGGAAGCACATTCACTTCACAATTTATTTACATCCATATTAACACATCATTGACAACCCGTCCTTAAACAGATCGAAAACGCTTACATCCCTGGTCTGAGCGGCCTGTACAGCCCGTTATTAAAATATTTTTTGCCAGTGCCGGACGTATTTGCGGGCTATATGTACCCGTTTCTGCGATCTAACTCAACCTTTTTAACTACAATGATGTGACTTTTTACATAAATTGATTTTACATAAAATAAACATAAATGGAAAAAATGATGGATTTGACGTTGATGTACGTCAACAAAGGAAGCCTTCCGACTTCCATGTTGTGTATTAGATCACCGTTTTTTCGGGCGGCTGGCGTAGAGATAGAAGAGAATGGAGCAGGTTGCGCAGAAAGCAATCGACCAAATCATCGGCCAGGCGGAGGTAAAGGTTGCCAGCGACAGCAACGCCCCGACAATCGCGCCAATGCCAAACCGGAACGTACCGGCCAGCGACGAGGCGGTGCCCGCCATATGCGGAAATTCATCCAGAATAACGGCCATCGCGTTTGAAGAGACCATAGAAACACATCCGACAAACGCCGCGACGCCAACCACCAGCGCCCAAAAGCCCACGCCAAACAGCGCGCTGAATACCATCCAGGCCGCCATCACAAACTGAATCCATAACCCGGTACGGAACATATTCAACGCCCCAACCCGGCGCACGAAGCGGCTGTTGATAATGGTCATCACAAACAAGAACACAATGTTCAGCGCAAAGTAATAGCCAAAATGCTGCGGCGACACATGGTTAATCTCGATATACACAAACGGGCCGGCGCTGAGGAACGAGAACATTCCCGCAAAGCTAAATCCGCTGGCCAGCATATAGCTCAGTACGCGTTTGTGTCGGAACAGCGAGGCAAAGTTCCCTATCGTGGTACGAATATGGAACGGCTGACGGCGTTCAACGGGAAGCGTCTCGTTAATCAACAAGAAAATCATCACCGATGCCAGAATCGCCGCCACCGCCAGAATCCAGAAGATGTAATGCCAGCTCAACCACACCAGAACCCACCCACCAATAATCGGCGCCATCAGCGGCGCGATTGTCGTCACCAGCATGACGAATGACATCATGCGGGAGAACTCTTCTTTCGGGTAGATATCGCGCATCAGGGCATTGATCACCACGCTCGCCGCAGCGGCGGCAAGACCGTGGAAGAAACGCATGATGATCAGCTGGTCGATAGTCTGCGCCAGCGCGCATGCCACCGCCGCCGCCGCAAACACCAGCGTCCCGCCGAGGATCACCGGCTTGCGCCCGAGACTGTCCGCCATCGGGCCGTAAATAAGCTGCCCCACGGCGAACCCCAGAATATAGGTACTGAGGGTCATCTGCGCGCTGCCCGCCGGTACGCCAAACTGGGCAGAAATCACCGGCAGCGCCGGAAGATACATATCAATCGACAGCGGCATCAGCATGGCTAACAGGCCAAGGATAAAAACAATGGCAAAGGATGAGTGCTGCCGGGTGGTCACAAATGAACTCCTGAATTTAGCGGGACGTAAAGCGCCTGGCTCACCGGGTCTATAAACCGACGCTGGCGATTTCTTCTTCGGTCAACGGGCGATACTCGCCAGGTTCGAGGTCGTCATCCAGCACAATTGCGCCAATGCGTTCGCGGTGCAGTTCGACAACATGGTTCCCCACGGCAGCGAACATCCGCTTCACCTGGTGGTAGCGCCCTTCGCTAATGGTCAGACGCACCTGCGTCGGAGTGATCACCTCCAGCACGGCCGGTTTGGTGAGGTCTTTCTCATTATGCAGTTGCACGCCTTTGGCAAACTGTTCGGCGGTATCCGCAGCTACCGGCGATTCCAGCGTGACCAGATAGGTTTTCTCACAATGATGGCGCGGAGAGGTGATCCGGTGTGACCACTGGCCATCATCCGTCATCAACACCAGTCCCGTGGTATCGATATCCAGCCGCCCGGCGGCATGCAGCTTGTACGCGACAGGTTCATCAAGGAAATAGAGTACCGTGGGATGATCCGGGTCGTCCGTTGAACAGACATAGCCCTGAGGCTTATTAAGCATAAAGTAGCGCGGGCCATTTTGCTGAACCAGCGTGTTGCCATCGTACTCGACATTATGTTCTGGCAGGAGTTTAAACGCCGCGTTTCGGATGATTTCGCCATCGACGGTAACACGGTTACTACGAATCTCACGCCCGGCAATAGCACGGCTGACGCCGAGTTGCTGAGCGATAAACTTATCAAGTCGCATGAGTTTGATTTTGCCTGTAATAATACGGAAATCGGGCATAACGCCCGAAAAATGAAGCCGTTGTCCATCCAGTATAACGGGCTCTAACCATCGCTCAAGGGAAATGATTCATGGCATACTATTCCCTGTACCGTTCATCGTAGTGAGACCATGATTTTTACACTTCGCCCTTACCAGCAAGAAGCCGTGGATGCCACGCTCAACCATTTTCGCCGCCACCGCACGCCTGCCGTGATTGTCCTGCCAACCGGCGCAGGCAAAAGTCTGGTGATTGCCGAGCTGGCGCGAGTGGCGCGTGGGCGCGTGCTGGTGCTGGCGCACGTAAAAGAGCTGGTCGCGCAAAACCATGCCAAATATTGCGCGCTGGGGCTGGAGGCCGACATTTTCGCCGCCGGTCTGAAGCGTAAAGAGAGCCACGGCAAGGTGGTGTTTGGCAGTGTGCAGTCGGTCGCCCGTAACCTTGACGCCTTCCAGGGCGAGTTTTCGCTGCTGATTGTCGATGAATGTCACCGCATCGGCGACGATGAAGAGAGTCAGTATCAGCAAATCCTGGCGCACCTGAGTAAAGTGAATCCCCACTTACGTCTGCTCGGCCTGACGGCCACCCCTTTCCGGTTAGGCAAAGGCTGGATTTATCATTTTCATTACCACGGCATGGTGCGCGGCGACGAAAAAGCGCTCTTTCGCGACTGCATTTATGAGTTACCGCTGCGCTACATGATTAAACATGGTTATCTGACGCCGCCGGAGCGTCTGGATATGCCCGTGGTGCAGTATGATTTTAGCCGCCTGCAGGCACAGAGTAACGGCCTGTTCAGCGAAGCTGACCTCAATCGCGAGCTGAAAAAGCAGCAGCGCGTGACCCCGCACATCATCAGCCAGATTGTTGAATTTGCCCAAACCCGCAAAGGGGTGATGATTTTCGCCGCCACCGTTGAACATGCCAAAGAGATTGTGGGTTTGCTGCCCGCCGATGATGCGGCGCTGATTACCGGGGACACGCCGGGCGCAGAGCGCGACGTGATGATTAACGATTTCAAAGCCCAGCGCTTTCGTTATCTGGTGAACGTCGCCGTGCTGACGACCGGGTTTGACGCGCCGCATGTCGATCTTATCGCTATCCTGCGCCCGACAGAGTCAGTCAGTCTTTACCAACAAATCGTGGGGCGCGGTCTACGGCTTGCGCCTGGAAAAACCGACTGTCTGATCCTCGACTATGCCGGAAACCCGCACGATCTGTATGCGCCGGAAGTGGGCACGCCAAAAGGCAAAAGTGACAACGTTCCCGTACAGGTGTTCTGCCCTGCCTGCGGGTTCGCCAATACCTTCTGGGGGAAAACCACCGCTGACGGCACGCTGATTGAGCATTTCGGTCGCCGCTGCCAGGGCTGGTTTGAAGATGATGACGGGCATCGCGAACAGTGCGATTTTCGCTTCCGCTTTAAAAACTGCCCGCAGTGCAACGCGGAAAACGATATCGCCGCCCGGCGCTGCCGGGAGTGCGACACGATTCTGGTTGACCCGGACGATATGCTGAAAGCGGCGCTAAAACTCAAAGATGCGCTGGTATTGCGCTGTAGCGGGATGGCGTTACAACACGGGCATGATGAGAAAGGCGAATGGCTGAAAATCACCTACTACGATGAGGACGGCGCCGATGTGAGTGAGCGCTTCCGATTGCAGACGCCCGCCCAACGCACCGCCTTTGAACAGTTGTTTATTCGCCCGCATACCCGCACGCCGGGTATTCCGTTACGCTGGATCGCTGCGGCGGATATCCTGACGCAACAGGCGCTGCTTCGCCCCCCTGATTTTGTCGTCGCCCGCATGAAAGGCCAGTACTGGCAGGTGCGCGAAAAAGTCTTCGATTATGAAGGCCGCTTCCGGCGGGCACATGAATTGCGCGGTTAATCGTACTTTTGATTGATGTGATAGCCATTTGAGTATAGAATCTCGCCCGCTTTTGCATACGCAAAGCAGATCACTTACCTGTTGCTGGGTCGCCTGTAACAGGAATTATTTAAGAGAGATTTAAATGTTTACTATCAACGCAGAAGTACGTAAAGAGCAGGGTAAGGGTGCGAGCCGCCGCCTGCGCGCCGCTAACAAGTTCCCGGCAATCATCTACGGTGGCGCTGAAGCCCCGATTGCTATCGAACTGGACCACGACCAGGTTATGAACATGCAAGCTAAAGCTGAGTTCTACAGCGAAGTTCTGACCATCGTTGTTGACGGTAAAGAAGTAAAAGTTAAAGCTCAGGCTGTACAGCGTCACGCGTTCAAGCCGAAGCTGACTCACATCGACTTCGTTCGCGCGTAATCGCCAACAAGTTGAAGAAAAACCCCGCCACGGCGGGGTTTTTTTATGGTGCGCGACAAGGCGATGAACCGTAAGCCGAATAAGGTGCCTGCACCGCTATCCGGCGTTACAACACATAACGTCAAAACCGTTAATTACCGCCGGACGTCCGACGCTGGAGCTGATCGCGCAGGTTTGGCGGCGTTCCCTTGATCGTCAGCGTATCGGTCGCCGGGTCCCAGAAAATCCGCTCACCTAACAGCATGGCGTCGAAGTTGATGGTTAACCCACCGCCGCTCCCGGCATATTTCGTCAGCTGACGCAGCGTGCTGCGGTCCGCCGGGAAACTCTCTTCCAGCTCATAGCCTTTGTCAGCGGTAAATTCTCTGAAGCTGACTTCGCTGACGCCGGATAACTCTTTCGACAGCGATTCAAGCTCAATCTCTTCACCAGACTGCAATTGCTCATTGCAGTAGCTGTACACCTGCTGACGGACATTCTGACGTTCAGCTTTGTCCAGCTGCGCTTCTGCGGTGAAATCGTCCACCGCCTGCAACAGCCCCCGGTTTTGCGCTTTCGCGTTCAGCCCTTCGCTGGCGCCCAGGAAATCCATAAAGAAATCGGCCACTTTGCGCCCTACCCGGCCTTTCAGGAAGGTCAGATAACGGGTGGATTCCGGGTTCGTTTCCCATTCGGTCAAATCGATACGCGCCACAATATCCGCATGGTTAATATCCAGATAGTGCGTCGGGTTGATATCCAGGTTCTCATTCACGCGCATGCTGCTTAAGTTGTTCAGCACCGCCACCAGCAGATACTCCACCGCCAGATAACGGTAATGGCAGAACAGGACAATACCGCCGTCCGCAAACGGGTATTTCGCCAGTTCGTCGCGTAAACGGCCGGTCGCCGCACGGCTAAAGGCAAGAAAATCCTCCTCGCCCTGACGCTGCAACCGCAGCGTTTGCGCCAGTTCACTCTCTTCGCTGAACAGGCCGTACGCTTTGTTCTTGGCGCTATAGACCCGGTGCAGTTCAGCCACCATATCGACAACGGTGGTTGTCGGCTCCAGTAATGAATCGCGCAAGACCAGCTCAAGATTTTGCTCATCACGTTTGATAAGCTGGTGCAGGGCAATCTGGTTGATATCCAGACTCATGATAAACTCTCCTTTATGACCGGGCGGTATTCAATCACCTGACGGGCGGTGACGCAACAGGAGATAAAAAAGCAGAAAAAAAACTGTTGCTACGGTAATATGTTGCCCTTTCATGAACAAACTGATTGCGATTTATGCCACAACACTCCCGCTATAGTGACGAACACGTTGAACAATTACTGAGTGACCTGCTCAACGTACTGGAAAAACATAAGGCACCGACCGACCTTTCCCTGATGGTGCTGGGAAACATGGTCACCAACCTTATCAACACCAGCATCGCACCGGCTCAACGCCAGGCGATTGCGAACTCTTTTGCCCGCGCATTACAGTCTTCAATTAACGACGACAAAGCGCATTAAGGGAAACGAACGGCTATTTATGGTAACTCATCGTCAGCGCTACCGTGAAAAAGTCTCCCAGATGGTTAGCTGGGGGCACTGGTTTGCACTGTTCAACATTCTGCTGGCCATGGTGCTCGGTAGCCGTTACCTGTTTGTCGCAGACTGGCCGACAACGCTTGCAGGGCGTATTTACTCGTACCTGAGCATTGTCGGGCACTTCAGCTTTCTGGTGTTCGCCGCCTACCTGCTGATCCTGTTTCCTCTGACATTTATTGTCATGTCCCAGCGGCTGATGCGTTTTTTGTCAGCCATCCTGGCGACAGCGGGCATGACGCTGTTGCTGATCGACAGCGAAGTTTTTACCCGCTTCCACCTGCACCTGAATCCCATTGTCTGGGAACTGGTCATTAACCCCGATCAGAACGAGATGGCGCGCGACTGGCAGCTGATGTTTATTAGCGTGCCGGTCATCCTGTTAATCGAAATGCTGTTTGCGACCTGGAGCTGGCAAAAGCTGCGCAGCCTGACGCGACGTCGCCATTTCGCCAAACCGCTTGCCGCATTCTTTTTCGTCTCATTTATCGCTTCGCATGTGGTGTATATCTGGGCAGACGCCAACTTCTATCGCCCGATCACCATGCAGCGCGCGAATTTACCGCTGTCATACCCGATGACGGCGCGCCGTTTTCTGGAAAAACACGGTCTGCTGGATGCGCAGGAGTATCAGCGCCGTCTGGTGGAACAAGGCAACCCGGAAGCCGTTTCCGTTCAGTATCCGCTGAGCGATTTGCAATATCGCGACATGGGTACCGGCCAGAACGTACTGTTAATTACGGTCGACGCGCTGAACTACTCCCGCTATGAAAAACAGATGCCCGCGTTGGCCGCATTCGCCGAACAGAATACGTCGTTCACGCGCCACATGAGTTCAGGCAACACGTCTGACAATGGAATATTTGGTCTGTTCTATGGCGTATCGCCCAGCTATATGGACGGCATTCTGTCGACCAGAACGCCTGCCGCGCTGATCTCGGCGCTGAACCAGCAAGGCTATCAGTTAGGGCTATTCTCTTCTGACGGCTTCACCAGCCCGCTCTACCGCCAGGCGCTGCTGTCAGACTTCTCCATGCCAACTGTGCAAACGCAGTCCGACGAGCAGACGGCGAGCCAGTGGATTAACTGGTTAGGACGTTACGCCCAGGAAGATAACCGCTGGTTCTCATGGGTTTCCTTCAACGGCACAAACGTTGACGACAGCAACCAGAAAGACTTTGCGAAACGGTATGCCCGCGCCGCAGAGAACGTGGATGCCCAGATTAACCGGGTGCTCAGCGCACTGCGTGACGCAGGGAAACTCAACAACACCGTGGTGATCATTACGGGGGGGCGCGGCGTACCGTTAGCGCAGGAAGAGAGCCATTTCGCCTGGTCTCGCGGCCATCTGCAAGTGCCGTTGATCATTCACTGGCCGGGCACGCCAGCACAGCGAATCAACACTCTGACCGACCATACGGATTTGATGACGACGCTGATGCAGCGACTGCTGCACGTCAGTACGCCAGCCAATGAGTACTCGCAGGGACAGGATCTGTTCAACGCCACGCGCCGCCATTACTGGGTGACCGCTGCGGACGGCAGTACGCTGGCGATTACCACGCCGGAAATGACGCTGGTACTGAACAATAACGGCACCTATCAGACGTACGATCTACACGGCGAGAAGATCAAAGACCAGAAGCCGCAATTGAGCCTGTTGTTGCAGGTACTGACCGACGAGAAACGATTCATTGCTAACTGATTAATTATAAATCAGTTAGCAAGACATCCCCTTGCATTCGTGGTGGAAAGCGGTAGTATTGGCATCCACAAGTCGGCACGTAGCGCAGCCTGGTAGCGCACCGTCATGGGGTGTCGGGGGTCGGAGGTTCAAATCCTCTCGTGCCGACCAAAATCCCTTAGAAAAACCAACCTCTTACGGTTGGTTTTTTTATGCCTGTTTTTTGAGCGGGGAAGCTTCGGGGTAAAACTGGGGTAAAAGCGCCGTCAAAAAACCATTTCACAGATCCTCTTAACACCGTCATCAACACCTTGATACTGTTTATTTATACAGTTTAAATTTAACTGTATATCCAACCAGTAAAAGGAGAATTTTATGTTTGTGGAACTCGTTTACGACAAACGCAATGTAGAGGGGCTACCGGGTGCAAGAAACATCATTCTTAACGAGCTGACAGAGCGCGTACACCGGATCTTCCCCGACGCCGACGTGAGAGTTAAGCCAATGCAGGCTAACGCATTAAACAGCGATTGCACGAAAACAGAGAAAGAACGACTTAACCGTATGCTGGAAGAGATGTTTGAAGAAGCCGATATGTAGCTGGTGAACGAATGATGAGCATGGACAACATGATTATTGCCGGGATAAGAATATATTTCCCGCCTGGCACCGATCTCCCTGTTCCAACGCCTGAACTCAGGACATTTGCCATCGTCAGCAAAGACCTGCCTGGACATCAGGTGCTTGAGTACAAAAACAGGCAGTGGGTTCCTGTACTGACCCGGCTTTTTGATGATTCAGCACATGCTATTTCAGCTATAACAAGCCTGAGCAAAAAGACGTGGCATTAATACCTGTTTCAGATAAAACACATTGATCCGTTATGCCGGGCAGATACAATCCGCGGCGGCTGGCAACCATTCTATATTCGCACTATCGAACGTTCGCCCGCCTGCCGTAGTTGCGTTCTTGCATATGGCACGGCGGATGAACCTAAAATCATACGTAATACACAATATTAATCATTATTTTTAAGACTGCTCCTAAAAGTGATATGATACAGGAAAAAATAACCTGTTCTTTTTTTGTACTATTTAGGTCATGGAATGAAAACATTAAATCACAGCTATATGTCAAGACTTGATCATCTGCGTTTTGCAGCATTTATCCTTGTCATATTCCATCATTGCAGGGGAAGTATCAATTACGGCGGTTCTGTCAGTAATTTGCAAGACTTTGCATCTTTATGGATTAGATGGGGTTCTTCTGGAGTAAGTCTTTTTTTGGTTTTGTCAGGATTCCTTTTCTGCATAATTTCAGATGCTGGAAGAAAAAAAATACAATATTCAAGCTTCGTAAAAAACAGAATTCTTAGAATCGCCCCTCTAACTGTAATATTTGTATTTATTGCCATTTGTGTAGACCAAACCAACTCTACACCAATGGATATTTTTAGAATTTTAACACTTCAGCTTAACACTGGCTCACCAGGTACTGGCTGGGGTTATAAATTGTACCCAATGGGC
This sequence comes from Citrobacter sp. CK198, assembly GCF_030333295.1. Taxonomy (NCBI): domain Bacteria; kingdom Pseudomonadati; phylum Pseudomonadota; class Gammaproteobacteria; order Enterobacterales; family Enterobacteriaceae; genus Citrobacter; species Citrobacter sp. CK198. The sequence continues at coordinate 375,528 of NZ_JAOWGE010000034.1, read as the reverse complement.
CCGATATGGACAATTGCTGTAGAATTCCAGTTCTATTTAATTTTCCCGTTTCTTGCAATATTTTTATCTAAAGGAGGCCTAAAGTCATTGTCTGGAATTGTTGTTGCGTTTGTTTTAATTAAATTGTCGCTGGTGATATTTAATGGTCCTGGTATCTATTATAGGCTTTATCATTCAATAATTGGAAGATTAGACCAGTTCTTAATAGGAATGATGGTAGGTTATTTGTATGTTAATGGGTATATTAAGAGTTCAAAAGCTCCACAACTGATTATGATAGTCGCCTCGATAGCTACCATATCAATCTTCATGCACTTAAACTCTCAGATGACAAAGTGGTTTATGCCATTCTCATTCACATTTGAAGCATTTGGGTGGGCATTATTAATATTGGGATATACGACATTGAGCATTAATATAAATAAAAGAACTGACTCAATCATTGCATATCTTGGAGGGCTAAGTTTCTCTGCCTACCTTACACATTTGGTGGTGGCGAAAGCTCTTTATATGACAATATTAACCCCTTCCCCGGATAAAATGTCTGCAATTATCAACACTATTTTATTCATCTTACCAGTCACGATAATTGTATCAATGATCACATATACATTCATAGAAAAACCATTTCTAAACTTACGTGTGAAATACACAAATGGTGATAACAAATGACTAACTTTCTCATTACGACAGTGATACGTGTTGCTGGCGTAATATCACTGGCACATATTATATACTCTGTTATATCGTGGAAGATTGAGAGTGGAGATATTATATACGTTGCATTCATATTCATCTGGCTTTCAGGTGAATATTCTTGGTGGAAGAAACGGGAATAGATTTAAGAAGAAGGCGGCTATGCCGCCTTATACTTAAAATATGGATGGTGGGTTGTGGTAAACGGTTTTATCTGAGGTGGTACTTACTCCTGTCAGGTATACAATCCCTCCTGCTACTCCATAAGTTGGAAGCATTGCAACAGATGCTGCTTTGGTATATGTGATAAGCCTTGCGCCATTAACGTCTACGTACATGATGCTGCCTGTTGGGCTCATGAGTAGTTCAATCATTACTCGATCTACAGTGATAGTGCCGGTTGAAGTGGCAAGTACAGTTCTTGAGATCGCACCTGATACATTCTTAAAGATACATAATGAAACAGTGTTATCAGCATTTCTAATTACACCGAGTGAGATATATCCACTTTGCGACCAATCATTTGCAAATATACGATTTGTGGAAAACAGAAAAGCATATCCCTGATAAAGAGTGCCATCAATACATACTGATTTATCTTTACTATCTACAGCAATAACAGGCATCATGTTGTAATTCGGCATAGCCCAAACTGATGCCGATGGCAACCCTTTGACTGACATACTTTGGCTTTTTCCGTTACCTATCCGTAAATATCCTACATTATTTGTCAATTCATTAGGTATATAACTAAATCGGTATAGTCCAGATCTTTTGATTCCCAATAAGAGGTTCAAGTCCGCAGGTCTATCCTCCGTAGCATACGCATAGTCTCCGAATACTATACTGACAGAAGTCTCATCACCCGAGGCGTCATAAATATTAAATCTAGAATAGGTAGAGGCCCCACCACCAGAGTCTCTGTTTGGGAAGCAATAGTGAATTGCAGACTCTTCTTCAAGCCAAATCCACAGTCTGGCAACCTCCACTATGCTCCCCGCTCCTACAGTCATGGAACAACCCATTCGATTTTTTACAGCTCGGCTAAGACCGAGAGCCCTCCCGTTATTTGCAATGCGTCCCTGCCATAAACCTATAGTATCCCCATTGCTTGCATCGATAATATAATCGGAGAATATTTCTTTAGCCGCTATTCCAGCTTTGTAGCTATGACCACGATCACCAAAATGGAGACCATCCTCCTGATTATCAGCAATAACGTCAGATTGGTTTTTTGAATTTTCCACCCACTTTTTAGTAAAAGAGCTAATATCAATTATATCGATATTATATTTTTCAGCGCAGTCACGCATTGCAGGAACTACTTGGCCGAACAATCTTAGCATATTTCTACTTTCGTTAACCTGACATGGGGTGTCGGGGGGCGGAGGTTCAAATCCTCTCGTGCCGACCAAAATCCCTTAGAAAAACCAACCTCTTACGGTTGGTTTTTTATGCCTGCCGTTCCCTTCCAGTACTGTGCTGACACCGCATAATCAAAAGGTTTTACTACTTACCCATGCCCAAAATAGGGTAAAATTTATTCTCTCATCAACGCGATGAATCTGGACGATTTTCGCGCTAAAAACAATAATGATACGAGTATGTACTCAGGAGAATAGTATGCCTGAAGCAACGCCTTTTCAGGTGCTTATTGTGGACGATCATCCACTTATGCGACGAGGTATTCGTCAATTACTGGAACTGGATACCGCATTTAATGTCGTTGCCGAAGCTGGCGATGGGGCGAGTGCTATCGATCTGGCAAGCCGTCTCGATCTTGATCTGATCCTGCTTGACCTGAATATGAAAGGCCTGAGCGGGCTTGATACGCTGAATGCGCTGCGTCGGGATGGCGTCACCGCACAGATCATTATCCTGACGGTTTCCGACTCTGCCAGTGACGTGTACGCGCTGATTGATGCCGGAGCGGACGGCTATTTACTGAAAGACAGCGACCCGGAAGTGCTGCTGGAAGCGATTCGTGCTGGCGCCAACGGCGGCAAGGTATTCAGCGATCGCGTCAGCGAATACCTGCGCGAACGGGAACTGTTTGGCGCAGAGGAAGATCCCTTTAGCGTGCTCACTGAACGCGAACTGGACGTACTGCACGAACTGGCTCAGGGGCTGTCGAACAAACAGATTGCCTCCGTGCTGAATATTTCTGAGCAGACGGTTAAGGTGCATATTCGTAATTTACTGCGAAAGCTGAACGTACGCTCGCGCGTCGCGGCGACCATTCTCTTTTTACAAACACGCGGAATGCAGTAACAAGATATGCCCGATGGCGCTACGCTTATCGGGCCTACAAGTCGCGTGGCAAGTACCATCCGGCCTTGCCACACTCATTTATTCCGCCTGCGGCGAAAGCTGCGCTAATGCCTGCTTAATACTGCGTTCAATCACTGCCCGGCGGGAATCATTGGCGGGCAGCAATTTCAGCATCATCTCCCAGGCCGCAACCGCCTCGCCGAAACGCTGCTGCTCGAAGGCATTAAACGCATACATACTCAACGTCCGAATGTTGGCATGATCGCTTCTCACCAGCTGGCGCAACAGCTCCCCTCCCCGACGATTATCATCAGGATCGGAAGAACGGGTCAGCGCTTCCGCATACCCTAATGCGGCATCGCTATTTTTGGGGTCCAGTCTGTACGCATTGGCATACGCTTCCGTCGCCGTGCTGGCGTTCCCCAGCACCATGCCGATACGCCCAAGCATAATCCAGCCTTCCACATTGCCAGCATCGCTTTGCAGTCGGGTACGTAAACCAAGCGCCAGGCGTGTCATCTCTTCTTCATTCAGCGGCTGCGCGTCAGGGTCCAGCGCGCGCTCCAGCAGCGCTGGCGTCTGCGCCGTAGCCTGTTGCCAGATTTTTACCTGCTGATAGTTACCGGTCTGGTAGTAACTTACCGCCCCGACAATCAGCGCGATCACAACCCCGGGAGCAAACAGCCATAATCCTGCCTGGCGTCCCTTCGGCGTCACCTCATCAGAAAAGGTTTCCTGTTTTACACGTACGCGCCGCCGCGAACGGGCGAAGATAATCCAGCCGCCAGCGCCAATAGCGGCGATCGGCAAGATCCACAACAGCACGGTAAGCGGTGTCAGCGGCGGATCGTAGGTGACGAAGTTACCGTAGCGCGCCACCATGTAATCAACGATCTCCTGCTTGCTTTTACCTTCCTGCATCAGTTCATAAACCTTCTGACGCAGGTCGGTGGCAATCATCGAGTTAGAGTCCGCGATGCTGTTGTTCTGGCATTTCGGGCAGCGCAGCTGCTCGGTGAGCTGGCGGAACTGCTGCTCCTGCGCTTCATCTTTGAACTGCATAACATCAATGGCAGCCAGCGACGAGCCGGAGATCACCAGCATCAGCACGCCCAGTAAGAATCTCATTGCGCGGCCTCCTTGCTGTACTGCTCCCAGAGCGGTTTTATTTCACTTTCCCATACCCTGGCGTTCAGATCGCCTGCATGGCGATAACGAATGATCCCTTTACCGTCGATCAGGAAGGTTTCCGGCGCGCCGTAAACGCCCAGATCCAGCCCAAGCATACCGTCGCCATCAAACAGGCTTAACGCATAAGGATTCCCTAACTCTTTCAGCCAGGTAATCGCTTTCTGGCGATCGTCTTTGTAATTCAGACCAACCACGCGAATTCCCTGCGCAGACAGCTGATTCAGATACTGATGTTCAGCGCGGCAGGTCGGGCACCAAGTCGCCCACACGTTGAGCAGCACCGGTTTCCCCTGAGTCAGCACGTCTGCCTGATAGTGCTGACCAGGATTTTCCAGCGATTCGAGACGGAAGGTCGGCACCGGTTTGCCAATCAGCGCCGATTCCAGATTCGTCGGATCGTCTCCTTCCACATTACGCGCCAACTGCCACAGCAACGCCGCCGCAATAACCAGAAAAATGACGAAAGGTATTAACAGTACGTTGCGCTTCATACAGCCTCCGGCGCGGTTTTTTGCGGGCATGAACGCTGGCGATAGCGCGGATCAAACAGGCAGAACAACCCGCCAAGCGCCATCAACAGCCCTCCCGCCCAGATCCAGCGAATAAACGGTTTGTAATACAGGCGCACCGCCCATGCGCCATTGTCCAACTCTTCGCCGAGAGCGGCATACAGATCGCGGGTGATCCCGCCATCGATCGCCGCTTCCGTCATCATTGAGCTGGTGCTGTTATAAAAACGTTTTTCCGCATGCAGCGTCGCTTCTGCTTTACCTTCCCGCGTCACGCCGATAATCGCCACCCCGCCGCGATAGTTCGGGCCGGTAATCTCCTTCACTTCACGGAAGGTGAATTGATAGTCGTGGATGCTGACGCTGTCGCCCGCTTTCATGCGGACATCACGTTCCACGCTGTAGTTTTGGCTAAACGCGATGCCGACAATCGTCACCGCCAGCCCAACGTGCCCGGCGACCATTCCCCAGTAGCTGAGCGTCATTTTCGTACCACGCGAAACGCGCTGCGCGACTTCCGCTACCGCCAGCACAAATACCCAGCACGCCATCGCCAGCCCGACCACCGTCATGGCGACAATCTTGTCTTCAAACAGCCACGGCAGCAGCATCGACAGCACTAACGTGCTCACCAGCGCGATAACCAACAACCGCTGCAACTTGCGCGGTCTGTCACGTCCCCAGCGAACCAGCGGCCCGATGCCCAGCAGCAGCGCGAACGGCGCCATCAGCCAGGTGAACATGGTATTAAAGAACGGTTCGCCGATTGAAATACTGCCCAGACCGAGCTGTTTATGCACCAGCGGCAGCAATGTTCCCAGCAACACCACCAGCATGGCGGCGATAAGCAGGACGTTATTGGCTAACAGCAGTGACTCACGCGACCAGAGCGCGTTATTCACCCGCGAGCGAACCTTGTGTCCGCGCGTCGCGAACAGCAGCAGCGAACCGCCGATCACCAGTACCATAAAGGCGAGAATAAACATCCCGCGCGATGGATCGGAGGCAAAAGCATGCACCGACACCAGCACGCCAGAACGCACCAGGAAAGTACCGAGCAGGCAGAGTGAGAAGGCGCATATTGAAAGCAGGAGCGTCCAGGCTTTGAAGCTGGCGCGCTGTTCAGTCACCGCCAGGGAGTGCATCAACGCGGTGCCCACCAGCCACGGCATAAATGAGGCGTTTTCCACCGGGTCCCAGAACCACCAGCCGCCCCAGCCCAGCTCGTAATAGGCCCAGGCAGAGCCAAGCACGATACCCAGCGTTAAGAATACCCATGCGGCCAGCGTCCAGGGACGGGAAAAGCGGGCAAAGGTGCTGTCCAGACGCCCACTCATCAGCGCGGCGATCGCGAACGCGAACGCCACCGAGAAACCGACATAGCCCATATAGAGCAGCGGCGGGTGGAAGATCAGTCCCGGGTCCTGCAACAGCGGATTCAGGTCGCGCCCTTCAATCGGAAAGTTGGGCAACGTACGGGAAAACGGGTTGGAGGTGAACAGAATAAACAGCAGAAAACCGACGCTGACCATCCCCATCACCGCCAGTACGCGGGCGACGATATCCAGCGGCATCCGCTGACTGAACACGGCCACAGCAAACGTCCAGCCGCTCATCAGCAATACCCATAGCAGAAGCGACCCTTCGTGCGCTCCCCAGGTCGCGGCGACGCGATACCAGACCGGCAGTTGCGTGTTGGAGTTGCTGGCGACATAGGTAACGGTAAAATCATTCACCACGAAGGCATTGATCAGCACCAGAAACGCGCCCATCACCAGGATAAACAGCAGCCAGGAGAATGGCCTCGCCGAGGCCATCATGCGCACATCGCCGCGCCCCACGCCCCACAGCGGATAAACGGACAGCAACAGCGCCACGCCGAGTGCGAGACACAGCAGCGCGTTGCCAATTTCAGGCATCATGATGCTTTATCCTTATAAACGCTTTCCGGGCGACGATGGTTTTCCTGCATCGCTTTTTCAACTTCCGGCGGGGTATAATTTTCATCATGTTTGGCGAGCACCTCTTTCGCCTGCACATGGTTTTTCTCGCCCAGTTCCCCCTGCACTACCACGCCCTGCCCTTCGCGGAACAGATCCGGCAGAATGCCTTCGTACGTCACATCCACCACGCCTTCGGCGTCGTAGATGCTGAAATTCACTTTCAGCGAATCCGGGTCGCGCTTCACGCTTCCGGGCATGACCATGCCGCCGACGCGCAGGCGTTGCCCCACTTCAGGCAGTTGGTGCGTTTCGCGTTTACCGTAGAGAATTTCGCCTGGCGTATAGAACAGGTCGATATTGGAACGCAGCGCATAAAGTACCAGCGTGATAGTCAGAGCCAAACCGGCCAGCACCGCGCAGGCTATCCACAAACGATTTTTACGACGGATATTCATGCCGCCTCCCGCTGCGCCTGCGCCGCGCGCATCCGCGCTTCACGCGCTCGCTGCTGCGCCACACCGCGCAAAATCACGCGGTGCTGCATGGCGGTATGCACCACCAGCGCCGCCAGCGGGATCACGGTCATCACAACCGCCAGCCAGACATAAAAGGCGTAACCGCCCATAGCAAAGAAATCACTCCAGGATGCAAATGCGCTGGTCATTGGCGGCCTCTTTTTAAAATCAGTTCACTCACCCACGGGCGACGTTTTTCCATTAACAAAATCAGGTTACGCATCCGCATCAGCGCCAGCGTGATAAACAGCAGCAGATAACCGATAATCGCCAGGCGCAGCGGCGCGCGCATCGCCGGGTCAATGCTCTGCTGCATACGAGTTGATCCCTGATGTAGCGTATTCCACCACTCCACCGAGTAGTGGATGATCGGCAAATTAACGACGCCAATCAGCACCAGAATGCCCGCCGCGCGCCCCGCAAGGCGGCGATCGTCAAAGGCGTGCCACAACGCTATCGCCCCGACGTACAGGAACAGCAGCACCAGTTCAGAGGTCAATCGCGCGTCCCATACCCACCAGGTTCCCCACATCGGTTTGCCCCAGGCGGAACCGGTAACCAGTGCGATAAAGGTAAACACCGCGCCAACAGGCGCCATCGCCGCCACCGCCAGGTTAGCCATTTTCATTTGCCAGACCAGACCGATGAATGCGGCGACCGCCATCGAGGCGTAAATCCCCATCGACCAGATCGCCGCCGGGACATGCAGGTAGATGATGCGGTAGCTTTGCCCCTGCTGATAATCCGCAGGCGCGAAGCCAAACCCCCAGACCCAGCCCGCCGCCAGCACCACCACGCTGGCTATCGCCAGCCACGGGATGAACCAGCCACAGATCTGATAAAGCCGTGGGGGAATCGCCAGTTGATGAAGTGTTTTCCACATAGTTCAGTCACCAGATTCAATCAAAACGAATGAAACTTCAGTTATGCCGGATGATGGCAAAGACGCCTTATCAGACCTACAGACTTTCCTGATAAGCGTAACGTCATCCGGCATCCTACAGTTTGTCGCCAGTCAAAGACCGCGCTACTGCATGCTGATACGTAACGCTGCCGCCGTAGCAAAAGGGCTTAACGTTGCGCTGCCCGCCAGCAACGCGCCCAAAATCGCCATGTATCCCTCAACGGGCAAATGCATGGAGGCCGCATCCATCGCCGCAGTGGCGAAAATCAGTAACGGAATGGTCAGCGGCAGCACCAGCACGCTCAGCAATACGCCGCCGCGTTTCAGGCCCACCGTTAACCCCACGCCCGGCGCGCCAAGAAAACTCAGGGTCGGCGTACCAAGCAGCAGAGTCAGCGCCATGATTTGCCAGCCGTACATATCCATTCCCAGCAATAACGCCACCAGCGGAGAGAGGATCAGCAACGGCAGACCGGTCACCACCCAGTGCGCCATCACTTTCGCCAGCACCACCGCCGGTAACGGCAACGGCAGGAGCATCAGTTGCTCCAGGCTGCCGTCCTGTAAGTCATCGCGAAACAGACGTTCCAGCGCCAGCAGCGAAGAGAGCAACGCCGCCACCCAGATAATGCCGGGAACAATACGCGCCAGCAGCTGCGGCTCCGGGCCAATGCTCAGCGGGAAAAGCGTGATAACAATCAGAAAGAACCACAGCGGGTTAGCGATTTCCGCGCTATGACGAAACGCCACGCGCAGCTCAAGACGAAAGATTTGCCACATCATTGCGCTGCCCTCTCGCCGGTCAGCGCGATGCGCCGTATTTTGTCAGTCGCGACATTCAGCGGCTGGTGCGTGGTGAGGATGATGATCCCGCCCTGCTGTATATGTTCAGCCATGCGCTGTGTCAGACGTTCAACGCCATTGACATCAATGGCGGTAAACGGCTCGTCGAGGATCCAGAGCGTCGCGCGGGTCAGCCACAGACGCGCCAGCGCCACGCGCCGTTGCTGTCCAGCGGAAAGCTGGTTGACGGGGATGTCTTCGTATCCGGCCAGCCCCGCCTGCGCCAGCGCGGCCAGACACTGCGCCGTATCGCCGTCATGGTGGAAAAAGCGCAGGTTCTCCAACGCCGAAAGCCGGGTTTTAATCCCCGGCTGATGTCCAATCCACAACAGATTTTGATGGTAGCTGTCGCGCACGCGGTGCAACGCCTGCTCTTGCCAGCACACTTCCCCTGCGTCGGGGCGCGCCAGCCCGGTGAGCAACCGCAAAAGGGTGGTTTTCCCCGCGCCGTTGCCCCCGGTAATTTGTACCCATTCCCCTGCGTTCACGCGAAACGACAGCCCACTGAACAGTATTCTGTCATCCCGCTCGCAGAGCAGTTCTCTGGCTTCAAGCATACCCACTCATTATTAAAAGCCCGGTTTCACTTCGCGCATATCCGGGAGTTTATGCGCAATCCCTTTGTGGCAGTCGATACAGGTTTGCCCCTCTTTCACTGCCTGGTCGTGCATTTTGGCGGCAACGCCTTTCTGAGCGGTGAGATCCATAAATTCGAAGTTGTGGCAGTTACGGCACTCCCGCGAATTGGTGTCTTTCATCCGTCGCCACTCGCTCTGCGCCATTGTCAGGCGGTGATCTTCAAACTTCTGCGGAGTATCGATAATGCCGAACACCTTCCCGTACAGCTCTTTACTGGCCTTGATCTTACGGATCATTTTCGGGCCCCACTCGTGCGGAACGTGACAGTCAGGACAGGTGGCGCGAACACCGCTGCGGTTGTTGTAGTGCACGGTTTCCATGTATTCCTGATAGACGGTGTTGCGCATTTCGTGGCAGCTGATACAGAACTCTTCGGTGTTGGCCTTTTCCATCCCGGTGTTGAAACCGCCCCAGAAAATAATGCCGCCAACAAAACCGATTAACAGCAACGTGCCGATCGCCAGGCGGCTGGGGCGACGCCACCATTGCCAGACCCGCTTAATCACGCCAGGTTTACGGTTAGAATTTTCCATAGTGACCTCTTATTTCCCGTAACCTTTCGACGGGGTAAAGGTATTACCCACGATCGGCGCGGCATCCGCCTGCGGCACATGGCACTGCAAACAGAAGTAACGACGCGGCGCGACTTCGCCTAAAACTTTGCCGTCGCTGTCCATAAAGTGCGTTGGGCTAATACGCGGCGCGCCGGTCGTACGGTAGCTTTCCACACCATGACATTGCAGGCAGCGGTTGGTATTGGTCGTTACCTGATAACCTTCAACGCTATGCGGGATCATCGGCGGCTGATTAACATAGTTCAGCGGCATACGTTCCTGCTCTTTCGGCATGCGAATCGCCCCTTCCTGCGTCCCCGAAACTTCCGGCGACTGGCTCAGATCCACTCCGTTTGCTGCCCAAACCGCACCACTCACCACCAGGGCAAGCAGGGCCGTCCATTGACACAGCGCTTTCTTCAGGTCATGGCTTTTCATGATTTCGCTCCCGAACTCCATCGTGTTGTTATTGTAAATACGTCCTCAGAACAGACATCCACGCAGCGACCGCACGTCATGCAATCGCGGCTGGTGACCTGCACCGGGCTTTGCTCATCCAGCACCGGCGCACGCAGGACGTGCGGTTCCGGGCAAACATGAAAACAATCCATACAGCGGTTACATTTCTCGCGATCTTTCGCCGCCACCGTTAGCGCGCCTTTACTTCCCAGCACGCCATACAACGCGCCCAAAGGGCAGATATGTCCGCACCAGCCGTGTTCAACGACCAGTAAATCAAATAAAAACAGAGCGATAATCAGCAGTGCACCGCTACCGAATCCCATCACCAGGCTACGCCCCAGCAGGGAAACCGGGTTTATCCATTCCCACAGTAGCGTTCCGGTTAGCGCCGATCCCACCAGCACGACAACCAGAAGGACGTACCGTATATGACGCGGAATCGTTGCGGACTGATTCAGGTCAAACCTTCTGCGTAGCCAGTTCGCAAAATCGGTAATTGGGTTCAGCGGACAGACCCAACTGCAAAATAATCGCTTTCCTGCCAGGGCATACAGCACCGTAATAATGGCGGCGCCGGTCAGCGCAACGGCGGCAGGTAAATGCCCGCTGGCAAGGCTTTGCAACGTTATCAGCGGGTCGGTTAAAGGAATGGTATCCAGCAACAAGCTACTGCTGTAGTTACCGTGCAGAATCCAGACGCCCGCCCACGGGCCACTGAGAAACATTCCCAGCACCAGAAACTGGCTTATCCGCCGCAAAACCAGCCAGCGATGGCTGCGCCACCAGCCTTTTTTCGCTCGCGCTTCGCGCCCGGCATCGCGTTTACGATTTGCCATCTTTCCCCTCCAGCCAGCCGAAGCGGTAGTGGTGCCCCAACTCCCCTTTCGCCAGCGACAGCGGCAACACTTTTATCGCCGGTTGCTCCAGCACACAGACTTTTTCGCACTTACCGCAGCCGGTGCAGGCGTCGCTGTGAACGGTGGGAAGAAAGCGCGCATGTTTGCCGGTACGCATATTGCGATCCAGCTCCAGCGTGATCGCCTCATCGATTTTTGGGCACTCGCGATAACAAACGTCGCAGCGCAGTCCCTGGAAGTTAAGGCAGTTCTCCTGGTCCAGCAGTACCGCCAGCCCCATGCGCGCATCGTCAATGGATTCGATCTCTCGATCCAACGCCCCACTGGGGCAAACTTTGGCGCATGGAATGTCTTCACACATTTCGCAGGGAATATCGCGGGCGACAAAGTAAGGCGTACCGGCAGACAAACCCGAAGCCAGCGTCGCCAGCTTCAGGGTGTCATACGGACATGCCTGAACGCACTGCCCGCAGCGCACGCAAGCGCTGGCGAACGCGTCTTCACCCAATGCCCCCGGCGGGCGCAACCGCACGCCCGTTGCGCGAGCGGTTTGCTGCTGTAACCCCAGCGCCACGCCAACGGCAGCCAGCCCGCCTGCCGTGCGAACCATATCGCGCAAAAAGCGGCGGCGGCCATTTTGGGGTTTCGCTGACCGGGACATGGTGTGTTACACCTTCGCCAGTTTGACGGCGCACTTCTTGAAATCCGTCTCTTTAGAGAGCGGGTCCGTCGCATCCAGCGTCAGGTTGTTCACCAGCTGTGCGGCGTCGAAGAACGGCATGTACACCAGTCCCTGCGGCGGACGGTTACGCCCGCGCGTTTCAACAACCGAAATCACTTCCCCACGGCGGGAGATGACTTTGACCTTATCGCCACGGCGCAGGTCGCGCGTTTTCGCGTCCAGCGGATGAATAAAGAGCACCGCTTCCGGGAAGGCGCGATGCAGCTCAGGCACGCGGCGCGTCATGCTGCCGGTGTGCCAGTGCTCCAGTACGCGACCGGTAGAGAGCCACAGGTCATACTCTTTATCCGGCGCTTCCGCGGCGGGTTCAAACGGCAGGGCGAAAATCACCGCTTTGCCGTCCGGCTTACCGTAAAACTTGTAGCCTTCTCCCGCTTTGACATACGGGTCATGGCCTTCGCTGTAACGCCACTGGGTCTCTTTACCATCAACCACCGGCCAGCGCAAACCGCGCGCTTTGTGATAATCATCGAACGGCGCGAGATCGTGGCCGTGTCCGCGACCAAACCAGGCGTACTCTTCAAACAGCCCTTTTTGCAGGTAGAAACCCAGCTCACGGGATTCATCGTTCAGCTGGTCTTCCGCCAGATCGGTCAGCGGGAATTTGCTGACCGCAGGCGTGGCAAACAGAACGTCGTAGAGGGTTTTGCCGCGCAGTTCTGGTTTTTGCGCCAGCAGATCTTCCGGCCAGACCTCTTCCGTTTTGAAACGACGAGCGAATTGCACCAGCTGCCACAGGTCTGATTTCGCTTCACCCGGCGCTTTAATTTGTTGACGCCAGAACTGGGTACGACGCTCAGCGTTACCGTAGGCCCCTTCTTTCTCCACCCACATCGCCGTTGGCAGAATCAGGTCAGCGGCCAGCGCGCTGACGGTCGGGTACGGATCGGAGACGATGACGAAGTTACGCGGATCGCGCCAGCCCGGCATACGCTCTTCATTGATGTTCGGCCCGGCCTGCATGTTGTTGTTGCACATCACCCAGTAGACGTTCAGCTTGCCGTCTTTCAGCGCACGATCCTGCGCTACGGCGTGCAGACCGATTTTCGCCGGGATGGTGCCCGTTGGGATCTGCCAGTGTTTTTCGCAGATATCACGGTGTTTTTCATTAGTGACCACCATGTCCGCAGGCAGGCGGTGGGAGAATGTCCCAACTTCACGCGCCGTACCACAGGCGGAAGGTTGACCGGTCAGGGAGAACGGACCACAGCCTGGCTGGGAGATCTTGCCGGTCAACAGGTGCAGGTTATACACCAGGTTGTTGGCCCATACGCCACGCGTATGCTGGTTAAAGCCCATCGTCCAGTAGGAGATCACTTTTTTCTTCGGATCGGCATACAGCTGCGCCAGCTGCTCCAGCTGATCTTTCGGCACGCCGGTCATTTCTGCGGTTTTCTCCAGCGTGTACTCCGCGACAAACGCTTTGTACTCGTCGAAGCTCATCGGCTCAGAGGCGTCGGAGCCCGGATTCTTCGCCGCTTTTTCCAGCGGATGCGTTGGACGCAGGCCATAACCGATGTCGGTCGTCCCTTTACGCAGGTTGACGTATTTGCTGAAGAAATCCTGATTTATCGCATTATTTTGAATGATGTAATTGGCGATATAGTTGAGGATCACCAGATCGCTTTGCGGCGTAAAGACGATGCCGTTATCCGCCAGCTCAAAGCTACGATGCTGGAAGGTTGAGAGAACCGCGACATTAACGTTCGGATCGGACAGACGGCGGTTGGTGATGCGCGACCACAGGATCGGGTGCATCTCCGCCATGTTAGAGCCCCATAGCACAAAGGCGTCGGCTTGTTCGATATCGTCGTAGCACCCCATCGGCTCATCCATACCAAAAGTACGCATGAAGCCCACCACCGCCGACGCCATGCAGTGGCGCGCGTTCGGGTCGATATTGTTGGAACGGAAACCGGCTTTGAACAGCTTCGCGGCGGCATAACCTTCCCAGACCGTCCACTGCCCGGAACCAAACATACCAATCGCTTCCGGCCCTTTTTCTTTCAGGGAGGCCTTAAATTTCTCTTCCATCACATCGAAGGCCTGATCCCAACTGATTGGGGTAAATTCGCCTTCTTTGTTGTACTGGCCGTCTTTCATGCGCAGCATCGGCTGCGTTAAACGATCTTTGCCATACATGATCTTGGGCAGGAAGTAGCCCTTAATGCAGTTAAGGCCACGGTTGACCGGCGCATCAGGATCGCCCTGACAGGCCACAATACGGCCCTGCTGAGTACCGACCAGCACGCCGCAACCCGTTCCGCAAAAACGGCACGGGGCTTTGTCCCATTTGATGGCTTCCTGCTGACCAACCACTGCGCGGGCGACGCCCGGCACGCTTAGCCCGGCAGCCGCCGCAGCGGCCGCAACGGCGTTAGCTTTCATAAAGCTACGACGACTGAGTTTCATGGTGTTTCCTCACCTTGCTCATCCTGCTGGTGATAAACCAGCGACACCGCCAGCACGCCCGCAACGTTGCGTACCGACTCAATTGTTTGCATCAGCGTTCCGCTGTGTTCTGCTTCCACCACCACGATCAACTGACCGCTGTCGACATCGCTCAGCGCGACTTCACAGCCCGGAAACTGGTGCAATTGCGTGCTGATGTCGGTGATGTGCTGACTTTTGGCCTGGACGACCAGGCTACAGACCTGCCAGTTACTGTGCTGCATGGTTGTACTCCGCATTGATCGCTGATGTCGGGCAAATAGCGACACACGCCCCGCATCCGCTGCATGCCTGATTGTCGAGTTGCGGCTGATAAATGCCTGACAGCGTGGGGCGAAACGTTATCGCCAGTGGTTCGCAGCTATCCTGGCAGCGATGACACTCAACGGACTGATACGCCAGACAATTCTGCCCAATCGTAAAGTTCAGATCCCAGGCCCTGGTGTGGCGCGGAAGGAAGAGTGATTCAGGACAGGCTTGCGCGCAGGCATAACAAAAGCTGCATTCACCCTGCTTAAAATTAACGCCCGGATAGCCGCCCTGCCCCCGCTGTAAAATGTCGGTTTCACATGCCTGAATGCAGGCGTCGCAACGGATGCAGTGCGTCAGGAAGTGTGATTCGTCCCCAGACCAGGGCGGACGGAGCCCGCTGTTGGCTTTGCGCCAACTGCCTGTCAGTATTCCTCGACGGGATAGATCAACCATGACATCGCCCTTCCATCACGACGCTCACACCGGAAGGTGAACGACTAAATAAACCGCACTACCACTAAGTCATTATTATGATCGGTAAGATATTTCAGGATGTGTTAGAGGTGCATACCCCGATTGGGGTAAATGCTGTCGCCGGATCAAAAGAGTGTGGGGTTAGCGTATCTGAATGTGCTTTTGTTCACATTTCAAAGGGTTATATCAATAAGTATATAACGAAAGGCTTAATTGGAGAATAATCCTATTTAACGTGTAAGAAATGGAATATATCGCTATCAAACAAGTAAACACTCAATTAACCATCTTAAAATATAAGTAAATTTAGATTAATAGCCAATATGAATGTGTTAACCTGCCGGGAATCGTTCAGAAGACAGAAGAAAGGAAACGCTGTGAACTCGAAAATGAAGACAATTGTACCTGCCGTACTGTTAGCGGCTTTCGCCAGTACCTCCGCATGGGCGGCGACCAGCGATGCCAATACGCAACCTCTGGAAAAAATCGCGCCGTATCCGAAAGCGGAAAAAGGGATGAAGCGCCAGGTTATCCAGCTTACTCCCCAGGAAGATGAGTCTACCCTGAAAGTGGAACTGCTGATCGGCCAGACGCTGGAAGTGGATTGCAACCATCACCGTCTTGGCGGCGAACTGGCGAGCAAAACGCTGGAAGGCTGGGGTTACGACTACTACGTTTTTGATAAAGTAACCTCCCCGGTTTCTACCATGATGGCCTGCCCGGATGGCAAGAAAGAGCAGAAGTTTGTGACGGCCTATCTGGGCGATGCCGGAATGGTGCGTTATAACAGCAAGCTGCCGATCGTGGTGTACACCCCGGCTAACGTAGAGGTGAAATACCGTATCTGGAAAGCGGAAGATAAAGTACAGGACGCAGTGACGCGTTAAAGAACGTTTTGCCGGATGGCGGCGTACCGCCTATCTGGCCTACATATTGCTCGTTGTAGGCCGGATAAGTGCAGCGCCATCCGGCATGCCGCAATACGTTTTTACAGCGCGATATCCGCGACAGCTTTATGCGCCGGCTGCGGTTGAACCTGCGGCTTAAGCTGCGGTTTTGGCGCTTCGTCCACCACCTGCGGCTTGTCATATTTCAGCCCCAGAACGTCGCTGGTGTATTGCAGCTCTTGTTCCGTGGCCTCAATATTGCCGTTCAGCTTAGTCCCGTAAGACGGAACAATCGTTTTCAGCTTCGCCTGCCATTCCGGGCTGGCCACTTTCTCTTTAAACACTTTTTCCATCAGATGCAGCATGATCGGCGCAGCAGTGGATGCCCCCGGAGACGCGCCCAGCAGCGCGGCAATCGTACCGTCTTTGTCGCTGACCACTTCAGTGCCCAGACGCAGTACGCCGCCCTTGTCTTCATCACGCTTGATGATCTGCACGCGCTGGCCCGCCTGCCACAAACGCCAGTCTTCTTTCTTCGCCTGCGGATAGTACTCTTTCAGCGCTTCAAAGCGTTCATCATCGCTCAGCATCACCTGGCTAATCAGGTATTTCACCAGATCGAAGTTATCCATCCCTACGTTAACCATCGGCATAAAGTTAGAGGTCGTGGTCGAACTCAGCAGATCCCACAGCGAACCGTTTTTCAGGAACTTCGTGGAGAACGTCGCGAACGGCCCAAACAGCACGACGCGTTTGCCATCCAGAATACGGGTATCGATGTGCGGTACGGACATCGGCGGCGCGCCGACCGACGCCTGGCCGTATACCTTCGCCAGGTGGTTGTTAACCACGTCCGGGTTCTCTGAAACCAGGAACTGGCCGCCAACCGGGAATCCCGCGTAATCTTTCGCTTCAGGAATGCCCGTCTCCTGCAACAGCTTCAGCGCCGCGCCGCCCGCGCCGATAAAGACAAATTTCGCCTTAATCGCATGTTCTGCTTCACCGTTTTTCAGATCGGCGACGGTCACAGTCCAGGAGTTATCCGCGTTACGTTTAAATCCACGGACTTCGGTATTCAGTTGCAGCGCAAAGTTCGGTTTTTTCTGCAACGATGCCACCAGCTGACGCGTGATTTCCCCGTAGTTCACGTCAGTACCGATTTCAGTGCGGGTCGCGGCAACCTTCTGTTTCGGGTCGCGACCTTCCATGACCAGCGGCGCCCACTCTTTAATTTGCGCATGATCTTCGGAGTAACGCATACCGCGGAACAGCGTGCTCTGCTGCAACGCGGTATAGCGGGCGCGCAGGAAATTGACGTTATCATCGCCCCAGACAAAGCTCATGTGCGGAACGGTATTGATAAACGAGTGTGGTTCGTGCAGAACGCCGCTCTGTACCTGATGCGCCCAGAACTGGCGGGAAACCTGGAAGGCTTCGTTAATGTCGACTGCCTTTTCGATGCTGACGGAACCGTCGGCTTTTTTCGGCGTGTAGTTCAGTTCCATCAGCGCGGAGTGGCCTGTTCCGGCGTTGTTCCAGCCGTTAGAACTCTCCTGTGCAACCCCATCCAGTCGCTCAACCATGGTCATTGACCACTCCGGTTCCAGCTCCTGCAAATAGGTTCCCAACGTGGCGCTCATGATGCCGCCGCCAATCAACAGTACATCCGTTTCCTGCTCTTCGGTCGCTTTCGCTTTTGCCGCCATCGAGACAGCATTCAGCCCCACAGCCATGGTGAAGAGCATGGCAGTCACTTTTTTCATAATGTTAATGCCTTACTTTTAGTATCGTTTTTTTTGCTTTTTGCAGGTGAAAATCGAGCGGCATCAACGTTAACACTTCAGGTAAAAGATTTAAATATTGTTTATAAATTATATTAAGATTTTAAAAACGTTAGTAATACGTTGAATATTTATAAGGTTATTGACAATTAACGAGACAACAGCATTCCCGCATCGCTAATCGCCATGCTTTTGCTGCTACGGATGATCAGGCGTAATCAGGCGGTTAAAGCAGAAATACCGTCGCCAGCCCCAGAAAAATAAAGAAACCGCCGGTATCGGTAATGGCGGTAATCATCACGCTTGAGCCGACCGCCGGGTCACGCCCGAGCTTTACCATCGTCATCGGGATGATCACGCCCATCAGCGCCGCCACCAGTAAATTCAGCACCATCGCCAGCGTCATAACGCCGCCAAGGGCGATATCGTCGTAGAGCCACCAGGTCACGCCGCCCATGATGCCGCCCCAGACAAGGCCGTTGACCAGCGCCACCCCCATTTCACGCAAAATGAGAAAGGTCAGGTTGCCGGGCTGAATATTTTGCAGCGCCAGCGCGCGAACAATCATGGTAATGGTTTGATTCCCGGTATTGCCGCCAATCCCGGCGACAATCGGCATGAGAGAAGCCAGCGCCACCAGCTGCGAGATCGTGTGTTCAAAGCCGTCGATCACCCGGGAGGCGATAAACGCCGTGCACAGGTTTATCGCCAGCCATGCCCAACGGGTTTTTACCGCTTTGGCGACGGGCGCAAAGACATCTTCTTCGGCGCTCAGACCCCCCATGCGACGCAGATCGGTGTCAGTTTCTTCGTAGACCACATCAACGATCTCATCGATGGTCAGGCGTCCCATCAGTTTGCCGGAAGGATCGATCACGGCGGCGCTGACCAGGTTGTCACGTTCAAAGGTGCGCGCCGCATTCTCAGAGATATCTTCCGGGGCAAAGGTCAGCGGATCGTCATCCATCACGTCGCTGACTTTACGCTGCGCGTCACTGAGCAGAATACGCGTCAGAGACAGCTCGCCGACCAGTATTTTATTCCGGTTCGTTACAAAGAGTTTGTCGGTGTTTTCCGGCATTTTTCCCAGACGGCGTAAATAGCGCTGCACCACCTCCAGCGTCACGTCCGGGCGCACGGTGATGACCTCGAACTCCATGATCGCCCCGACGCGATTCTTCTCATAGTGCATAACCTGACGGACGCGGGCGCGCTCCTCCGGCGGCAACGTCGCCAGCAGTCGCCCGGTGAGGTTACGCGGCAGGTGCTGAACGAGATAAATCTGTTCGTCAATGTCGAGGTATTGCAGCGCGTCCAACAGCGCGCGGTCGGTCATTTCATCAATCAGGTCATCCCAGACGTTTTCGGACGCTTCCAGCAGCACTTTGCCGCGTTTTTCATTCTCGACCAGCCGCCATAAGGCATGACGTTCTTCGGAAGGCAGCGCTTCAAGGGTATCCGCCAGGTCCGGCGGCGGCAGGTGAGCCACCAGCGCCCCTACCTCAGCAATATCGTCGGCCAGCGTACCGACATCATATTGCTCAGCCAGGGTGAGCTTGCCTGACAGGGCGGAAATAATCGCTTTATCGGTGGTGAGCAGCCAGATAAGACGCGCACGCTCTTCATCGCGCAGTCTGGCGCTGTTTTTGGTCATTGCGGACATTAATTATAAATCCATGAAATGAGATGCCATTAAGCATGGCGCGAGGTTATGTAAATAACAATAAACGGCGCCGCGAGTGGATAAAAAATCAGCATCATGCAGGGAATGGCAGGCCCGATAAGCGTCGCGCCATCGGGCAACCAGGCCGGATGCGGCTACGCCTTATCCGGCCTACAGGATCAGGCGGTACGCGCAACCGCATCGCGGGAGGCGGCGTCGCGTTCATCGCCGACCAGTTCACTCAACTGTCCGTTACGCATCTCCAGCAGGCGATCGGCGTGAATAAAGTAATGATCGTCATGACTGATCGCAAAGATGGTTTTGCCCATCTCCTGCATCAGCGGCAGCAGCACCTGATAAAATTCACGGCGGAAATGCGGGTCCTGATCGGCGGCCCATTCATCCAGCAGAATGATGTCACGCTCCTCCGCCAGCGCCAGCAGCAACGCCACGCGCTTTTTCTGCCCTTTCGACAGCTTCAGGTTCAGAATCCGGCCATCGCGCAGCTCCAGCTTGTGCGCCATTTTCAGTTGCTCAAGCCACTTTTCCACCAGTTCCGCTCTGGCCGGTTTGCCTTCCGGCCCCAGCAGTTGATCAAACAGCCAGACATCGGTAAACACGGCAGAAAAGAGTTTCCGGTAATCCTCAGGACGCTCTGCGGAAAGCGTTTTGCCATCCAGTAAAATTTCGCCTGACTGAGGCTGGTACAGCCCCGTCAGCAGCATCGCCAGCGTCGATTTCCCGCTGCCATTGCCGCCAATCAGAAACAGCAGTTCCCCGCGCTGGATGGTCAGGTTGATCGGCCCTACTGAAAACGCATTATCCTGATAATGGAAAACGACATTGCGTAACTCCAGCGTTTTCCAGTCAGGAAAGGCGTCAGGACGAGGAAATTCCGCTTTAAACGGCGCCAGCGAAAATTTATTCAGCTTGTTGAAAGCCACCTGCGCGGTGAGCAGCGTCGGCAACGCGCCAACCGCAGAGAGCAGCGGCGTGCGCAGGAACAGCAGCGTCAGCGAATAGATCGCCGCCACGTTGGTATCCGCCCAGCCCAGGCTGTTCGCCATCCAGAACACCAGACCAATCGCGCCCAGCATCATAATGTTTGACCAGTTAACGGCGCTCAGGTGGAACGTATCGGCGCGAATAATATGGTGGCGATACTCTTTCGCATCCGGGATATACGAATGGTTAAAGATATGTTCCGCGCGCTCACGGTTCAGGGTCAGCTCTTTGCGCCCTTCCAGCACCGTCTGAAAATCCTGATACAGCTTATCTTCCGTTTCGCGCAGCGTCGCCATGTGCTTATACACGCGCGCCACCAGCACAAACCCGCCCCAGATGGTGATTGCCATCCAGATTGCCGTCACCAGCAGCATTTTGGTGGATAACATCGCCAGATACGCGGCGGAACCCACCGTCAGGATGATCCCCTGAACCAGCTCCGGCAGGCGCACGAACGCGATCGTGATATTGCGGATATCACTGGTTAACCCTGCCAGCAGCGAGGCGCTGCCCAGTTGTTCGATGCGCTCAACCTGCGTGTCCAGAATACGTTTGATAAATTCGCTGCGCAGGCGATAGACAAAATGGTGCCCTAACGCGGTTAAGGCCAGTTGGGAGCCCAGCGTCACCGCCATCAGTAAAAGCAGCAGCGCGAGAAATTCCGGCAGCACCATCAGCGTGGTATCTACCGTTTCGATGAGGCGCTGATTGATAAAGGCAATCAGACCAATCCCCAGCGCAGCGCTGGCGAGGCTGAGCGCCATCACGCTGATAAATGGCCAGCGATACTGCCGCCAGACAAGAAGAAGTAGTTCCATTCATACAACCCGGGCAAGGAATAACAGCCCGCAGTTTAAACATCTCAACGCCGACAGCAATAATAATTCTTATTTTTATTCTTTTTTACCCGCTTGGCGAAACGTCAGGTTGTAACGACAGTCCGCCGTCAGCGGATGAAAGCCCGCTTTAAGCGGTTGTATGCCGTGGTAAAACAGTCGCGATTCACCGCCCCAGACCACCACATCGCCGTGCTCCAGCAAAAGGCGTTTTAACGGATCGTTACGACGCAGGCCGCCAAACTGAAAAATGGCCGGAAGGCCCAAAGAAACCGACACAATCGGCGCGCGCAGATCCGGTTCGTCTTTATCCTGATGCAACGACAACTTTGAGCCGGGCGCATAGCGATTGATAAGACAGGCATCCGGCTGAAAATCAGCATAGCCCGCCGCGATCGCCGCGCGATGGCACAGGCTGGTAAAGACCTCTGGCAGCGGCGGCCAACGCCGCCCGGTTAACGGATCGACGGGAGAATAGAGATATCCGTGCTGATCCGTCGTCCAGCCGAGCTGACCGCAATTTGTCATCGCCACCGACATGGTATAGCCGCCGGGCGTCACCATCTGGCGAAATGGCGACTGCGCGGCGACCGCCGCGATGGCCTCAATCAGCGATGGCGCCTCGCGAAAGGCGAAACGGCGCAAGATAACCGCACCGGACGCCAGCGGCTCTTGCCAGGGTTCAGCATCCGCAAATAAGTCCAGCATCATTTATCCTCATGTCGCGCCTCTCGTTGCAGAAGCTGCGCCTTGCGCGCCACGCCCCAACGATAACCCGATAGCGCGCCGTCGCCGCGCACCACCCGATGGCACGGGATCACAATCGCCAGTTTATTTGCCCCGCAGGCGCTGGCAACGGCACGAACCGCCTTCGGCTTGCCGATTGCGCTGGCGATCTGCTGATAGCTGACGGTTTCCCCACAGGGAATCGTGCGCAGCGCCTGCCAGACCTGCTGCTGGAACGCGGTGCCCTGAATATCTAACGGCAGTGACAGCGGCATATCGCGTGCATTAATACTGGCGATAACCTGGCGCACGCGCTGCTGGAAAGGGCGATCAGCGGGTTCATCCTGCGCAGCGGGAAACAGTTCATGCAGGCTGGCAATAAGCCCGGCATCATCATCGCCCAGCAAAATCGCGCAGATTCCCCGCTCGCTCTCCGCAACCAGGCAGCGTCCCAGCGCACAATCTGCGAGGGCGTAGCGAACGGGGAGATTATCGCCGCCCTTACGAAACTGCTTCGCCGTCATGCCGAGCGTCTCATCCGCTTTGCGATAGTAACTGCCGCTGTCGGGAAAACCGGCGTTCAGGATCGCCTGCGTTACCGTCTCTCCTTTCGCCAGCGCATCGCGCAGACGGCGGGCGCGCCAGGATTGCTGCCAGGCTTTTGGCGTCATTCCCGTCGTGGCTTTGAACAACCGGTGCAGATGAAATGGGCTCATTGCCACCTGCTGCGCCAGGGCGTCCAGCGTGATGGGGGCATCCTGTTCCAGTAAACGACAGGCGTGCGTGATTTTATCCAGCTGATGCCGTCGGGCGTTGTCTTTGTCTGGCTGGCAGCGTTTGCAGGGGCGGAATCCTGCGGCCAGCGCCTGCTCCGCACTGGCAAAGAAACGAACGTTTTGCCGCAACGCGTGTTTTGCCCGACAGGACGGTCGGCAAAAGATGCCGGTGGTCTGTACCGCAAAAACAAACTGCCCATCGGCGTCAGGATCGCGATCCAGCACCGACTGCCAGCGTGCATCGTCGTTTATGCGTGAAAGATTTTTCATCATGGACTCCTTCATTAAGCATAGTGCTTAGTCTCAGTGTGTCCGTAAGTCAGCGCACGAAAACCCGAAATCTTGCTTTTTAATTTTTATCACTCACGAGGAAGCTTTTGAACTGCGGCGACATCCAGGTTTTAAACCCCTCGCCCTCTTTCATGATCATGTACACCGCCAGCCCTTCCCGGCGCACCACCTCTTTGGCCTTTTCCGTGCCGAGCACCATCAACCCGGTATCCCAGCCGTCCGCTTCCAGCGCCGTCGGAGCGATAACCGTCACGGAGACCAGATTGTGTTCTATGGGACGCCCGGTCTGCGGATCAATAACGTGAGACAGGCGCTTCCCGTCCAGTTCGTAATAGTTACGGTAGCTGCCGGAGGTGCTGATGCCATGCCCGTTAATATCGATAATCGCCTGTACCGCGTTTTCTTGATCGGTCGGTTTTTGGATCGCCACACGCCAGGGTTGCCCCTGCGCATTCATGCCGCGACTGTTCAGGGCGCCGCCGACGGAGACCAGATAGCGGGCAATGCCTTCCTGTTCCATCAAGCGCGCCAGATGATCGGCCGCATACCCTTCCCCCACGGTTGAGAGATCGACGAACAGATCCGGCAGATCTTTTTGCAGATATTGCTGTCGCGCCTGATTGATAACCCGCAGATGTTGCAGCCCGGTCTTTGCTTTTGCGCTGTCAATCTGCGGCTGTGTGGGAACATGTAGCGGCTGTTGCTCCGGGCCGAACCCCCACAGATTCACCAGCGGCCCCACGGTGATATCCATCGCGCCGTCGGTTTTCGCGCCAATGCGCAGCGCCGAGGTAATGATATCGGCCATTGCTTCGCTAACCGGCCAGGGAGAAAGACTTTGCGAATGGTTGAAGCGCATCAGCGCCGAGTCATTTTTGTACGTGGACAACAGCTGATCGTCGGCATCAAGCTGCGTCTGAATTCTGTTACGTAATTCCTCAGCACGGCTGGCGTCCACATCCACCACGCTGACCCGCCAGAAGGTGCCCATCGTTTTCCCTTCCAGTACGGTTGCAGCAGGTGACGCTGTATCAGCCGGTTTTGGGGCATCATCGCACCCCACAAAAAAGATCGTCGTGGCCAGCAGCGCTGCCCGACAAAAGGTCATTTCCATACGTGATTATCCTCATGCGAACGCGCGCAAGAGTACACCAAAAATCGCTATTTGTACGCCGTAAAAAACGTATTAAAAAAGGGCCCGCAGGCCCTTTAGTTGACATTGTCCGCAATCAGAACTGGTAAACCAGGCCCAGAGCAACGATGTCGTCAGTGCTGATACCCGCGTTACGGGTAAAGGTGTTGTCATCCAGCAGGTTGATTTTGTAATCAACGTAGGTAGACATGTTTTTGTTGAAGTAGTAGGTCGCGCCAACATCAACGTATTTCAGGATATCCTGATCGCCGTAGTTGGTGGTGCCGTTGGAGATGTCCTTACCTTTAGATTGCAGGTAAGCCACGGACGGACGCAGACCGAAGTCGAACTGGTACTGTGCAACCACTTCGAAGTTTTGCGCTTTATCAGCGAAGCCATAAGAGTCGCTACGGCTGTTCTGGGAAGAACCAAAGCGGGTTGCGTTGTAAGTCTGAGAGTACTGCGCTGCCAGGTAAACGTTGTTAGCGTCGTATTTCAGACCACCGGTATAAACGGTCGCACGATCGCCGCTGCCGTGTACGCCAGCCGAATTCTGGTCAGCAGTACGTTTGGAAGAGGTGATTGCACCACCAACGCTGAAGCCTTCGCCGATATCATAGGTCAGAGATCCGCCGAAGCCGTCGCCGTTCTGTTTCAGCAGGCTACGACCATCCGCAACGTCGTTTTCACCGCTGGCGCTGCCGTTTTTACCCTGATACTGCAACGCAAAATTCAGACCTTCAACCAGACCGAAGAAGTCAGTATTACGGTAGGTTGCCAGGCCGTTAGCACGCTGCTGCATGAAGTTATCCGCGCCGTAGGTGTCGCCGCCGAATTCCGGCAGAACGTCGGTCCAGGCCGTTACATCGTAGATTACGCCGTAGTTACGACCGTAGTCGAATGAACCTGCATCGCCAAATTTCACACCAGCAAACGCCACACGGGTCCAGGAGTTGTTAGTGGTTTCAGCGTCGTTACCCTGAATCTGATATTCCCACTGACCGTAGCCGGTGATCTGATCGTTAACCTGGGTTTCGCCTTTGAAACCGAGACGCATATAGGTCTGATCGCCGTCGTTGCCATCGTCATCAGAGAAATAGTGCAGACCGTCGACTTTACCGAACAGGTCCAATTTGTTGCCGTCTTTGTTATAAACTTCAGCCGCATTTGCTGCGCCTGCTACCAGCAGAGCCGGTACCAGGAGGGACAGTACTTTAACTTTCATGTTATTAACCCTCTGTTATATGCCTTTATTTGCTTTTTTATTGCCACTGCATACTGATTAACCCTCTTAACCAGTCGGCAATTTCATTCTCCGCAAAAATGCAGAATAATCCAACACGGATATGATACTAAAATCTTTAAAATGTTTCATTTATCGCCATAGGTGTTTCAAATTATTAATGGCATGGAACT
Organism: Citrobacter sp. CK198; assembly: GCF_030333295.1. Lineage (NCBI taxonomy): Bacteria > Pseudomonadati > Pseudomonadota > Gammaproteobacteria > Enterobacterales > Enterobacteriaceae > Citrobacter > Citrobacter sp. CK198. The sequence goes on along the minus strand of NZ_JAOWGE010000034.1, from coordinate 349,712 downwards.
TTTTTAAAAGCAAAAAATGAGACAAATAAGCACGAATAATCAAAACATATTTATTTTTCATTATAATTCAATGCATTGCATTCATGAAAATCATAGCACTGAATGATAAAACAAAATCTTCACTCGCAACTAAAATAGTCAGCGCTATCATCATTAACTTTATTTATTACCGTCATTCATTTCTGAATGTCTGTTTACCCCTATTTCAACCGGATGCCTCGCATTCGGTTTTTTTTTACCCTTCTTTACACAAATTTTATCTTCTTGTGCTACCGGATTTAAATAATCACAACGGTTTACTACCCCCTTCGTGATAACCACCATTCCTGCCAACAAATAATTTCTTGTTATTTAGTGCTAAATTTTATTTCATTGTGTTTATATTTATACATCTGCGCAAACGCTGTACACGTTTTGCTTAGGGAAACGCCTTCGCGGCGCGGGAGGAAAAATGCAGCGTGTCTGATGAGCGAGAGTATGGAAATTCACACAGTACCCTTTATACTGCCCTTTCCTCTTTAGCGTTGTTTTAACAGGTCATAAACACGAATGAGTCAGTCTGATACAACGGTTTCTACCCGATTCTCCCTTCTGCCGGGAAGCATTACCCGTTTCTTCTTATTACTGATCATTGTGTTACTTGTAACGATGGGCGTGATGGTGCAAAGCGCGGTCAACGCCTGGCTGAAAGACAAGAGCTATCAGATTGTCGATATCACCCATGCTATTCATAAGCGCGTAGACACCTGGCGCTACGTGACCTGGCAAATCTATGACAACATTGCCGCGACGGCTAGCCCATCCACGAGCGAGGGTTTGCAGGAAACGCGTCTGAAACAAGACGTCTACTACCTTGAAAAACCGCGCCGTAAGACCGAAGCGCTTATTTTTGGCTCGCATGACAGCTCAACGCTGGAAATGACCCAGCGGATTTCCACCTATCTCGATACGCTGTGGGGCGCAGAGAACGTGCCCTGGTCGATGTATTATCTGAACGGGCAGGACAACAGCCTGATTCTCATCTCCACCCTGCCGCTCAAGGATCTCTCCTCCGGCTTTAAAGAGTCCGCGATTGGCAATATTGTCGATTCCCGTCGGGCGGAGATGCTGCAACAGGCGAATGCGCTGGATGAACGCGAAAGCTTCTCTTCGTTACGTCGTCTGGCGTGGCAAAACGGCCATTACTTTACGCTGCGCACCACTTTTAATCAGCCGGGGCATCTGGCGACGGTTGTGGCGTTCGATTTGCCGATCAACGACCTGATCCCGCCGGGAATGCCGCTGGACAGCTTCCGTCTGGAACCCGACTCCTCAACCACGACGGTACGTAATACGGAGAAAGAGTCTCCAGACAGCGTCAGCATCAGCTTCAACAGCGCCAAAATTGAAATTTCTTCCGCGCTGAACTCAACCGATATGCGGCTGGTCTGGCAGGTTCCTTTCGGCACGCTATTGCTTGATACGCTGCAAAATATCCTGCTGCCGTTACTGTTGAATATCGGCCTGCTTGCGCTGGCGCTGTTTGGCTACACCACCTTCCGCCACCAGCCTGGCCGTTCAACGGAAGTGGCGACAAGCAATACCGCAAATAATGAACTGCGTATTCTGCGCGCGATTAATGAAGAGATCGTCTCCCTGCTGCCGCTGGGGCTGCTGGTGCATGACCAGGAGGCCAATCGCACCGTCATCAGCAATAAAATCGCCGACCATTTGCTGCCGCATTTAAATCTGCAAAACATCACCAGCATGGCGGAGCAGCATCAGGGCATCATTCAGGCGACGATCAATAACGAGCTGTATGAAATTCGCCTGTTCCGCAGCCAGGTCGCCCCTCGCACGCAGATCTTTATTATTCGCGATCAGGACCGGGAAGTGCTGGTGAACAAGAAGCTCAGGCAGGCGCAGCGTCTGTATGAGAAAAACCAGCAGGGCCGCGCCGCGTTTATGCAAAATATTGGCAATGCCCTGAAAGAACCCGTGCGGATACTGGCGATCAACGCCGCTGCCGCAGACACGCCGGAAAGCCAGAAGCTGGCGAACCAGGCGGATGTTCTGGTGCGTATGATAGATGAAATTCAGCTGGCGAATATTCTGGAGAATGATACCTGGAAAAGTGAGCCGACGCTGTTCTCCATTCAGGATCTGATTGACGAAGTGGTGCCGGACGTTCTGCCTGCGATTAAGCGCAAGGGTCTGCAACTGCTGATCAAAAACCACCTTAGCGCCAACGATGAACGCCGTGGCGACCGTGACGCCCTGCGCCGCATTCTGTTGTTGCTGATCCAGTACGCGGTCACAACCACGCAGATTGGGAAAATCACGCTGGAAGTCGATCAGGATGAGTCGGCTGAAGAACGCCTGACCTTCCGCATTCTGGATACCGGTGAAGGCGTAACGCTCAATGAGATCGACAATCTCCATTTCCCGTATATCAATGAAACGCAAAGCGACCGCTACGGGAAAGCGAATCCGTTAACCTTCTGGTTGTGCGATCAGCTGGCGCGTAAGCTCGGCGGGCATCTGAATATTAAAGCACGCGATGCGCTGGGGACGCGCTATACCGTACATGTTAAAATGACTCCGCATGACCAACATGTAAATGATGAAGAGCGCTTGCTGGATGACGTTTGCGTAATGGTTGACGTCACCTCTAATGACGTGCGCAATATTGTGTTGCGTCAGCTGGAAAACTGGGGAGCCACCTGCATCACGCCGGATGATCGGCAAATAAGTCAAGAATATGATCTCTTTTTAACTGATAATCCGTCTAATCTTACTGCCTCCGGCTTGCTTTTAAGCGATGATGAGTCAGGCGTGCGGAAAATGGGTCCTGGCCAACTGCGCGTCAACTTTAATATGAGCAACGCTATGCAGGAAGCTGTACTACAACTGATAGAAGAGCAACTGGCGCAGGAAGAGATTCCAGAGTCGCCCCTCGGCGGAGATGAAAACGCCGAACTTCATGCCAGCGGTTATTACGCGCTCTTTGTAGACACAGTACCGGATGATGTTAAGAGGTTGTATACTGAGGCAGCGACCAGTGACTTCGCTGCGCTGGCGCAGACAGCTCACCGCCTGAAAGGCGTGTTTGCTATGCTTAATCTGGTACCCGGCAAGCAGTTATGTGAAACGCTGGAACATCTTATTCGTGAGAAAGATGCTCCAGGTATAGAAAAATACATCAGCGACATTGACAGCTACGTCAAGAGCTTGCTGTAGCAAGGTAGCCCAATACATGAACAATATGAACGTAATTATTGCCGATGACCATCCGATTGTACTGTTCGGTATTCGCAAATCACTTGAACAAATCGAGTGGGTGAATGTTGTCGGCGAGTTTGAAGATTCCACAGCACTGATCAACAACCTGCCTAAATTAGATGCGCATGTGTTGATTACCGACCTCTCCATGCCGGGAGATAAATACGGTGACGGGATTACCCTCATCAAATACATTAAACGTCATTTCCCGAGCCTGTCGATCATCGTTCTGACGATGAACAACAACCCGGCAATTCTGAGCGCGGTGCTGGATCTCGACATTGAGGGGATTGTGCTGAAACAAGGCGCGCCGACTGACTTGCCTAAAGCGCTGGCCGCGCTGCAAAAGGGCAAGAAGTTTACCCCGGAAAGCGTCTCCCGCCTGCTGGAGAAAATCAGCGCGGGCGGTTATGGCGACAAACGTCTGTCTCCGAAAGAGAGTGAAGTCCTGCGTCTGTTCGCAGAAGGTTTCCTGGTGACGGAAATCGCCAAGAAACTGAACCGCAGCATTAAGACCATCAGTAGCCAGAAAAAATCGGCGATGATGAAGCTGGGCGTCGAAAACGATATCGCGCTGCTGAATTACCTCTCTTCCGTCACGCTGAGCCCGGCGGACAAAGACTGATCAAACGTCAGGTGCCTGATGGCGTTGCGCTTATCAGGCCGACGTTGATGACCGCAGTAGGCCGGAGAAGGCGAAACCGCCATCCGGCCTTTTTTATGCCCGCGTCTTTCTCACCCGCTCCGCATACACCGCCAGCGTCTGCTTAAGCACATCTAACGTCACCGGCTTGGACAGGCAGCTATCCATACCGGACTCCAGACAACGCTGTTTCTCTTCCGCCAGCGCGTTAGCCGTGACGCCGACCACCGGCAACGTCAACCCTAGCTGGCGAATGCGCTGCGTCAGACGGTAGCCGTCCATATTCGGCATGTTGACGTCGCTCAGCACGATATCAATATGGTTTTTACTCAGCACGTTCAACGCATCGACGCCGTCATTCGCGGTCTTGCATTGATACCCCAGCGATCCCAACTGATCGGCCAGCAAACGACGGTTGATCGGATGATCGTCCACCACGAGGATCATCATGTCGTCATTCGTCGCGTCGGTTTTATCCGGCGCAGGCAGCGCCGTTGCAAGCGCGTCGTTATCAAGCTCAATACTGTAAATCCGCGCCAGCAGCGCAGGCAATTCATGCGGCGACGCCACGCTGTGTACCCACTCGCCCGGCGCTCTTTCCTGCGGAATACCAATATGGCGGCGACTGAAAACAACCGCCGCACGCCCCTGCCATGCCAGCTCCAGCACATCGTCCGTAATCAGAATATCTTCCGGCGCCGGTTTTTGCCCTTCGTAACGAAGCACATCGACACCGCTTCGCGCCAGGCTGGACTCAATAAAATGACACAGCGACGCGTTGCGTACCGCCAGCCAGCAACGCGTTTGAGCCAGCCCTTCGACGCCTTTTTTCTGCGGGTACTGCGCGCCATAAAGTGGAATGCGTAACGTAAACTGGCTGCCCATCCCGGGCTCTGAATCGACGGAGATATCCCCATCCATCATGCTGATCAGTTTTTCACAAATCGCCAGCCCCAGGCCGGTTCCCTGGAAATTACGCTGCACGCCGGTTCCCACCTGGAAGAAAGGATCGAACAAACGCACAACCTCTTTCGCCGGAATCCCCACGCCGGTATCGCGTACCTGAATACTGAGATAATCGCCATCACACTGCACATGCAGCACAATACAACCGGTATCGGTAAATTTGATGGCGTTACTCAGCAGGTTAGAAATCACCTGTTGCAGACGCATCGGGTCGCCGTTCAGCGCAACCGGTACATCCGGTTCAATAAAGCAGTACAGGCCAAGCTGTTTTCTCACCACCAGCGGTAAATAGTTGGCCGTAATATGGTTCATCACCTCACGCGGCGAGAACTCACGCGGTTCAATCTTCAACTGCTCGGATTCGATTTTTGAGAAGTCGAGAATATCGCTGATGATTTTCAGCAGCAGGCTGGAGGAGTTGTTCATCGCCGTAACCAGCCTGTCGACCCCCTTCGGCAGCGCTTTGGTTTGCAGCAGATCGAGGTTACCGATAATCCCGTACAGCGGCGTGCGCAGCTCGTGGCTCACGGTCGCAAGGAACATTGATTTGGACTGGCTCGCCTGCTCCGCCGCCTGCGCCATCTCCTGCAACGACTCTTCCATTTTGACGCGCGCGCTCACATCCACCAGCACGCAAATCGCCACGTTTTCATTACGATAGCGCGAATGGACAAAGCTGATTTGCAGATTGGTATTGTTGCTGGTCAACACATCGACGAAGTTAACCTGCTGACCACAGATAATTTGCGTCAGCCTTTGCCGGTCCTCATGGGTGAGCATATTGAGGTAGGTATGCGCCAGTTCATTACTGAGAATATTGACCCCGTCAATGGTACGCAGGATGCAAATCCCCACCGGCGCGGAAGCGACGATTTTCCGGTTAAACTGCTCATGCTCTTCCAGCCGCTGAGCATCGCTTTCCGCCGGAATAAAGATACGCCGTTCATACATGCGCGCCAGCGTGAACAAGGCGGCGCCCACCAGCACATTCAGCAGAATAGCATTCAGAATCAGCATTCGAATATGCTCCAGCACCAGATCGACCGGTACGGAGTAGACAATGCTGAGCGACGATGGCGGCAGGCTTTTCTTCAGAACCAGCTCACGGAACCCTGGCGTGTAGCCAAACCAGGAGCGCTCCTGCATCCAGCGGGGTTCCGGCCTGATGTTGCTTTCCGGCCCGGTTAGCGAAATCAGCGGATGACCATTTTCATCGAGGATCGTCACCCCCATAGGCAAACTTCCCGGCGTGAAAAAGTTCTCCATCCGAATGGACTGCTCGACGCCCAGCAGCGCCTGCAAGCGGTTGGCCAGATAAACCGGCGTCAGGGCATAAAAATAGCCGATGCCGGGGCGCGGCCCCTGGCTAATCCAGAAAAGGTTATTCCCGCTTTCTTCCTGCGGGGCATTGCGGTACTTAACAATGCGCTCATGCAGCGTTTTCAGCGCATTATCACGTTCGACCGGCATATCGCGCAGGCCGAAATTCGCCATACAGAGATTGTCGCTGCCAATCAGGAAAACACGATTCAGATCGTAGGCCGCAGAAAAATTGTCGCGCCAGTAGCGCATAAACCAGGCCAGCGACTCCAGCGACCCGCGCCAGGCATTCCCCATTGCCGCACAGTCGGAGTCGGCAAACAGCGGCTCAAAATTGGGCACCACGGTTTTATCGTCGCGCGCCCGGCTGGACATCACGCCGTTTTCCGCCGTTAAGCGATTCTCGGCAATGTATTTGAGTTCTTTCATTACGTCAGACGTGCGCTGAATATAGCGCTGCGCCTGGTCGGAACTGAGATTGAATTCCTGACGGATTTCAGACTCTCTCTGATGCAGCGCATTAACGATGTAAAACACCGAAGCAAAAGCGATCAGCAGCCAGATCAGTAACGCCAACGCTCTGAACAGGTAGCGCGAAACTTTCAGGGTTGTACGAAAGGAAGCAAGGTATTTCAAAGGGGCGAAGCTCCGCCTCAGGCGATAAATAGAGTGTGGTTAAGGTAGCGGTAAATGCCCGACGTCGCAATGCCCTCTCTTTGCGGGAATATGATATACCGCTGAGAAACCTGCGCCTCAACCCCCGATAATCGGCGTTTGCCTGATAAAGACCACACGGATGTCAGCATGCGCTACCTGAGACGGCTTTACCCGCGACGCTTACGCAATCAAATGATACTGATGGCTATCCTGATGGTCATCGTGCCGACGCTCTCTATTGGTTATATCGTAGAAACCGAAGGCCGATCAGCGGTCTTATCTGAAAAAGAGAAAAAATTATCGGCTGTCGTGCATCTGCTTGATGAAGCGCTGGGCGACAGCTTCAACCAGCATGAAAATCTGCCGCGCGATGAGCGTATCCGCGCGCTGAATGCGCAGTTATCACCGGTCACTGAGCGTATCACCCGCGCGTTTCCGGGAATTGGCGCGGGCTATTACAATAAGGCGCTGGACGCCATTATCACCTACGCTCCTTCGGCACTGTATCAGAACAACGTCGGGGTCACTATCGCTCCCGATCATCCTGGCCGGGAGGTCATGAGTACCAACGCCCCGGTGGTATTTTCAGGCCGGCAGGTGCGCGGCGATATCCTCAACTCAATGATTCCGATAGCGCGGCATGGCGAGGTCATTGGTTATATCTGGGCGAATGAGTTGACCGAAGATATTCGCCGACAGGCCTGGAAAATGGATGTTCGTATTATTGCCGTTCTGGCGGCGGGGCTTATCAGCAGCCTGTTACTGATCATTCTCTTCTCACGCCGTCTGAGCGCCAATATCGATATCATCACTGAAGGCTTGCCTACTCTTGCGCAGAAAACGCCGGCCCAGTTACCCGATCTCCCCGGTGAACTGGGGCAAATCAGCCGCAGCGTCAACGCTCTGGCGCAGACACTGCGGGAAACCAAGACGCTGAACGATCTGATTATTGAGAACGCCGCCGATGGGGTTATCGCGATCGACAGACAAGGTAATGTCACCACGATGAACCCTGCCGCAGAGACCATCACGGGTTATACGCTGCATGAACTGGCCGGGCGCCCCTACTCAACGCTGTTCGCCGATCCTCATTTCTCCAGCCCTGTGCTTGACACTCTGGAGAACGGCACCGAACATCTGGCTCAGGAAGTCAGCTTCCCCGCGCGTGACCGGACAATTGAACTCAGCGTCACCACCAGTCGTATTCATAACGCTGACGGTGAGTTGATTGGCGCGCTGGTGATGTTTTCCGATTTAACCGCCCGTAAAGAGGCGCAGCGCCGTCTGGCGCAAACGGAGAGACTCGCCACGCTGGGTGAACTGATGGCAGGCGTGGCGCATGAAGTGCGCAACCCGCTCACCGCCATCCGGGGTTATGTGCAGATTATTCGCCAGCAAATCAATCTGCCTGTACATCAGGAGTACCTGTCCGTCGTACTGAAAGAAATTGATTCTATTAATAAAGTCATCCAGCAACTATTGGACTTCTCCCGACCACGACAAAGTCAGTGGCAGCAGGTATCCATTAATACGCTGATCGAGGAGGCGTTGATCCTGGTGCAGACTTCCGGGGTGCAGGCGCGAATCAACTTCAACACGGAATTCAACGCCGCATTGCCCACGATCGTCGCCGATCGCGAACTGCTCAAACAGGTGCTCCTGAACATGCTTATCAACGCGGTGCAGGCGATAGGCGCGCGCGGCGAAATTCGTATCCGAACCTGGCGCTACACGACCACGCATCTGGCGATCGCCATTGAAGATAATGGCTGCGGTATTGACGTCGCTTTGCAGAAAAAAATCTTTGATCCGTTCTTCACCACCAAAGCGTCAGGAACCGGCCTCGGGCTGGCGTTAAGTCAGCGCATTATCAATGCGCATCAGGGCGACATATACGTTACCAGTATGCCCGGATGCGGCGCGACCTTTACCCTTATTTTACCGATTAACCCGCAGGAAACCTCGTCAGAATGAAAACTCGCTACCGTATTCTCATCGTTGATGACGAAGATAATGTTCGCCGTATGCTCGCCACCGCGTTTTCGCTGCAAGGGCATGAAACCCAGTGCGCCAGTAACGGTCAGACAGCACTGCAACATTTTGCCGACGCGCCGCCCGACGTGGTGCTGATGGACATCCGCATGCCGGAGATGAACGGCATTGAAGCGCTGAAAGTGATGCGCGCGCAGCATCCACGGGTCCCCATTATTCTGATGACAGCCTACGCTGAAGTGGAAACCGCCGTAGAAGCACTGCGCAGCGGCGCATTTGATTATGTGATTAAACCGTTCGACCTCGATGAACTGAACTTATTGATTCAGCGGGCCTTGCAGCTCCAGGCCATGAAACAGGAGATCCGCAGCCTGCATCAGGCGCTGAGCACCAGCTGGCAATGGGGACATATCCTGACCAACAGTCCGGGGATGATGGATATCTGCAAAGATACCGCGAAAATCGCGCTTTCCCAGGCCAACGTGCTCATTAGCGGCGAAAGCGGCACTGGAAAAGAGTTGATCGCCCGCGCCATTCACTATAACTCACGCCGGGCAAACGGCCCCTTCATCAAGATTAACTGTGCGGCGCTGCCGGAATCACTGCTGGAAAGCGAACTGTTCGGCCACGAAAAAGGGGCGTTTACCGGCGCACAAACGCGACGCCAGGGACTGTTTGAGCGCGCTCATCAGGGAACGCTGCTGCTGGACGAAATAGGCGAAATGCCGCTGGTGTTACAGGCTAAGCTGCTGCGAATCCTCCAGGAGAGGGAGTTTGAACGCATTGGCGGGCATCAAACCATTCAGGTTGATATCCGCATTGTCGCCGCCACCAACCGGAATTTGCAGGAAATGGTGAAAGAAGGCACCTTCCGTGAAGATCTGTTTTATCGGCTAAATGTGATTCATCTGACGCTTCCTCCTTTGCGTGAGCGGCGGGAAGATATCCCCCTGTTGGCCAACCACTTTTTGCAGAAATTCAGCTCAGAAAACCAGCGGGATATTATTGAAATTGACCCTTCCGCTATGTCACTTCTCACCGCCTGGCCGTGGCCCGGTAATATCCGCGAATTATCCAATGTGATTGAGCGCGCGGTGGTGATGAACACCGGGGCGGTGATTTTTGCCGAAGACCTCCCTACCCAGTTCCGCCAGTCGGTGAGTCACGCCAGCGGAATAAAGCCAGCCCAACCCGGTGAACGGAACCTGAAAGAAGAGATTAAACGCGAAGAACGCCGAATCATTATGGAAGTTCTGGAGCAGCAGGAGGGAAACCGCACGCGCACCGCGTTAATGCTGGGCATCAGCCGACGCGCGTTGATGTACAAATTGCAGGAGTACGGCATCGATCCGGCAGGCCTCTGATACCAGAAGTTGCTATGCAGAATTTTGCACAGTGCGCAAAATTCTGCATAGCACCTCACGCCCTCTCATCCCCCTTCCGTGAAAATTAATTTTTATATTCATCAGGTTAACCCTTCTCTTTTCGGTTTATCAATCCTGGCATCCCGCTTGCTATTTCCTTTGCGTACCCAAAATGGAGTATGCAAAAGGGAAACATAATGAAAACAAAACTGATCACCTTACAGAACGCCTCAGGCTTCTTTCGCGACGGCATGACCATCATGGTTGGCGGTTTTATGGGGGTAGGCACCCCGCCCCGCCTTGTTGAAGCCTTACTTGAATCCGGTGTCAGGGACCTGACGTTGATCGCCAACGATACCGCATTTGTCGATACCGGCATCGGCCCGCTCATCGTGAATGGCCGGGTGCGCAAGGTCATCGCCTCCCATATCGGCACCAACCCGGAAACGGGTCGGCGGATGATTGCCAAAGAGATGGAGGTTCAACTGGTTCCGCAAGGCACCCTGATTGAACAAATCCGCTGCGGCGGCGCCGGGCTGGGCGGTTTTCTGACCCCGACTGGCGTCGGCACCGTGGTTGAAGAGGGAAAGCAAACGCTTCAGCTCGATGGCAAAACCTGGCTGCTGGAGCGTCCACTGCGTGCAGATCTGGCGCTTATTCGCGCCCACTGCGCCGACCCGCTCGGCAACCTGACCTACCAGCTCAGTGCCCGTAATTTTAACCCCCTCATTGCTCTCGCCGCAGACATCACCCTGGTTGAGCCTGACGAACTGGTTGAAACAGGCGATCTACTGCCTGACCAGATTGTCACCCCTGGCGCTGTTATCGACCACATCGTTATTCCACAGGAGAGCAAATAATGGATGCTAAACAACGTATTGCGCGCCGCGTGGCGCAAGAGCTGCATGATGGCGACGTGGTTAACCTGGGAATTGGTTTGCCGACGATGGTCGCAAACTACCTGCCGGATGACATTCACATCACCCTGCAATCTGAGAACGGCTTTCTGGGACTGGGGCCGGTCACGACGGCCCACCCGGATCTGGTGAACGCTGGCGGTCAACCCTGCGGCATTTTGCCCGGTGCGGCAATGTTCGACAGCGCCATGTCGTTCGCATTGATTCGCGGGGGCCATGTTGACGCCTGCGTACTCGGCGGGCTACAGGTGGATGAGCAGGCAAACCTCGCCAACTGGGTGGTTCCCGGCAAAATGGTTCCCGGCATGGGGGGCGCAATGGATCTGGTCACCGGCGCGCGCAAAGTGATCATTGCAATGGAACATTGCGCGAAAGACGGCTCGGCGAAAATTCTGCGCCAGTGCACCATGCCGCTCACCGCCCAGCACGCGGTGCATATGCTGGTTACCGAACTGGCTGTATTTCGCTTTATCGACGGCAAGATGTGGCTGACAGAAATCGCCGAAGGGTGTGATTTGGAAACCCTGCGGGCAAAAACTGAAGCGCACTTTGAGGTTGCGGCCGATCTGGTCATTCAGAGAGGTGACGCATGATTGGGCGTATTTCACGTTTTATGACGCGGGTCGTCAGCCGCTGGCTTCCTGATCCGCTGATCTTCGCAATGCTGTTAACCCTGCTGACGTTCGGGATCGCTCTCTGGCTGACGCCGCAAACGCCGGTCAGTATGGTGAGGTTCTGGGGTGACGGCTTCTGGAACCTGCTGGCTTTCGGTATGCAAATGGCGCTGATTATCGTGACGGGCCACGCCCTGGCCAGTTCCGGTCCGGTTAAAAGCCTGCTGCGTACCGCCGCTTCAGCCGCTAAGACGCCCGCCCAGGGCGTCATGCTGGTGACCTTCTTTGGCTCGGTCGCCTGCGTGATCAACTGGGGCTTTGGTCTGGTGGTCGGCGCAATGTTTGCCCGTGAAGTGGCCCGTCGCGTGCCGGGTTCCGATTATCCGCTGCTTATCGCCTGCGCCTATATCGGTTTTCTCACCTGGGGCGGCGGCTTCTCTGGCTCTATGCCCCTGCTGGCCGCAACGCCAGACAACCCGGTAGAACACGTCGCGGGGTTGATTCCGGTTAGCGACACCCTGTTCACCGGGTTCAATATTTTCATCACGCTCGGCCTCATCGTGGTGATGCCGTTTATTACCCGAATGATGACGCCAAAACCCTCCGACGTGGTCAGCATCGATCCGAAACTGCTGCTGGAAGAAGCCGATTTTCAGAAGAAACTGCCGGCTGACGCGCCACCGTCGGAAAAACTGGAAGAGAGCCGCATTCTCGCGCTGATCATTGGCGCATTAGGGATTGCCTATCTGGGGCTCTACTTCGCCGAGAAGGGATTCAACATCACCATCAATACCGTCAATCTGATGTTTATGATCGCCGGTCTGCTGCTGCACAAAACGCCAATGGCCTACATGCGCGCCATCAGCGCCGCAGCGCGCAGTACCGCCGGTATTCTGGTGCAGTTCCCCTTCTACGCCGGGATCCAACTGATGATGGAACACTCCGGCCTCGGTGGCCTTATCACTGAATTCTTCATCAACGTCGCCAACAAAGACACCTTCCCGGTGATGACCTTTTTCAGCTCTGCGCTGATTAACTTTGCCGTGCCATCAGGCGGCGGCCACTGGGTTATCCAGGGGCCATTCGTCATGCCTGCGGCTCAGGCGCTGGGGGCGGACCTCGGCAAGTCAGTCATGGCGATCGCCTACGGTGAGCAGTGGATGAATATGGCGCAGCCATTCTGGGCGCTGCCCGCCCTGGCAATCGCCGGACTCGGGGTACGCGACATTATGGGCTACTGCATCACCGCCCTGCTCTTCTCCGGGATCATTTTTGTCATCGGTTTGACCTTTTTCTGACGGCAACCACGCACTTTTAAGGAACAGAAGATGAAAAACTGTGTCATCGTCAGCGCGGCACGTACCGCAATCGGCAGTTTTAACGGCGCACTGGCAACCACCAGCGCCATCGACCTTGGCGCCACCGTGATTAAAGCGGCGCTTGAACGCGCGCAGCTCGACCCGCAACGGGTGGATGAAGTGATTATGGGCAATGTGCTACAAGCTGGTCTTGGGCAAAACCCGGCGCGTCAGGCACTGCTCAAAAGCGGCCTCGCAGAGACGGTCTGCGGCTTTACCGTTAACAAAGTATGCGGCTCCGGCCTCAAAAGCGTGGCGCTTGCCGCGCAGGCGATTCAGGCCGGACAGGCACAGGCGATTGTCGCAGGCGGTATGGAAAATATGAGCCAGGCGCCGTATCTGCTGGATGCCAAGGCCCGCTGGGGCTATCGTCTTGGCGACGGACAGCTCTCCGATGTGATCCTGCGCGACGGTCTGATCTGCGCCACTCACGGCTACCATATGGGGATCACGGCAGAAAACGTCGCCCGGGAATACGGCATCAGCCGGGAGATGCAGGATGAGCTGGCGCTGCTCTCACAGCGCAAAGCCGTTGCCGCTATTGATTCCGGCGCATTCCAGGCCGAAATTGTGCCGGTTAGCGTCACATCCCGTAAGAAAACCGTGGTGTTTGAGCGCGACGAGTTTCCGAAAGCCGATTCAACGGCGGAAGGTCTTGCAGCATTACGCCCGGCCTTCGACAAGGCGGGTACGGTAACGGCAGGAAACGCCTCTGGGATCAATGACGGCGCGGCAGCGCTGGTAGTGATGGAAGAATCCGCAGCGCTGGCGGCGGGCCTGACCCCACTGGCTCGTATCAAAGCCTATGCCAGCGGCGGCGTCGCCCCCGCGTTGATGGGGATGGGGCCGGTTCCCGCCACGCAAAAGGCGCTGCAACTGAGCGGTTTAACGCTTTCGGATATCGATCTGATCGAAGCCAACGAGGCGTTTGCCGCACAGTTCCTTGCCGTGGGTAAGACGCTCGGTTTTGATCCGCAGAAGGTGAACGTCAACGGTGGGGCTATCGCCCTGGGACACCCCATCGGCGCCAGCGGCGCGCGTATTCTGGTGACGCTGCTGCACGCCCTCTCTGCACGCGATAAAACGCTCGGGCTGGCCACGCTCTGCATCGGCGGCGGTCAGGGTATTGCGATGATAGTGGAAAGGATGAATTAAGGATTTGCGCCTTTGCCGGGTGGCGGCCTGATAAGGCGTTTACGCCGCCATCCGGCAAAAAAAAGGAGGCGCAATGGCCTCCTTTCACACACGATTCACAACGCCGAATTACTCGTCAGCGTCATCCGCTGCATCGTCATCGATTTCCGCTTCCGGGGCGATATCCTCGTCCCCTTCCGCTACGCTGCCGTCGATGGAGTCGAGTTCCTCGTCATCCACCGGCTCAGCAACACGTTGCAGACCCACCACGTTTTCATCTTCCGCCGTGCGGATGAGGATTACGCCCTGGGTGTTACGGCCAACGACGCTGATTTCCGATACGCGGGTACGAACCAGCGTACCGGCATCGGTGATCATCATGATCTGGTCGGCATCATCCACCTGTACCGCGCCAACAACGGAACCGTTGCGCTCGGTGACTTTAATGGAGATAACGCCCTGCGTGCCACGAGACTTGGTTGGGTATTCGCCTTCCGCCGTACGTTTACCGTAACCATTCTGCGTCACGGTCAGGATAGCGCCTTCACCACGCGGAATAATCAGAGAAACGACGCTGTCTTCGCCCGCCAGTTTGATGCCACGTACGCCGGTCGCGGTACGACCCATCGCACGAACGGCATCTTCTTTAAAGCGCACCACTTTACCGGCAGCGGAGAACAGCATGACTTCGTCGGAACCGGAGGTCAGATCCACGCCGATCAGCTCGTCGCCTTCGTTCAGGTTCACCGCGATAATACCGGCGGAACGCGGACGGCTGAACTCGGTCAGCGCCGTTTTCTTCACCGTACCGCTGGCGGTCGCCATAAAGACGTTAACGCCCTCTTCGTACTCGCGTACCGGCAGAATGGCGGTGATACGTTCGTCGGCTTCCAGCGGCAGCAGGTTGACGATCGGACGGCCACGCGCGCCACGGCTCGCTTCCGGCAACTGATAGACCTTCATCCAGTACAGACGGCCACGGCTGGAGAAGCAGAGGATCGTGTCGTGGGTGTTAGCCACCAGCAGACGGTCGATGAAGTCTTCTTCTTTTATACGCGCGGCAGATTTACCTTTCCCGCCACGACGTTGCGCTTCGTAATCGGTCAGCGGCTGATATTTGACGTAACCCTGGTGAGACAGCGTTACAACCACATCTTCCTGGCTGATCAGATCTTCGATATTAATATCGGCGCTGTTAGCGGTGATTTCAGTGCGACGCTCATCGCCAAACTGATCGCGGATCAGTTCCATCTCTTCGCGAATCACTTCCATCAGACGATCGGCGCTGCCCAGAATGTGCAGCAGTTCTGCGATCTGTTCCAGCAGCTCTTTGTACTCGTCGAGCAGTTTTTCATGCTCCAGGCCGGTCAGTTTCTGCAAGCGCAGATCCAGAATCGCCTGTGCCTGTTGTTCAGTCAGGTAATACTGACCATCACGCACGCCAAACTCCGGCTCCAGCCACTCAGGACGGGCAGCATCATCACCGGCGCGTTCCAGCATAGACGCCACGTTGCCCAGATCCCATGAACGGGAGATTAACGCCGCTTTTGCCTCTGCCGGCGTTGGCGCACGGCGGATCATCTCGATGATCGGATCGATGTTCGCCAGCGCAATCGCCAGCGCTTCAAGGATATGCGCGCGATCGCGGGCTTTACGCAGTTCGAAAATAGTACGGCGCGTCACCACTTCGCGGCGGTGACGCACGAACGCGGAAATGATCTCTTTCAGGTTCATGATCTTCGGCTGGCCGTGGTGCAGCGCAACCATGTTGATACCGAAAGAAACCTGCAACTGGGTCTGGGAATAAAGGTTGTTAAGCACCACTTCCCCGACGGCATCGCGTTTCACTTCAATCACGATGCGCATCCCGTCTTTATCAGACTCGTCGCGCAGCGCGCTGATGCCTTCAACGCGTTTGTCTTTCACCAGTTCAGCGATTTTCTCGATCAGGCGCGCTTTGTTCACCTGGTACGGAATTTCATGAACGATGATGGTTTCGCGGCCGGTTTTCGCGTCAGCTTCCACTTCCGCGCGAGCGCGAATGTACACTTTTCCGCGACCGGTACGATAGGCTTCTTCAATACCGCGACGACCGTTGATGATCGCGGCGGTCGGGAAGTCCGGGCCAGGAATGTGTTCCATCAGCCCTTCAATGCTGATGTCTTCATCATCGATATACGCCAGGCAACCGTTGATCACTTCCTTCAGGTTGTGCGGCGGGATATTGGTGGCCATACCTACCGCGATACCGGACGAGCCGTTTACCAGCAGGTTAGGAATTTTGGTCGGCATGACGTCAGGAATTTTTTCCGTGCCGTCATAGTTGTCAACGAAATCCACCGTCTCTTTTTCGAGATCGGCCATCAGTTCATGGGCAATCTTCGCCAGACGGATTTCCGTATAACGCATTGCCGCGGCAGAGTCGCCGTCGATAGAACCAAAGTTGCCCTGACCATCCACCAGCATGTAACGCAGCGAGAAAGGCTGCGCCATACGGACGATAGTGTCGTACACCGCGGAATCACCATGAGGATGGTATTTACCGATTACGTCACCAACAACACGGGCAGATTTTTTATAGGCTTTATTCCAGTCATTGCCCAATACGTTCATGGCGTATAGTACGCGACGGTGTACCGGCTTCAGGCCATCTCGGACATCCGGCAGCGCACGGCCAACAATGACCGACATCGCATAATCCAGATAAGAGCTCTTCAGCTCTTCCTCAATGTTGACCGGTGTAATTTCTCTCGCAAGGTCGCTCATCTAACCGCTATCCCTCTACTGTATCCCGGATTCAAAGGTCGCAAATTATAACACAATCGCAATGAGACAGGTAAATGGAATGGTCTTCTACGGAGGCTTTATTCATCCCGTCGTGCTGATATACTCAGGCGACTTGCCAAATAAGGAGTAAAAGCGCCAATGAATGCCGAAAAACCCCCGGTGACGCATAACGTTGATCACGAAGAAATCGCCAAATTTGAAGCTGTCGCGTCACGCTGGTGGGATCTTGAGGGTGAATTTAAGCCTCTGCACCGCATTAACCCGCTGCGCCTGGGCTACATTGCCGAGCGTTCCGGCGGCCTGTTCGGCAAAAAGGTGCTCGACGTTGGCTGCGGCGGCGGCATTCTGGCTGAGAGCATGGCGCGTGAAGGTGCGACGGTAACGGGCCTGGATATGGGCTTTGAGCCTTTGCAGGTCGCGAAACTGCACGCGCTGGAAAGCGGTATTCAGGTTGATTACGTGCAGGAGACGGTTGAAGAGCATGCGGCGAAACATGCGCACCAGTACGACGTCGTGACCTGTATGGAGATGCTGGAGCACGTACCGGACCCGCAATCGGTCGTCAGGGCCTGTGCGCAATTAGTTAAACCGGGCGGTGAAGTCTTTTTCTCGACCCTTAATCGCAACGGCAAGTCGTGGCTGATGGCCGTGGTGGGGGCGGAGTATATTTTACGCATGGTGCCGAAAGGCACGCACGATGTGAAAAAATTTATTAAGCCTGCGGAGTTGCTGAACTGGGTCGATCAGACCGTGTTGAAAGAGCGTCACATGACCGGGCTGCACTACAACCCGATTACCAACACCTTCAAACTCGGGCCGGGCGTTGATGTTAACTATATGGTTCACACTACCGCACAAGTTGACTAACTGCGTCTGTAGGCCGGATAAGGCGTTTACGCCGCCATCCGGCAATTTTGCCCGGGGCGCTGCGCTTGCCGGGCCTATGCATAGCCTACCAATCCTGAGTAGGATCGCCAGGGCAATTTTTGCGCCAGATCATAGGAACTTTTCCTGCCTTAGATGAAGAAATCAGCACTCGATCAAATTTTCATTTTTTTTTATGAATTATTGACATGCCCTCCAGGCCTTATAAGACGCGCACTTAGCGATTATCACCCTTTTGCAACCTCAATTTAACCTCAAAATCAACTCTTGTACTGAAAAGAATCCCTACTAGAATACTCACCATATAGCGTTTCATTTATCAGTTACCCCCTATATATAGTATTTATCCACAGACTTAGTCACAACGTGGCATTGTGGATAAACGGGGGATATTTTTTCTTTCACGGACAGGTAAAACCCACATGAATCAGAGTCTGCTGGTGACAAAGCGTGATGGTCGTACTGAACGCATCAATCTCGACAAAATCCATCGAGTTCTGGATTGGGCGGCAGAAGGACTGAATAACGTATCCATCTCCCAGGTTGAACTGCGTTCTCATATCCAGTTCTACGACGGCATCAAGACGTCCGATATCCATGAGACCATCATTAAGGCCGCTGCCGACCTGATCTCCCGCGATGCGCCGGATTATCAGTACCTGGCCGCGCGCCTGGCGATTTTCCACCTGCGTAAAAAGGCTTACGGCGAGTTCGAACCGCCAGCGCTTTACGATCATGTGGTGAAAATGGTTGAGCTGGGTAAATACGACAATCATCTGCTGGAAGACTACACGGAAGAAGAGTTCAAGCAGATGGATTCGTTCATCGTACACGACCGTGATATGACCTTCTCCTACGCTGCCGTTAAGCAGCTGGAAGGTAAATATCTGGTACAGAACCGTGTAACCGGCGAGATTTATGAAAGCGCGCAGTTCCTTTATATTCTGGTTGCCGCTTGCCTGTTCTCTAACTATCCGCGTGAAACCCGTCTCGACTACGTGAAACGTTTCTACGATGCGGTTTCTACATTCAAAATTTCTCTGCCGACGCCAATCATGTCCGGCGTGCGCACCCCGACTCGTCAGTTCAGTTCCTGCGTGCTGATCGAGTGCGGCGACAGCCTGGACTCCATTAACGCCACCTCCAGCGCAATCGTGAAATACGTCTCCCAGCGTGCCGGTATCGGCATCAACGCCGGTCGTATTCGCGCGCTGGGTAGCCCGATTCGCGGCGGCGAAGCGTTCCACACCGGCTGTATTCCGTTCTACAAACACTTCCAGACGGCGGTGAAATCCTGCTCTCAGGGCGGCGTGCGCGGCGGTGCGGCGACGCTGTTCTACCCGATGTGGCATCTGGAAGTGGAAAGCCTGCTGGTACTGAAGAACAACCGCGGCGTGGAAGGCAACCGCGTGCGTCACATGGACTACGGCGTACAGATCAACAAGCTGATGTACACCCGCCTGCTGAAAGGTGAAGACATCACCCTGTTCAGCCCGTCCGACGTTCCGGGTCTGTACGACGCTTTCTTCGCCGATCAGGACGAGTTCGAGCGTCTGTACACCAAATACGAAAAAGACGACAGCATTCGTAAGCAGCGCGTGAAAGCCGTGGATCTGTTCTCGCTGATGATGCAGGAACGCGCATCAACTGGCCGTATCTACATTCAGAACGTGGATCACTGCAACACCCACAGCCCGTTTGATGCGCAGGTTGCGCCGGTGCGCCAGTCCAACCTGTGCCTGGAAATCGCCCTGCCGACCAAGCCGCTGATGGACGTTAACGACGAAAACGGTGAAATCGCGCTGTGTACGCTTTCCGCCTTCAACCTGGGCGCAATTAACAGCCTGGAAGAACTGGAAGAGCTGGCGGTGCTGGCGGTACGCGCGCTGGATGCGCTGCTGGATTACCAGGATTACCCTATTCCGGCGGCTAAACGCGGCGCAATGGGCCGCCGTACGCTGGGTATCGGCGTGATTAACTACGCTTACTATCTGGCGAAACACGGCGTGCGTTACTCTGACGGCAGCGCGAACAACCTGACGCACAAAACGTTTGAAGCCATTCAGTACTATCTGCTGAAGGCCTCTAACGAGCTGGCGAAAGAGCAAGGCGCATGCCCGTGGTTTAATGAAACCACTTATGCTCAGGGCATTCTGCCGATCGACACCTACAAAAAAGATCTGGATGCGATCGCCAACGAAGCGCTGCACTACAACTGGGAAGCGCTTCGTGAGTCCATCAAAACGCACGGTCTGCGTAACTCCACGCTTTCCGCCCTGATGCCGTCTGAGACCTCTTCGCAGATCTCCAACGCCACTAACGGTATTGAACCGCCGCGCGGCCATGTCAGCATCAAAGCGTCGAAAGATGGCGTACTGCGCCAGGTGGTGCCGGATTACGAAGGGCTGAAAGACCGCTATGAGCTGCTGTGGGAAATGCCGAGCAACGACGGCTACCTGCAACTGGTCGGTATCATGCAGAAATTCATCGACCAGGCGATTTCCGCTAACACCAACTACGATCCGACGCGCTTCCCGTCTGGTAAAGTACCGATGCAGCAATTGCTGAAAGATCTGCTCACCGCCTATAAATTTGGCGTGAAAACCCTGTACTATCACAACACCCGTGACGGTGCGGAAGATGCGCAGGACGATCTGGTGCCGTCTATTCAGGACGATGGCTGCGAAAGCGGCGCATGTAAGATCTAAGTTATTTTTGCCGGGTAGCGCTACGCTTACCCGGCCTACGGTTTTGTAGGCCCGGCAAACGAAGTGCCGCCGGGCGATACAATCTCAACAGGACTCACTTCAATGGCATACACCACTTTTTCACAGACGAAAAACGACCAACTCAAAGAGCCGATGTTCTTTGGCCAGCCGGTCAACGTGGCACGCTACGACCAGCAAAAATATGACATCTTCGAAAAACTGATCGAAAAACAACTCTCCTTCTTCTGGCGCCCGGAAGAAGTTGACGTTTCACGCGATCGTATCGATTTCCAGTCATTGCCGGAACACGAAAAACATATTTTCATCAGCAACCTGAAGTACCAGACGCTACTGGACTCCATTCAGGGGCGTAGCCCGAACGTGGCATTACTGCCGCTGATCTCCATCCCGGAGCTGGAAACCTGGGTAGAAACCTGGGCGTTTTCTGAGACGATCCACTCGCGCTCGTATACCCATATCATCCGCAACATCGTTAACGATCCGGCGGTGGTATTTGACGACATCGTCACCAACGAACAAATTCAGAAGCGCGCGGAAGGCATTTCTCACTACTACGATGAGCTGATTGAAATGACCAGCTACTGGCATCTGCTGGGGGAAGGTACGCACAACGTGAACGGCAAAACCGTCACCGTGAACCTGCGTGCGCTGAAAAAACAGCTCTACCTGTGCCTGATGAGCGTTAACGCGCTGGAAGCGATTCGTTTCTACGTCAGCTTCGCCTGCTCCTTCGCTTTCGCGGAACGTAAGCTGATGGAAGGTAACGCCAAAATCATCCGTCTGATTGCCCGCGACGAAGCGCTGCATCTGACCGGCACGCAGCATATGCTGAACCTGCTGCGTAGCGGCATAGACGATCCAGAAATGGCGGAAATTGCCGAAGAGAGCAAGCAGGCGTGCTATGACCTGTTTGTACAGGCCGCGCAGCAAGAAAAAGAGTGGGCGGATTACCTGTTCCGCGACGGTTCCATGATCGGCCTGAACAAAGATATTCTGTGCCAGTACGTCGAGTACATCACCAATATCCGTATGCAGGCGGTCGGCCTGGAGCTGCCGTTCCAGACGCGCTCCAACCCGATCCCGTGGATCAACACCTGGCTGGTTTCCGATAACGTCCAGGTGGCGCCGCAGGAAGTGGAAGTCAGTTCTTACCTGGTCGGCCAGATTGACTCGGAAGTTGATACCGACGATCTGAGTAACTTCCAGCTCTGATGGGACGCGTGACGCTACGTCTTTCCGGCACCGAAGTGCTGTGTCGGGAAGAACACCCTTCTCTGCTGGTGGCGCTTGAGGCGCATCAGGTTGAAGTGGAGTACCAGTGTCGTGCGGGCTATTGCGGCTCCTGCCGCTGCCGTCTGGTTGCAGGCCAGGTTGACTGGCTGACCGAACCGCTGGCTTTTATCAGCGAAGGGGAAATTTTGCCCTGCTGTTGCAGGGCAAAAGGCGATATTGAGATAGAGATGTAGCCTTGTCGGGTGGCGCTACGCTTACCCGACCTACAAAACCGCAGTTCACAGGCCGGGTAAGGCGAAGCCGCCACCCGGCTTTTTAGTGCTTATCCTTCAAAAACGCCACCGCTTTATCCGGGAAATCGGTGAACAATCCATCCACCCCCGCCTTGTTATACAGGATGTCATAAAGCTGATTAACATCCGTGGCGTAGTCAGGAAGCTGATCGGCGCGTACGGTGTAAGGGTGTACCACCATCTTGTTCTGCTGCGCCTCTTTCACCATGCTGGTCAGCGTGATATGCCCGACCTTCGATTTTTCATCAATCAGCATATGGTAGTCCGGGCCGATCCCGTCAGCATAGCTGGCGATTTCTTTCATCGCGCCAGGCTTGAACATCCAGTCATAGTTATAGTTAACCCAACTGCCGTCCGGCTGTTTTTGCTGAGTTTCATTCCAGTCGGTATACGCAATCAACTGCACCAGATTGAGATCCATCCCCCTCTTCGGTTCCAGCTCATTCTTAATGCGCTTCAGCTCCGCGGCATCGAAACACTGCAAATAAACGTTATCTTTTTTACCGGTATAACCATACTTTTTCAGCACATCCAGCGTCTTAGCCGCAATATCCTTCCCTTCCTGATGATGGAACCACGGCGCTTTAATTTCTGGATAAATACCGATATTTTTTCCGGTCGAATGATTCAGCCCCTGAACAAACTCAATCTCTTCCTCAAAGGTATGCACGCGGAAATCTGATTTTCCCATCGGGAAACGGCCAGGGTAAGTCTGTACTTTCTTGCCGTTCTCAATATCAAAACCTTCGGTGAACTTCAGGGATTTAATTTCATCCAGTGTGAAATCAATGGCGTAGTAACGCCCGTCCTTGCGGGCGCGATTCGGAAAACGTTCGGCAACGTCGGTAACCCGGTCAAGATAGTGGTCATGCAGGACGACCAGATGGTCGTCCTTCGTCATCACCAAATCCTGCTCCAGATAATCGGCGCCCTGCGCATACGCCATCGCTTTCGCTGGCAGTGTGTGCTCCGGCAGATAGCCGCTGGCGCCACGGTGCGCAATCACGATTTTATCCGCAGCGATTGCCGCGCTGCTCACAACCATACCCGCCAGCATCAATGCCACGCTAAGATTTTTCAGTGTCGTCTTCATTCACTTAAGCTCCGTTGCGTTTCAACATCAGCTCTTCATGGTGACGTTTTTCGCCAATCATCACGATAATCAACAGGATAACCGCCAGAACGCTGCCGCCGATCATCACCATGAAGCCGCCGTCCCAGCCGAAGAAGTCAACGGTATAGCCAACAATGGCGCTCGCCGCGACGGAACCGCCGAGATAACCAAACAGGCCGGTGAAGCCCGCCGCCGTACCTGCCGCTTTTTTCGGTGCCAGTTCCAGCGCGTGCAGACCAATCAGCATGACCGGGCCATAAATCAGGAAGCCGATAACGATCATACAAGCCATATCTACGGTCGGATTTCCTGGAGGGTTCAGCCAGTAAACAACTGTGGCAATGGTCACCAGCGTCATAAAGAACACGCCCGTTGCGCCACGGTTGCCACGGAACACTTTATCCGACATCCAGCCGCACAGCAGCGTACCCGGGATACCGGCATATTCGTACAAGAAATACGCCCAGGACGATTTATCCAGCGCAAAGTGTTTCACTTCTCTCAGGTAGGTCGGCGACCAGTCGAGGATGCCGTAACGCAGCAGGTAAACGAACACGTTAGCAATCGCGATGTACCACAACAGTTTGTTCGGCAGCACGTACTGCATAAAGATCTGTTTTGCCGTCAGCTCTTCTTCCGCTTTTTCGTTGTAATCATCCGGGTAGTCGTTTTTGTACTCTTCAATCGGCGGCAGACCGCAGGACTGCGGCGTATCGCGCATCAGCGCGAAAGCGAAAATCGCCACCAGGATCGCACCGAACGCCGGCATGTAGAGCGCGGCTTTCCAGTCATTAAACCAGGCCATCCCCAGCAGGAACAGCAGCGGAGGAATACCGCCGCCAACGTTATGCGCGCAGTTCCAGACGGAGACGATACCGCCACGTTCTTTCTGTGACCACCAGTGCACCATTGTACGACCGCACGGCGGCCACCCCATTCCCTGGAACCAGCCGCAGAGGAACAGCAGCACGAACATCACGGCAATGCTGGACGTGGCCCACGGCACAAAGCCCATAAACAACATCACGGCCGCCGCCAGAATCAACCCTGCGGGCAGGAAAACGCGCGGATTCGAGCGGTCAGAGACCGACCCCATGATAAATTTCGAAAAACCATAGGCGATGGAGATCCCGGACAGCGCAAAACCCAGATCGCCGCGCGAGAATCCCTGCTCTACCAGGTAAGGCATCGCCAGCGCAAAGTTCTTACGCACCAGATAGTAAGCGGCATAACCAAAGAAAATCCCCAGGAAAATCTGCCAGCGCAGCCGACGATATGTCGGATCAATCTCCGCTGCTGGCAAGCGCGTTTTATGTTGCGCAGGTTTAAAAATACTTAACATATGTAGCCTCCGTGGCCGTGTCTTATTAGAGGTAAACACCGCAGTTCGTTTAACTAACCAACCTCGCTGCTCCCAGTGTGGGCGCGATGTTAAGTAAAGATACCTGTCGTTAATGTGAATTACAGCACAGATTGTTACACATTTATGACAAATGTTCAGAAAAGCGCACGAAATCACGTTTCATTTTCGAATCATGAGCGATTATGCGCGAAATCAAACAAACCATGCTTTTTATGTGGCTAAATGATAAAAAACGAACTGTGAGGGATAACCATGAAAACTCGCGACTCGCAAACAAGTGACGTGATTATCATTGGTGGGGGAGCCACAGGCGCAGGGATCGCCCGGGACTGTGCGCTACGCGGATTGCGCGTTATCTTAGTTGAGCGCCACGATATCGCGACCGGCGCAACCGGCCGTAACCACGGCCTGCTGCATAGCGGCGCCCGCTATGCCGTTACCGACGCGGAATCTGCCCGCGAATGCATCAGCGAAAACCAGATTCTGAAACGGATCGCCCGCCACTGCGTTGAGCCAACGGACGGTCTGTTCATTACCTTGCCGGAAGACGAATTATCCTTCCAGGCCACCTTTATTCGCGCCTGCGAAGAGGCGGGCATTCGCGCCGAAGCGATTGATCCGCAACAGGCGCGGCTGATCGAACCGGCCGTCAATCCGCAGTTGATTGGCGCGGTGAAAGTGCCTGACGGCACTGTCGATCCCTTCCGGCTGACCGCCGCGAATATGCTGGATGCCAGAGAACATGGCGCAATCATTTTAACGGCGCATGAAGTCACCGGACTTATTCGCGAAGGCGCGACCATTTGCGGTGTGAACGTGCATAACCATCTCACAGGGGAAAGCCAATCGCTGCATGCGCCGGTCGTGGTGAATGCCGCAGGCATCTGGGGTCAGCGCATTGCGGAATACGCCGATCTGAGCATCCGCATGTTCCCGGCGAAAGGGTCGCTGCTGATTATGGATCATCGCATTAACCAGCATGTGATTAACCGCTGCCGCAAGCCGTCCGACGCCGATATTCTGGTGCCCGGCGATACCATCTCGCTCATCGGTACTACGTCGACCCACATTGATTACAACGAGATCGACAGCAACCGCGTCACTGCGGAAGAGGTTGATATTCTGCTGCGTGAAGGGGAAAAACTGGCGCCGGTGATGGCGAAAACGCGCATTTTGCGCGCCTACTCGGGCGTGCGTCCGCTGGTCGCCAGCGATGACGATCCGAGCGGTCGTAATGTCAGCCGCGGCATTGTGCTGTTTGACCATGCTGCACGCGACGGGCTGGACGGGTTTATCACCATTACGGGCGGTAAGCTGATGACCTACCGCCTGATGGCGGAATGGGCAACCGACGCGGTATGCCGAAAACTGGGCAACACTCGCCCCTGCGTCACCGCGCAAACCGCCCTTCCCGGCTCGCAGGAACCCACGGAAAACACGCTTAAACGCGTGATCTCGCTGCCCGCCCCGCTACGCGGTTCCGCCGTCTATCGTCACGGCGATCGTACTCCGGCCTGGCTCAGCGAAGGTCGCCAGCACCGCAGCCTGGTCTGTGAATGCGAAGCGGTCACCGCAGGCGAAGTGCAGTACGCCGTCGAAAATTTAACCGTCAACAGCCTGCTGGATCTGCGCCGCCGTACCCGCGTAGGCATGGGCACATGTCAGGGAGAACTGTGCGCCTGCCGCGCCGCCGGGCTGCTGCAACGTTTTAATGTCACTACCGCCGCTCAGTCCATCACTCAGCTTTCTGCGTTCCTTAATGAACGCTGGAAAGGCGTACAGCCTGTCGCCTGGGGAGACGCGCTGCGCGAAAGCGAGTTCACGCGCTGGGTTTATCAGGGATTGTGCGGTCTGGAGAAGGAGCACCAGGATGAAATTTGATACGGTCATTATGGGTGGCGGTCTCGCCGGATTACTGTGTGGCCTGGAACTGCAAAAACACGGTTTGCGCTGTGCGATTGTCACTCGCGGCCAAAGCGCGCTGCACTTCTCCTCCGGCTCGCTGGATCTACTCAGCACCCTGCCGGACGGTCAGCCCGTCACAAATATCACTGAAGGTCTGAATGCGTTACGCGAACAAGCGCCGACGCACCCTTACACCACAATTGGCGCGTCAACCGTTCTGGAACTGGCGCAGCAGGCGCAAGCGTTGCTGGAAGCGTCTGGCGCGCATTTACAGGGCGATGTACAACAGTCGCATCTGCGTGTCACGCCGTTGGGAACATTGCGCGCCACCTGGCTAAGCTCGCCAGAAGTGCCCGTCTGGCCGCTGGCCGCGCAACGCATTTGCGTCGTCGGCATCAGCGGTTTACTGGACTTTCAGGCGCACCTCGCGGCGGCGTCGCTGCGTCAGCACCATCTCACGGTAGAGACGGCAGAGATCGACCTGCCTGAGCTGGACGTATTACGCGATAACCCGACGGAGTTTCGTGCGGTGAATATTGCGCGTTTGCTCGATAACGAAGAAAAATGGCCGTTGCTCCACGACGCGCTCTTACCGATAGCAAAAACCTGCGACATGATCATCATGCCCGCCTGTTTCGGCCTGGCGGATGACAGCCTCTGGCGCTGGCTCAATGAACGCCTGCCCTGCTCGCTGAATTTGCTGCCGACGCTGCCGCCTTCTGTGCCGGGCATTCGCCAGCACAATCGCTTGCAGCGCCAGTTTGTTCGTCAGGGCGGGATCTGGATGCCGGGCGACGAGGTGAAAAAAGTGACCTGCCGTAACGGCGTCGTGAGCGAAGTCTGGACCCGCAACCATGCCGACATTCCTCTGCGCCCGCGCTTTGCGGTACTCGCCAGCGGCAGCTTCTTCAGCAGCGGCCTGGTCGCCGAACGCGACGGTATTCGCGAACCCATTATGGGACTGGACGTTCAGCAAACGGCCACCCGCGCCGAATGGTATCAGCGTGATTTCTTTGATGCGCAACCCTGGCAGCAGTTTGGCGTCACGACCGATGATGCGCTGCGCCCCTCACTGGCGGGGCAGACCGTAGAAAATCTGTTTGCCATCGGCTCGGTGCTCGGCGGATTCGATCCGATAGCCCAGGGATGCGGAGGCGGCGTATGCGCAGTCAGCGCCTTACACGCCGCACGTCACATTGCAGAACGTGCAGGAGGTCAGCAATGAGCGATACGAGTTTCGAGAGTTGTATCAAATGCACGGTGTGCACCACCGCCTGCCCGGTCAGCCGGGTGAATCCTGGCTATCCGGGCCCCAAACAGGCAGGGCCGGACGGCGAGCGCCTGCGCCTGAAAGACGGCGCGCTGTACGACGATGCGCTGAAATACTGCATTAACTGCAAACGCTGCGAAGTGGCCTGCCCGTCAGACGTTAAAATTGGCGATATCATCCAGCG
This sequence comes from Citrobacter sp. CK198, assembly GCF_030333295.1. Taxonomy (NCBI): domain Bacteria; kingdom Pseudomonadati; phylum Pseudomonadota; class Gammaproteobacteria; order Enterobacterales; family Enterobacteriaceae; genus Citrobacter; species Citrobacter sp. CK198. The sequence continues at coordinate 321,723 of NZ_JAOWGE010000034.1, read as the reverse complement.
TGCGCGCGCCAGATATGACACTTCGCGCCCGTCGCTGCGCAACTTTATCTTAAGCCACACCGATTTAATGGGCAGCGTCTCTACGCCGTTCGCCCCGGTCGTCAATACCGCGACGTCGCTGAAACCGGTTCGTCAGTTGCTCGACTATGCGTTGAAGATCGACCATCGCCGTACGCTGCCGAAATACTCCTTCGGCACCTTCCGCCGCTGGTATCGCAGCGTTGCGGCACAGCAGGCGCAGTACAAAGATCAGGTCGCCTTCTTCCACGGCTGCTTCGTCAATTACAACCATCCGCAGCTCGGTAAGGATTTAATTAACGTCCTGAACGCAATGGGCACCGGCGTGCAGTTGTTAAGTAAAGAGAAGTGTTGCGGCGTGCCGCTGATCGCCAACGGTTTTACCGATAAAGCGCGCAAGCAGGCGGTGAGCAATGTGGCGTCGCTCAGAGAAGCGATTGGCGTAAAAGGCATTCCGGTTATCGCAACCTCATCAACCTGCACCTTTGCCCTGCGTGATGAATACCCGGAAGTGCTGGACGTGGATAACAGCGGGCTGCGTGAGCATATCGAACTCGCGACCCGTTGGCTGTGGCGTAAGATCGATGCAGGCCAGACGCTGCCGCTGAAAAAATTACCGCTGAAGGTGGTTTACCATACGCCGTGCCATATGGAGAAGATGGGCTGGACGCTCTATACGCTGGAGTTGCTGCGCCAGATCCCAGGTCTGGAACTGACCGTGCTGGACTCCCAGTGCTGTGGGATTGCCGGAACCTACGGTTTTAAAAAGGAAAACTACCCCACCTCGCAATCCATCGGCGCCCCGCTGTTCCGCCAGATTGAAGAGAGCGGCGCGGATATTGTGGTGACCGACTGTGAAACCTGTAAGTGGCAAATTGAGATGTCGACAAGCAAACGCTGCGAACATCCGATTACCCTGCTTGCCCAGGCATTAGGTTAAGCGCGTTAACGTCTTATCGGGCCTGCAAACCACGGCAGGCCCGATAAGCACAGCGCCATCAGGCTACAGGGTTAACGACTCCACCACCTCAATCCAGCCATGTTCACTGGCAATATCCTGACCGTTTAACCACCGACGCACCATATTCAGCGCCATCATGGCGCAAACTTCCTGCCGCACCGCCAGACTGTAGCGGCTGGCGCTGAAATGCACGCGCAGGGCAAATGTCCCATCCGGCGTCGCCAGCGCGAAATTAAGGTGATCGTTTTCCAGCCCGGATACCGCCAGCGCCAGTCCGGCGTAGTGGTTGCTCCGTCGCTCTGTCGTCCAGTGCGCGGTCTGAGCCAGCGTCTCTTCCTGGGAAGGCACCACTTCGCTGGCAAGAATCGGCGCATTCGCACGGGAAAGCTGCAAAGCCAGCAGCCCGCTGGTGAACTGTTCGCTGAGCGTCAGGCTGAGCTGGCGCGTCTGCAAACAACGGGCGATTTGCGCAGGCAGTCCTTCCGTCCCTTCAAAAATCAGGTTCTGCCCTGCCACCCGCTTCACCTCCGGCCATAGCGCCAGCATCGCGTCCCGCTGCGCATCCGGGCCGGTGAGTTTCAGTTCAATAATCGGCATTGAAGAGCGATATCCCATCGTCACGCCCGCCGGTAGCGGCAGCGAATCGAGGCTCTGCGCCAGATCGCTTTCCGAACGTCCAAACGTGGTGAGTCGCAGACAAACCGGCGGTTCAGGAAGCGCAAAACGCGCACGCAGACGCGGCATAATTTCATGCTCGACCATCACCTTAAATTCAGACGGGACGCCCGGGGTAAAGAACATCAGGCAGCGATTTAGCTTCACCGCAAACCCACAGGCGGTGCCAACCGGGTTATTAATAAACTCGGCGCTGGCGGGCAGTTCTGCCTGCTTGCGGTTACTCGGCGCCATAACCCGCCCGCGCTCATGGAAAAAACGCTCCATCTCAGCCAGCCACGCGTCATGAAGCACCAGACCTTCACCTTTCGCCGTGGCGGCGGCCAGCGCGCTTAAATCATCGCTGGTCGGCCCCAGGCCGCCATTCACAATCAGCACATCAGCATGTTCGCTACGTTCGCGTAAAATGGCGACCAGCGCATCCAGATTATCTCCCACCGTATTTCGGCGTGATAACGGCAGCCCCTGATTAAAGAAAAAATCGGCCAGCCAGGCGGCATTCGTGTCGACGATTTGCCCGTGCAACACTTCATCCCCGGTGGATAACATCTCCACGTTTAACATCGTGTTCTCCTGCTTCTATGATGAAAACACTATAACGCAAAGCCCGCTGGGGCGGAGTAAGAAACTCAGAGGAAACAAACCGGGAAAGAAGGCTATAGCATACAGGAAACGGCGCGACGGATGCCGCGCCCGAAAATCAGAAGCTGGCGTTAACGCCGACGTACGGGCCATCGGCAATCGCGTTGTCACGGTTGCCGTCTTTACCCGCCAGGTTCAGATAGCGATAGCCCGCTTCAATGCTCAGCGGGCGCATAATGGTAAAGCGCGCTCCGGCATTGGCTTCTTCATAGCTGTCGATGCCGCTGGACAGTGAATCTGGAGAGTAGTAATACTCGCCAAACAGACGGAAGCTGTCGCCGATTTTCCACTGTAACCCGCCGCCTACCGCCGCCGCATAGCCTTCATCGCCGTCGTTCGGATTGGTATAAACGCCTTTCCCACCGACCGTTGCCAGCAACGGCCCAAGCGGAATATTCAGGCCGAGCCCCACGCCGGCAGCGTCGCCATCGTCGTCGTTATGCATCCAGTTGCCGCTCAACGCCAGCCCGGTGGATTCAGTACCGAAACCTACGCCAACGTTGGTGTAATCTTTACCCGCCTGGCCGCTAATGCTCATCGCATTCGCCGATGCAGAAGCGAACAACAGTCCGGCAACGCCTAATAAAATGCTTTTTTTCATTTTTACCCTTTCCAGCAAAGAAATAAACAAAAGACCCCAAAACCGCAGGATTGTACTGCCAGGCGCAACAGAATCAATGAGCTAAAAAAGCGATCTAATAACATATTGTAACTAAACACTACCTTTCAGGTTTATTAAACGTTACAAGAAGAGGCGTTTAGCGCAGCAGTCATTGCCCGAGATCAATATTTCATTCACAAATATTTTCTACATTAGTTTCCGAAATTAAACGGAAATTAAACATTTTTTCTAACGATCGTCGGGAGATAAAGATGAGCAAAAAAGGACTCACCACCGCAGCAGGTGTGCCTGTCGCCCATAATAACAACGTTGCAACCGCTGGCCCACGCGGCCCCATGCTGCTACAGGACATCTGGTTCCTGGAAAAACTGGCCCACTTCGATCGTGAAGTGATCCCTGAGCGCCGTATGCATGCCAAAGGCTCAGGCGCGTACGGCACCTTCACCGTCACGCACGATATTTCACGTTACACTCGCGCAAAAATCTTTTCGGAGCCCGGTAAAAAAACGGATCTGTTCCTGCGTTTTTCCACCGTGGCGGGAGAGCGCGGCGCGGCGGATGCCGAGCGCGATATTCGCGGGTTTGCGATCAAGTTTTACACTGAAGAGGGCAACTGGGATCTGGTGGGTAACAACACGCCCGTTTTCTATCTGCGCGATCCGCTGAAATTCCCGGATCTGAACCATGTCGTGAAGCGCGACCCACGCACCAACCTGCGCAATCCGACCTACAAATGGGACTTTTTCTCCCATCTGCCGGAATCGCTGCACCAGTTAACTATCGACTTTAGCGACCGGGGTTTGCCTTTCTCTTACCGTACGATGCACGGTTTCGGTAGCCACACATTCAGCTTTATCAACAGCGACAACGAACGTTTCTGGGTGAAATTCCACCTGAAATCGCAGCAGGGCATCGCCAACCTGATGGATGACGAAGCGAAACGCCTGGTGGCGGACGATCGCGAAAGCTCTCAGCGCGACCTGTACAACGCCATTGAACAGGGCAACTTCCCCCGCTGGAAATTCTACGTGCAGATCATGCCGGAAGCCGAAGCCTCACAGGTGCCGTACAACCCGTTTGATCTGACCAAAGTATGGCCGCACGGCGATTACCCGCTGATTGAAGTCGGCGTGCTGGAACTGAACCGCAACCCGGAAAACTATTTCTCCGAAGTGGAACAGGTAGCGATGAACCCGGCGAACGTCGTGCCGGGGATTAGCTTCTCTCCTGACCGTATGTTGCAGGGGCGTCTCTTCTCCTATGGCGATGCGCACCGCTATCGTCTGGGCGTTAACCATCAGCAGATCCCGGTCAACGCCCCGCGCTGCCCGTTCCATAACTACCATCGTGACGGCGCGATGCGGGTGGACGGCAACAGCGGCAACGGCCCAACCTATGAGCCAAACAGCTTTGGCGTCTTCCAGGAACAGCCTGATTTCAGCGAACCGCCGCTCTCTGTCGAAGGCGCTGCCGCGCACTGGGATCACCGGGAAGATACGGACTACTTCAGCCAGCCGCGTAAGCTGTATGAGTTGCTGAGTGATGAAGAACATCAGCGTATGTTCGCGCGCATCGCCGGTGACATGAAAGATGTGCCAGAATTTATTCAGCAGCGTCAGATTGGCTTGTTTAGCGAAGTTCATCCTGACTATGGCGCGGGCGTCGCCGCTGCCCTGCGGGCGTTAAAAGAAGCGAAATAACCGTTTCCACGGGAGCTGCGGCTCCCGTGTTGCTTACATTACGGACGGTTAGCGCGCACCCACTCCTGCAATGCCCGGCGCGAAACTTTGATCCCGCCGTTTTTCAGCGCTGATGGCAACGTCAACCAGCGTACCGGCTGCTGAAAACGCGCCAGCTTGTCTTTCACCCATTCCGCGAGATCGACGTTCCCGGCCTGCGCGTCATATTCCACCACCGCCACCGGACGATGGCCGAACTCCCTGTCCTCTACCGGCACCACGAACGCCTGTAGAACATGTGGATGCGCCGAGATAACGCGTTCCACCTCTTCCGGCTGAATGCCTTCTCCGCCGCTGAAGAACAGATTATCCAGCCGACCGGCAATCGTCAGCTTACCGTCGTTCAGTTCGCCGCGATCGCGGGTGGCGAACCAGCCTTCACCGTTCACCAGCGGGATCAGCTTACCGTCGCGCCAGTAGCCTTCCGCCATGCTGGCGGCGCGTAGCCAGACTTCGTCATTCACGATTCGGACTTCCCGCCCCGGTAACGCCGCGCCGACATCGCCCAGGCCGTCGGCCTCTTTCGCGCACACCGTCGAGGCAAATTCCGTCAGGCCATAACCGCACCAGCAGCGAATACCCTGTGCGCGAGCCTGCTCCGTCAGTTCAACCGGGATAGCCGCGCCGCCCAGCAGTACCGCTTTCAACGTTACCGATGCCGGATTCTCCAGCAGCCGCCACAGCTGAGTGGGAACCAGAGACGCATGCGTACACCCTTGCAGCATTGCTTCCAGCGGCTGCTTCTCACGCACGGTCATTCGGGCGCCCGCAAACAACCAGCGCCACATAATGCCCTGGCCGGAAACGTGAAACAGCGGCAGCGATAATAGCCAGTCATCCCCATCGGCAAACGGCATCAGGGACAGCACCCCCTCCGCGCTGGCCAGATGCGCCTGGCAGGTATGCACTGCGGCCTTGGGTAATCCGGTTGAGCCAGAGGTCAGCGTCATTGAACTCAGCCGCGTTGGCTGCCAGTCTGCGGCGTGTTCGCCTGACTCTTGCTGCATTTGCAGCGGTTGCAACGCCGGGAAGGTATTCTCCCTCTCCAGCAGCAAAGCAAACCGGAGCGTTAAGTCCGGCAGCAGCGCGTCGAGCAGCGGTTGTGGAAGCTGCGGGTTAACCGGCAGGACTCTTGCCCCGCATTGCAGTAAAGCCAGCCAGGCCAGCAGCGTTTGCGGGTGATTCCAGGCGCGCAGCATCACGCCGCAGCCTTCAGAGACACCCTGAGCGGCAAAACCGCTCGCCAGCGCGTCAATACGGGTACAGAGTGTGCGCCAGCTTAGCACTTCATCATTAAGGCGTAAGGCAGGCGCATCTCCCCATACCTGCCGCCAGTGACGCCACGGCCAGTCATTAAAAGATGACGGCTGGAGGCCCGATACGCTTGCGCTATCGGGCATTTCCCGGAGGCTCATAGCAGCCGTTCCAGCGCATCGTCGCTAACACACGGCAAAGCGTTGCCCGGCCAGCGGCGCACCTGCTGGGTTTGCATCAGGCTTAGCGTATCCAGACCCGGAATGGTCTGCGGCGTCAGCCACGCGGCAATACGCGCCAGCTGCGTTAAACCGAGGCTCGACTCGATGGAAGAGCTGATCACCGCCGTCAGTCCCAGCGTATGCGCGGCCTGTACCTGCTCGCGAACCTTTTCCAGGCTTCCGGTGAGCGTCGGTTTGATGACCACCGCGCTGACGCCCGCTTCCGCCGCAAAGACAAAATCGTCTTCACGCAGACTTTCATCCCAGGCAATCGCAATCCCGGTTTCACACGCAAAGGCGCGGGAGTCGTCGCGGGTTTTACACGGTTCTTCGAGGAAGGCGATGCGGGCACGGTAGTCCGGGTTGACGTATTTCGCGAACTGCTGCGCTTTCAGCGGCGTCCAGGCGCGATTGGCATCCAGACGCAGATGCAGATCGGGAACCGCCTCCAGCAGCAGGTTGACCACCATTCCGTCGCGTACCGCTTCGTACAGACCGACTTTGATCTTGGCGACTTTCTCGCCTGGCATATCAGCCAGTTGCAGCACCAGATCGTCTGGATCGCCCGTACACAGCGGCGCGGCGCGGTAATCCGCCGCCTCTGGCAACGTCCCCGCCGCCTCCGCCAGCGCACAGCTAACGCCAAACGCCACGGAGGGCACTTCAGGCAACGTTGACTGGCCTTGCAGCCAGCCGTTAACCCAGTCCAGCAGCGCGGCCTGCGCCTCTTCCAGGGTTTCCTGGCTGAAACCCGGAAGCGGGGAGATCTCCCCCCACCCTTCGCGCTCGCCGTCGCACAGACGGACATACAGCCCGTCGCGAGTTTTTAACCGCCTGTCGCGCAGAACCACCCCCGCGTCCATGGGGATCTGCCAGCGGTACACCTGCGCGCTACGCATTACGGATTCCGTTTGAATTTGCTGAAATCAGGCTGACGTTTCTGGTTGAAAGCGTTACGGCCTTCCTGACCTTCTTCCGTCATGTAGAACAGCATCGTGGCGTTGCCCGCCAGCTCCTGTAGACCCGCCTGACCGTCGCAGTCGGCGTTCAGCGCGGCTTTCAGGCAGCGCAGCGCCATCGGGCTGTTCTGCAACATTTCGCGGCACCAGCGCACGGTCTCTTTTTCGAGGGAGTCCAGCGGTACGACGGTGTTGACCAGCCCCATATCCAGCGCCTGTTTAGCGTCGTACTGACGGCACAGGAACCAGATTTCACGTGCTTTTTTCTGCCCGACGATACGCGCCATATAGGAAGCGCCCCAGCCGCCGTCGAAGGAGCCGACTTTCGGGCCCGTCTGGCCGAAGATGGCGTTTTCCGCCGCGATGGTCAGGTCACACATCATGTGCAGTACGTGACCGCCGCCGATAGAGTACCCTGCGACCATCGCCACGACCGGTTTCGGGCAGGTACGGATCTGGCGCTGGAAATCCAGTACGTTCAGGTGATGCACGCCGGAATCATCCTGGTATCCGCCGTAGTCGCCGCGCACTTTCTGGTCGCCGCCCGCACAGAAAGCTTTCTCGCCTTCGCCGGTCAGAATAATGACGCCCACGTTGTCGTCATACCGGGCATCCGCCAGCGCCTGGATCATCTCTTTGACGGTCAAAGGACGGAATGCGTTGCGCACCTGTGGACGGTTAATGGTGATTTTTGCAATACCATCGGTGGATTTTTCATAACGAATGTCCGTGTAACCTTCGGAGCAGTCGTGCCATTCAACCGGTGCGTAAAGCATTGTTTCATCAGGATAGATCATAGTGTGTCCTTTAGTCAGAGACGCAGAATCTGAGCCAGACTGTCCACCACGCCTGCGGGGTTTTCCCGATGCGCGTTGTGTCCGGCGTTACGAATCATATGGCAAGGTACAGACAACTCCGCCGCCAGCGCGCGGAATTTGCTGTCGCGTTCACCACATAAATAATAAAACGGAAATGTGCGCGCATTTAGCCGCGCGCGTAAATCAGGCTGTACGGCAAGCGAGGTTGCCTCCAGCATCGCCGCCAGCGTTTCGCCATTGTTCTGGCTGCGCAGCGTGACTAATGCCTCTCTTTGCGAAGCATCCAGCGAAGCGAAAACCGGCTGCTGATACCAGTCAGTAAACACGTCGCGCAGCGGTTCACGGCGAAAGCGCGCTGCCCAACGACCGTCAGACCGTCGGCGCGCGTCACGCTCGGCCTCGCGTTGCAGCCCCGGGTGGCCACCTTCAACCACCAGCCCGCAAAGACCCGGCAGAGTCTGGCACGCCGCCATCATCGCCACTCTGCCGCCGAGCGAGTAGCCGACCAGCCAGTATTTAAGTATGTTGTAACTAAATAATGTGTTACGCAATAAGTCGCACACATCAGCAAAGCCGCTGACACGAATATCGGCAGAATCGCCGTGACCAGGCAAGTCGATATACAGGCGCGAAAAGTCGGGAAACTGCTCACCGATCTGCTGCCATTCCCGGCAATCACCGGAAAATCCATGCAGGAAAACCAGCCAGGGAGACCCCGGCTGACCACCGTTCGCCTGCGCGCGCAGGATCATAGATGGCTCACCTGCGCCAGCAGCTGTTGCAGGGTTTGCGCCCCGTCGGTATCGTTCACGACCAGCTCAATCACCGTGGTTGTCGGCGTTCGCCAGGCGCCAGCCAGCGCCGCATCCAGCTCATCCCAGCTTTGCGGGCGGTGATATTTGAGGTTAAACATGGCCGCCGCGTGTTCAAAATGGACGTTTTGCGGCATCAGGTAAAACCGCTCGCGCTCGCTCTGCGGCGTCGGCAACAAAGAGAAAATTTGCCCGCCGTTGTTATTCACCACAATCAGCACAAACGGCGCGGACACCTGGCGCAATAGCGCCAGCGCGTTGAGGTCGTAGAGCGCAGACAGATCGCCGACGATAGCCAGCGTCGATTTCGCGCTGGCGCGCTGAACGCCCGCCGCCGTCGAGATCAGACCATCAATACCGCTGGCACCCCGGTTGCTGTACACCGGGTAGCCGGCCGGTAGCTGCGACAGCGCGTCAATCAGGCGCACCACCAGGCTGTTGCCGACAAACAGTTGCCCTTGTTCCGGCAGATAGTCGCGAATGCGGTGCGCCAGTTGCGCTTCGCCGAACATATCACGACGCGCGACAACCGCCTGCCACGCCTGCTCTGCCAGGCGCGGGATATCGACGCACCAGGGATGGCGTTTCTCCGCCGGATGCAGCTCCAGCCAGTCGGCGATTTTCGCCACCAGCCTGCGTCCGCGATGATGCGCCGGGTCCAGACGACCTTCGATATTATCAATAATCCAGTACTCTTCCGGCTCGCAGGCGGCCTGCCATTGCAGCAGGCGCTTTCCGGTCAGGCTGCTGCCGAGTTGCACCACAATTTGCGCCTGCTGAAGCTCAGTGACGGCCTTCGCATTACCCAGCCAGAGATCGGCGCACGGCAGCGGCTGCCCGGTTTGCGACAGCACGTCGCCAATCAGCGGCCAGCCCAGCGTCTGCGCCCAAAGCGCGACTTTCTTGCCCTCTTCCGCGCTCATGCGCCCGGCCACCACTACGCCGCGTTTTTGCCGCCAGAAGAACCAGTCGCGCTGTTTGTCGCTTTCCAGCCGACGCGCTTCGCGCAGCCAGGGTTTGTCATCCTGCCACCAGTCGCCAAGGCTCTGCTGCCAGGCAAGCCCCGTGTCGTCCATATCACCATACAGCGGTTCCGCAAACGGGCAGTTGATGTGTACCGCGCCGGCATGCAGCGTCGCCAGGACGTTATCAAGGGTGGAGACCAGCCAGCGCGCGGAAATATCCTGCGTCGGGCGCGGCAAAGAGAGCGTCTGAGAAGGATGAGAAGCGAACATCCCGGCCTGACGAATCGCCTGATTCGCGCCGCAGTCAATCAGTTCCGGCGGACGGTCCGCAGTCAATAAAATCAGTTTTTCACCGGTAAGCCCCGCTTCAATCAGAGCCGGATAGAGATTTGCCACCGCCGTACCGGAAGTAACAATAACGGCAACGGGCTGCTTACTGACTTTCGCCAGCCCTAACGCCAGATGACCAAGACCACGCTCATCAAAGTGCGTGTGATGAATAAAGGCTGAATTTTCCGCTGCCGCCAGGGTTAAAGGCGTGGAGCGGGAGCCAGGGGCAATGCAAACATGCCTGACGCCGTGGCGAGTGAGTGCTTCCAGAATGACCGCCGCCCAGCGTCGGTTAAATGCGCTTACTGACATGAGATTGTCCGGTATCAATATTGCGACTCAGTATAAGGATCAGAAAAAATGGATTATTGATATGAGTCGGGAATATACACAAAATCATTCAGCAGAGCGCCTGAAGGATGAGGTGTATGTGCGACTCATTAGCTTTCCATCTGTAATAACGTGCGTAGCCCGGCCGCTTTGTTGTCGATCTCTTGCCATTCCTGTTCCGGGTCAGACCCGCGCACAATGCCTGCCCCGGCATACAGACGAACAACGTTCGCCGCGACTTTCGCCGAGCGCAGCGTCACGCAGAATTCGCTTTGCTGTAAAGACAGATAACCCGCCGACCCGGCATACCACTCACGTTCAAACGGTTCATGTTGCTGAATAAACGCGCGCGCCCGTTCACGCGGAATCCCCGCGACGGCGGCCGTGGGCTGTAGCTGTAGCAAACAGAGCGTGTCGTCAGCCTGATTGAGCGCCGTCCAGATACAGCGGCGCAGATGCTGTACTTTGCGTAATCTGAGCACCTGCGGCGGCAAAACATCGAGCGAGTGGGTGCAGCTTTGCAGGCGTTGACAAATATCTTCCACCACCAGCATGTTTTCACGCTGGTTTTTATCATCCTTCATCAACCATTCGCCCAGTTGCCAGGCCTGATGGTCGTCGGGATGATTCGCCACCGTGCCGGCCAGCGCCTCGGTGCGCAATGCTGTTTCACGTCGCCGCCAAAGGCGTTCCGGCGACGAGCCAAGAAAGGCGCTCCCGGCGGAGAACGCCATAAAAAAATGGTAGCAGTTAAGGTTTAAACGGCGACTGGATGCCATCACGGCGGCGGCATTCACCGGATGGGAAAACTGCAAATCCGTCGCCCGCGCCAGCACCACTTTGTCGAGATCGTCTTCGGCGATAGTCTGCGTGGCAAGCTGAATCAGGCTGGTCCAGCCCGCTTTATCCGGCCAGTGCTGCTCGCCCGTCAGGTGCAGGCGCAGCGCCGGGATCGGCTTTACGCCCCTTAATGAAGAGAGAAACGCGATCGCCCGCCCGGCGTCTTCACGCAGTGAAACCGGGCTGTAGAGATACAGCCGCAGCGTTGCCATAGCGCCAGCGCGTCGCCATTCAAGACGCGGCAGCAGCAAATGCCCCTGCTGCGGTTCAAACGCATTCAGTCCCCAGATACGCAAATCGGATTGTGATTCATGCTGGCGGAGAAAGTGTTGCGCCTGTTCGAGAGAGGGGAACGTTTCAACGGCGCCGAGCACCGCGGCTTCTTCATCGCCGTTACGCTGTTGCCAGTAAAATTGCGGCCAGATGGCCTGACTGGCCAGCCAGCTTAATGCGTCAAACGCATCATTCAGAGGGAAAGGCACATCAACAATACGCATTCCTGGCGCCGCCGGTATCTCCTGCGATAACTGGCGCCGCAGATTTTCCAGCGCAGTAGTGATTGAATGCACGCGGACCTCTCCCTGTTAAAAACCTCACATTATACGGGGTACAGCGGAGAAAAAGCAGTACCCCCGTTTAGGGAGGAAATGCGATCCCGGTTACATTACCGCCGCGCCAGCAGTAGTCCCAGCACCAGGCCGACCGCCGCACCTGCGCCAATCCCTTGCCAGGGTTTTTCATGCACGTAATCATCCGCTTTATAAACCGCCTGTTTTGCACGGTAATAGTAGCTGTCAGACGCATGGCTGACGCGATTTTTTACCTCTTCAAGCGCCCGTTCTGCGCGTGCTTTTAACTCAACATATTTTTGATCGGCAGGATCGCCGGAGGAACGCAGCACCTCTTCCAGCGTTTCGCTCAGAAGTTCCAGGTCGTCATCAATACGTGAACCATAAGAATGAAAAGACATTATATTCTCCCTTTCGATTAACGTTCCCACTAACTATAGACAAAACCGGAACATCACACCTGGCTAACCTCGCGCGCCATACCCATGTGCGGGATACCGTCTTCGTCATAAACGTCCGTCACCGGAACAAAGCCGAATCGCGCATAGAAGGATTGCAGATGCGCCTGTGCGCCGAGATAAAGCGCCTTCTCCGGCCAGTGTTGCTCGCAGGATGCCAGGGTCTGCGCCATAAGCTGTTGCCCCAGTTTTTCGCCGCGCAGCGCTTCGCTGACGATCACGCGCCCAATCACCACCGGCTCCAGTTCGTCGTCGCTTTTCAGAATCCTCGCATACGCTACCAGCTCATCGTTATGCCAGCCCAGGATATGACGGTTCTCCCCCACCAGGTCATCGCCGTCCACATCCAGATACGGACACCGTTGTTCAACCACAAATACCGCGCAGCGCAATTTCAGTAACGCATAGAGTTGCGGGACGGATAATTCAGAATGATGCAGGTCTTGCCAGTGAATCATGGTGCGCTCCTTTTACGTATTCGCTTTATACTAGCCAGAATATTTTTTAAACGTGTAATGAAATAATGGAATTAATTTTTTTAGGTACTTCTGCCGGCGTTCCTACCCGCACGCGTAATGTCACGGCCATATTACTGAATTTACAGCACCCGACGCAGGCGGGGCTATGGTTATTCGACTGCGGTGAAGGCACCCAGCACCAGATGCTCAACACCGCGTTTAACCCAGGTAAGCTCGATCGCATTTTCATCAGCCATCTGCATGGCGATCACCTTTTCGGTTTGCCCGGTCTGCTGTGCAGCCGTTCGATGGCGGGAAACGCACAGCCGCTGACGATTTACGGCCCCAAAGGCATTCGCGAGTTCACCGAAACCGCATTGCGCCTTAGCGGCTCCTGGACTGATTATCCGCTGGAGATCGTTGAAATTACCGCCGGCGAAATTCTGGACGACGGTCTGCGCAAAGTGACCGCCTTTGCGCTTGAGCATCCGCTTGAATGCTATGGCTATCGGATTGAAGAGCATGACAAGCCCGGCGCGCTGGATGCCAGTGCGCTAAAAGCGGCAGGCGTGAAGCCCGGCCCGCTGTTTCAGGATCTGAAAGCGGGTAAAACCGTCACCCTGAACGATGGTCGCGTTATTAACGGCGCCGATTTTCTCGCGCCAGCTACGCCCGGGAAATCGGTGGCGATATTTGGCGACACCGCGCCATGCGCGTCGGCCATCACGCTGGCAAAAGGCGTGGACGTAATGGTGCACGAAGCAACGCTGGATACCTCAATGGAAGAAAAAGCCAACAGCCGTGGGCACAGCTCCACCAGGCAGACCGCGCAGCTGGCGCACGATGCCGACGTGGGCCAGCTCATCATTACTCACGTCAGCTCGCGTTACGACGACAGAGGCAGTCAACGCCTGCTGGCAGAATGTCAGGCGATCTTCCCCGCAACTGCGCTGGCTCACGATTTCGCCGTTTTCACGGTTTAACGCTCCATTTTTCTTCCTCAGTGCCGATAACAGAGAAAAGGCTGGCTTTCATATTGAGGATGCGATGGATAATTTCCAGAAAGATATTGATGACAGGGCTAACTTAACCCTGTCTAACCGCTTTGAACTGCTGTTATTCCGTCTCGGCACATCGCTGCATGAGCAGAAATCGGAGCTATTTGGCATCAACGTATTCAAACTGCGCGAAATTGTGCCAATGCCCACATTTACGCGCCCTGCCGGAATGAAAGCCCCGCTTTTAGGTATGGTCAACATCCGCGATCAGGTGATCCCGGTCATCGACCTGCCCGCCGTGGCCGGGTGTAAACCGGAGAACGGGCTTAACATCCTGCTGATCACCGAATATGCGCGCAGCGTACAGGCATTTGCGGTGGAGTCCGTCGAGAATATTATGCGTCTGGACTGGCAGCAGGTGCATACCGCCGAGAAAGCGGTTAACGGCCGCTATATCACCAGTATTGCCTGTCTGGATGAAGACAAAGAGACCAACAACCTGGCGCTGGTGCTCGACGTAGAGCAAATTCTCTATGATATCGTGCCGTCAAATCACGACTTGCGCGCCACCAATTTGAAAACCAGCAAGTTCAACATCACGCCGGGTGCGGTGGCGATTGTGGCGGAAGATTCTAAAGTTGCCCGCGCCATGCTGGAGAAAGGGCTGAATGCGATGGAGATCCCGCATCAGATGCACGTTACCGGTCAGGATGCCTGGGAGAAAATCCAGCAACTGGCGAAAGAAGCGGAGGCGGAAGGCAAACCAATTAGCGAGAAAATCGCTCTGGTGCTGACCGACCTCGAAATGCCGGAGATGGACGGTTTCACCCTGACGCGTAAGATCAAAACCGACGAGCGCCTGAAGAAAATTCCGGTGGTGATCCACTCTTCCCTTTCCGGCAGCGCCAACGAAGATCATGTGCGTAAAGTCAAAGCGGATGGTTATGTCGCGAAGTTTGAAGTCAACGAACTGTCGTCGGTGATTCAGGAAGTAATGGAACGCGCCGCGCAAAACGTCAGCGGGCCGCTGGTCAGCCGTCAGTTGCTGAGTTAACGTCCTGACGTTCAGGGCATAAAAAAACCCGCCACGGCGGGTTTTTTCGTTTCTGCTTTCGCTTACATCAGCGGCGTAGCTAACTGCACGATGCTAATCAGCGGTTGCGGGTAGATACCCAGCACCAGAACCAGCAGCGCGGAGATCAGAACCACAATACCGCCCGCGCTGTACTGCCAGTTAGACGGCGCATCGCGGTTAAGCTGCTGCGGCGCGCTCAGATAGAGGCTTACCGCAACACGCAGGTAGTAGTAGAGACCAATCGCGGAACCAACCACCACCGCGGCAACCAGCCACCACAGGCTGGCCTGCACACCGACCGCCAGGACGTAGAACTTGCCGATAAAGCCCAGCGTCATCGGGATACCTGCCAGAGAGAGCATCATCACGGTCATCACCGCCGCGAGGATCGGACGATGCCAGAACAGACCACGGTAGGAGAACAGTGAATCGGCATCCGGGCCACGGAACGGGCTGGACATCAGGCTGACCACGCCGAACGCGCCGAGGCTGCTGAACAGATAACCGGCCAGATAAACGCCAACGGCTTCCATCGACATCTCGCCGCTTTGCAGGGCGATCAACGCCACCAGCAGATAGCCGAGGTGAGAGATAGAGGAATAACCGAGCAGACGCTTAATGTTGGTCTGGCTCAGCGCCATCAGGTTACCGAAGATGATGGAGGCAAAGGCAATCACGCCCAGCACGATACGTACCGCTTCGCTGTCGCCAACCGGCGCGTACAGGAACAGACGCATCACCACGCCGAAGATAGCGATTTTGCTCGCCGTCGCCAGGAAGGTGGAAACCGGCGCCGGCGCGCCCTGGTATACGTCTGGCGTCCACAGGTGGAACGGCACCAGCGAGAGTTTAAAGCCGAGACCAACAATCATCAGCCCGAAGCCCGCCAGCAGCAGCGGTTCGTGCAGCATGCCGTCGCCGAGGCTCTTACCGAGCGCGACAAACGACAGGTTGCCAGACTGCGCGTACACCAGCGCCATACCGAACAGCAGGAAGGAAGACGCTGCGGCAGACAGAATGGTGTATTTGATACTGGCTTCCAGCGAGCGTTTCTGACGGAAGGCGTAACCAATCAGGCCAAACAGCGGCAGAGAGATCAGCTCAATACCGAGGAACAGCGCCGCCAGGTGGTTGGCGTTCGCCAGCAGAATACCGCCCAATGCGGCAATCAGCACCAGCAGGTAGAACTCTTCCTGGTTATCGTTATAGCCTTCAAGCCACGGATAGGCAAAGGTACAGGTGGCAAGACTCGCCAGCAGAACCAGCCCGGTGTAAAGCATGGCGAAACCGTCAACGCGCATCAGCGGGGTGACGTCCATCGCGCCCGCCTGGCCAACAAACCAGAGCGAAACCAGCGCGGCGTTAAGCCCAATGACCGACAGCGTGGCATTGAGGAAGTGATTGCGTCGCCACGCAATGGAGAGCATCACAACCACCACCGTCAAGCCGACGATCAGCAGCGGTAGCAGCGCAATCAGGTGTTGTGGAGTTATTGTCATGGCGATTTACGGCCTTGTAGTAGTAACGGAATTAACAAACCACTGCTGGATGTTGCTCATCGCAGAATGCGAGGTATCCAGAATCGGCTGCGGATAGAAGCCAAGCAGTACCAGAAGCACGACCAGCAACAGGATGATAAACAGCTCTCGCAGCGACATCCCTGGCATGTCCTGGCTGGCAATCTGGCTCTTCGCTTTACCGAAGTAAGCGCGATGCAGCATCGCCAGCGAGTAAACGGAAGCAAACACCAGACCAAAGGTTGAGATCACGGTAATGACCGGAACCACCTGGTAGCTACCGAACAGAATCATAAATTCGCCAACGAAGTTACCGGTGCCCGGCATACCGAGCGTCGCCACCGCGAAGAACATCGACAGCGCAGGCAACCATTTAATTTTGCTCCACAGACCGCCCATCATACGCATATCACGCGTATGCAGACGTTCGTACAGCTGACCACACAGGATGAACAGACCCGCTGCCGACAGACCGTGCGCAATCATCTGGATTACAGCGCCCTGGTACGCCAGCTGGCTGCCGGTGTAGATAGCAATCAGTACGAAGCCCATGTGCGAAACGGAAGTGTACGCAATCAGACGTTTAATGTCGTACTGGGTGAAGGCCATCCACGCGCCGTAGAAGATGCCAATCACACCCAGCCACATCGCAATCGGCGCAAACTCGGCGGAGGCGTTCGGGAACAGCGGCAGCGAGAAGCGCAGCAGACCGTAAGCCGCCGTTTTCAGCAAAATACCGGCGAGGTCAACGGAACCTGCGGTCGGCGCCTGGGAGTGCGCGTCCGGCAGCCAGCCGTGTAGCGGAACCACCGGCATTTTCACCGCAAACGCGATGAAGAAGCCCAGCATCAGCAGGTATTCCACCCCGTGCGACATCGGCGTTTTCAGCAGGTCTTCGTAGTTGAAGGTCCAGACGCCGGTCGCATTGTGGTGTACAAACACCAGCGCCAGGATGGCAATCAGCATCACCAGACCGCTCGCCTGGGTATAGATGAAGAACTTGGTAGCCGCCGTGATACGCGTTTTACCGTCAGAGGCTTTGTGCCCCCACAGCGCGATCAGGAAGTACATCGGCACCAGCATCATTTCCCAGAAGAAGAAGAACAGGAACATGTCGATGGCAAGGAACACGCCGATAACGCCGCCCAGAATCCACATCAGGTTCAGGTGGAAGAAGCCCTGATATTTTTCGATTTCATTCCAGGAGCAGAGTACCGCCAGAACGCCCAGCAGACCGGTCAGCACCACCATCAGCAGCGACAAACCGTCGATAGCCAGATGGATAGAGATGCCGAAGCGCGGGATCCACGGCAGAATGAACTCAGACTGCCACTGCGGAATGCCAGCGGCTTGCGTCAGTGAATAGCCGCCCTGCAACCACAGTTGCAGGCCAAGCGCCAGCGTCAGTCCCATGGTGATCAGCGCAATCCAGCGCGGCACCTTCACGCCGAAGCGTTCGGTCTGCCAGCACAGAAAGCCACCGATAAAGGGAATTAATATTAGCCAGGGTAGTAACATGGCGATCTTTATTCCTTGTTAAAGTCCCATCAGGACCTGATTTTCAACGAATTCTCACAACAGAAAATTCACTTCGGATTGCGGCCTTTTTTGCCCGGTGGCGCTAACGCTTACCGGGCCTACAGATTCCCGTAGGTCGGATAAGCGCCAGCGCCATCCGACATCAACCCCACAATCCTCAAACTCAACGCAGTACCATCAACAGCGCCAGCACAACGACCGCACCGATGCTCATGGATGCCACATACCAGCGCAGATATCCGTTCTCGCTGAGCAGCAGGCCTTTACCTGCAAAGCGGGAAAGGATAGCCGGAACGTTCATCAGCGCATTGAGCGGGTCGCGTTTCAGCAGCCAGGCGACGCCGAGGAACGGCTTCACGAACACTTTGTCGTACAGCCAGTCGAAGCCCCAGGCGTTATACCACCAGGTGCCCAGCAGACGGCCCGGCGCACTGTTGGCGACAGAAGTCACCAGAGTACGTTTACCCAGCCACAGCCATGCGGCAATCAGGATGCCGACAATCGCAACCACGCCGGAGGCAATTTCCAGGGTCATCACGCGGCTATGCTCAAGCTCGGTCGTCTGCGGCAGCACACCCTGCAACGGCGGCACAATCAGCGCGCCAACAAAGGTGGACAGTACCATCAGCACAATCAGCGGCAGGTGATGCGTAATCCCCTTCCCTGCATGAGCGTGAATTTGTTCTTTACCGTGGAACACGATGAAAATCATACGGAAGGTGTACAAGGAGGTCATGAACGCACCGACCAGACCTGCAACCATCAGATTGATATGACCATTCGCCATCGCGCCAGCCAGAATCTCATCCTTACTGAAGAAGCCGGCGGTAATCAGCGGCAGAGCCGACAGCGCCGCGCCACCCACCAGGAAGCAGAGATAAACCAGCGGAATAGACTTACGCAGGCCGCCCATCTTGAAGATGTTCTGTTCGTGGTGGCAGGCCAGAATCACCGAGCCGGACGCCAGGAACAGCAGCGCTTTAAAGAAGGCGTGCGTCATCAGGTGGAAAATCGCCGCATCCCACGCCTGGACGCCCAGCGCCAGGAACATGTAGCCAATCTGGCTCATAGTGGAGTAAGCGAGAACACGTTTGATGTCGGTCTGCACCAGCGCGGCGAAACCGGCCAGCACCAGCGTAATCGCCCCAACGATCCCCACCAGATGCAGCACTTCCGGCGTCATCAGGAACAGGCCGTGGGTACGGGCAATCAGGTAAACACCGGCGGTAACCATCGTCGCGGCGTGGATCAGCGCGGAGACAGGCGTCGGGCCCGCCATCGCGTCTGCAAGCCAGGTCTGCAACGGCAGCTGCGCAGATTTACCTACCGCGCCGCCCAGCAGCATCAGCGTCGCCCACATCAGCATGTTGTTGCCGTCGGCGAAGTGCGCGGGCGCCAGTTCCACCATTTCGCGGAAGTTCAGGGTGCCCAGTTCGTTGTACAGAATGAACAGCGCAAACGCGAGGAACACGTCGCCCACACGGGTCACAACAAACGCTTTCATTGCCGCAGCGCCATTCTTCGGATCGGTGTAGTAGAAACCGATCAGCAGATAGGAGCACAGACCCACGCCTTCCCAGCCGAGGTACATCAACAGCAGGTTATCGGACAGCACCAGAATAACCATGCTGGCGATAAACAGGTTGGTGTAGGCGAAGAAGCGGGAGTATCCCTCTTCACCGCGCATATACCAGGAGGCGAACATGTGGATCAGGAAACCCACACCGGTCACTACCGAGAGCATAGTCAGCGACAGGCCGTCCAGCACCAGGTTGAAACCGATGTTGAAATCACCCACCGACATCCACGTCCACAGCGGCTGGCTGAACGCCTGCTTGCCGTTAGCGAAGAAGTCAACGCCGACAAACGCCGTCACCAGCGCCGCCAGGCCAATGGAGCCGACGCCCACGGTCGCGGATAGGTTTTCCGACCAGCGACCGCGAGAAAACGCCAGTAATACAAAGCCAATCAATGGCAGAATAATGGTTAAGGCAAGCATGTTCATCCACGCATCTCACTTACTGAATCGATGTTCAGGTTCTGGCGACGGCGATGAAGTTGCAGTAACAGCGCCAGGCCAATACTCGCCTCCGCAGCCGCAAGGCTGATGGCGAGAATGTACATCACCTGACCATCCGTCTGGCCCCAGTAGCTTCCGGCGACCACGAAGGCCAGCGCAGAGGCGTTAATCATGATTTCCAGCCCAATCAGCATAAACAGCAGATTGCGGCGGATAACCAGACCGGTTAAGCCCAGCACGAATAAAATCGCCGCGAGGATCAGTCCATGTTGTAAGGGGATCATGCGTGCTCCTCCGTTTTTCTTTTCGCGCTGTCACCAGGACGGTTGCTCAGCACTTCGCCCACACGCTCTTCGCGACCGACGTGGAAGGCGACAACCAGACCGGCCAGCAGCAGCATAGAGGCCAGTTCGACCGCCAGAACGTAAGGCCCAAACAGCGAGATACCGACCGCTTTGGCGCTAATTGGCGTACCGTCGATACCCTGGTCGTTGACGCCCAGAATGGCGTACACGATCACCACCAGCATGATGGCCGACAAAATCGCCGGGCCAATCCACACCTGCGGTTTCAGCCACTGGCGTTCCTGTTCGATTTCCGAACCGCCGAGGTTGAGCATCATGACCACGAACACGAACAGCACCATGATGGCGCCCGCATAAACGATAATTTCCAGCGCACCGGCAAAGTAAGCGCCCAGCGAGAAAAACACCCCGGAAATCGCCAACAGCGAAATAATCAGATACAGCAGCGCGTGTACCGGATTGGTATGGGTGATGACTCGCAAGGTTGCGAGAATGGCGATCAGGCCACAGATATAAAAAGCGAACTCCATTGCCCCTCTCCTTACGGTAACAGGCTCTTGACGTCGATAGGCTTGGCTTCGTTCTCTGCTTCGCCCTTATCTTTGCCGTCGATTGCCATACCTGCCATCCGGTAGAAGTTATATTCCGGGTATTTGCCCGGACCGGAGATCAGCAGATCCTCTTTCTCATAAACCAGGTCCTGGCGCTTGTACTCACCCATTTCAAAATCGGGGGTGAGCTGAATGGCCGTCGTCGGACAGGCTTCTTCGCACAGGCCGCAGAAAATGCAGCGTGAGAAGTTGATACGGAAAAACTCAGGATACCAGCGACCATCTTTCATCTCTGCTTTTTGCAGCGAGATACAGCCTACCGGGCAGGCTACCGCACACAGGTTACAGGCAACGCAACGCTCCTCGCCGTCCGGGTCGCGCGTCAGCACGATACGGCCACGGTAACGAGGCGGTAGATAGACCGGCTCTTCCGGGTACATCTGCGTTTCGCGTTTCGCGAACGCATGCAGGCCGATCATCCAGATACTGCGTACCTGGGTGCCGAAGCCTACTAACAATTCTTTTAAGGTCATGGTCTTTGTGCCCCTTATTGCGCCTGCCAGAGAATGACAGCCGCCGTTACCAGCAAGTTGATGAGCGTCAACGGCAGGCAGACTTTCCAGCCGAAGGACATTACCTGGTCATAACGAGGACGCGGTAACGACGCACGAATCAAAATGAACATCATCATAAAGAACGCGGTTTTCAGCGCGAACCAGATGAATGGCGGTAAGAACGGGCCATGCCAGCCACCGAAGAACAGCGTCACCATCAGCGCGGAGATAGTAACGATACCGATGTATTCCCCCACGAAGAACAGACCGAATTTCATACCGGAATATTCAATGTGATAACCATCGGCCAGTTCCTGCTCGGCTTCCGGCTGGTCAAACGGATGACGGTGACACACCGCCACGCCCGCGATGGCAAAGGTGACAAAACCAAAGAACTGCGGAATAACGTTCCAGATATCAGCCTGGTTGTTGACGATGTCGGTCATATTAAATGAACCGGCCTGCGCCACCACGCCCATCAGGGAAAGCCCGAGGAACACTTCGTAGCTGAGCGTTTGTGCTGATGCACGCATCGCCCCCAGCAGCGAGTATTTGTTGTTGCTCGACCAACCGGCGAACAGCACCGCATACACCGCCAGACCCGCCATCATCAGGAAGAACAGAATCCCGATGTTCAGGTCAGCGACAACCCAGGTCGGGCTAACCGGAACGATAGCGAACGCCAGCAGCAGCGAGGTAAAAGCGATCATCGGCGCCAGGGTAAAGATGACGCGATCCGAGAATTTCGGGATCCAGTCCTCTTTAAAGAACATTTTGATCATGTCCGCGACCAGCTGGAGCGAACCGCCCCAGCCAACGCGGTTTGGCCCATAACGGTTCTGGAACAGACCCAGCAGACGACGTTCGCCAAAGCTCATGAATGCCCCGCAGGTGACCACCACCAGCAGGATCACCACCGCTTTGAGAATGCTCAGCAGGATCTCGATCAGATCCGGTGTAATCCAACTCATTGTTGCGCCTCCTGCAGATTCTCAAGACGACCGCCCGCCAGAACCGGCGCGATGCCAGGCATACCCATCGGCAATCCGACCTGCCCTGCCGTTAAGCCTTCAGCGATTTCAACCGGCAGCGTTACCGTATTGCCGTCGTAGCTGAAGGAAACGCGCGTTCCCGCATTCACGCCCAACTTCGCGGCATCAGCCGGGTTGAGTTTGATGTACGGTTGCGGCATACGGCTCTGGAAGACCGGAGAGCGCTGCGACATTTCGTCACTGCCAAACAGGTGATAGTACGGCGCGATACGCCACTGACCATCCTGTGCCTGGAAGCTGGCCGGAACGGTAGTGAAGTAATCAAGACCGTTTTCAGATGCTTCAATCAAACGCACGCCCGGATCGCCATGACGCAGTTTGCCGCCCACTTCATCCTGGAACTTGTTCCACGCCTGCGGGGAGTTCCAGCCTGGCGCCCAGGCAAACGGAATCTGCGAACGCGGCGCGCCCGGCTGGTTGTTCCCTTCCATTGAGAAGGCGAACATGGTGTCTTTATCCTGCGGCTGACGCGGCTCGTGAACGCTGATGTTAGCGCGCATCGCGGTACGACCGCTGTAACGGTGCGGCTCACGCGCCAGTTTCTGCCCGCGAATGCGGAAGGTCGCGTCCGGCGCGGCATCTTTAATGCCCGCCAGTTGCGGCATTGCGGCGATCGCGGCGTCAATAACGTGGTCCAGTTGCGTCCAGTCCACCTCGCGGTTCTGCACGGTGCTGTGCAGCGAGTGCAGCCAGCGCCAGCTTTCCAGCATCACGGTGTTGCTGTCGTAATAGGCCGGGTCATAAACCTGGAAGAAACGCTGCGCGCGGCCTTCGTTGTTGATGACCGTACCGTCGCTTTCCGCAAAACTTGCGGCGGAGAGCACCAGATGCGCATTCTCCATAATCGCCGTGCGTTGATGGTCGACCACCATCACCAGCGGCGCTTTTGCCAGCGCGGCATTTACACGAACGGCGCTTGCATGACGGTGCAGATCGTTTTCCAGCACCACGACAGCGTCGGCACGACCGGTTTCCAGTTCGGTCAACGCGTCGTCCAGCGAACCGCCGCCCATCATGCCCAGCCCCATGCTGTTGACCGAACGGGCAATCATGGTGATGCCGACATCCGAACCACGGCCTTTCAGCGCTTTCGCCACGTTGGCGGCCGCCTGAATCACTTCCGCGCTACCGGCGTTGGTGCCGGAGATAATCAGTGGTTTCTTCGCACCAGCCAGCGCCTGAACGATGACGTCGATTTTGTTCTGCAAATCGCTGCTGATGCCGTCGACCACCGGTGCGCTGTCGTCCAGCGCATGAGCGATGGCAAAGCCTAAACGCGCCTGATCTTCCACCGGCGCACGGTAAGTCCATGCCGCGATGTCGTCCAGACGGGTGTTGTCAACGTTGGTCACAAACAGCGGATGCTTAGCGCGCTGGCCGATGTTGAGGATGGCCGCAATCTGCCAGTCGGCCACTTTCTGGGCCGCCGCCATTTCACGCGCTTTGCCTTTCACCGCCTGGCGAACCGCCAGCGCAACGCGCGCGCCGGTCTGGGTAATATCTTCGCCCAGCACCAGTACCGCATCGTAAGATTCGATGTCACGCAGCGCCGGAGTATGAATGCCGCCTTCGCGCAGCACTTTCAGCGCCAGTTGCAGACGTTCCTGCTCGCCCTGAGCGATACCGGTATAGAAGTTATCCGCGCCCACCAGTTCACGCAGCGCGAAGTTGCTCTCAACGCTGGCGCGCGGAGAACCGATGCCGATCACTTTCTTCGACTGACGCAGAATATCCGCCGCGCCCTGCATCGCCTGCTCGGCGTTGAGGGTGATCAGGTCATCGCCACGACGCTGAATCGGCTGACGAGGCCTGTCTTTCAGGTTCACATAACCATAACCGAAACGACCACGGTCGCAGAGGAAGTAGTGGTTAACGGTCCCGTTGTAACGGTTCTCGATACGACGCAGTTCGCCGTAGCGCTCGCCCGGGCTGGTGTTACAACCGAGGGAGCACTGCTGGCAGATGCTTGGCGCAAACTGCATGTCCCACTTACGGTTATAACGCTCGGAGTGCGTTTTGTCGGTGAATACGCCGGTCGGGCAGATTTCCACCAGGTTGCCGGAGAATTCGCTTTCAAGCGTACCGTCTTCAGGACGACCGAAGTAGACGTTGTCATGCGCGCCATATACGCCCAGATCCGCGCCGTCTGCGTAGTCTTTGTAGTAACGCACGCAGCGGTAGCAGGCGATGCAGCGGTTCATTTCGTGAGAGATGAACGGCCCCAAATCCTGGTTGCGGTGAGTACGCTTAGTGAAACGGTAACGACGGAAGTTGTGGCCCGTCATCACGGTCATATCCTGAAGGTGGCAGTTACCGCCCTCTTCACAGACCGGACAATCGTGCGGGTGGTTGGTCATTAACCATTCCACCACGCTTTCGCGGAACTGTTTCGCTTCTTCGTCATCAATAGAAATAAAGGTGCCGTCGGTGGCAGGCGTCATACAAGACATCACCAGGCGACCACGCGTATCTTCCGCGTTTTGATATTGCTTCACCGCACACTGGCGGCAAGCACCGACGCTACCCAGCGCCGGGTGCCAGCAAAAGTACGGAATATCAAGGCCGAGGGACAGACATGCCTGTAGCAGGTTGTCTGCGCCGTTGACCTCATATTCTTTGCCGTCTACATGAATCGTAGCCATAGTCAGCATGCTTCCAGTTGGCTTAGTCAGGGACTAAGCGTTAATCGAATGACTTATCGCGATGCAGGGGTAAGCCCGCAATTACCAGCGCTCTTTCAGCAGGTTCGGCTGTATACCACCAATCACATGGGTATTGCTGAACGGCTGCTTGATGCCAGCTTCGAATTCTTCGCGGAAATATTTAATGGCGCTCTGCAACGGTTCGACCGCGCCTGGTGCATGCGCACAGAAGGTTTTACCCGGCCCGAGGAAACGACACAGTTGCTCAAGTGTCTCGATATCCCCAGGCTGGCCTTCGCCGCGTTCCAGCGCACGCAGAATTTTTACACTCCACGGCAGACCGTCGCGGCACGGCGTACACCAGCCGCACGATTCACGCGCAAAAAACTCTTCCAGGTTACGCACCAGCGACACCATGCCAATTTCGTGGTCAACGGCCATCGCCAGCGCCGTACCCAGACGACTGCCCGCTTTACCGATGCTTTCAAATTCCATCGGCAGGTCGAGGTGCGCTTCGGTCAGGAAGTCGGTTCCCGCGCCGCCTGGCTGCCAGGCTTTGAATTTCAGGCCATCGCGCATGCCACCGGCGTAATCTTCGAGGATCTCACGCGCGGTAGTGCCGAACGGCAGTTCCCACAGTCCCGGATTTTTCACGCGACCGGAGAAGCCCATCAGCTTGGTGCCCGCATCTTTGCTCTTCGAAATGTTCTGATACCACTCCACGCCGTTCGCGAGGATCGCCGGGACGTTACACAGCGTTTCCACGTTGTTGACGCAGGTCGGCTTGCCCCATACGCCGGAGCTTGCCGGGAACGGCGGCTTGGAGCGCGGGTTGGCGCGACGACCTTCGAGGGAGTTAATCAACGCGGTTTCTTCACCGCAGATGTAACGCCCTGCCCCGGTGTGGACAAACAGTTCGAAGTCGAAACCGGTGCCCATGATGTTTTTGCCGAGCAGACCGGCTTCGGTCGCTTCCGCGATTGCGCGGCGCAGATGCACAGCCGCCTCGATGTATTCGCCACGCAGGAAGATGTAGCCACGGTACGCTTTCAGGGCAAAGGCGGAGATCAACATACCTTCCACCAGCAGGTGCGGCAGTTGCTCCATCAGCAGACGGTCTTTATAGGTGCCCGGCTCCATTTCATCGGCGTTACACAGCAGGTAACGGATGTTCATGGATTCATCTTTCGGCATCAGGCTCCACTTCAGACCGGTGGAGAAGCCCGCGCCGCCGCGCCCTTTCAGGCCAGCGTCTTTCACCTGATTGACGATCTCGTCAGGAGACAGCCCGGTCAGCGCTTTACGCGCGCCTTCGTAGCCGTTTTTACTACGGTATTCGTCCAGCCATACCGGCTGCTTGTCATCGCGCAGACGCCAGGTCAGCGGATGCGTTTCGGGAGTACGGATAACGTTTTTCATTTATACCGCTCCAGTAGTTCGGGAATGGCTTCCGGGGTCAGATGGCTGTGAGTATCCTCATCAATCATCATGTTCGGCCCTTTGTCGCAGTTCCCCAGGCAACAGGTCGGCAGCAGCGTAAAGCGACCGTCAAAGGTCGTCTGCCCCGGCTTGATATTGAGTTTTTTCTCCAGCGCGGCCTGGATCCCCTGATAACCGGTGATATGGCACACCACGCTGTCACAGTAACGGATCACATGGCGACCGACCGGCTGGCGGAAGATCTGGCTGTAGAATGTAGCGACGCCTTCGACATCGCTCGCCGGAATACCCAGCACGTCGGCGATCGCGTAGATCGCGCCATCCGGCACCCAGCCACGCTGCTTCTGTACGATTTTCAGCGCTTCAATGGACGCCGCACGCGGGTCTTCGTAGTGGTGCTTCTCGTGCTCAATGGCTTCACGCTCTGCCGCACTCAGCTCAAAAGCCTCGGTTTGTGGTTGTTGATTCTCGTGCATAATTAGCGGTCCACATCTGACATAACAAAATCGATACTACCTAAATGAACGATCAGGTCAGACACCAGGCTGCCGCGTACCGCCACCGGAATCTGCTGCAAATGCGCATAGCTCGGGGTACGGATACGAGTACGGTAACTCATGGTGCTGCCATCGCTGGTCAGGTAGTAACTGTTAATACCCTTGGTCGCCTCTACCATCTGGAAGGATTCATTCGCAGGCATGACCGGGCCCCACGACACTTGCAGGAAGTGGGTGATCAGGGTTTCGATATGTTGCAGCGTGCGCTCTTTCGGCGGCGGCGTCGTCAGCGGGTGATCCGCTTTGAACGGGCCTTCCGGCATGTTATTGAGGCACTGCTCAAGGATGCGCAAACTCTGACGCAGCTCTTCGACTTTCAGCATCACGCGGGTATAGCAGTCGGACACGCCGCCGCCAACCGGGATTTCAAAGTCAAAGTTCTCGTAGCCAGAGTACGGACGTGATTTACGCACGTCGAAATCAATACCGGTTGCACGCAGCGCGGCGCCTGTACAGCCCCAGTCCAGCGCTTCTTTCTTGCCGTAAGCGGCAACGCCCTGGGAACGCCCTTTCAGGATGGTGTTGCGCAGCGCCGCTTTCTCGTAGGAGTCCAGACGCTTCGGCATCCAGTCCAGGAAATCGCGCAGCAGGCGATCCCAGCCGCGCGGCAGGTCGTGCGCGACGCCGCCGATACGGAACCAGGCCGGGTGCATACGGAAACCGGTGATTGCTTCCACCACATCGTAAATTTTCTGACGGTCGGTAAAGGCGAAGAAGACCGGGGTCATCGCGCCGACGTCCTGAATAAACGTCGAGATGTACAGCAGGTGGCTGTTAATGCGGAACAGTTCGGAGAGCATAACGCGAATCACGTTTACGCGATCCGGTACGGTAATACCCGCCAGTTTTTCTACCGCCAGTACGTACGGCATTTCGTTGACGCAGCCGCCGAGGTATTCGATACGGTCGGTATACGGAATGTAGCTGTGCCAGGACTGGCGTTCGCCCATTTTCTCAGCGCCACGGTGGTGGTAGCCGATGTCAGGCACGCAGTCGACAATTTCTTCGCCGTCAAGCTGAAGAACGATACGGAATGCGCCGTGTGAGGACGGGTGGTTCGGACCGAGGTTGAGGAACATAAAGTCCTCGTTTTCGGTGCCGCGTTGCATCCCCCAGTCTTCCGGTTTGAAGGTCAGCGCTTCCATCTCCAGATCCTGCTTGGCTTTGGTCAGCTCAAACGGATCGAATTCGGTGGCGCGCGCCGGGTAGTCTTTACGCAGCGGATGCCCTTCCCAGGTCGGCGGCATCAGCAGACGCGTCAGGTGCGGGTGGCCGTCAAACGTGATGCCAAACATCTCCCAGGTTTCACGCTCGTACCAGTTGGCGTTCGGGAAGAGTTTGGTAAACGTCGGCACATGCAGGTCGTTTTCAGACAATGCCACCTTGAGCATGATGTCGCGATTGCGGTCTATTGAGATCAGGTGGTAGAAAACGGAAAAATCCGCAGCGGGTAATCCGTCGCGGTGCGTGCGCAGACGCTCGTCCATGCCGTGTAAGTCAAACAGCATGACGTAAGGTTTCGGCAGTTTCTTTAAGAAATCGCCAACTTCCAGTAATTGTTCACGCTTGACCCAAACAACGGGTACCCCGGTGCGGGTCGCCTGAACGGTAAAGGCATCCGGCCCAAAACGGTTGCGCAGTTCGCCAATGACCGGGTCATCCAGATGATCCCGGGTTTGCCATACAGCGTCTTGCGCGGTTAAGTCGGTCATATTGTTCACCATTGCAAATGGTCCGTGGTAGTCGGCAGTGCTTCGCGTTATTTATGTAGTGATAAGCGAAGTGAAGTCTGCTGCCGACAGGCGCAAATTAAATCTCGTCTGGTGTACGTAGATTCGTTACTGCAATGCGTTCGCCGCGTTTACGTTCGCGCTCTGACTGCATATTGGCGCGATAAACGCCCTGATCGCCAACCACCCAGGAGAGCGGACGACGTTCTTTGCCAATAGATTCCTGCAACAACATCAGCGCCTGCATGTACGCTTCAGGGCGCGGCGGGCAGCCCGGGATATACACATCTACCGGGATAAATTTATCAACGCCCTGCACAACCGAATAAATATCGTACATACCGCCAGAGTTAGCGCATGCCCCCATGGAAATCACCCACTTCGGCTCCAGCATCTGGTCATACAAACGCTGAATGACAGGCGCCATCTTGGTAAAGCATGTTCCCGCTACCACCATCAGGTCGGCCTGACGCGGCGAAGCACGCAGTACTTCCGCGCCGAAGCGCGCCACGTCATGCACGGCGGTAAAAGAGGTCACCATCTCGACATAGCAGCAGGAAAGGCCGAAGTTATACGGCCAAATTGAATTCTTACGACCCCAGTTAACCATGTCATGCAGCGCATGTTCGAGCTTGCCCATGTACACGCTTTTGTTGATTTCTTGCTCCAGGGGGTCGGTTACGATCTCCTGTTTTTGCAGGGGGTAACGGTCATTCTCACCGTTGGGATCTATGCGGGTGAGCGTATAATCCATCTTAATGCCTCGCGGTTAGCGTTGACGATTAGCGATACTGTTCGTTTCCGGGTTCATACGCTCGCGGCGTGAACGCGCGGGCGTCCAGTCCAGCGCGCCAATACGCACCAGATAAACCAGACCAGCCAGTAACACAAAAATAAAAATTGCAGCTTCCACAAAGCCTACCCAACCGCTTTCACGGATAGAGGTCGACCATGCGAACAGATACAGCGCTTCAACGTCGAAGATAACGAAGAACATGGCTACCAGGTAAAACTTGGCAGACAGGCGTAAGCGGGCGGAGCCGACCGAGTCGATACCTGATTCAAACGGGGTGTTTTTCGACCTCGCGCGTGCGCGACCGCCTAAAAACCAACCGCCGACGAGCATCAGGCAGCACAGGCCAATGGCAATAATAAGAAAGATAGCGAATGCCCAGTGATGAGCGATGATTTCAGTGGATGTTGACATACTCATTGCTTACTCATCAAAAGTAGCGCCAAATTCTCTGCTCTTTTCGGCAGATGAACGCCACATCGATTCATGGGGAGGAATAAAAAAAACCTTACAATCACTGTAGAAAATGATTAAACAGCTAATTGATGTGGTTTTTTACTCCTTTCTATAACCTTTTGTCAACTTTAACAAAAGTTTCCTCACATTAATTTACATCGACCCAACACCATTAACATTTAATGCCATTTTGACTGATTTCGATCGCATCACCAGCCCGAATTTAATGTTGTTGAATCGTGTCCGTTGTGAAGTAAATGAGATAATACACTCCTATTTTGACAGGATTTTACGCAGATGCCTCCCCCTAAATGGGAGTATTTTCTTGATCTGTGACACGCTTTTGTTAATCCGCCATAAAAAACAGCAACAATTTCTCTAGTTTTTTAACATGGAAACAAAACCAGACCGTCAGTGCCTATTTTTCATCCAAATTAACAGGTTAATGACTACTTACTGATTTTTTAGGCTTTTTCCCGCATTTACGTCCGAAACGCCGGTAAATTGTATAAAAAAAGAACCGCTGGATGTTTTTTCAGCATCAGCGGCCCTTTTTTACACTTACATTTTATAACGTTTTTTTTGTGACTGGCTACTCAAAGTCACCTTCAACCATCAGCGAATCGTCTCCTCCTTCGGGAGTAAACTGACTGTATTGCCAGGGGTTTTGGTAACTGTCCATCGCCTGATAGATAACCTGCGCCAGTTCGTTCTGGCCTGATGGATCGCGACACAGTAAGTATTCCGTGTCTGGCAACGGCGGTAATCCATCCGCAGCGCCGAGCACGCGTAAATCCGGGCTCATCATCTCGACCGGTCGCGCGGTGATCCCCAGTCCGGCTTTTACGGCCGCGCGTACCGCCGCTAACGTTGAGGCCACATAGGCAAGGCGCCAGGGAATATTCGCCGCATTCAACGTCGCTAATACGATATCGCGGAACGGGCTGGGATCGTCTAACAACACCAGCGGGATCGGTTCCCCCTTCTGTAACACATATTCCGCCGCGCAATACCAGTGTGTCGGCGATGTGCGCAGGTTCAGGAACTCGAAAGATCCCGGACGGTGCGTAGTGACAATCAAATCCACTTCCTGCGATTTCAGCATATCCACCATAAAGGCGTTACGTTTCACCCTCACATCCAGAGCAAGCTTCGGGTAAACCGAACTGATCCGATTGAGCAGGAAAGGCAATATCGTATCGGCGGATTCATCAGAAGCGCCAATTGTTAATACGCCCTGAAGATTGCTAAACATCAATGATGAGCACGCCTCATCATTAAAGCGCAGGATTTTTCTGGCGTAACCCAGAAGCTGAATACCGTGTTCAGTCAACAGCTTGTTACGACCATGACGGGCGAACAACTCCTTGCCCACAAGCTGCTCAAGACGCTGCATTTGCTGGCTCACCGCAGACTGAGTACGACATACCGCCGCCGCCGCAGCGGCGAACGTGTTCAGATCGGCAACAGCAACAAACGTTCTCAGCAGATCGAGGTCGAGGTTAATTATCGGACGATTTGCATTTATCATAATTTTTCACTTACTGGCGGGTCATACCATGCTGACCTGGTTAATGCTGTGTGTTCATAAACAAACAATTCCATTTGTAATGTGCTTCCCTCGCCGTTTCACTTGCGTAACCAAGTGAAAGTAAAAATGTATTTGGTGCTGCTAACAACCTCTTCTCCTTTCTTTTCGAATAATCCCAGAGGTCATTACCAGGGATATATCGAGGAGAAGACGCATACCTTTTTAGGTAACAACGGAATTCTGCTAAGGATAAACGTGTAATTTTGTAAATGTAAAAGAAGTTAACGGACATTTACCGACACAAAAAAAGCCTACTGAGCAACAAGTTAGTTATAGATGCTCGTCATAAAAATTAGCAGACAACGCAGACTGCGCACCATTTCCTGGGGCTTATCTTAACCCAAAACCACTATATTTATAAGCCTTAATACGAATAATCTGAAGCGTGATTATGTTATCTTAACTAAGAAAATTATGTATTATTAATCTCACCAGCAGGTGCTTTTTAAATATTAAATAATAATTAATTAAGATCGCCACTACTCATTAATTCTACTTAACAATAGATTTACACCCTAACGTTTACAGATCATGGCGATAACAGTAGTTTCGTAAAAGCATTCAGTATTTTCCTGATAATTGAGTTATGCTGACGCCGCTAACACTTTCCTCCCTGAGTTTAGACTATTTTTTAACAAAACATACAACCACACAAAAGCCTGATACTAAAAATAAAAAACCAATAAAACAAATAAAAGCAGTAATAAAAACCGAAGAAATGGCATTAAAGCAGGACTTAACAGCACAATCCCACACTAAGCCTGAGCAAAATCTTCTACTGCTGACCCTTCAAAACTCACCGCTGTGGGAGTACATTGTTCCGTGCTGACTTCCACGGCAGGGAGTGGCGATAACAGCTAAAAAGGTCAAGATTCATGTCCCCCATTGAAAAATCCAGCAAACTAGAAAATGTCTGTTATGACATCCGCGGCCCTGTTCTGAAAGAAGCGAAACGCCTGGAAGAAGAAGGCAATAAAGTTCTGAAACTGAACATCGGCAACCCCGCCCCTTTTGGGTTTGAAGCGCCTGATGAGATCCTGGTCGATGTCATCCGCAATTTGCCAACGGCGCAGGGGTATTGCGATTCAAAGGGTCTGTATTCCGCACGCAAAGCGATCATGCAGCATTACCAGGCGCGCGGCATGCGCGACGTCACCGTAGAAGATATCTATATTGGTAACGGCGTATCCGAATTGATCGTGCAGGCAATGCAGGCGTTGCTGAACAGCGGGGACGAAATGCTGGTTCCCGCGCCGGATTACCCGCTGTGGACAGCGGCAGTCTCGCTCTCCAGCGGCAAAGCGGTACACTATCTTTGCGATGAATCTTCTGACTGGTTCCCGGATCTCGACGACATCCGCGCCAAAATCACGCCGCGTACCCGTGGCATTGTGATAATCAACCCGAATAACCCAACCGGCGCGGTTTACTCCAAAGAGCTGCTGATGGAGATCGTTGAGATTGCCCGTCAACATAATCTGATCATTTTCGCCGATGAGATTTACGACAAGATCCTCTACGACGACGCTGAGCATCATTCTATCGCCGCGCTGGCGCCGGATCTGCTGACCATTACGTTCAACGGGCTGTCCAAAACCTATCGCGTCGCCGGATTCCGCCAGGGCTGGATGGTGCTGAATGGGCCGAAAAAACACGCCAAAGGCTACATTGAAGGGCTGGAGATGCTGGCGTCAATGCGTCTGTGCGCCAACGTTCCGGCGCAGCACGCGATCCAGACGGCGCTGGGCGGCTACCAGAGTATTAGCGAATTCATCATGCCGGGCGGGCGTTTGTATGAACAACGTAACCGTGCGTGGGAGCTGATTAACGATATTCCGGGCGTTTCCTGCGTGAAACCGCGCGGCGCACTGTATATGTTCCCGAAAATAGATGCGAAGCGCTTTAACATCCACGATGACCAGAAGATGGTGCTCGACTTCCTGTTGCAGGAAAAAGTGCTGCTGGTGCAGGGAACCGCGTTCAACTGGCCCTGGCCGGATCACTTCCGCATTGTAACGCTGCCTCGTATTGACGACATCGAAATGTCGCTGAGTAAATTCGGGCGCTTCCTGTCAGGGTATCATCAGCTGTAACCGTAAACTGGCCGTCGGATGCAACGTGAGAAAGACGAGTATTTGCATCCGATGGCCTTCTCTGCGCACAATGACCCTCAGGTTGTCATCATGAAAAGGTCACTATGAAGCAGAGCCATTTTTTTGCCCACCTCTCCCGCCTGAAACTGATTAACCGCTGGCCATTGATGCGCAACGTGCGCACCGAAAACGTCTCCGAACACAGTTTGCAGGTGGCGATGGTCGCCCACGCGCTTGCCGCTATCAAAAATCGCAAATTCGGCGGCCAGGTCAATGCCGAGCGTATCGCGCTACTGGCGATGTACCACGATGCCTCTGAAGTGTTGACCGGCGATCTCCCGACCCCGGTGAAATACTTCAATTCGCAAATCGCGCAGGAATACAAAGCGATTGAGAAAATTGCTCAGCAAAAACTGGTGGATATGGTTCCTGACGAACTGCGCGATATTTTTGCACCGCTGATCGACGAGCATGCTTACAGCGAAGAAGAGAAATCGGTTGTGAAGCAAGCCGACGCGCTTTGCGCCTATCTGAAGTGTCTGGAAGAGTTATCGGCGGGCAATAATGAATTCCTGCTGGCAAAAACGCGACTGGAAAAAACCCTGGCGTCGCGCCGCAGCGAAGAGATGGACTATTTTATGGCGGTGTTTGTGCCCAGTTTTCACCTCTCGCTGGATGAAATCAGCCAGGATTCGCCGCTATAAATCGTTTTGCCGGATGGCGACGTAAACGTCTTATCCGACCTACTGCTACATTTGTAGGCCGGATAAGCGAATAGCGCCATCCGGCAAAAAATCAAAACGGAAACAGCACCGGGATCATCACCACGCATACCGCCATAACGATTATCGTAAACGGCACCCCAATCTTAACAAAGTCGCTAAAACTGTAGTTCCCCGGCCCCAAAACCAGCGTGTTTACCGGCGAGGAGACCGGCGTCATGAACGCCGCCGACGCCGCCATTGCCACCACCATCGCGAAAGGATACGGTGACACCCCCATCGACTTCGCTGCCGCAAGGGCTATCGGCGCCATCAGCACGGCGGTCGCGGTATTGGAAATAAACAGCCCGATGGTGGCGCACAGCACAAACAGACATGCCAGCATCATATAGGGGCCATAACCGCCGCCGACATCCATCAATCCTTTAACGACCAGATCAACGCCGCCGGTCTTTTGCAACGCCAGCGCAAAAGGCATCATCCCGACAATCAGGATAATGCTCGGCCAGTGAATCGCTTTGTAGGAGCTTTCTGCATCAATACAGCGGAATTTCCCCATCAGCAGGCAAGCAATGATTGCCGCGATCGGGTTAGGGATCTCATCGGTCAGCATCAGCGCAACCATCAGCACCAGACAGAAGATCGCATGCGGCGCCTGGCTGTGCGCCGGGGAGGCATCGCTCACTTCCACAGGCATATTCAGCACCACGAAGTCACGGCCCTGCTTCGCCAGTTGACCAATCAACTTCCAGTTTCCCACCACCAGAATAATGTCGCCCATTAACAGCGCTTCATCCGCAAGCGACCCTTCGATTGCCACGCCGTCACGCTTCAGACCGACGACATTCAGGCCATAGCGCGTACGAAAACCGATCTCGCGCACCGATTTGCCAATCAGTTCCGATTCGGGAATCAGGGAGATTTCCGCCATCCCCACGTCCAGCGCCTGATCGGAAAAATACTCGCCGCGTAAAACCATCGGCTCCAGCAGTTGCTCGCTGCAAAATTCCCGGAGATCCACCTCTGCGGCAGACATATCGATCAGTAACACATCGCGGGCGCGAAATTCCGACACCCCATTGACGTTAACAATAACGCGCCGAAAGCGCCGCCAGCGTTCAACGCCGATCACGTTCGCGCCATAGCGCTCACGCAGCTTAAGGTCATCCAGACGCTGGCCGACCATCGGCGAACCTGGGCGAATGGCAAGCCGACGAGCGCGACCGGTCAGACGGTACTCTTTGATTAAATCGCGAAAGGCGCGACGCTTCCAGCCATCACGCTGCTGCGACGCATCATCCCCTTTCAACATAAAGCGCATCACCAGCATGTAGATAATGCCGAGGAACAGCACCACCAGCCCAATCGGCGTGACGCTAAAGAAGCTAAAACCGTGCAGCCCTTCGCGCAGCAGTTCACTGTTCACCACCAGGTTGGGCGGCGTCGCCACCAGCGTCATCATGCCGCTGATAAGACCGGCAAAACTGAGCGGCATCATCAGGCGTGAAGGCGAGGTCTGCATACGCATAGAAACGCTTAACACCACCGGGATGAAAATCGCGACCACGCCGGTTGAACTCATAAACGCGCCAAGCCCGGCAACGGTGATCATCAGCAGCACCAGCATTTTGACTTCGCTGCTACCGGCCATTTTCACCAGCCAGGCGCCCATGACCGTCGCGACGCCGGTACGCACCAGACCGTCGCCGATAATGAACAAGGCGGCAATCAGAACAACGTTAGGATCGCTGAAGCCGGAAAAGGCCTCTGAGATGCTCAATGTTCCACTCAGAACAAAGGCGACAATGACCAGCAAAGCAATCGCGTCCATGCGCACTTTGCCCGTCGCAAACAAGATAACGGCAATCGCCAGTAAGGAGAGAACCCATATCAATTCACCGTTCACAACATATCCTTGTTAAATGAGAGGGATGGACTGATTCTGCCATAAAAAAGCCCCAACAATGCGGGGCTAAATCATGTTCAGGTATTTCTAAGAACGACCACGTTTCCGTTGGGCTGTTTGGTCACGGAAATGTGCTCAAGGCTGCTCAGGGCAAAATCGACGTCCGCAATGCGGGGCGTGTCCTCAGGCGCATTGACCGCAATGACATGACACCCGGCGGCCAGCCCGGAGAGAATCCCGGCAGGCGCGTCTTCCACCACCGCGCATTCCTGCGGCGAGAGGCCGAGCAGTTGGGCGCCCAGCAGATAGGCATCCGGTTCCGGTTTGCCGCGTTTCACGCGTTCAGCGGTAACAAACACCTCTGGCGCAGGAAGGCCGGCCGCCTGATGGCGCGCCCGCGCAACCGGCATCGAGCCTGAAGTAACGATAGCCCAGGGGATACCGGCTTTATTGAGATGGTTCAGCAATTCGACCGCGCCCGGCAACGCCACAATCCCTGCCGTATCCGTCGCTTCTATCTGTTCCAGACGGGTAAACTCTGCGGCGATCTCCTCCTCCGGCTTTCCCGCCATGAAGTGTCGCAGAGAAGTGATAGCCTGCTTGCCATGAATAAAGCTCAGCACTTCATCATGCGTGAGGCCAAAACGATCGGCCCAGTTGCACCATGTCCGCTCTACAACGGGTAAGGAGTCAACCAACGTTCCATCCAGATCAAACAGAAAGCCTTTGCACTGCACGCTCACCCCCTCAGGCATTGATAATCTGATTAATTTCGTTCGAGCTCAGGTGATACTGGCGCGGGCAGGAGTGCCAGACATTCAGCATACGCTGGTATTTTTCCCACATCGGCGTCTGGGCATTAAAGCCATGCGTACCGGCATCAAAGTGGGTATAGCGCCCTTCCACGTTCACCATAAAGCGAACGTAGCCCAGATAACGCGCTTCGGTTGCGGCATCAAACCCGAGGAACGTCACGCGACGCTCGTCAATGGTCTGCGCGTCTTTCAGGTTAGTCCAGGACACATGTAAGGCGTGATACATCTCCATGATATCGATAATCGTGCGGCAGGTTTCTTCCTTCAGTTCGCCAAACTCACGATCCAGCTCACGCATCTGCAAGCCGTAGCCGCGTTCAATGATCGTTTGCAGACGGCGATAACGCTCGGCGTTGGTCGGGTCGAGCATGGTCATCATTTTGTACTGGTTAGACAAAATCAGACGTTGAGCGTTGGTCATTTCCATTTTGGGACTCCTGTATCACTCTACTGCGGTCAAAAAAAGAAGGCATTGGTATGCCTTCTTTTATATGCGTAATCAGGGGTCAATTACAAATCATCAAGGAAAGTTTTATCCAGTTGTTTGAAGGCGCGCTTAAGCGTGTCAGCTAATGCCTGGTAATCCGGCTTGCCTTCTACTGGCGACAACGCCTGCCCGGCTTCCTGCAATTTTCCCCGAACCTCATAGAACCAGTTCAGGATGGAAGGCGGGAGTGGCGTAACGGAGCGTTTTCCCAGCCACCACATGCCTTGCATCGGTAAACTGAGCGCAAACAGGGCTGTGGCAACCGCCGGGCCTAACTGACCGCCCAGCGCGATTTGCCAGCACAGCGTAAACACCGCGATCGGCGGCATAAAGCGAATGGCGTAACGCGTCATACGAATCACGCGGTTCTCAACAAAGACCGGCGCAAGGCGCTTTTCCATCGGCCACGTCTTTGCGTAGTGCTGCCCCCGGCGAAACAAACTAAAAAAATTCACGGAGCGATTATCCGGTGTCGACATGGCTTTACCTCAACTTCACATATAAAAATTCAAAAATTTGTGCAAAACAACAACTGCAAGGGACATCGTTCAAAACATTTTGTCATTGATACCCACTATCAGGTATCCTGTGTCGGCCTCTAAGGCCAGTAGTCCAAAATCATTGAGTCGTCAAATTTACATATAGTATGCCATTGGCTGAAAAATACGCAAAATGGCATAGACTCAAAGGTATTTCTTCCATCATGCCGAAAAAGATTATTGCGCATGATGTTAATCATAAACGTCAGCGTCATCATGCGTTACGCTCTATGGCTCACTGACGTTTTTTTAGCCACGTATCATAAATAGGTACTTCCATGTCGAGTAAGTTAGTACTGGTTCTGAACTGCGGTAGCTCCTCACTGAAATTTGCAATCATCGATGCAGCGAACGGTGAAGAATACCTTTCTGGTTTAGCCGAATGTTTCCATCTTCCTGAAGCACGTATCAAATGGAAAATGGACGGCAATAAACAAGAAGCGGCTTTAGGTGCAGGCGCCGCTCACAGTGAAGCGCTGAACTTTATTGTTAATACTATTCTG
The DNA here is from genome assembly GCF_030333295.1 of Citrobacter sp. CK198. Classification (NCBI taxonomy): domain Bacteria; kingdom Pseudomonadati; phylum Pseudomonadota; class Gammaproteobacteria; order Enterobacterales; family Enterobacteriaceae; genus Citrobacter; species Citrobacter sp. CK198. The sequence goes on along the minus strand of NZ_JAOWGE010000034.1, from coordinate 283,167 downwards.
GCACAAAAACCAGAACTGTCTGCGCAGTTGACCGCAATTGGTCACCGTATCGTACACGGCGGCGAGAAGTATACCAGCTCCGTGGTCATTGATGACTCCGTTATCCAGGGCATCAAAGACGCTGCGCCGTTCGCTCCGCTGCACAACCCGGCTCACCTGATCGGGATTACTGAAGCGCTGAAATCCTTCCCGGAACTGAAAGAAAAGAACGTTGCAGTGTTCGACACCGCGTTCCATCAGACCATGCCGGAAGAGTCTTACCTGTATGCCCTGCCGTACAGCCTGTACAAAGAACACGGCGTACGTCGTTACGGTTTCCACGGCACCAGCCACTACTATGTGACTCAGGAAGCCGCAAAAATGCTGAACAAGCCAGTTGAAGAACTGAACATCATCACCTGCCATCTGGGCAACGGTGGTTCCGTTTCTGCAATCCGCAACGGCCAGTGCGTTGACACCTCTATGGGTCTGACCCCGCTGGAAGGTCTGGTGATGGGCACCCGTACCGGTGACATCGACCCGGCAATCATCTTCTTCCTGCATGACAACCTGGGCATGAACATCGATCAGATCAACAAAATGCTGACCAAAGAATCAGGTCTGTTGGGTCTGACCGAAGTCACCAGCGACTGCCGTTATGTTGAAGACAACTACACCGCTAAAGAAGATGCAAAACGTGCGATGGACGTATACTGCCACCGTCTGGCGAAATACATCGGCTCTTACACCGCGCTGATGGAAGGTCGTCTGGACGCAGTGGTCTTCACTGGCGGTATCGGTGAAAACGCGGCGATGGTGCGTGAGCTGTCTCTGGGTAAACTGGGCGTGCTGGGCTTTGAAGTCGATCACGAACGTAACCTGGCTGCCCGTTTCGGCAAATCTGGTTTCATCAACAAAGAAGGTACCCGTCCTGCGGTGGTTATCCCAACCAACGAAGAACTGGTTATCGCGCAAGACGCGAGCCGTCTGACTGCCTGATTTTACACCGCCAGCCTAGCTGGCGGTGCTGTTTTGTAACCCGCCTGAAACCGGCGGTAACGAAAGAGGATAAACCGTGTCCCGTATTATTATGCTGATCCCTACCGGAACCAGCGTCGGCCTGACCAGCGTCAGCCTTGGCGTCATCCGTGCTATGGAACGCAAAGGCGTTCGTCTGAGCGTCTTTAAGCCAATCGCCCAACCGCGCGCGGGTGGCAATGCGCCAGACCAGACTACCGCTATCGTTCGTGCAAACTCGTCTGTCCCGGCGGCTGAACCGCTGAAGATGAGCCACGTTGAATCTCTGCTGTCCAGCAATCAGAAAGATGTGCTGATGGAAGAGATCATCGCGAACTATCACGCGAACACCAAAGATGCGGAAGTGGTGCTGGTTGAAGGCCTGGTTCCGACGCGTAAACACCAGTTCGCTCAGTCTCTGAACTACGAAATCGCGAAAACGCTGAATGCGGAAATCGTCTTCGTGATGTCTCAGGGCACCGACACCCCGGAACAGCTGAATGAGCGTATCGAACTGACTCGCAGCAGCTTCGGCGGCGCGAAAAACACCAACATCACCGGCGTTATTGTTAACAAACTGAACGCACCGGTTGATGAGCAGGGCCGTACCCGCCCGGATCTGTCTGAGATTTTCGACGACTCTTCCAAAGCGAAAGTGGTGAAAGTCGATCCGGCTAAACTCCAGGAATCCAGCCCGCTGCCGGTTCTGGGCGCGGTGCCGTGGAGCTTCGATCTGATTGCAACCCGTGCAATCGACATGGCGCGTCACCTGAACGCTACCGTTGTGAACGAAGGCGATATCAACACCCGTCGCGTGAAGTCTGTCACGTTCTGCGCGCGCAGCATTCCGCACATGCTGGAGCACTTCCGTGCGGGTTCTCTGCTGGTGACTTCTGCTGACCGTCCTGACGTACTGGTTGCGGCTTGTCTGGCGGCAATGAACGGCGTGGAAATCGGCGCTCTGCTGCTGACCGGCGGCTACGAAATGGACGCGCGCATCTCTAAACTGTGCGAACGTGCTTTCGCAACCGGCCTGCCGGTATTCATGGTGAACACCAACACCTGGCAGACCTCTCTGAGCCTACAGAGCTTCAACCTGGAAGTTCCGGTTGATGACCATGAGCGTATCGAAAAAGTTCAGGAATACGTTGCTAACTACATCAACGCTGACTGGATTGAATCCCTGACCGCGACCTCTGAGCGCAGCCGTCGTCTGTCTCCACCTGCATTCCGCTACCAGCTGACCGAGCTGGCGCGTAAAGCCGGTAAACGTGTCGTTCTGCCGGAAGGCGACGAACCGCGTACCGTTAAAGCGGCAGCCATCTGTGCTGAACGTGGCATCGCGACTTGCGTCCTGCTGGGTAACCCGGAAGAGATCAACCGCGTTGCCGCCTCTCAGGGCGTAGAACTGGGCGCTGGTATTGAAATCGTCGACCCGGAAGTGGTTCGCGAAAGCTATGTCGCTCGTCTGGTTGAGCTGCGTAAGAGCAAAGGCATGACCGAGACCGTCGCCCGCGAACAGCTGGAAGACAACGTGGTTCTCGGTACGCTGATGCTGGAACAGGATGAAGTTGACGGTCTGGTTTCCGGTGCGGTTCACACCACGGCAAACACCATTCGTCCGCCGCTACAACTGATCAAAACAGCACCGGGCAGCTCTCTGGTCTCTTCCGTGTTCTTCATGCTGCTGCCGGAACAGGTTTACGTTTACGGCGACTGCGCGATCAACCCGGACCCGACGGCAGAACAGCTGGCTGAAATCGCCATCCAGTCTGCGGAATCCGCAATTGCCTTCGGCATCGAACCGCGCGTTGCGATGCTCTCCTACTCCACCGGCACCTCTGGCGCAGGCAGCGACGTAGAGAAAGTGCGTGAAGCGACCCGTCTGGCGCAGGAAAAACGTCCTGACCTGATGATCGACGGCCCGCTGCAATACGACGCCGCAGTCATGGCTGATGTTGCGAAATCCAAAGCGCCGAACTCTCCGGTTGCAGGTCGCGCGACCGTGTTCATCTTCCCGGATCTGAACACCGGTAACACCACCTACAAAGCGGTACAGCGTTCTGCCGACCTGATCTCCATCGGGCCGATGCTACAGGGTATGCGCAAGCCGGTGAACGACCTGTCCCGTGGCGCGCTGGTAGATGATATCGTCTACACCATCGCCCTGACCGCGATTCAGTCTTCACAGCAACAGCAGTAATCTGCTTTGTGTGCCGGATAGCGACGCTAAGGCGTCCTTATCCGGCCAGCACTTCATATCTAAGGTCTGGAAATAGCGATTATTTCCAGATTTTTTATGCCCGCCGAACCGGCATGAACGAAATCCGATTTTCCCGCTTAGCTGCGCTGTATCAATGAATAACTATTCCTCTGTTCGCATAATTATCTCTTTGCCTTGCAACAGGGATAGTGTGTTATGTCCGCAGTAACAGAATCGCAATCGCGGCCTGCCAAAAAATGGGCGATGCCCGATACGCTGGTGATTATTTTTTTCGTCGCCATTCTGACCAGTCTTGCCACCTGGGTTGTTCCCGTCGGAGTGTTCGACAGCCAGGAGGTGCAGTATCAGGTTGACGGGCAGACGAAAACCCGCAAAGTGGTCGATCCCCACTCTTTTCGTATTCTCACCAACGAAGCCGGTGAAGCGCAGTATCACCGCGTCCAGCTCTTTACAACCGGCGATGAAAGACCCGGCTTAATGAATTTCCCGTTCGAAGGATTAACCTCCGGTTCTAAATTCGGCACGGCCGTCGGCATCATCATGTTTATGCTGGTGATCGGCGGCGCGTTCGGCATCGTCATGCGTACAGGCACTATTGATAACGGTATTCTGGCGCTGATACGCCATACGCGCGGCAATGAGGTGCTGTTTATCCCGGTGCTGTTCATCCTCTTCTCACTGGGCGGCGCGGTTTTTGGTATGGGGGAAGAGGCCGTCGCCTTTGCGATTATTATCGCGCCACTGATGGTGCGCCTGGGCTATGACAGCATTACCACCGTACTGGTCACCTATATCGCCACCCAGATTGGTTTTGCCAGTTCATGGATGAACCCGTTTTGCGTCGTGGTCGCGCAGGGGATTGCGGGCATACCGGTCCTTTCCGGCTCAGGCTTGCGCATTATTGTGTGGTTCGTTTCCACGCTGATTGGTCTTCTTTTTACCCTGACCTATGCCGCGCGGGTGAAAAAGAATCCCCATCTGTCGCGCGTCCATGAATCCGATCGCTATTTTCGTGAGAAGCAGGACGAAATCGCCCAACGTCCTTTCACCACAGGCGACTGGCTGGTGCTGATTGTGCTGACCGGAGTGATGATTTGGGTTATCTGGGGAGTGATTGTTCACGCGTGGTTTATTCCTGAGATTGCCAGCCAGTTCTTCACGATGGGCGTGGTCATCGGCATCATTGGGGTTATTTTCCGCCTCAACGGTATGACGGTGAACATCATGGCCTCCTCGTTCACCGAAGGCGCCAGAATGATGATTGCCCCGGCCTTGCTGGTCGGCTTCGCCAAAGGTATTTTATTGCTCGTGGGCAACGGCGAGGCGGGCGACGCCAGCGTGTTAAATACCCTGTTGAACAGTATTGCTCACGGCATTAGCGGTCTGAACAACGCTGTCGCCGCATGGTTTATGCTGCTGTTTCAGGCCGTATTCAATTTCTTTGTCACCTCCGGTTCCGGTCAGGCGGCGTTAACAATGCCGCTTCTGGCTCCGTTAGGCGATCTGGTAGGCGTAAACCGTCAGGTTACGGTACTGGCCTTCCAGTTTGGCGATGGCTTCAGTCACATCATCTATCCAACGTCCGCATCGTTAATGGCGACATTAGGCGTGTGCCGGGTCGATTTTCGCAACTGGCTGAAGGTTGGCGCGACGCTGCTGGGGTTGCTGTTTATCATGTCCAGCGTGGTGGTTATCGGCGCGCAGTTGATGGGATACCATTGATCAAAAATGCCGGATGGCGACGCTGGCGCGTCTTATCCGGCCTACGAGTCAGGTTATTGTAGGCCGGATAAGCGGTAGCGCCATCCGGCAACAACACATCATTATTACAGCAGCGTTTTCGCCGCTTCCACAATGGCCTCTGCGGTCAAACCATACTCCTTCTGCAAGAAATCCTGCGTTCCGACCTGACCATAACGCTCTTTAACGCCGACGCGGCGCATGGGCACCGGGCACGTTTCAACCAGCACTTCAGCCACGGCCGACCCAAGTCCATTATGAATGCTGTGGTTTTCACAGGTGACGATTCGCCCGGTTTTCTCCGCGTAATTTTTCACCAGCATGCGGTCGATAGGCTTGAGAGTAAACATATCGATAACCGCCGCGTTCACGCCATCCTGCTCCAGCTGGCGCGCCGCCTCCAGCGCCTCGGCAACCATAATGCCGTTGGCAATCAGCGTGATATCACTGCCTTCACGCAGAACATTCCCTTTACCGATGGTGAACGTCGATCCCGGCGCATAAATGCTCGGGGCCTGTTTGCGGATGGTTCGAACCCAGTAAAAACCCTCAAGCTCGATAAGCTGGCGCAAAATATCCTTAAACATGACGGCATCGGTCACTTCCAGCACGACCGAATGCACCAGCCCGCGCACAATGCCCATATCTTCAAAAGACATATGGGTGCCGCCGTTATGGCAGGCAGTCACGCCGGCATCCGACGCGATCACCTTGACGTTGTTGCGCTGGTAATCGAGTGACATAAACAGCTGATCAAAACAGCGACGGCTGGCAAAGGCGGTGAAGGTATGGACAAACGGTTTGCGTCCGGTGAGAGATAGCCCTGCCGCAGTGCCGATCACATTGGCTTCCATAATGCCGCAGTTGATCACATGCTGAGGATAATCCCTCGCAACGCCGTCCATTGCCATAGAACTCATGAGATCCGCCTCAAGTGCGATAATCTGGCTTCCGGCCTCTATCTGCTCCGCCACAAATCCGGCGTACACTTTACGCATTTCCATGCTCTCTTTTTGTCCCGCGGGTGCAACCTTAATCATGCGCGGCCTCCAGTTGGCGAATCGTCTCGTTAAGCGCCTTTTTCATCTCATCGGTCAGACGCAGGTGGTGGGAGTTGCTTAATTGCTCCAGGTAGGGCACGCCCTGTCCTTTAATACTGTCGAGGATCACCACGCGCGGACGGGCATCCGCCGCCGGAACCGGCTGAACGACCTCCAGCAGCCGGGCAATGTCATCGCCTTTCACGGTGACAACATCAAAACCGAAAGCGCGGAATTTCCCTTCCAGATCGAACGGGCAAATAATCTCATCCAGTTCGCCGTCCAGCTGCTGCTTGTTCCAGTCGATAAACACCGTCAGGTTGTTCAGGCGATGATGGGCGATAAACTGAAACGCTTCCCAGCACTGCCCTTCATTCAGCTCGCCGTCGCCGACGATACAAAATACCCGATTCGGGCGCCCGGCAAGTTTGTGCGACAGCGCCATCCCCCCGGCAATCGAGATCCCCTGCCCCAGTGAACCGGTCGTCGCATCCACGCCGCGCGTTTTTAACCTGTCTGGATGGCTCGGCAAACGGGTGCCGTTCTGGTTAAGCGTGTTCAGTTCTTCTGTCGGAAAGTAACCTTTAATCGCCAGCGTGCTGTAGAGCGCCGGGCCAGCATGACCTTTAGACAGCACAAAGTAATCGCGCTCCGGCCAGTCGGGGTCGGCCGGGTCAATCTTCATCACCGCGCCGTACAGCACCGCCAGCGTCTCCACTACCGACATGCTGCCACCGTAGTGGCCAAAGCCAAGCTGCGTCAATGACTTAAGAGTGGCAACGCGAATATCGCGCGCCAGTTGAGTAACTTCATTCACATTCATAATTTGGCTCCGGTATTCTCCTGCGTGTTACCCCCCGCAGATTTGTTTTTCGCAAACACGTTGTACGCCACCAGCAGCACGAACAACGCCACAACAAGCCCTGTGATGGCAAGCGGCGACAGGTAGCGCGCCAGATTGCCCAGCACAATCCCCACTGCGCCGAAATCAGCGTCTGAGAAGGTCGTATTCGCAAAGCCGATCGCCCCCAGCACGGGCAGCAGCAGAACGGGCAGGAAAGTGATCAACAGACCGTTGGCAAATGCGCCGATCATCGCGCCGCGCCGCCCGCCAGTGGCATTACCAAATACGCCAGCCGTCGCACCGGTAAAGAAGTGCGGCACCACGCCCGGCAGGATCAGCACCAGCTTCATCTGTCCGAGCAGGAACAGACCGACCAGGCCGCCGAGGAAGCTAAACAGGAAGCCAATCAGCACCGCGTTAGGCGCATACGGATAGACGACCGGGCAGTCCAGCGCCGGGCGGGCGTTCGGCACCAGTTTTTCTGAGAATCCGGTAAAGGCCGGTACGATTTCCGCCAGAATCAGACGTACGCCCTGTAGGATGATGAACACGCCCGCCGCAAAGGTGATCGCCATAATGATGGCGTAGACCAGGTAGTTCTGACCGCCGCTGAAGGTGCTCTCGACATATTCACGCCCCGCGCTCACCGCCATGATCAGATAGATAATCATCATGGTCAGAGAGATAGAGATCGAACTGTCGCGCAGGAAGCTTAAGTTTTTAGGCAGGTTCATCTCTTCGGTAGAGCGGGAACCTTTACCACAAAGGCTGCCGATCCAGCCGGACAGCACATAACCCAGCGTGCCGAAGTGACCAAACGCGATATCATCAGTGCCGGTGATACGCTTCATATAGCGCTGCGCCAGCGCCGGGAAAAAGGCCATCACCAGCCCCAGAATCAGCGATCCGGTAAAGACGAGACCAACGCCGTCAAAACCGGCAACCGTCAGGATTACGCCGATCATACAGGCCATATAAAACGTATGGTGTCCTGTCAGAAAGATGTATTTCAGACGGGTAAAACGGGCGACCACAATATTTGCCACCATGCCAAAGGCCATGATCAGCGCCGTAGACGCCCCATATTTTTCCAGCGCGATGGAAACAATCGCTTCGTTATTTGGAATAATCCCCTGGATATTAAACGCATGTTCAAACATTCCGCCAAGTGGATTTAAAGACCCGACCAGTACCGTTGCGCCGCCGCCCAGTACAATAAAACCTAAAATAGTTTTAATCGTGCCTTTCACCACATCGGAAAACGCTTTTTTCTGCGCGACAAGGCCAATTAAGGCAATTAACCCCACCAGCACCGAGGGCACTTTTAAGATATCAACAACAAAATTCAGCGTTTCAAGGATAAACATATCCGCCTCGCTTGCAATAAGGTTATTGTTTGGCGAACCAGGCGCGCAGCTGCGCTTCAAGTTCATTAATATCGATAATGTTATTAATCACCACCAGCTGGCTTTCCGGCACGCTGGCGCTGGCGGCAATATCTTTCGCCATGACAAACAGATCCGCAGCGCCAGGCGTCGCCGAGGAGAGGTCGGAATGCTCAACATCGGCATCAATTTCAAGCTTCCTGAGCACTTTTTTAATATTCATTTCGACCATAAAACTACTGCCCAGGCCAGAACCGCAAATAGCCATAATTTTCATTATCATCACCTTCTTTTAAGTAGAGTACGCCCGCATCACGCAGGCGCGTAATGTGTCAGGTAATTCGGAATGCGTAATTAAATTAGAAACGTGCGATTATTGTTTTTATTTCCTCCAGCGACTTCGCCTGATGTAATTTATCCATATCGTCATCGCTGGAAAATAACTCTGCCAGCGCCGAAATCATTTCAATATGGCTGTGTTTGTCGGGTGCCGCGAGCATCACGATGATATCCACCGGATCGAACTCGCCCGCCCCAAATGAGACACCCTGCTCCAGCTTTAACAACGACAAGCCTAATCCCTTTGCTCCCTCTTCCGGTCGCGCATGCGGCATCGCCAGACCCGGCGCCAGAACGTAATACGCGCCCAGCTTATGATGCTGCTCAACAATCGCCGTCACATATTCAGGTGTGATAACGCCAGCATCCAGCAGCGGTCTGGCACATATTTCCAGCGCCTGCGGCCAGTTTTCTACCCTCGCCTGCCGCATGATGGTTGCATCAGTTAGCCAGTGATTGAGCACATATCCTCCTCGCGTGATTGCCAGATATGAGCAAACTTTATTCAAGCGCTGAAACCTTATCTGTGATCATATTCACAAAGATAGCGCTATCAAAAGTTATCAGTCAGATATGTGATAGCGCTATCAAAATACAATCAACGCATGAAATCACAGCCTTAAACCGGATTTAAGGCGTATACTGCTATTCCCGTGAAGCGATGAATGACAATAAAAAAACATCTCAATACGTTGTAATTGCGCAGGAATCTGTATGTCTATAACTCGAAAACGGCGTAGTACTGGTAAGGTGACCATCGCCGATGTTGCTCAGCTTGCCGGTGTCGGCACCATGACCGTGTCCCGTGCGTTACGCACGCCTGAGCAAGTTTCCGATAAACTCCGGGAAAAAATCGAAGCCGCAGTGAATGAACTCGGTTATATGCCCAATCTTGCCGCAAGCGCGCTGGCTTCCGCCTCGTCACGAACCATCGCGATGGTCGTCCCGAACCTCACGGAAGCCGGTTGTTCAGAAATGTTTGCCGGACTTCAGCAAGTTTTACAGCCTGCGGGATACCAGATTATGCTGGCGGAGTCCCTTCACCATCTCGAACAGGAAGAGAAACTGCTGGAGACGCTGCTGGCCTCCAACATCGCCGCCGCCATCTTACTCAGCGTCGAGCACAGCGACACGGTGCGTCACTGGTTAAAAAACGCGTCGATTCCGGTGATGGAAATTGGCGCCATTCGTACCGATCCGATCGATATGAATATCGGTATTGATAACGTCGCGGCAATGTACGAACTGACCGAAATGCTCATTCAGCGCGGTTATCAGAATATTGGCCTGCTTTGCGCCAATCAGGAGCAGTGGATCTTTCAACAGCATTTGCAGGGCTGGTACAAGGCGATGTTGCGCCACCATATGTCGCCCAATCGCGTGATTAACGCCGCCCTGCCGCCAAACTTTTCCACCGGCGCCTCGCAGCTTCCCGAATTTATTCTGGCGTGGCCCGAGCTGGACGCGCTGGTGTGCGTATCCGATGAGCTGGCTTGCGGTGCGTTATATGAGTGCCAGCGCAGACGGATCAAAGTCCCTGACGATCTGGCGGTGGTAGGATTCGGCGACAGCGATGTGAGCCGGGTTTGTCAGCCGCCGTTAACGACAATGGCCGTACCGCATCGTAAGATAGGCCTTGAAGCCGGACGCGCGCTGCTGGAACGTCTGAAGGATGGCAACTGGAGCGATCGGAAACAGATCGCCTCCAGTTTATGCTTGCGGGATAGCTGTTAGAGACCTTATTCCGTCTCTTCTTGCTTCTCTTGCTTTGCCGATTCATTGTTGGCATTGCGGGTCATCCACAACGCCAGCGCTTTCAATGAGTCCGGGGTGAACTCATCGCAACGCGCCGTAATTTCTTCCGGCGTCAGCCAGCAGACTTCGCTGACCTCTTCTTCCTGAAGCGCGAATGGCCCATGAGAAACGCAGCTAAATAACCCGCCCCAGACACGGCAATTATCATCTTCAAAATAGAACTGACCGTGCTCAGCAAACGGCACGCCTGCGATACCCAGTTCTTCTTCCGCTTCACGTCGTGCAGACTCCAGCAGTTGCTCATCGGCCTGCACCACTCCACCTGCGGTGGCATCTAACATGCCGGGCAAAAAGTCTTTTGTCTCAGTACGGCGTTGAACCAGAATTTTGCCCATACCATCATGCACGACGATATACGTTGCACGATGACGTAAGCGCTGCGCTCGCATTTGCTCCCGGCTGGATTGCGCAATGACTTCGTTCTCTTCATTCACAATATCCACCCATTCAGTACTTGCCAAACGACGCTGTTCCACCATCAGGAAACCTTCTTTTTCTGGCGCTCTTACGGCGCATTTACAATTGTGGGGTAAATTACGGATTAATCGCGACCTGCGCAATGATACTTTGATCATTGAGTGCGATTACGCTCAAAACATTATCATCCAGAATGCCGTAGCTTGCTGCAAACCCACCTTTCGGGATGCTGACTGAGCCTGGATTAAAGTGATACAGCTCGCCGCGTTTTTCAGCGACCGGCAGATGAGTATGCCCATAAGCAAGAACGTCGCCCGCATTTAACGCGGGTACATTATCCGCCCCGAACAGGTGTCCGTGGGTCAGGAAGATGCGCCGGTTTTCCAGCAGCACTTGCTGCCACGGCGCGGTTATCGGGAAATGGAGCAGCATCTGATCCACTTCGCTGTCACAGTTTCCCCGTACCGCAATAATACGCGCCGCCTGCTCGTTCAGGCGTTCTGCCACCTGCGCCGGTGCGTAGCCTTCCGGCAGCGCGTTACGCGGCCCGTGATAAAGCACATCACCCAGTATCACCAGCCATTGCGCGCCACTTTGCGCAAACCGTTCAAGTACGCGCTCTGTCGCAGGTAACGAACCATGAATGTCCGATGCAAACATCAGTTTCATCACTCACTCCTCGTCATAAAAAACCGCTCTATGATACTGGATTATACGCGGATTATCAGCCGGAACGCTTTGCGGAAAGCGCAATAAAACGTTGAACGGAGGCGCGCTGCCACTGGAATGCTGCATATTCCGCCAGTGCCTCAGGAATCTCGTCGCCGTTCAGTACGAGGCGGTTAAGCATGAGCGCCAAATCGGTATCCGCAATACACCATTCGCCAAATAAATTCGGCTTACCGTGAGCGAGCAAACCACTGGCCGTCGCCACCAGTTTTGCCGCGCTCTCTTTCCCCGCTTCGCTTAACGGGCCTTTCCTGGCCGCCGCAAAGACCACATCCGTCGAACGTTCCTCGCGAATGGGCATTAAATCACTGCGTAACCACGCCTGAATCTGGCGCGCGCGGGCGCGTTTTTGCAGATCGTGCGGGTAGATGCGCTCCCACTGCGGCGGCGCAAAGCGATCTTCCAGATACTCGGTAATCGCCGACGACTCGCTAAGTTCGAAGCCATCGATTTCCAGCACCGGGACGCGGCGCGTTAACGCGTAGCCCTGCCATGAGGGCTGCAAATGCTCGCCGCTGCTCAGGTCAACGGTTTTGAGGCTAAAAGGCAGTCCTTTCTCCTGCAAGGCAACATAAACGGATAAGACGTAAGGAGAGAAAAAGTTAGCGTCTGACCAAAGCGTAATCTCGGGTTTGCTCATAATGTCCTCTTCGTTCTTTGGGCTTTCTCTCAAAATATAGAGTCTTTCGCATACTGTCACCTGATGAAAACTCATACTGAGCCCGGCAACAGAACGCGCAAGACTGTGGCCTTAGCAGAAGCCTGAGAGTCAGAGCGAATAACGCGGCCGGGTTCTCGTGTATCATGCAAAGGTTCAACCATGGAGGACGCCTGCAATGTCACAACCTGACGCTATTATTCGTATAAAAAACCTTCGTCTGCGCACGTTTATCGGTATCAAAGAGGAAGAGATCCTCAACCGCCAGGATATTGTTATTAACGTTGCCATTCACTATCCGGCGGAAAAAGCCCGCGTAAGCGAGGACATCAACGACGCGCTGAATTACCGCACCATCACAAAAAACATTATTCAGCATGTGGAGAGCAACCGATTCTCGCTGTTAGAAAAATTAACTCAGGATGTGCTCGACATCGCACGCGAACATCACTGGGTCACTTATGCTGAAGTAGAGATCGACAAACTTCATGCGCTGCGTTATGCCGATTCCGTCTCCATGACGCTCAGCTGGCGACGTTAAGCGCTATCCGGGAGGAAACATGCAGATTCTGATTACCGGCGGTACTGGCCTGATAGGACGTCACCTGATTCCCCGTCTGCTGGCGCTGGGGCATCAGGTGACGGTCGTCACACGGAGTCCCGATAAGGCGCGTCAGCTTCTCGACTCCCGGGTTGCGCTGTGGAAAGGGCTGGAGGACAGGCAGAACCTCAACGACATAGACGCCGTGGTCAACCTTGCTGGCGAGCCTATCGCCGACAAACGCTGGACTGCGCAGCAAAAAGAGCGTTTGTGTCAAAGCCGCTGGTCCATCACGCAAAAGCTGGCGGATTTGATCAACGCCAGCGAGACGCCCCCGGCCGCGTTAATTTCCGGGTCTGCCGCAGGCTATTACGGCGATCTGGGCGAAGTTGTCGTAACGGAAGAAGAGCCGCCGCATAACGAATTTACCCATAAGTTATGCGCGCGTTGGGAGCAGATTGCCTGTAGCGCGCAAAGTGATAAAACGCGCGTTTGTCTGCTACGCACCGGCGTCGTCCTGGCGCCGGAAGGCGGCATTCTGGCCAAAATGATCCCGCCGTTTCGCCTGGGGCTGGGAGGGCCAATTGGCAATGGGCGTCAGTATCTGGCCTGGATCCATATCGATGATATGGTAAACGGTATTCTCTGGCTGCTGGATAACGACCTGCGCGGCCCGTTCAATATGGTTTCGCCTTATCCGGTTCGTAATGAACAGTTCGCCCATGCGCTGGGTCATGCGCTGAACCGCCCCGCAATCCTGCGCGTTCCCGCGACCGTCATCCGCCTGTTAATGGGGGAATCATCGGTACTGGTGCTGGGCGGACAGCGCGCATTGCCAAAAAGACTGGAGGCGGCGGGGTTTTCATTTCGCTGGTACGATTTAGAAGAAGCGCTGGCCGATGTGATCCGTTAAACCATTCACCTGGTCACTGTAGCCATTCCAGTGGTAAGGTAGTATGCCTGACTTCTGGAATGGCGATTTTATGGCGATAATAACCACCTCCCGATTGACCCTCTCCCTTTTTCAACCTACTGACTGGTCCTTTTTTCTCGCACTGCGTGAAAACCCTGAAATCATGCGTTATATGGCTGATATCACACCGGAAAAAGACACTCGCCTGCTGTTCGCCCGTCGCCTCGTCTCAAAGCATACCTTCGTCATCCGCCTGCATAACAGCGATAAGCCTTTGGGCGACATTGGCTTACAAATTAGCCACCATTATCCGCAGGAAGCCGATATCGGCTATACGGTGCTCCCGGAAGCGCAAGGGAGAGGGATCGCCACAGAAGCCTTATATGCCGTCTGCGATTACGCCTTTACGCATACCAGCGTGAAAGCGATAAATGCCTATGTGCTGGCAGAGAATCACGCGTCTGTGCGCGTGCTGGAAAAGCGTGGTTTTACGCGGACTCAGGTGCTGGAAAACGCCTATGAGGTGAACGGCATCCGGTATGACGAATGGGTATACCGTCTGGAAAGCGAAATGGGGCGATAATCGCCGGATGGCGGCGATGCCTTATCCGGCCTACGTGTCGGCCCGGTAAGCACAGCGCCACCGGGCAAAATTGTTTCTCTGAGCGACGGATAAACCGCTACTTCAGCGAGCCTTTCAGGAACTGTTGCAAACGCGGGCTTTGCGGGTTGCCAAATACCTGCTCTGGATCGCCTTCTTCTTCGATTTTCCCCTGATGCAGGAAAATCACATGGGTGGAAACATGGCGGGCAAACCCCATTTCATGCGTCACCACCACCATCGTTTTCCCCTCTTCCGCTAACTGCTGCATGATACGCAAGACTTCGCCTACCAGTTCGGGGTCAAGCGCCGATGTCGGCTCATCAAACAGCAGCACCTCAGGTTCCATCGCCAACGCGCGGGCAATTGAGACGCGCTGCTGCTGACCACCTGAGAGGTGTACCGGGTATTTTCCCTGCGCACGTTCATCAATACCGACTTTCGCCAGGTATTTCACCGCACGCTCGCGCGCTTCATGTTTGCTTAATCCCAGCACCTGAATCGGCGCTTCCATAACGTTCTCCAGCACCGTCATGTGGCTCCAGAGATTGAAGTGCTGAAATACCATCGTCAGGCGCGTACGCAGCAGCCGCAGCTGGTTTTTATCGGCGACCTTGAGCTGGCCGTCTTTATCACGCACCAGGGAAATATTCTGGCCGCTCACCACAATCGATCCTTCGCTCGGTTTTTCGAGGAAGTTAATACAGCGCAGAAAGGTACTCTTACCGGAGCCAGACGATCCGATAATACTGATCACATCTCCGGCGTTAGCCTGTAGCGATACCCCTTTCAGCACCTCGTGTTCGCCGTAGCGCTTGTGCAAATCGATAACGTTTAATTTATTCTCAGACATCGTATTCTCAGTGCGTTGAAGAAGGTTTCACGTGCTGGAGCCAGCGCTTTTCCGCTTTACGGAACAGGCTAATCAGGACATACGAAATAATCAAATACAGCACAGCGGCAATGCCGAATGCGGTAAACGGTTGATAGGTTGCCGAGTTAATATCACGGGCGATTTTCAGCAAATCCGGCACCGTCGCGGTAAACGCCAGCGCGGTTGAGTGCAGCATCAGGATCACTTCGTTACTGTATGCTGGCAGCGCGATACGCAGCGCGGAAGGTAAAATAATACAGCGATACATTTTGAACGATGAGAAGCCATACGCCCGCGCCGCTTCAATTTCCCCGTGCGGTACTGAACGGATGGCGCCAGCGAAAATCTCCGTGGTATAGGCGCAGGTATTCAGCGTCAACGCCAGAACGGTACAGTTAAGACCGCTACGGAAAAACGCGTTGAGGAGATCGGTTCCTTTCACGATCTCCAGCGTGTACATCCCGGAATAGAACACCAGCAGTTGCACATACAGCGGCGTACCACGAAAAACATAGGTAAACAACCAGATGGGGAACTGGATAAATTTGTTGCTGGAAACGCGGCCAATCGCCAAAAACAGCGCCAGAATGCCGCCCATCACCACCGAGGAGATCAGCAACCACAGCGTAATGGCCACGCCGGTAAAGCGATAGCCATCGCTCCAGAGCAGGGATTTCCAGTACTCCTGAATAATCTCGATCACAGGTCAGCCCTCTTCACACCCACGGAGTAGCGGCGCTCGAGGAACAGCAGCACACCATTGGAAACCGTTGTAAATACCAGATAAATCAGCCCGCACACTACGGCGAAATAGAATGGCTCCCAGGTGCTCTTGCCGGCCAGCTGCGTAGCTTTGACCACATCTTCCAGCCCGAGCAGCGAAACCAGCGCCGTCGCTTTGAGGATAACCTGCCAGTTATTACCAATCCCCGGTAAGGCGTAGCGCATCATCGCCGGGAACATAATCCGCCGGAATATTTGCGAACCGGTGAAACCGAATGCCGTCGCCGCTTCAATATGCCCTTTGGGCACCGCCATAAACGCGCCACGGAAGGTTTCCGTAAAGTACGCGCCATAGATAAAACCCAGGGTGATAATACCGGCGACCATCGGATCAATATCAATCTGCCCTATTCCCATCGCGTCGGTCACCGCATTGAGCGCGATTTGCAACCCGTAGAAAATCAGCAGCATTAAAACCAGATCCGGCACCCCGCGAATCAGGGTGGTATAGCCTTCGAAAATAAGTCCCGTCACCCGGTTTTGCGAAAGTTTCGCGCCCGCGCCGACAAGACCGATCAGCACGGCCAGCACAACTGAGCTGAGGGCCAGCTCAAGCGTGACAAGCGCGCCCTGAAAAATAACACCTGAAAACCCGTACAACATGCTGCCTGTCCTGTCGTGTGTGGTGAGTAAGACGCCTCTTTTGATCTCAGTCGAACCGTTAAATGCCGGATGGCGGCTTTGCCTTATCCGACCTACAAAATCTCTGTAGGACTGATAAGCGCAGCGCCATCAGGCATAAAATCAGCGCGTCAAAAATCTGCGGGCGTTATCTGCACCAGCGGCGATTAACCGCCGTAAACATCAAAATCAAAGTACTTTTTCGCCAGCTTCTCGTAAGTACCGTCAGCACGCATTTCCGCAAATGCTTTGTTCAGGGCTTCGCGCAGTTCGTTATCCTCTTTGCGCAGCCCCATACCCGTACCCACACCGAACAGTTTCTCGTCTTTCACCGACGGGCCGCCGAATTTGTAATCTTTGCCTACAGGCTGCTTCAGGAAGCCTTCGCTGGCTGCGACTTCATCCTGGAAAGCGGCATCGATACGCCCTGCCGTCAGGTCGGAATAGATATTGTCCTGACCCTGGTAAGAGACGATTTCAATGCCTTTCGGCGCCCAGTGCTCATTACCAAACGTTTCCTGCGTGGTGCCCTGCAATACGCCAACACGCTTGCCTTTCAGGGACTCAACGGTCGGCTGAATATCAGAATCTTTGGCGACGACCAGGCGAGAGTCTGCTGCATAGAACTTGTCGGTAAACGCGATTTCCTGCTGACGCTTTTCGGTGATGGAAAGCGAGGACATGATGGCATCGATTTTCTTCGCTTTTAACGACGGGATCAGCGCATCCAGCGGGTTTTCCACGAAGGTACATTGTGTATTAATGCGTTTGCACAGCTCTTTGGCCAGATCGATATCAAAACCGACCAATTCACCCTGTGCATTTTTCGATTCAAAAGGGGCATAAGTCGGATCGGTACCGATACGAACTTTTTGCGGAATGGCTGCAAATGCTGCGGTAGCACTGGAGAAAGCCAGGACCAGAGAAAGAGACAACACCAGTTTTTTCATAACTATCCTCAACAGACTGTCTTTTATAGGGGATCTTTACAGGACCAGGTGCAGTTATCGTGCCATTAATCGGGCCGACAAGGCAAAGCATTCTACCCTGTCAGCCGGTTTATTTTGCATGAAAAGCGCTTAAGTATGCATTCATGCTCATTTTGACAGCGACAAACGCACCATGATGGTGCAAATCTCTCATCACGCACCGTGATGGTTAACCAAAACGGTGCGCAACACTCCCCCGCAGCGACCTGTCAGTCGCCGTAGACGTTAAAGTCAAAGTACTTTTTCGCCATCTTGTCGTAGGTGCCGTCAGCACGCAGATCGCTCAGCGCTTTATCAAACGCCGCTTTCAGCTCGGTATCGTCTTTACGCAAGCCAACCCCGGTGCCGTCGCCAAAGTACTTTTTATCTTTCACGGAAGGACCGGCAAACGCATAGTCCTTGCCCGCAGGCTGTTTGAGGAACCCTTCGCTGGCCGCAACTTCATCCTGCAATGCAGCATCAAGACGGCCCGCCGTCAGGTCGGAATAGATGAGATCCTGGTTCGCGTAGGCCACAACATCCACGCCTTTGCTGCGCCAGTTATCATTCGCATAGGCTTCCTGAGTGGAGCCTTGCAGTACGCCAACGTGCTTGCCCTTCAGCGAGTCAATCGTCGGCTGGACAGATGAGCCTTTCGCGGCAATCAGGCGCGAGTCGGCGGCATACAGTTTGTCGGAGAAGGCAATCTCCTGCTGGCGTTTCTCGGTAATGGAGAGCGATGAAATGATGGCATCGATTTTCTTCGCTTTCAGGGAAGGAATCAGCGCGTCAAAATCGCTACCGACCCAGGTGCATTTGATCTGCATACGCTTGCACATCTCATTGCCCAGATCGATATCAAAACCGACAAAATCCCCTTTGGCATCTTTCGATGAGAAAGGCGCATATGTCGCGTCTGTACCAATACGAACCGTCTGCGGTAGCGCTGCGTAGCTGGCCGCCGTTGCGGAAAGTCCTACCAGCAAAGACAAAGCGAGAACTGTCTTCTTCATACATAACCCTCAAGTGGCGTAATTTTATTATGTTTTGCATTGTGTTGTGTGTTTGCAGACTTTTTCATGCAGGTCTTATGCCATTTTCACGTCGGCGTCCCTATTTGACGTTAAATATGTTAATAAAACGTTGCAATATTGTCCTGATATTGAAGATAGCAGGTATGACGGTTGAACCGCAGCGTTTCGGTCGCTTTTAGCGAATTAAATGTTGAGGATATGATCGCGGTTACAAAATTGCCCTGAAACAGGGCAATTTGTGCAAAAACGCACTGTGAACGGGCAGCGTTATGCGCCCTGCCAACGGGTGAAAAGATCGTGCGGCAACGTGATATCAAACTGATCCAGAACACGATTAACCGTCTGATTAATCACATCATCCAGCGTTTGCGGGCAATGATAAAACGCGGGAACCGGTGGCATAATAACGGCGCCAATTTCAGCCGCCTGAGTCATGAGGCGCAGGTGTCCTAAATGCAGCGGCGTTTCCCGCACGCACAACACCAGCGGGCGGCGCTCTTTCAGGACAACATCCGCCGCACGGGTGAGAAGTCCGTCAGTATAGCTGTGTACAATACCGGAGAGCGTTTTGATCGAGCACGGTAAAATCACCATCCCCGCCGTCTGAAAGGAGCCAGAAGAGATACTGGCGGCAATATCGCGCGCATCATGGGTGACATCGGCCAGAGCCTGCACCTCCCGCAAGGAAAATTCGGTTTCCAGCGCAAGCGTCTGACGCGCAGCCGGACTCATCACCAGGTGGGTCTCCACATCCGCCACGTCACGCAGAACCTGCAACAAGCGCACGCCATAAATCGCGCCGCTGGCGCCGCTAATCCCTACAATGAGTCGTTTCATGATTTTTGCCCTTTCTTGCGTCTGGGCTGACTTTGCAGGATTTTACGGGGCGTTGCAAGCAAGGGCGCGGATTGCGCGCCCTTGCCGGGAGGAGAGATTAACCTTCGTTATGCATTTCCAGGTTTTCCACTTCGTTCTGACGCTGCATCGCTTTGACGTCATCATTACGCAGGGAATCCAGATAATCGAGATACTGCTGGTCAACGTCTTTCGTGACATACACGCCGTTAAAGACCGAACATTCAAACTGCTGAATATCCGGGTTCTCAGCGCGAACAGCTTCAATCAGATCGTCCAGATCCTGGAAGATAAGCCCATCAGCGCCGATGATCTGGCGAATTTCATCCACTTCACGACCGTGAGCAATCAGCTCATTTGCCGTTGGCATATCGATACCGTAAACGTTCGGGAAGCGAATTTCCGGCGCCGCAGAAGCCAGATAGACCTTCTTCGCGCCTGCTTCACGGGCCATCTCAATAATCTGTTCAGAGGTGGTGCCGCGCACGATGGAGTCATCCACCAGCAGGACGTTCTTATCGCGGAATTCAGCGCGGTTGGCGTTCAGCTTGCGACGCACGGACTTACGGCGCAACTGCTGGCCCGGCATGATAAACGTCCGGCCAACGTAGCGGTTTTTCACAAAGCCCTGGCGGTACGGTTTACCCAGAATGCGGGCGATTTCCAGCGCGATATCGCAGGAGGTTTCTGGAATCGGGATCACCACGTCGATATCCAGATCTTCCCATTCACGGGCAATTTTTTCGCCCAGCTTCGTCCCCATATTCACGCGGGCGCTGTAGACGGAAATTTTATCGATGAACGAGTCCGGGCGCGCAAAGTAGACGTATTCGAACAGGCACGGATTGCTGACCGGGTTATCCGCGCACTGGCGGGTAAACAACTGGCCTTTTTCGGTGATGTACACCGCTTCGCCCGGCGCCACATCGCGCAGGAATTCGAAGCCCAGCGTATCAAGCGCCACGCTTTCGGACGCAACCATATATTCAGTGCGGCCATCGCCAATGTCGCGCTTGCCCAGCACCAGCGGGCGGATGCCGTTCGGATCGCGGAAAGCCACCATACCGTGCCCGATAATCATCGCCACACAGGCATACGCGCCGCGAATCTGCCGGTTGGTCGCGGCAATGGCGGCAAAAATGTTATCGGCTTCCAGCGGATAATGACGGAAGTTATCCAGCTCACTGGCAAAAATATTGAGCAGGATTTCAGAATCTGACGTGGTGTTGATGTGACGACGTTTTTCTTCAAACAGCTTTTTACGCAGCTCATGCGCGTTGGTCAGGTTGCCGTTATGAGCAAGCGTGATGCCATACGGCGAGTTGACGTAAAAAGGTTGAGCTTCGGAGGCGCTGGAGCTGCCAGCCGTTGGGTAACGCACATGCCCGATGCCCATATTGCCCTGCATACGCTGCATATGGCGAGCTTCAAAAACATCGCTCACCAGTCCGTTTGCCTTACGCAAGCGGAAGCAGTTGTTGGCATCAATGGTGATGATGCCAGCGGCATCCTGACCACGATGCTGGAGCACCGTTAACGCGTCATAAATCGACTGGTTTACCGGCATAACACCGGCGATACCGACAATACCGCACATACGTCTTTTCCTCGTTAAGCCACATCTCAGAACCGTTACGTTCTGGGCAAGAAACTTGACGAGCTTTGCAGATAGTCAAAGAACCATCTGATGATGAAACTGAACTGCGGGATAAGCTGCGACTTGCTCCAGTCTTCGCTTTTCGACAGACCGGTAAACGTATCGAGAAAGAACAGAATGGCGGCGACGATTAACGCTCCTCGCAGCGCGCCAAAACAGATCCCCAACACCCTGTCAGTACCCGACAGGCCGGTTTTCTCCACCAGCTGACCTATCACAAAGTTCACGATAGCGCCGACGATAAGCGTCGCGATAAACAGTATCGCGATAGCAATCCCATTTCGAACCAGTTCGTCTTCAAAGCCCGTAAACCAGACAGACAGGTAAGTGTAGTAATGGCTGGCGACAAAGAAAGCACAACCCCATGTCACCAACGATAACGCTTCACGAACAAAGCCACGGATCAGGCTAACCAGACAGGAAAAACCAATCACCGCGATAATGGCGTAATCAATCCAGACCATATGTGTCCCACGATTTTACGCCCTGTCGTCCTGTTCGGGGCGCATTCTAACAGAAAAAGAAAACGTTTGCGTAGGGATTTCCTTCCCGTGCGTAAATAAAAATGGCGCTGAAAAAATATTCAACGCCATCAAACTTTTTGCCTCTTCGGGCATTGCCGGATGGCGGTGCAAGCACCTTATCCGGCCTACAAAACAGTACACCGTAGGCCTGGCTGAACTCCGCGCGGATGGCGGGCAAGCACCTTATCCGGCCTGGAAAACAGTACATCGTAGGCCTGATAAGACGCGCAGCGTCGCCATCAGGCAGCAGTGGCTTAGTTCGGGCTGTAACCCATCACCACGCCACTCAAACCGGAGATCTGCTGTAACTCGCCAAGAGAATTTTTCAGCTTGTCTCTTGAGGCGTCAGGCCCGACGAGGATACGGGTTATTTTACCCTGTACCGGCGTTGACGGAGAAGTATATACCCGGAAGCCCGCGCCACGAAGTTTACCCACTATCTCATTGACCTTATCGGCATTTTTCAACGCCCCCAACTGCACAACGTACGCTTTACCCGTTGGCGCGGGTTTTTCTTCAGCAGCAGGTTTCGGCTCAGGCGCCGGTGTCGGCGTTGCCGCTACCGGTTGCTGCGGCTTCGGCTGTGGTTTCGGTTTTTCAACCGGTTTCGGCTTCGGCGGCTCAACAGGTGCGGGGACAGGATCGAAACTGGCGTTGTTTTCCGCAGCAAAACGGGAAGGGTCCAGAGACGGCGCTGCCGCATCTCCGGCACGCACCTCCTCAGCAGCGCCTTCAGGCGGCTGGGTCGGCAACGCCTGTGTTGCGGCTGGCATCATATCAGGCTCATCGCGATCGCCAGGCTTTGGCACCAGCGGGATCGCCGCAAACTCATCCTGATAGTGTTTTTTCTGCCCGTCGAGCAACCCGGGAAGCACAATCACCCCGAGAGCGACCAGCACGATTGTGCCAACTAAACGATTCTGAAACTTACTCGCCACCGCTTCTCCCCGCGTCCATCACTTCCATGACATGTGCAACCGTGTGAAATGATCCACACACCAGCACGGTATCTTCTGGTTTCGCCTCTGCCAGCGCGGCATGCCACGCCAGCGCGACACTGTCATAGACAGTGCCTTTGCCCAGATGTTCCAGCAATTGCTCCGCCGTCGCGCCGCGAGGCCCTTCCAGCGGCGCGCAATACCAGTCGTCGACCACGCTTTTCAGCCAGGCTAATGTCCCTGCGATATCTTTATCATGTAGCATACCGATAACGGCAAGTATACGCCCGTTTTTCGGCAACATTTTCAGGCGTTCTGTCAGATATTCCGCAGCATGGGGATTATGTGCGACATCCAGAATCACCCGTGGCGATTCGCTCACTATCTGGAAACGACCGGGCAAAATCGCCCGGGCAATACCGTCACGAATCGCCTGCTCGCTGATGTTCAGCCCGCTGGCGCGCAGTGCCGCCAGCGCGGTGGCGGCGTTAGGCTGAGGCACCTGCGGCAATGGAAGATTCGCCAGCGTACCTTCGCCGTCCGTAAACGACCAGCCGTCGCCCGTCACATCATAATGCCAGTCCACGCCGCGACGCTGTAACTGCGCCCCGGTTTCCTGCGCCACATCGGCGATGGTATACGGCATTTCCGGTTCGCCGACGATAGCCGGTTTTTCCGCCCGGAAGATCCCCGCCTTCTCACGCCCGATACTTTCGCGATCCGGCCCCAGCCAGTCGGTATGATCCAACGCAATGCTGGTCACTACCGCAACATCCGCATCAACAATATTGGTCGCGTCCAGACGTCCGCCCAGCCCGACTTCCAGAATCACCACGTCAAGCTGAGCCTGCTTAAACAGCCACAGCGCCGACAGCGTGCCATATTCAAAGTAGGTCAGAGAAATGTCTTCGCGCGCGGCCTCAATCTCGGCGAACGAGGCGGTATGAGCAGACTCCGGCAACTCGTTTCCCTGCACGCGAACGCGCTCGGTATAGCGCACCAGATGCGGAGAACTGTAGACGCCCACTTTATAGCCCGCCGCCGTCAGCACAGACTCCAGCGTACGGCAGGTCGTTCCTTTACCGTTAGTACCCGCCACCGTAAAGACAAACGGCGCGGGTTTCAGCACGCCCAGACGCGCCGCAACCCGGCTTACGCGTTCCAGACCCAAATCGATAGTTTTACTGTGCAGGTTTTCCAGATAAGAAAGCCACGCTGCCAGGGGCGACGCGGCTTGGGGAATGCGTTTATTGTCCATGATGCCTGTAAATTTATTACGTTGAGAAAAGCAAAAGGCAGCGCCAGCTGGCCCTGCCCTTTTGTACTCGTCGTCTTTCAAGCTGCAGGTGTGTTGGCTGCTCTCGCTCACCCGAATCACTTGCCTGTGCAAGCTCATCGGGATTCGCTCTCTTGCCGCCTTCCTGCAACTCGAAATCCATAGAGTAAATTATCAGGCCTCGGGTTCCTGATCGGGTACCGGCGGCACCACCTCGCCTTCGCGCGGCGCATCCGGGTTCGGCGCCGGAAGATTCATCAGCTTCGCCAGAACGCTTGCCAGTTTCAGGCGCATTTCCGGGCGGCGGACGATCATATCGATAGCGCCTTTTTCAATCAGAAACTCACTGCGCTGGAATCCCGGCGGCAGTTTCTCACGTACGGTTTGTTCAATAACACGCGGGCCCGCAAAACCAATTAACGCTTTCGGTTCTGCAATGTTGAGATCGCCGAGCATCGCAAAACTTGCGGAAACGCCGCCCATTGTCGGATCGGTCAACACGGAGATATACGGCAGACCACGCTCTTGCATTTTCGCCAGCGCAGCGGAGGTTTTCGCCATCTGCATCAGCGACATCAGCGCTTCCTGCATACGCGCGCCGCCGGAAGCGGAGAAGCAGATCAGCGGGCAGTTATCTTCCAGCGCCTGCTCAACGGCACGGACAAAACGCGCGCCGACCACAGACCCCATAGAACCGCCCATAAAGGAGAACTCAAACGCCGCCGCAACAATCGGCATATCGTGGAGCGTACCTTTCATCACCACCAGCGCGTCTTTCTCGCCGGTTTCCTTCTGCGCGGAAGCCAGACGATCTTTATACTTCTTGGAGTCGCGGAACTTCAGCACATCTTTCGGCTCAAGTTCGCTGCCCAGTTCCACAAGGCTTCCTTCATCTAACAGGCTATGCAGGCGATTGCGCGCCGACATGCGCATATGATGGTCACACTTCGGACAGACCTCAAGATTACGTTCCAGCTCAGCACGGTATAAAACCTGACCGCAGCTATCACACTTGGTCCACACCCCTTCAGGAATGCTTGCCTTGCGGGTGGGAGTAATGTTGCTTTTAATTCGTTCAATCCAGCTCATTAGTGACCTTTCTGCCTGAACCTTAGTCGTCAGCTTTGTTATCAGGAGCGCATAATGCCATTTTTGCCCCCAACAGACTATGAATGTTGCACATTAAAACATAACAGCCCGAAACTTTGGATAAAAAAGTGGTCGAACCGCTGAGTTACTTTCTATTTTGCGGCACGCGACGCAGCGCGCTTATGGCGAATGATTTCAACCACGCCTGGCAATATCGACACCACAATAATCCCTACGATCAGTAACTTAAGGTTATCCTGAATCATAGGGATCGTACCGAAGAAATACCCCGCATATGTGAAGAGCAGCACCCATAAAAGCGCGCCAATAACGTTATACGCGGCAAAATGGCGATAAGACATATGTCCCATACCCGCAACAAACGGCGCAAAGGTTCTGACAATCGGGACAAAACGGGCCAGAATAATGGTTTTCCCGCCATGCTTCTCATAAAACTGGTGCGTCTTATCAAGGTAACTGCGACGGAAAATTTTTGAATTCGGGTTACTGAATAACCGTTCGCCAAACAATCTGCCGATCGTGTAGTTCACCGCATCGCCGACAATCGCGGCGATCAGCATTAACATCACCATAATATGTACGTTGAGATCGTTGGTTTCCAGCGACGCCAACGCGCCCGCCACAAACAGCAACGAATCCCCCGGCAGAAACGGCGTCACCACCAGTCCGGTTTCACAAAACAGGATCAGGAACAGAATGGCATATACCCAGACGCCGTATTCCGCGACCAGCTCCGCCAGGTGCACGTCAATGTGCAGGATAAAATCAATCAGAAAATAAATCAGGTCCATATTGATGCCTTATACGACTCAAATTAGTCCGCCAGAAACAGCGGGCCCAGTGGCGTTTTGGGAAGGTCAAACCGTTCCGGGTAATCAACCGCAACCAGATACAACCCTTCCGCTTTCGCCGTTGCTGCTGAAAGCCGCCTGTCCTTCGCCGCCAGCAACTCTGCTATCCAGCTCTCCGGCTGGTTGTGGGCGCCTACTTCCATCAGGCTACCGACAATATTCCTGACCATATGATGTACAAAGGCATTGGCTTTGATATCGACCACCACATACGCACCGTGACGCGTCACGTTAATGTGCATCACGTTTCGCCACGGCGTACGCGACTGGCACTGTACCGCGCGAAACGAGGTAAAATCATTTTCACCAATCAGACACTGCGCCGCCCGGTGCATACGTTCCGCGTCCAGCGGCTCATAAAAGTGCGTAACCCCATGACCTAAAATCGCCGGACGCAACCGATGATTGTAGATGATGTAGCGATAACGGCGAGCCGTTGCGCTAAACCGGGCGTGAAAATCCTCAGGTACAGCTTTAACCCAACGAACCGCGATGTCACCAGGTAAATTCGCATTTACACCCAGCGTCCATGCCGCGTCTTTACGCAACGCGGTGGTTTCAAAATGCACCACCTGCCCCGTTCCGTGTACGCCAGCGTCTGTCCGCCCGGCGCAAAACACGTTAACAGGTTCGTTGGCAACCTGAGAAAGCGCTTTTTCCAGCTTTTCCTGAACGCTGCGCACTTCGTTCTGGCGTTGCCAGCCATAATATTTGCTGCCGTCGTACTCAATGCCCAGCGCAATTTTATAAACTGGCGGTTGTTCCACTGCTGACATCAGTACAGGTACTCCTGCACCAGTTTTTCCGCAGTTTTAACCGCCATCAACGCGCCGCCAAAGCGAACGTTATCGGCCACCGACCAGAACTGAACCTGCTCCGGCATGCCATAATCGTTACGCACACAGCCGACAGAAAGCTGCGGATTGCCAGACGCATCGCCCACCTGAGTCGGGAAGTCAGTCTCTTCAGACAGCACAATATCTTCACCGCGAGAAAAAGCATCGCGCGCCTCTTCCGCCGCCAGCGGGCGCAGCGCTTCAAAACTGACCATTTGCGCATGGCCATAAAATACCGGCGACTGAATGCAACTGGCGGAAATCATCAGCCCGTCGTCTTGCAAAATCTTACGCACTTCGTCAACGATACGGCGCTCTTCGCGCACGCTGCCTTCACTGTCCGGCAGGAGCGGCAGCATGTTAAACGCCAGTTGACGACCAAAGAAATCATCTTCGTCGATAGGGATACCGTTGAGCAGTTTCGCGCTCTGACCGGCCAGCGCATCCACCGCTTTTTTCCCGTGTGCCGAGGCAGAAAGCAGGCTGGTGACGCTAATGCGCGACAGACCGCCTTCATCAATCAGCGGCTTCAGCGAGGCCAGCAACTGGCTGGTCAGGCTGTTGGCTACGGCGATCACATTGCGGTTGCGGTAATCGGCCAGCACAGACGGGTTCACTTCCGGCACCACTAATGGCACATCCGGTTCCAGGGCAAACAGGCCGCTGCTGTCGATCACCAGACAGCCCGCATTGGTGGCTTCCTCAACCCATGCGGCAGAGGCTTCAGCGCCAGCGACAAAAAACGCCAGCTGCGCCTGCGTCCAGTCAAAATCAGCGACATCCTGCACAATGACCGACTTGCCGCTATAGCGCAGATGTTCGCCCGCACTTTCATTACGCGCCAGCGCATAAATCTCACCGACCGGGAACTGACGTTCAGCCAGCGTTTCGAGCAGGGCTTCGCCTACGGCGCCTGTTGCGCCCAGGATGGCAATGTTCCAGCCTTCAGACATGGTGGTTTACTCCAGAAATAGCAAAGCTCCCCGCGCTATGCAGGGAGCGACAAAAAGAATGTTAATGGGCCGGATGATGAACGGCGTTGAAACCGAGCTTATGCAGCAGCGTGGCGGCACTGGCATCGTCGCACATCACGTACAAGGAAGACCATTCACGGCGCTCAAGGTAATTCTTACGCAGCTTATCAAACTCGCCCGGAATTCCGGCGACTTTACGCAGTGGCGCATCATCGCGGCGCACATCATACACCAAATGCGCCAGCCTTTTCAGCGTCGGCTGATCCAGCGGGCCATGCAGCGTAATACGCCCAAACTCCGGCGCGGGTAGCAGCGTATCCAGCGCCACTTTTTGCGCCCGTCCGATAAACGTACTATAGGCTTCAAAGACCTGCGTGGTGCCGCGCGCCTTCCCTTCCAGGGTATAACCGGCAATGTGCGATGTGCCGATATCAATTTTTTCCAGCAGCGCCACGTTGAGATCGGGCTCCCCTTCCCAGACATCAAGCACCACGCTCAGCGACTGCCCGGCATTCAGGCGCGCCAGCAGCGCGGTGTTATCCACCACCGGGCCGCGACAGGCGTTAATCAGAATCGTCCCCGGCTTCAGCCGCCCGATCAGCGCCTCATCCGCCAGGTGCAGCGTCTTGTAAGGCCCCTCTTTATACAATGGCGTGTGGAACGTCAGAATATCCGCTTCCTGGACCAGCTCATCCAGCGAGCGGAAATCACCTTCATCGCCCCGGTCCGCACGCGGCGGATCGCACAGCAAAGTGCGAATGCCCAACGCTTCCAGCCTCGCCTGCAAGCGAGCGCCAACATTACCTACGCCGACAATCCCCACGGTGCGGTCGCTTAAAGCAAAACCGTCACGCTCCGCCAGCATCAGTAAAGCGGAAAAAACATATTCAACAACAGCGATAGCATTGCAGCCAGGCGCCGCTGAAAACCCCACGCCAGCCTGCTTAAGCCACACCTCATCCACATGATCGGTCCCGGCGGTTGCGGTGCCGACAAATTTGATGGATTTCCCCCCAAGCAGCGCTTCATTCACTTTGGTGACTGAACGCACCATTAACGCATCCGCATCATCAAGTTCTGCAACGGGAATGGGGCGACCGGGAACCGCTTTGACCTCGCCCAGACGGCTAAATAATTCGCGGGCATAAGGCATATTTTCATCAACGAGGATTTTCACGTCTGCGTACCTGTTTGAGAACGAGAGTTAACCGGGCAAGTGTGCCATAATCTGGCCGCCAGGCATACTTTGCTAAGATTTATGGTTTAAGGATAAGTGATGATGCAACCCATTTCCGGTACTCCCGCACGCCCTCCCGGTGAAGGTCAGACTGCGCCTTCCGTTGCCGGAGAACAGCCGCTATCCACCCAGCAGCGCACGGTGCTGGAACGCCTGATTACGCGTCTGATTTCGCTGACGCAACAGCAAAGTGCGGAAGTCTGGGCCGGAATGAAACACGATCTGGGCGTAAAAAGCGACACGCCGTTACTGTCGCGTCACTTCCCCGCCGCAGAACAAAATCTCACGCAACGCCTGAGCGTCGCTCAGCAGAACCACGCGAATCGTCAGGTGCTCTCGCAGTTGACGGAATTATTGAGCCAGGGGAACAACCGTCAGGCCGTCAGCGATTTTATTCGCCAACAGTACGGTCAGACGGCGCTCAGCCAGTTAACGCCCGAGCAGTTAAAGAATGTGCTGACGCTACTGCAACAGGGGCAACTTTCCATTCCTCAGCCTCAACAACGTCCGCCAACCGACAGACCGTTATTGCCTGCCGAGCATAATACGCTCAACCAACTGGTGACGAAGCTGGCCGCCGCGACGGGCGAATCGGGCAAACTTATCTGGCAGTCCATGCTGGAACTTTCCGGTGTGAAAAGCGGCGAGCTGATCCCTGCAAAACAGTTCACGCACCTGGTCACCTGGCTGCAAGCGCGCCAGACCCTCAGCAACCAGAGCGCGCCTACCCTACAGACGCTACAGGCGGCGCTAAAACTGCCGCTGGAGCCGAATGAATTCACGGCGTTAAGAGATTACGCCCAGCAGACATATCAGGCGTTGCCGCATACAATTCTGACAACCGCTCAGGTTCAGGATCTGCTGAACCAGGTCTTTCTACGCCGCGTTGCGCGCGAAAGAGAGTTAACCGAGCCGCATCACATTCAGCCGATATTCAGCCCGTTCGCCCCGATGATTGAAACCATCAAATCCGTAACGGCGCGACCGGGGCTGATCTTTATCGCACTGGCGGTTGCCTTCATTCTGTTCTGGCTGGTGTCTTAACCCCGGCGAAACGACAGCAGCGTCACCACAATCCCCACGACGGCAGAAATCGCCCCGGCGAGGAATACGGAAGAGTAGCCGCATGAGGTGGCTAACAGCCCGGCCAGCGGGCCGGTAATGCCGTAGGAGATGTCCTGAAACGCGGCATAGCCGCCAAGTGCCGTACCGCGTACCTGAGAAGGTACGCGCTTCACCACTTCAACGCCCAGCGCCGGGAAGATGAGCGAGCACCCAGCCCCGGTTAACGCCGCACCCAATAGCGCAATCCAGGCCACTGGTGCCAGCCAAAGCAGCACCAGCCCTGCCGTTTCGACCAACAGGGACGCAACCGCCACCTTCACACCGCCAAAGCGATCCGGCATCCAGCCAAACAACACGCGCATCAGCACGAAAGCGCCGCCAAACGCGGTCAACGTAAAACCGGCCATCGCCCAGCCTTTACTGGCGAAATAGAGTGAAATGAAGGTGCCGATAACGGCGAAGCCAACCCCCTGTAGCGCCAGCCCCAGGCCCGGCTTCCAGATGAGGCCGACGACGCTCCACAGCGACGGACGTTCGCCCGCGTGCGCAGGTACTTTACGCACGGTGCCATTAAATGCCCAGGCCAGCAGCGGCAGCGCCATTGTTGTTCCTGCCAGCGCCGCAAAACCGTAATGGCTGTGAATCAGTAAACCAAGCGGCGCACCGGCAGCCAGCGCGCCGTAAATCGCCATGCCGTTCCACGACATCACTTTACCGGAGCGCGAAGGCCCTACCAGCCCCATCCCCCAGGTCAGAGTTCCGGTCAGTAGCTGGCTTTCGCCAAAACCCAGGATCAGTCGCCCGACGATCAGCAACGCGAATTTTACAGGTACAGAAACAGGTAACAACGCCGCCAACAGCCACGCGCCCCCCGCCAGCGCGCAGGCCAACATCCCCTGTAGCGCGGAACGTTTAGCGCCATATTGATCGGCCAGTCGCCCGGCGTAACCACGGGTCAATACCGTTGCAAGGAATTGAATGCCCACCGCGATGCCGACCATCGTGTTGCCATAGCCCAGCTCATGGTGAACAAAAAGAGGGATTACAGGTAACGGTAAACCGACCGTCATATAGGTCAGAAAAACCGCAAAAGCGATACGAAAAAGCGAAAAATTCGCAGAAGGTGTTTTTTCTTTTTGGGATACAGCTGTCATGCGTTACTCCAGAATGCAGAGTAAGGCGAGGAAATGCCACGCCCCCTCCACCTGACCATCAGGATTAAGGTGCGTTGGATAACGTTAAACGCTTACGCATTATCATGGGGATAATGTTGAGCGTGAAGTCTGCCTGTGGGAGACCGGGCTTGTCAACTTAGAAATCACAGCATTATTTGTCATTTCTGTCGAATTGAACACGGTTAAAACATACTGTCATTTTCTTTCAGGGAAAAAAGTAATGAAAGCGTTTCCTCTTATTACGCTTATCCTGTTGCTTTGCGGCTGCGCCACACCTCATCGCGATAGTACGCAGGATATTAACCAATTCTATCTCTCATGGATGAAAACATTCACAGAGGATCAGGATACCCCTCATGATAAGTCGGCATTAATGCAACGCTATGTCGCGAAAGAACTTATCAATCGCCTGACGCTAATTGATAACCTTTATGAGCAGGAAATCGTGGCGTCAGACTACTTTATGTACGTGCAGGACTACGCGCCGGAATGGATCGCTAAATTCCACGCAGGAACAGCCAGTGCTTTTTTGGGAGGTGAAAAAGTGGATGTATGGCTTGGCGATTCCGATACCCGCCTTATCCATTTAATGGTGTACACTCGCCGGGAAAATGGTCAATGGAAAATTTATCGGGTACGCGATCTTACCCACCAGTTTGAACACCCGATCTACGATGCAGGCGCTATTGCCCGCGCCAGGGCGTGGTCGGCAAAAGTCGCGCAGGAATACGAAAACAAGCAATAAAAAAGGGAGCCATTATCGGCTCCCCTGTAGGCCTGATAAGCGAAGCGCCATCAGGCAAACGTTGATGTCGGATAGCGGCGTAAACGCCTTATCCGCCCAACGTCTTCAGATTTACGCTTTCAGCTTACGCATAACCAGCGTCGCGTTGGTGCCGCCAAAGCCGAAGCTGTTGGACATAACGGTCGTCAGCTCGCGATCGGTGGCTTCGGTTACGATGTTCAAACCTGCCGCTTGCTCGTCCATCTCTTCAATGTTGATGCTCGGCGCGATAAAGCCGTGTTCCAGCATCAGCAGCGAATAGATAGCTTCCTGCACGCCAGCCGCACCCAGAGAGTGACCGGTCATCGCTTTGGTCGCGGAGATAGCCGGGCTCTTATCGCCAAAGACTTCACGAATTGCGCCCAGTTCTTTCACGTCGCCTACCGGCGTAGACGTACCGTGGGAGTTCAGGTAGTCAATCGGAGAGTCAACGCCGTGCATCGCCATCTGCATGCAGCGCACTGCGCCTTCGCCTGACGGTGCAACCATGTCAGCGCCATCGGACGTTGCGCCGTAACCGACGATTTCCGCATAGATGTGCGCGCCGCGCGCCAGAGCATGTTCCAGTTCTTCAACCACAACCATACCGCCGCCGCCCGCGATAACGAAACCATCACGGTTCGCATCATAGGTACGAGAAGCTTTAGACGGATCGTCGTTGTATTTGGTGGACAGTGCGCCCATCGCGTCGAATTCACACGCCATTTCCCAGCACAGCTCTTCGCCGCCGCCGGCAAAGACGATGTCCTGTTTGCCCAGTTGAATCTGTTCAACCGCGTTGCCGATGCAGTGCGCAGAGGTCGCGCAAGCAGAGCTGATGGAGTAGTTCACACCGTGGATTTTAAACGGCGTAGCGAGGCAGGCAGAAACGCCGGAGGCCATCGCTTTGGTCACTACATACGGGCCAACGGCTTTCAGACCACGCGGGCTACGCATGGCATCTGCGCCAAAGACCTGGAATTTCGGGGAACCGCCGCCGGAACCTGCAATCAGGCCAACGCGCGGATTATTCTGGTAAGTTTCTACAGAGAGACCCGCATCAGCAATCGCCTGCTCCATAGAAAGGTAAGCATAGATGGATGCGTCGCTCATAAAGCGCACTACTTTGCGGTCAATGAGGCCAGTGGTATCCAGTTTGACGTTACCCCAAACATGGCTACGCATGCCGGAGTCCTTCAGCTCCTGAGAGAAAGTGATCCCTGAACGTCCTTCACGCAGAGATGCCAGGACTTCCTGCTGGTTATTACCGATGCTGGAAACGATGCCCAGGCCAGTAATCACTGCACGTTTCATTCAATACCTCTGTAAGTCGCACTATTTTAAGATTCGACTCGCACAATAGCGTACACTTGTACGCCGAACAAGTCCGATCAGCCAATTAATATGGAAATTTGCGCCTCCGGGCGCACATCGCTAAGATCGTGACACTGCCTGTCAGACGAGTAACTTACGTGAAACAATACGCTATACAACCTGCCAACCTTGAATTCAACGCTGAGGGTACACCTGTTTCCCGAGATTTCGATGACGTCTACTTTTCCAATGATAATGGGCTGGAAGAGACGCGTTATGTTTTTCTCGGCGGCAATCAGCTTGAGGAGCGTTTTCCGCTGCACCCTCGCCCATTATTCGTGGTGGCGGAGAGCGGTTTCGGCACTGGCCTTAACTTCCTGACGCTCTGGCAGGCGTTCTCGCAGTTTCGCGACGCTCACCCTGAGGCTACGCTACAAAGATTACATTTTATCAGTTTTGAAAAATTTCCCCTGACGCAGGCCGATCTCGCGTTAGCCCATCAACACTGGCCGGAGCTTGCCCCCTGGGCACAGCAGCTACACGCGCAGTGGCCGCTGCCGCTGGCCGGGTGCCATCGTCTGATTCTTGATGACGGTCGCGTGACGCTAGATCTCTGGTTCGGCGATATTAATGAACTGACGGGGAAACTGGATGAATCCCTGAACCAGAAAGTGGACGCCTGGTTTCTGGATGGTTTTGCCCCTGCGAAAAACCCTGACATGTGGACGCAGAATCTGTTTTCCACCATGGCGCGACTGGCTCGCCCCGGCGGAACGCTGGCGACGTTTACCTCTGCGGGATTCGTGCGCCGGGGGTTGCAGGAGGCAGGGTTCACGATGCAAAAACGCAAAGGTTTTGGCCGCAAGCGTGAAATGCTTTGCGGCGTCATGGCGCACACGCTGACGTCCCCCTCCCCGACGCCGTGGTTCACCCGCAGCGGCAGCGCCAAACGAGACGTCGCAATCATCGGCGGTGGCATCGCCAGCGCGCTGCTGTCGCTGGCGCTTCTGCGCCGCGGCTGGCAGGTAACGCTCTATTGTTCAGATGAGCAACCCGCGCAAGGCGCATCCGGCAATCGCCAGGGGGCGCTTTATCCCCTGCTCAGCAAACACGATGCGGCGATTAACCTCTTTTTCCCGAGCGCGTTTACGTTCGCGCGGCGTCTGTATGACGCGTTGCCGGTGACTTTCGACCATGACTGGTGCGGCGTCACGCAACTGGGCTGGGACGAAAAGAGCCAGCATAAAATCGATCAGATGCTGTCGCTGGCGTTGCCCGATGCGCTCGCAGTGGCTGTAGATCCAGACCAGGCGCAGCAGGAAACAGGCGTGGCGACACACTGTCGCGGAATAACGTATCCGGCTGGCGGCTGGCTGTGCCCCGCACAATTAACCGCTGCGGTGCTGGCGCTGGCGGCCACACAAGGGCTGCGGAGGCATTATACACACACGCTCACCGCCCTTTCGCACCAGGCCACAGGCTGGCAGTTGCAATTTGCAGAGGGTAAGGCAGTTGAACATGAGGTGGTCGTGCTGGCAAACGGGCATCAGATTAACCACGTTGACCAGACGCGTCCGTTACCGGTCTATTCGGTGGCTGGTCAGGTAAGCCATATCCCGACGACGCCTGCGCTTTCCGCATTACGCCAGGTGCTGTGCTACGACGGATACCTCACGCCGCAAAACCCTGCCACTCATCAGCACTGCATTGGCGCCAGTTACCATCGCGGCAGTGAGGAAACTGCCTATCGTGAAGACGATCAGCAGCAGAATCGCCAGCGCTTGATCGACTGCTTCCCGAATGCCGCATGGGCAAAAGAGGTTGATGTCAGCGAAAAAGCGGCGCGCTGTGGCGTACGCTGCGCCACGCGCGATCATCTGCCGATGGTCGGAAATGTGCCGGACTATGATGCAACGCTCGCACAATACGCCGCCCTTGCCAGACAGAAAGACGCTGCCGAACGCGCGCCGGTTTATCCTGATTTGTTTATGCTGGGAGCGCTCGGATCGCGCGGGTTGTGTTCAGCCCCGCTCTGCGCGGAAATTCTCGCGGCGCAAATGAGTGAAGAGCCCATTCCGATGGATGCTGACACGCTGGCGGCGTTAAACCCGAATCGTCTGTGGGTACGGAAGTTATTGAAGGGAAAAGCGGTGAAATAAGTCCATCCGTTGGATGAACGTTAACGCCACCCGGCAAGGTGAAAATGCCGGATGGCGACGCATCCGGCCTACGCGTTAATGGCCTTCTGGAACAGGTTATCCCACATCTCTTTCACTAACGCCTGGTCACGCGGCGACAACTCGCCTGCGCCAATCGCTTTTTCCAGGCTGCTGGTGACGTTGGCATACACCGCTTCTGCGGAATGGTCATCACCGCCTTCCAGTTCTGCAACTGCTAACGTCAGGTGGCCACGCAGATATCCGCTGGCAAACAACTCATCATCGCTTGCGTGCTCTACCATATCGTCGATTAATGCCAGAATGCGTGATTCAAACTCCGCGATCATCTTCTTTCCTCATTGTAAACGTGGCGTCGGCCTCAGTTGAGCGCTTCCGGCCACGGGAACTGTTCCGCCGTAATGTCAGGCGTGTGATAATAATTCTGTAACGCTTTAATAAACCGGGCCGGGCGTTCAGGAATGCCTTTTTCCAGGTACTCCATCACCTGAGCATGAACCCGGCGCTGAAATACCACGCGATCCGGTTCGAAGTCCCCTTCCAGGTTGTCGCAACTGACGTTAAACGGATAACCCGCCGCCACGCAAAACAGCCAGTCAAAGGCCTGCGGTTTCACTTCCACGTCTTCAAACTGGCTTTGGGTTTGCGCATCACGCCCATCCGGGCAATACCAGTAACCAAAATCCACCAGCTCGCGACGCGCCTTTCCGGCAATACACCAGTGCGAAATCTCATGCAGCGCGCTGGCGTAAAAGCCGTGCGCAAAAACAATCCGGTGGTACGGCACGTCCGCATCAGCAGGAAGATAGACCGGTTCGTCATCGCCTTTAATCAGACGGGTATTAAAATCGTCGGCAAAGCAGCCGTTAAAAATATCAATTAGCTGTTGGTAATGATGCGTACTGTTCATTAGTTCATCCCCAGCAAGTGGAGAATCTCCTGTCCGTGGTTATCATAAAGTAGTTTGGCGCTCATCACCGCAGAGACGATGACTATCATCGGGCGAATGAGCTTCTGTCCTTTGCTTAACACCAGTCGCGAGCCCATACGAGCGCCCAGAAACTGGCCAATCAGCATCACGAAACCTGTCGCCCAAATGACTTTACCGCCAATAGCGAACAGCAACAGGCCGCCAATATTCGAGGTGGCATTCAACACTTTGGCATGGGCGGTGGATTTCGCCAGGTTGTACCCGCACAGCGTCACAAACGCCAGCGCGTAAAACGATCCGGCAGCCGGGCCGAAGAAGCCATCGTAGAATCCGACGCAGCCCCCGGCGACCAGCGCGAAAGGCAGGCCATAAAGCCGACGCTGACGATCCTCTTCGCCGAGTTTCGGCATCAACAGGAAATAAAGGCCAATACAAATAACCAGCACCGGTAAAATCTGCCGCAAAATGCTCGCCTGGACATATTGCACCAGTAACGCGCCGCTCATTGAGCCAATGAACGTCATCAGAATATTGAGTTTCTGATCGGCAAGATTGACCACTTTGCGACGAATGAAATAGATTGACGCGGAGAGTGAGCCGCCGCAGGCCTGCAATTTATTGGTCGCCAGCGCCTGTGCTGGCGACATGCCTGCCGCCATTAATGCAGGGATCGTTAATAAGCCGCCTCCCCCCGCCAGCGAATCAATAAATCCAGCCAGCATTGCCACGAAAAAAAGAACAATCAATAACAGCGGGGACACCATAAACAGATTTAAAAAATTGTCCATTAGAGTACATGCTCATCCAGTAGCGCCTGGCAGGAAGGCGGCAACGGTGGCGGTGTCTTCTTCTCAGGCTTTGTTGTTCCAGGTTCAGGAGGTTCAAACCAACTTTGTAGTTCTGCGCCGCATCCATCGCCAGGCGGAGGCAAAGGCTGATCTTCGCACTCCAGGCTGTCGGCAGGGCAACGTAATCGTACATGCATATGCGCACGATGCTGGAACCAGGGTCGCACTTTACGCAACCAGTCACGATCGGTTCCGGCATCCAGGCATAACTGCTGTTTAATGGCAGGATTAACAAAAATACGCGTGACGTCGTTATCTTCCGCCGCCAGTTTTATCAGGCTGGAAATTTCCGGCTTCCACAGCGAAGGCACCACATGTTTGCCGTCGCGGGAGACCAGGTCAATTGCCTGAGGTCGCAGTAGCTGCGCCTGCGTCCAGCGTGTTTTCGGCAGTTGCAGAAAAATATCGACATCGAGCCCGGTCTGGTGGCTGGCATGTCCGCCGTTGAACCGCCCTCCCGCAGGCATCCCCATATCGCCGATCAACACCGTTCCAAATCCAAGGTTGCTGACCTGAGTGCTCAGTCGTTGAATAAACATCACGAGATCGGGATGACCAAAATAGCGGCGCTGATCGGTACGCATCACCTGATAGTGTTCGGACTGCACGGGAAGCGTGTCTGCCCCAACAATGCAGCCATTCGAAAAGCCGCCGATGGATTGCGCACTTCCGGGAACAGGATGCGTAATTTTCTGCCAGGGCGTCGCCGCCAGGCTGGCGCTGCTGACCAGAAGAGCCAGCAACGCGAGTGCCGTTTTTTTCATTGATTACCAGCGTGGAATATCAGTCTTTACATCCGCATTTTGCGCGCGCTGACGCAGAAGGTGATCCATCAGCACGATCGCCAGCATGGCCTCAGCGATCGGCACGGCGCGGATCCCAACGCACGGATCGTGACGCCCTTTGGTGATCATCTCGACTTCTTCACCAAAGCGGTTAATCGTACGTCCCGGCACCGTAATACTGGAAGTGGGTTTCAGCGCCATATGTGCAACAATTTGTTGCCCGCTGCTGATACCGCCGAGAATACCGCCCGCATGGTTGCTCAGGAAGCCCTCTTTGGTAATTTCATCGCGATTCTGGCTACCTCGCAACGCGACCACATCAAACCCATCGCCAATCTCCACGCCTTTTACCGCGTTGATGCTCATCAGCGCATGAGCGATGTCCGCATCCAGACGGTCAAAGACCGGTTCGCCAAGCCCTGCCGGAACGCCGTTTGCCACGACGGTCACTTTTGCCCCAATCGAATCGCCCTCTTTCTTCAGGGCGCGCATCAGCTCGTCCAGCGCGTCGATTTTATCTGGATCAGGACAGAAAAACGGGTTTTGTTCAACCTGCTGCCAGTCTTTGATTTCAAGCGGAATATCGCCCATCTGGGTCAGACACCCCTGAATGACGATGCCGTGTTTCTCCGCCAGATATTTTTTAGCAATCGCGCCAGCCGCGACGCGCATCGCCGTTTCACGGGCGGAAGAACGACCGCCGCCACGGTAATCGCGCAGACCGTATTTCTGCTCGTAGGTATAGTCGGCATGGCCCGGGCGGAAAACGTCCTTAATGGCGCTGTAATCCTGTGAACGCTGATCGGTATTTTCAATCAACAGGCCAATGCTGGTGCCCGTCGTCACGCCTTCAAAGACACCGGAGAGAATTTTCACCTGGTCCGGTTCACGACGCTGGGTCGTGTAACGCGAGGTTCCCGGACGGCGTCTGTCGAGATCGTGTTGCAGGTCGGCTTCCGTTAGCGGAATGCCCGGCGGAACACCATCAACGATACAACCGAGCGCCAGCCCGTGTGATTCACCAAAAGTCGTTACGCGAAAGAGTTGTCCAAGTGTATTTCCTGCCATCACGGCTCCGTTATCGTTGTTGTGTTGTTGACCGTTGATTAATCTTTATAGATGCTGAAATGCTCGCGAGCCGCAATGAGCTGCGCTTTCGTCAGCATAAAGACGCCGTCGCCGCCGTTATCGAACTCCAGCCAGGTAAACGGTACATCGGGATATTGTTCTATCAGATGTACCATGCTGTTTCCGACTTCACAAATCAGAATACCGTCATCGGACAAGTAGTCCGGCGCGTTGCCCAGAATACGGCGGGTCAGTTTTAAACCGTCAGTGCCGGACGCCAGGCCCAGTTCGGGTTCATGACGATATTCATTCGGCAGATCGGACATATCTTCCGCATCAACGTACGGCGGGTTCGTCACAATCAGGTCATACTGCACTTTCGGCAGATCGCGGAACAGATCGGAGCGAATCGGCGTGACATGGTTGAGCAGACCGTGCTCTTCAATGTTGTGTTCGGTTACGGCTAACGCGTCGCTGGAGATATCAACGGCATCCACTTCCGCCTCCGGGAAAGCATAAGCACAGGCGATAGCGATACATCCGCTGCCGGTACACATATCCAGAATGTGGTGCGGCTGCTCGCTGATAAGCCCCGCAAAGCGGTTGTTGATCAGCTCGCCAATCGGCGAACGTGGCACTAATACGCGTTCATCAACATAGAATTCATGGCCGCAGAACCAGGCTTTATTGGTCAGGTAGGCCACCGGAATACGCTCGTTGACACGGCGAATGACCCGTTCAACAATGCGGTGACGTTCGCTGGACGTCAGGCGCGCGGTGCGCATGTCTTCTGGAATATCCAGCGGCAGATAAAGTGACGGCAGCACCAGCTGTACGGCCTCATCCCACGGGTTGTCCGTGCCGTGACCATACCAGATATTCGCTGCGCTAAACCGGCTTACCGCCCAGCGCAACATGTCCTGAATGGTATGCAGCTCACTCACTGCTTCATCAACGAAAATTTTATCCACGTATTCCTCCAGGGCATGCTCGCATTAAATTCGGCGGCTAGTTTGCCACGAAGACGGCGATAAATCAGCACTCACGCGGCGCCAGAGCGTGAAAATTGCGTTTTGGCTGAACGAATGTCCCCTGAGTCGGGTAAACTAACGCAAAATAAAAGATGAGACGTTCGAATGAAAAAGAAAACATCGCTCAGCGAGGAGGACCAGGCGTTGTTCCGGCAGTTAATGACCGGCACCCGCCAGATTAAGCAGGACACCATTGTCCACCGGCCGCAACGTAAAAAAATCACAGAAGTCCCGGTCAAACGTCTGATACAGGAGCAGGCTGATGCCAACCACTATTTCTCCGATGAATTTCAACCGTTATTGAATACCGACGGCCCGGTGAAATATGTACGTGCCGACGTCAGCCATTTCGAGCTGAAGAAAATGCGTCGGGGCGACTATTCGCCGGAGTTGTTCCTGGATTTGCACGGTCTGACGCAACAACAGGCCAAACAAGAGCTGGGGGCGCTGATTGCCGCCTGTCGCCGCGAGCATGTCTTTTGCGCCTGTGTGATGCACGGCCACGGAAAGCATATTCTTAAGCAACAAACGCCGTTATGGCTGGCGCAACATCCGCACGTTATGGCCTTCCATCAGGCGCCAAAAGAGTACGGCGGGGACGCTGCGCTGTTGGTATTGATTGAAGTAGAAGAGTGGTTGCCGCCGGAGCTTCCCTGACAATGCCGATTGCCGGATGGCGGCGCAAGCGCCTTATCCGGCCTACGGGGTCAGTGCAGGCTGTAGGACTGATAAGCGAAGCGCCATCAGGCACGGTATCCAACCGACGATAATAACGTTAAATCGCTTTTGCCATTTTCAGATTACACGGGCTCATCTGCCAGTTGAAAATCCCTTTGCCGCTTTCATCAAGCGTTACGCTGGCAATCGCAGATGTGGTGAACATTGGCGGCGTCTCGCCAGGACAGAGTTCAGACACCAGATATCCCACCAAAGGCAGGTGAGAGATCACTAACACCGATGCGACACCTTCATTCGCCAGCGTCTGCAACCAGGCGCTGACCATACCGACATCGCCGCAAGGAGTAAGCTCCGGCAAAACGTCCACATTGCCAGGCAGGTTCATACACTCCCCTACCACATCCAACGTTTGTTCGGCTCGTAGAAACGGGCTCACCAGAACACGTTCGATATCCACTTTTTGACCTTTCAGCCAGTTCGCCATAAGGCGGGATTCGTCACAACCACACGAGGTTAAGGGACGAACCGAATCACTGGCGGCATCGAGGGCCGCGTCGCCGTGACGCATGATAAAAACTTGCATATTGCACCGCTTTTGTTAACCAGAATCACCCACATTCTTAGCAAAAACCCTGACGGGTATGATAAAAATGCGGTGGCCGGCATTGTGCCTTATCCATTCACCGAATGAAACGCTGTTTTTTACCTCAATGGCGTAAGTATAGTCAATCTTTGTTTACAAATTGACCACCACACAGTCATTCGGTGCGGTCTCGTCCTGATATGACCTTATTCCTTCAGGTCTGTTTCCCCACTGTTCCAGAAACGTTCACCGCGTTCAGCCATCCGCAATAAGCGCTCACACGGGGTAAACCGGTCGCCATACTGCGTAGCCAGTCGTTGCAGAACCGCAACCACTTCACCCGCGCCGAGAGTGTCCATATAACGGAACGGGCCGCCAAGAAACGGCGGAAAACCAATACCAAATACCGCGCCGATGTCGCCATCACGCGCGCTGCGGATCACCTTCTCATCAAAGCAGCGCGCCGCTTCATTGAGCATTAACATCACGCACCGCTCAGCCATTTGCTGCGCAGAAAGTCGGCTCTGCCCTTGCGTACCAATAAGCCTATAAATTGCAGGGTCGACCTGTTTTTTGCTTTTACGCCCTTTCACGCCATAAAGATAGAAACCGCGACCATTTTTTCTGCCTTTGCGATCGTCATTCAAAATTGAGGCAACAACGTTTGCAGGCGCGCTAAAACGTTCGCCGTAAGCGGCCTCCAGTACAGGTATAATTTTAGTGCCTGTATCGATGCCAACCTCATCCAAAAGTTGGATTGGCCCGACCGGAAAACCAAACTTGACCAGCGCGGCGTCGATCGCTTCAACGCGTTCGCCTTCGGTCAGCAACCGTATTGCTTCGTTGATATACGGGGCAAGAATACGATTAACGTAGAACCCGGCTTTATCGCTGACCACAATCGGCGTTTTGCCCTGTTTTTTCGCCAGCTTAACGGTCGTTGCGATCGTCTGCGCGGAGGTTGTCGCATGAGGAATGACCTCCACCAACGGCATTTTTTCTACCGGGCTAAAGAAGTGCAAACCAATCACCTGCTCAGGCCTGGCCGCGTTAGCCGCGATGTCGCCGATGGGTAAAGATGAGGTGTTGGAGGCAAAAATGGTGTGAGGAGCGCAGTTTTGCTCGACTTCCGCCACCATCTGCTGTTTTAACGCCAGATCTTCAAACACCGCTTCAATAACCAGATCCCGATGCGAGAAGCCGCGGTAATCCGTTGAGCCGGAGATTAGCGCCAGCTG
The DNA here is from genome assembly GCF_030333295.1 of Citrobacter sp. CK198. NCBI lineage: Bacteria > Pseudomonadati > Pseudomonadota > Gammaproteobacteria > Enterobacterales > Enterobacteriaceae > Citrobacter > Citrobacter sp. CK198. Next base: position 240,731 of record NZ_JAOWGE010000034.1, on the reverse strand, counting down.
TTTGTCGCGTTCGCCCGCTTTGATATGGCGGCGGCGAACTTTGGTTTCAAGCTGATCCCAGCTGTACTTCAGCGCGTGGTTGATGCCTTTGGCATTAATATCTTTGATGCGAACCGGCAAGCCGCCTTTACAGGCCGTCACGTAAGCAATACCGCCGCCCATCAGACCTCCGCCCAGTACGCCTACGCTGGCTAACGGGCCAGGCTGCGCGTCGCTCCCCGGATCTTTTTTCACTTCGGTACTGGCAAAAAAGATATTCCGCAACGCCTGCGACTGCGGCGTCATCGCCAGTTCGCCAAACGCCCGCGCTTCCGCGTCGTATCCGCTGCTGCTTCCCTGCGCCAGCCCGGTTTCAATCACCTCAAGGATTCGCTCTGTCGCCGGGTAATTACCCTGCGTTTTCTGCCCGGTTTTTTTACTGACCATGCGAAACAGCAGCGTGCGCCCAAGCGGCCCCGCCAGAATACGTTCACGCACCGGTAAATTCCGATGAGCGGAACGCCCTTTAATCGCCAGTTCCACGGCGGCCTCAAGCAAAATGGCGTGCGGCACGACTTCGTCCACCAGACCAACCCTGAGCGCTTGTTTTGGCCGTAACTGCTTACCGGTGAGGATCATGTCCAGCGCCGTACTCACCCCAACCAGGCGCGGTAATCGCTGCGTACCGCCAGACCCTGGCAGCAGCCCCAGTTGCACTTCCGGCAGGCCCAGCACGGTTTTCGCATCATCAGTACAAATGCGCCGATGGCAAGCCAGCGCCATCTCCAGCCCGCCGCCGAGACACGCGCCGTGAATGGCGGCGACAACCGGAACAGACAGCGCCTGAATTTCAGCCATTATCTGCTGGCCCTGACGCGCCAGCGTTTCAGCTTCCTGCGCGCTTTTGCAGTTGCCGATCATGTTGATATCCGCCCCCGCGATAAAGTTATCCGGCTTCGCAGAAATAAAAACCACACCGCGCAGCGCCTTGTTTTCCCGAATCTGTTTCAGGATGGCGCGAACCTGCGTCGCGAACTCCGCCTTCAGGGTATTCATTTTCTCACCGGGGACATCAATAGAGACGACCGCGACGTTATCCAGACGCACGTTAAGCGTGAACGCTGATGTCATGTCCATTATTCCGCCTCCAGAACCATTGCCGCCCCTAAACCCCCCGCTGCGCACGCAGTCACCAGGCCAAAACCGCCTCCCCGACGGCGTAGCTCATGCAGGGTTTGCGTGATCATCCGCGCCCCCGTTGCGGCAAACGGATGTCCATAGGCAATCGACCCGCCGAGGACGTTAAACTTACTGTCATCCACTTCCCCGGTCGCATGCGCCCTGCCCAGTACGTCGCGAGCAAAACGCTCGCTGCCAAGCAGTTGAATGTTAGCCAGCGTCTGGGCGGCAAAGGCTTCATGCATATCAATTAACGAGAGATCGGCCAGCGTTAATCCGGCCCGCTCCAGCGCCAGCGGCGTCGACCAGGCCGGGCCCAGCAGCATGTCCTGCCAGACGTCAATTGCGGTAAACGCATAGCTACGCAGATAACCCAACGGCGCCAGGCCAAGTTCTTTAGCGCGAGACTCCGTCATCAGGATGACGGCTGCCGCGCCATCCGTCAGCGGCGTACTGTTCGCCGCCGTGACCGTCCCATGTTGTCGATCAAACGCGGGGCGCAGCTTCGCATAATCAGCCAGAGTAGAGCTGCCACGAATATTATTGTCTTCAGAGAAAGACTCTTTATACGGCGGCGCATATGTCGTCATCACCTCATCCGCCAGTTTACCTTCGGCCCAGGCCTGTGCGGCTCGTTGATGAGAACGATGCGCCAGCGCATCCTGCTGCTCACGCGTAATGCCATAGGTTTTCGCCATTTGCTCGGCCGTATCGCCCATCCGCAGCCCGGTGGAATATTCAGCGACCGCGGGCGGAACAGGCATCAGGTCTCGCAGACGCAGGCGGGAAAAGAGCTTGAGTTTTTGCCCGGTAGAGCGGGCTTTATTGACGTCCACCAGTATACGCGCCAGCTTTTTGCTGACGCCAATAGGTAACACGGAGGAGGAGTCCGCGCCGCCAGCAATCCCCGCGCGAATCGTCCCCGCCATCAGGCTTTCCGCAACATTCGCTACCGCCTGAAAACTGGTCGCACACGCCCGGCTTACGCTGTAGGCATCGGTGTGAACATTCATTCCCGTACCCAGCACAATTTCCCGGGCGATGTTGGGGGCTTCAGGCATTTGCACCACCTGGCCAAAAACCAGTTGCTCAATAACCTCGGCAGGTATTTCACTGCGCGCCAGCAATTCCCCAACCACCATTTTTCCCAGCTCAACAGCAGGAATGCCATGAAAAGCGGTAGCCTGACGAGCAAACGGCGTACGTAATCCGCTTACAATGGCAATACGATCGCCCTGGCGGGTAACCAGTGGTAAAGCCTGACTCATAACATTCCCCTGTAAAAAAATAAAATAAGTGGTCTGACCTGATCACAGTCTTAACCAATTTTTTACATTTCGCCAAGCGGAGACGCCAGAAAGTGAGAGCTAAGACACAGAGGATAGTAACAGAGGGTTACGAAAATGCCCCTGCCAGAATTTGACAAGGGCATTCAAAGAAGGGGATTAACGCAGACCCAGCTGGAAGATCAGCGTTTCAGCTTCGCAGGCGAAGACAAAGTCGATGTCCAGACGCACGCCTTCAGCTTCTTCGGTAAAGGTGGATGTAATCTGGCAAGGTTCAGACTCCACGCCACGCGCTTTTTCTGTCAGAGCCGCCAGCGTTTCTTCAGCCTGCGCGCGGTTTTCAAACACACGGCTGTAGGACGCGGTGCAATCGGAGTTGTCCATAATGGTGCCAACATCCATACAGCAGCAAACCGGGGTTTCATCAGCACTGCATTTACTCATTGTAGATTTCCTCTGTATTTGCACTCAAGGTGCCAGATAAATATTGAGGATATTTTACGCTCGTGGAAAAAGGCTCTCCAGTCGTTAATGACGCAAAATGGGATAAGTGACCGAAATCACACTTAAAAATGATCTAAAACAAAAATCGCCCAATCGAGTGAGTGCGCCAGGCCTCAAATTTGCCAGCTGGATCGCGTTTCTACGATCACAATTGAAAAATATTATAAACATACTTGCAACATTCCAGCTGGTCAGACCTATACTCACGCCACTGGTCTGATTTCTCTGTCGTACCTCAGACCCTACACTTCGCGCTCCTGTTACGGCATGTAACATAGTTTGTATAAAAATAAATCGATGAGGTTATGGTCATGAGCCAGAAAACCCTGTTTACAAAGTCTGCTCTCGCAGTCGCAGTGGCAATCGTCTCCACACAAGCCTGGTCTGCAGGCTTTCAGTTAAACGAATTTTCTTCCTCTGGCCTTGGCCGGGCTTATTCGGGTGAAGGCGCTATCGCAGATGATGCCGGTAACGTTAGCCGCAACCCGGCGTTAATTATGATGTTCGATCGCCCCACCTTCTCTGCGGGTGCGGTGTATATCGATCCAGATGTCAATGTGACCGGCCGCTCTAACTTAACCGGGCAAAATGCCAACGCGAATAATATTGCGCCAACAGCGTGGGTTCCTAACCTGCACTTCGTTGCGCCGATCAACGATCAGTTCGGTTGGGGGGCATCCATTACCTCCAACTATGGCCTCGCCACCGAATTCAATAAAGATTATTCAGCCGGTATCTATGGCGGTAAAACAGACCTGCAAACGGTGAACCTGAACCTCAGCGGCGCCTATCGCCTGAATAATAGCTGGAGCTTCGGGGTTGGTTTTGATGCGGTTTACGCGAAGGCTAAAATTGAGCGCTACGCGGGTTCCCTCGGTCCGGTGCTTTCACAACAGCTGGTTGGACAAGGCGTACCCTCTCAGTGGACGGATGGCATTAACTCCCCTGACTCCCAGATCGCCCACCTGAAGGGTGATGAGTGGGGATTCGGCTGGAATGCAGGCATCCTGTATGAACTCGACAAGGATAACCGTTGGGGCCTGACCTACCGCTCTGAAGTGAAAATCGACTTCGAAGGCGATTACAAAAGCTCCATTAACCCAAATCTGAACAATATTTTCGCCAGTATGGGGCTTTCAAGCCTGCCATACGGCACTGGCGGCGCAACACAGAATGGTTCCTTAACCCTGAACCTGCCTGAAATGTGGGAAATCTCCGGTTATAACCGCGTCGCGCCGCAATGGGCTATCCACTATAGCCTGACTTATACCAGCTGGAGCCAGTTCCAGGAGTTAAAAGCCAAAGGCGACGACGGCCAGACGCTCTTCTATAAAGATGAAAGCTTTAAGGATGCGTACCGTATCGCGTTGGGTACGACCTACTACTACGATAAGAACTGGACTTTCCGTACCGGTATCGCGTATGACGATAGCCCGGTTCCGGCAAACAAACGTTCCATTTCTATTCCCGATCAGGACCGTCTGTGGCTGAGCGCGGGTGCAACTTACGCCTTCAATGAAGATGCTTCTATTGACGTTGGCGCATCCTATATGCACGGTCAGAACGTGAAATTCACCGAAGGGGAAGGCCCGGCAGCTTACTCCTTCAAGTCTGACGGTAAAGCCTGGCTGTTCGGTACGAACTTTAACTACGCGTTCTGATTTTCATCAGACGTAAAAAAAGGTGAGTCTTTTGACTCACCTTTTTTATTAGCCTCGTGTGGTTATTCAGAATCAATCTCTTTGAGATCGTCCTGAATCGCCTGGGCATTCGGGTTTTCCTGCGGTTTAAGCTTCCCGCCGTTAGCGATGAAGTCATGACGCTGGAAGTATGCTTCACGCACCAGAATATACGGGTCGGAAGACTGACGCAGCAGACCATCGGAATCCAGCAGTTGCGCGCGGGTTTCAATTCCTTCAATGGTCCATTTACCAATAGACATCGGCCAGGTGAGCCAGGAGAGTACCGGATAAAGGGTATCGGCCATATCACCGCCATCTTCACGCAGCGTGAAGCTGCCATAGAACGGAAGTTGCACGTAGGGGCCATACCCCACACCGTAATGGCCTAACGTACTGCCGAAACGGTGCGGTTCAACACGCTGTAGTTTTGGATTCGCCATCCCCGCAACATCAATAAAGCCCCCCATTCCCAAAATACTATTCAGGAAGAAGCGGGTGAAGTGCACCATGCCCTGATAGGGATCGCCCTGCAGGAAATAGTTCACCATAATCGCAGGCTCTTCGAGGTTGCTGGTAAAATTACTCAAACCATTTCTGGCAGGCTGCGGAACATAATCACGCCAGGCGACAGCGACCGGTCGAACGACATACGGGTCCAACACGTTAAAGTTGAAGTTGTACATGGTGCGGTTAAATCCTTCGAGCGGATCTGAACGCCCCTGCTGTTCTGTACCGGAGCTTGCACATCCCACCAGCAGTGTGCTCCCCAGCGCAAGCGCCGACAGGCGAAGCTTCATAAATGTCTCCCTGTTGATTATGGCTATCGCTGATTGCCATCCATGACGGAACGAGACCGTATCCGCCTGTTTAGGTGTGAGCGATTGTAACAGCACGTCAAATGATGTCTATATACTGATTCTTGTTGATTTGATCATAGCCTGTAACTCTGGCTCATGGCGGGTTTCATTCTAACCGGGCGGGTAAAAACGCGCGTCGCCTTTTTTGCGATTTCAGAGTTTGCCCTGCCTTCAGTCGGATAAAAGCCACTACGCTTTAGACAAATGTGTTCATCACGAGGTCTCACAATGGATAAATTCAGCGAAGAGAAAATTGATCAACACAGTGACGAACTCGAAGTCGAAAGCGAAGAAAAACAACGCGGGAAAAAGATAGAGGTCGACGAGGATCGCCTCCCCTCACGCGCGATGGCGATTCACGAACATATCCGCCAGGACGGCGAAAAAGAGCTGGAGCGTGACGCCATGGCGCTGCTGTGGTCAGCCATTGCCGCAGGGCTCTCAATGGGCGCCTCGCTACTGGCGAAAGGTATTTTTCACGTACAGCTGGACGGCGTCCCCGGCAGTTTTTTACTTGAGAATCTGGGTTATACCTTTGGTTTTATCATCGTCATCATGGCGCGCCAGCAGTTGTTTACTGAAAATACCGTCACCGCCGTTCTGCCGGTGATGCAAAACCCGACGATGGGCAACGCGGGTCTGCTGATGCGGCTCTGGAGCGTGGTGTTGCTGGGCAACGTAGTCGGTACTGGCATCGCCGCATGGGCTTTTGAATATATGCCTATATTTGACGAAGAAACGCGTGATGCGTTTGTCAAAATCGGCATGGATGTGATGAAAAATAGCCCTGGCGAGATGTTTGCCAATGCCATTATTTCCGGCTGGATCATTGCCACGATGGTATGGATGTTTCCTGCTGCCGGCGCCGCAAAAATCGTGGTGATCATTCTGATGACCTGGCTTATCGCCCTCGCTGACACGACTCATATCGTCGTGGGTTCGGTTGAAATCCTCTATCTGGTGTTTAACGGCACGCTGCACTGGAGCGACTTTTTCTGGCCCTTTGCTTTGCCCACGCTGGCGGGGAATATCTGCGGCGGTACATTCATCTTCGCGCTTATGAGCCATGCGCAGATCCGTAATGATATGAGCGCCAGACGCAAAGAAGAGGCCAGGCTGCGTGCCGGAAAGAAGGCGGAAAAGCAGAAAAAACAGTCCTGAATGGCGACTGTTTGAGCAGTCAGGCGGCGATATACTTACTGTGCAGGGTAAAAAACGCTATACTCGTGCCGCCTCGTCTCCTTAGTTAAATGGATATAACGAGCCCCTCCTAAGGGCTAGTTGCAGGTTCGATTCCTGCAGGGGACACCATACATACCTCTCCTGACGTCTACCGGGTTCTGGAAAACCACCACAATCAGCCATCGTCTTGTGATTTTGCATTTCTACATTGCCACGAGGCAGACAGGATGATGCGTGATTCAGTCCTGCCGCCCCACAACGTTCTATTATTCACCAGACGGTATAAGCTGAACGCTTATTTTTATTCCTCTTGTATGACAAAGGATTCCGCTACACTCGCAGAAAAATAGTGTGTTGCTTTTTTATTCAGAATGACGTCATCCAGCTGCTGCTGTATTTGTCTGTCATCGACAGTCGCTCTGTCGTGCTGACGCAGATGTTCAGCCAATGACGACACCATGAATGTTTCAATAAATTCATTGGATTTCTCAGGAACCACAAACAGTCCCCAGGCGTAACCGCCATCCCTTAACCGGATATTTTTTAACTTTTTCATCAAACTGATAAATTGGCCATTCTTTTCAGCATCGACATGATAATAAACAGACACCAGCATCGGACCGGTATGGCCGGTAATATCATTAAGATCGTCCTCAGCAAGGCTAAAGTGATCTGAATGCTGCAAGTTAATATTGTCATGGTCAATTTTTACCTTTAATACGCATAACCAGACAACGACAATACCGATTGCGGCAGAAAGTAATGCTGTGGTTACTGACGTATGCGAGGCAATTTGTCCCCAGACCAGAGAACCGAATGCCATTGACCCGGAAAATACGGTCAGGTACAAGGCCAGCCCTCTTGCGCGAACCCAGTCCGGGAGCGCTGTCTGGGCTGATATCATGAGCGTTGACAAGGTAATAATCCAGCTGAAACCAGCCACAATACTGGCGAAAATGGCGGCATATTGAGATGCTGCTCCGGCGAATATCAGTAATACGGCAGCAGTACCGAATGTTCCTGAGGTAATAAGAGCGCCGGCACTGAGTCGCTTACGCAACGCGGGCAAACTGAATGCGCCACAGACAGCGCCGATCCCGATACTGGTTGTTAACACGCCATATAATGTTGCATCTCCCTGAAGTGAGAGTCTCACCACCAGCGGGAGCATTGCCCAATACGCGCTGGCAAAAACAAAGAAGCTGGCAGCCTTTATTATTGTTCTCATTAATTCCGGGCTGTAACGGGCATAACGCAAACCTGAAACCATTGCGGCAACAACAGATTCAGCCGGAAGACTCCCGTTCGTTTTTTCTTCTCCTTTCCACCACCATACCGCAGCAATAATCGCAATAAAACTCAACGCATTCAGAAGGAAAGGAAGATAAAGACCGACCTGTGAAATCAAAATACCGGCCAGCGCGGGCCCGATCGCCCGGCTGATGTTAATACCCATACTGTTTAACGCAATCCCGGATTTTAATTCATGAGGTTCAACAATAGCAGGTACAATGGCCTGCCATGCCGGGCCTAAAAACGCGGCGCCGGATCCGAGAATAAACGTGATGAATAATAACCATCCGATACTGACAACATTAAAATAGACGATAATTGCGAGCAGAGACGCGGCACACAGCATCATAATATTAACAAGAATAAGTAATTTTCTCTTGTCGAAAATATCCGCAATAGCCCCCGCCGGTAACGCCAGCAAGAATACGGGCAGCGTGGTCATTGCCTGAATAGCGGCAATCATAACAGGGTCCGGGCTTAAATTGGTCATCAACCAACCAGCGCCAACATCATTCATCCAGGTCCCGATATTGGAAAAGAGTGTGGCTATCCATAACATGAAAAAAACACGGTTACGTAAAGGTGACCATGCTGATGAATGTTGTTCTGCCATATAAATATGCCCTCCAGCTTAAGATGACCGGTAATCATTTACTTGTCACAGGTATCAACGATATCGTAATCAAAATACAAAACAGGAAAAGAAGATTTATGGGGAATATTTAGATACAGTCCCTTATCTCATGACATTACCTTTTATAAAAACAAATAACAAGAATTAAAATCCGCGTTCAGACAATACCATCTCCGGTAGAAATGTGCCTGATAATCCTTAAATAAAGTGTTATCACTGAAAAATAGAGATTATTCATGGACATCACTCTCATTATAGAACACAACCACATAATCCAGTGGGTGAAAATCAACATTAACAACACATGTCGGACAGTGAATTTCAAAAAATGAGACAATAAATTCATATCGCGATATTGTGAGAAGCCAACAAATGAACCTCTAACAACTGCCAGAGAAAACATTCAGTACAAACAACACGTTAAACAACACCCCAATGCCGACACACCCAAATCGACTTATTCCACCTTATCGCAACAGATTCATTTTTAATAAATTATCGGCTTCTGGCGCAACTTGACAAATTACCTCTCAAGGACAATAGTTGTTACATCTTTGAAAATTTCGACATCCGTCGAAACTATTTATCATATACAGGAACGCAATGATGAATAATAAAATAAAGCGCATCAGTCAGGCTGTTACGTTAGCCCTTGCCATATCTGGCGTTAGTTATGCCGCAACCTCATCACAGGCCGCAAATTCAAAACAAACCGAGATACAAGCCTCAGAACCTTTTTCCGCGCATGTCCTCATTAGCGGGCTTGATGCCCCGTGGGATATGGTGTGGGGGCCGGATGATTATTTATGGGTAACCGAACGTAAAGCCGCTTCTATCGATCGTATCAACCCGAAAACCGGTGAGAAAAAAGTCGCCATTACGCTGAGCGGGGTTCATACCGGGCCGCAGCATGAAGGCGTTCTGGGCCTGGCGTTGTCACCGAACTTCATGAAACCGGGTGGCGATAATTATGTTTATACGGCCTATACCTATATGAACGGCGACAAGGAACACGCCAAAATCGTTCGCCTGGAATATGACGAAAAAACCCAGAAGCTGGGTAATGAAAAAGAGATCCTGGCTGGATTCCCGGCAGGCAATGACCACAACGGTGGACGCCTGCGCTTTGGCCCGGACGGGAAGTTGTATTATACCATCGGTGAACAAGGGCATAACCAGGGCGCGAATTTCTGTAAACCTATCGAAGCTCAGCGTATTCCCACTGAGAATGAACTGAAGAATAAAGACTATACCGCCTATGCCGGTAAAGTGCTGCGTCTGAATACCGATGGCTCTATTCCAGATGATAACCCCGTTATTAAAGGCATCAAAAGCCACCTGTTTACTTACGGACACCGTAACCCTCAGGGACTGGTATTTATTGGCGATACCCTTTACGCATCCGAACAAGGGCCATCCTCCGATGACGAGCTGAATATCCTCGAACCCGGCGGCAACTATGGCTGGCCACACGTTGCCGGTTTCCAGGACGATCAGGCTTACGTTTATGCCAACTACTCTGAAGCGGCGAATTGCCCGTCTCTGACCTGGGACCCTAACCATATTCCGGCAGGCGTTCCGGTCCAGAAAGAAACAGAGTGGAAAGCCGCAGACTTTAAAGCGCCAATTAAAACGTTCTTTACGGTCAAAGAAGGCTTTACCTATAACGACGCCAGCTGCGGCCCGGATTCTTCATATATCTGCTGGCCGACAATTGCGCCATCCAGCGTGGCATACTACCCGGAAAACGGCGTAATTAAAGGCTGGCGAAACTCGGTGATTATCAGCTCCATGAAAAATGGCGCGCTATACCGTGTTCTGCTGAATGCCGATAAGAAAGATGTCCAGGGTGACGTCGCGAAATATTTCCACACGGCAAACCGTTACCGCATGGTGCTGGTCAGCCCGGACACCCGTAAAATCTACGTGGCGACGGATAACTTTGGTAATGTGATGGATGAATCCAACCATCCAACGCATAATCTGAGTAACCCGGGTTCTATTATCGTCTTTGAATACACGGGCAAATAATTCAATAACAGGCGAATACGAATAAGGTATTCGCCTGCTTTTTTATCCTGCGACCACCTGGTTTCTGCCCGCCTGTTTCGCCTGGTACATCAATTCATCAGCCCGTTTCAGCGCCTGAGAGACAGAGTCAACGCCCGACGGCCACACCGTCACGCCAAGAGAAATGGTGATATGCCCTACCGTCTCTATCTTTGCGGCGGCGACCTCTTTTCTCAGCCGCTCCGCAATATCTGCCGCAGCCTCTACCGACGTCTCCGGGAAAAACATCATAAACTCCTCTCCTCCCATACGGCAGGCGGTATCGTTTTTACGACAGCTTCGCTTCAGCAACTGCGCCAGCGCTTTTAACGTAACATCGCCAATGTCATGACCAAACGTGTCGTTGACGGCTTTAAAGCGATCGATATCCAGAGAAATCACCGCAAACTGTCGCTGCTGATGTTCGTATTCAGCCAGCAGTTTCTCTGCCGCCCGTCGGTTGACCAGGCCGGTAAGCGGGTCAGTGCTGGCCTGATCGTTCAGCCATTTCATTTTCTCCCGGATTAATTCCATTCCCTGAAGCAACGCGCGCCTGAGTCGGGAGGCTTCGATATACCACGATCGAACGTTTCGTACTTTTTCTGCGGACTCATCGCTGTCCATCGAAATGGCGTGATCCGCCAGTTGACGCAATGGTCTGACGATTTCATTCCCCAGCCACCAGAGAATAAACAACCCCACAATACCCAGCGGTACAACGCCGCGTATCATTTGCCACATGAGCCCATCAAGCGCAGTAAGGGTTTTATCTTTTGGTTTTTGCGCCACAACGCCCCAGCCCGAGGTGTTTATACTGGCATACCCCGCCAGCATTTCCACGCCACGGGAGTTTGTCACCTCCATCGCGCCGCTCAGCCCTTGCTCCACGGCTTTCACTGCGGCATTGCCTTCCTCTTTTTCCCCTCTGCGGGCCGGATCGGGGTGATATAAGAGCTGGTCATTTTTATCAACGACGTAAATATAGCTGTCATCATTGCGGAAATGATTAGAAATGAGCGCAGAAAGAACGTTGCTTCTTTGCAGATAAATCGCGCCGCCAATAAAACCGAGGTATTTCCCCTGCGCATTCCTGACGGGATGTGAAATATACACCACCAGATTACCGGACAAAGAATTGTAGGCGCTGCTGACCGTCGGCTGCATTTCTTTGAGAGCCTCGACGCCGCCTGGCGTGGTCAGCATTTTCCCCTTCAGGTTCAGGGATTCAGGCAGCACGCCAATAATTTTGCCTTTTTCATCCACCAGCGTAACGGAATCAAAACCAAAATCCCGCCGCTGCATCCTCATCATTTCTCCAGCGATGATGCTCTCATCATCGAAATGCTGACCGATGACGCTCGCACTGTATTCCAGACGCTCCATGAAAACCGCCAGATACAAATCAATAGTGGAAGCAATCCTCTCCGCATATGCCTGGTTTTCACTGAGTTCATTCTCAATGAGTACCTGCTTCTGGACACGCCAGGCTGAATAGAAACTATTGAAAAGAGTAAGGAGGGTCATCAGAAACGCAAAAGCAATAATAAGCAGACGCAAATTCAGCATCTGTAACAGTTTTTTCTTCATGATTGTGCATCCTGCAAGGGTGAACGGTAAGCCTCTAGCCATACCGGTAACGTATTCGCCGACAATGGTCGGGAAAAAAGAAATCCCTGAAGTACGGAACAGCCCATTTTTCTCAGTTGCTGATGCTGATGGGTATTTTCCACACCTTCCGCCACAACCGTCAGGTCGAGGTTATGCCCAATACTGACAACCGCTTCGACCAGCGCATTGACGCGACGATCGCGGGCGAACCGGTCAATGAAGCTTTTATCAATTTTGACCTCCGTCACCGGCAGATACGCCAGGCTGGCCAGACTGGAAAAGCCGGTGCCGAAATCATCCATTGAGACCCCCGCGCCCATCGCACGAATCTCCCTGACCCGCGCAAGCATCTCGTCCGTCAGTTCCATCATGGCGCTTTCCGTAATTTCAATGGTCAGGATATTGCCGGGCAGCTGATATTCATTCAGCAGGTCGGCGATATAACGGGGTAAATCAGGCTTACGGAAGTTATGGGCAGACAGGTTTACAGATACTGCCGACACATTCGTGCCCTTTTCCCGCCATTCAAAAAGCTGTCGGCAGACTTCACGCAGCGCCCAGAGGCCGATATGCTCTATCTCTCCCGTCTCTTCAGCCAGAGGAATAAACGTCCCTGGAGAGATGTCGCCAGCGTGCGGATCGTGCCATCGGGTCAGCGCTTCAAAACCGTATACCTGCCCGTCCGCAGCCCTGATCTGAGGCTGATATTCCAGCCGCAAATGCCCCTCCGTAATCGCATTTCGCAGCGCCATGCCCAGTTTCAGACGTTGCATGACGGCCTGATTCAGTTCCGGGTTAAAAAACTGATAGCTTCCACCGCTTTCACGTACCCGCTCCATCGCGCTCTCGGCGTGGGCCAGCAGCGTTTCCCTGTCGCCGCCAATGGAATGGCTGATCCCAATACAGGCTTTAAGCTCGAAGGTCTGCCCGGCGGCGCTCATTTCAGCGCCAACGATATGCTGCATAAGCTCAGCCAGGTGTGAGGCCTCATCAACACGACAGGCGCTCGCCACCACGACAAACTGCGCGCCACCCACCCGGCTGATAAAGTGATGCGGCCCGAACCTCTCCTGCAAGCGGTTAGCCAGCGTGATAATCACCTGGTCGCCAGCGGAATACCCCAGTGACTCATTCACCTTACGAAAACGGTTAATATCGAGGAAAAACACGGCGAGTTCCGGCTCGTTACCCGACAGCAGTTTATCCAGATGGTGATAGAGATACTGACGATTGGGCAGCCCCGTAAGGGCATCGAACCGAACCAGTCGGTCGATTTGCTGGCGACCTTCCTCCCGCTCAATCGCCAGAGCGCAAAGATGAACGCTGGCATCGGCAATGCGAACCAGAAATGTATCCGGCTCATTCTGTGTCCTGAAATAAAAAGCAAACGTCCCTGCCACGGAACCATCTCGACGTTTTACAGGGTATGTCCAGCATGCCCGAAAACCATGAGGCAACATCTGATGTTTATAGGGAGCCCATAGAGGATCGGTGCTGATATCCTGGACCATGACGGGCTCGCCACGCGCAGCACAAGTACCGCAGCTTGCCACGCCTTCACCGACGGCCACGCCATCCCAGTATTCACCATATTCTTTTGGAAAACCGGGAGCTGCCCACGGGCGCATCCGGTTATCGACGATCCGGCATACCGAGACCAGTACGCCTGGCGCAATATTTCCAATTCGCTGGCAGATGTAATCACCCGTTTCCTGGAAAGTCATCCGGCTGGTCAGCGCGGCCAGTACATCCCGTTCCAGATTACGAATATTACGTTCTTCCGTAATATCAACGAAGGTTACGACAAGGTTACGGGTCTGGCGGTGGTCACGCTCATTGAGGACAGGGTTTACCGAAACCCGGCTCCAGACTTCCCTGCCGTTTCTGGTCGCGGTGAGGAGTTCTTCCTGAAACCAGCGACTTCCCCGCAGATGTTCTTCCACACGCTTTAGCGCATCATCGCTGTTTCCTGAAGACAGCAGGAAATCAGGGAACACCTGGTTCATGGCTTCATCTGCGCCATATCCAAACATGCTGGTGAACGCACGGTTGGTCTGGACAATACGACGTTGTTCATCCAGAACAACCACGGCTCTGTCCGTGTTATTGACGGCAAGCAACAACAGACGGTTTTGCTCGCGCCTGGCCACCTCTTTGCTGACGTCCCGGGCGGCGGCCATGTAGTGGATGCGGCCATCCACATCTATTTTGGAGAGCGAAAAGCTGGTCCAGACCTGCGTGCCGTCTTTTCGTTCCAGTTGAAGTTCACGATTCATCCCGACAACCCGGGAATTTCCCCCGTCACGGTGATGGTGGACATAATCCCCGTGAACATGCTTCAGAGGCCCGGGAATTAATATATTCATATCCCGGCCAAGCACTTCATCCCTGGAATAGCCCCACAATTTCTCTGCGGCTTCGTTAAAGAACAGAACCCGGTTACGCTCGTCGACGAGGACAACCGCCATGAACGTCTGCTCAAGAGCAGGAAACAGAATATTGTCAGCCGCAGCTTTCATTTTCAGATAACTCCTCAACAGATAATGCCTGACTGACGGAAAGTCGCATTATCCTGAACAATTGTCCCTGCAAACCACAGCCTCAGGCAGGCCGATACATGGTGATGACGTCACCTGCCGCGTTTCGCTATTCAAACCCTGTAGGAAAAGTCTACTGAAGCAAACGGATTACTTCCACTCAGCGGTATAAAATATGTCACGCTTATCATGCCTGCTATTCCTTTTCTGCCCGGTTCCTTTTCTTACGCAGTACGAAGCCATGTTTGCCGTTTTCATTACCTGAACGACAGCGCACATTAACAATAAAAATCTGACATAACCTAAATTTATATCACCATTTAAAAACCCCCGCATTTTTGTGCAGGGGTTTCTTTTCAACAAAAATCAGAGGGAAATATACTTCTTCAATACTCTGACCAACTGGGTCACAAACCCGTATTCATTATCATACCAGGCGACCGTTTTGACCAGTTGCACGCCATCAAATTCTGTTACTTCCGTTTGGGTCGCATCAAAAACGGAACCAAAATGGATGCCAATAATATCAGACGATACAATTGGATCATCCGTATAGCCAAATGACTCATTATCAACTGTTGCATTTCTCAGCGCGTTATTGACCTCTTCAACGGTGACGGTCTTATTCAGGACGGTCACTAACTCCATCACTGAACCCGTTTTTACCGGAATACGCTGGGCATGACCTTTCAGTTTCCCGTTAAGTTCAGGAATAACAAGACCAATCGCTTTGGCCGCCCCTGTCGTATGCGGGATAATATTTTCCGCCGCAGCACGAGAAGCCCTGAAGTCTTTACCTCGGGGACCATCCACCAGAGCCTGGGTGCCGGTATAAGCATGTACCGTCGTCATCGTGCCGACGTTAATACCAAAGGCGTCATTCAGGGCTTTTGCCACCGGTGCCAGACAGTTTGTCGTACAGGACGCAACGGAAATAATGTTATCAGCAGAAGTGAGCGTTTCATCATTCACATGATAAACGATGGTCTTCATATCGCCAGCAGGCGCGGAGATAAGCACTTTTTTCGCTCCGGCTTCAATATGGGCATTCGCTTTTTCTGCTGAGGTATAAAAACCGGTACATTCCACAACAACATCAATACCCAGGCCACCCCAGGGGATATCACCCGCATTTTTCTCAGCAAATACTTTGATGACTTTACCATTGACGATAATTGAACCGTCAGCATGGGAAACCGTGCCGTTAAAGGGACCATAGTTTGAATCATATTTCAGCAAATAAGCCAAAACATCCGGCGAGGTGAGATCGTTTATAGCGACAATTTCCACATTCAGTTCGGTTTCCAGAATCCGGCGTAATACCAGTCTACCAATACGACCGAAACCATTGATGCCAATTCTTTTCATATTCAATCCTCAAAATAAAAGCGCTCATAAGACACTACCAACATACACAACAAGGTTGCCGATGCTGCATAATTTTATTGCTGGTTATCATCAAAAAAACTGCACAATAAAGTTAGATATAAGCATTATGATTATGATACGTTGATACATAATCAATAACCGAAAATGGCAGATGTATTATCATGTACAAAAGTGTGCTCGACGTTCTACTTGAATGGCTCCACAACAATACAGACAAACCATTACGAATTACTGACATAGCCGCGAGATCAGGATATTCTCCCTGGCACCTCCAGAGAATATTCAAGTCGCATACCGGCGTAACCCTTGGTCAGTATGTGACAGAGTTAAAATTAAATAAGGCCTTTGAACTTTTATCGACAACCAGGACACCGATAATGGATGTGTCCTTTATCGTAGGCTTTTCCAGTCAGCAAGCCTTTTCAAGACGATTCCATCAATACTTTGGGAAAACGCCAGGACAAGTCAGACGCGATATGACAGAAAAAAGAGAACGCGTTTAATTTCAACTGAACATCAGGCAAGCATAATTTTAAAGAGCAACGAACATCTTATCCCTTCTGGAATACCAGGGATTACATCGCTTTGATGATCATATGATAGTTATCAGCGTCGGCTTGACACGGCCATTTTATGTCACTGCCTGAGCCCATCAATACTCAAATAACATATTCACTATCCTGATTTAGTTGACAACATCAGCCCCTACATCACTCATGTTTTTTTAATCGGGTCGACGATGCCGGCAATTCTTTCGGCCAGAAATGGCAATAAGATCCGGGTCACTGCGCTGCGCTGGCGATGTTTTGGATACAGCGCGCTGATCGTCAGCGGAGGCGGCGAGTAATCAGACAATATCTGCACTAAAGCGCCTTGTTGCAGCGAGTCTTCAACGATAAAAAGCGGCAAAAGCGCAATACCGGCCCCCGCTTCTGCGGCCTCGCGGATCACGTCCCCGTTATTACTGCTCAGATTGCCTCTGACGGCATACGTATTCGGTGAATTTTCCTCCGTCAATTTCCAGCCGAATTGCCCCTCCCGACCATACAAAAGGCAGCTATGCTGCGCCAGTTCAGAAGGCGCCAGAGGCGTACCGTGCAAACGGAGATAATCCGGGCTGGCGCAAATCACCATCGGTAATTTACCCAGACAGCGAGCAATTAAGGTAGAGTCCATCAGGTTCCCGATGCGCAAAACCATATCGTAGCCTTCGCCCACCACATCGACATATCTGTCATTCATATCAATATGAACGGTAAGTTCTGGATGCGCCGTCTGAAATTCAACAATCAGGGGGGCAAGTCGCCTGATGCCGTATGTCATCGGCAGGCTAATCCTGAATGACCCGGCCAGTTTTTGCTGCCGGGCGGAGATAACCTGCTCGGCTTCATGAACCTCTTCCAGAATGCGCCGGGCATGATGAAAAAAAGCCTGGCCGGTATCCGTAACGGACAACTTTCGGGTATTTCGCACCAGTAATCGGGCTGAAACTTTTTTCTCCAGCGCGGCCATTCTTCTGCTGACAAATTGTTTGGATAGACTCAGGTGTTCGGCTGCTGCTGTAAAACTTCCCATATTTACGATGGTTACAAAAATTCGAATATCTTCTAAATGCATTACTGTCACCAGATACGGGACGTATGATTGTCCTGTTATGAATACAGTCCCTATAATAGTTTACCGGTGGTGAAATCGTAAACCCCATGAGTCATGACAAGGAACAATATTTAATAAATAATAAGTTTCCAAAAGTTTTCTTAAACATGTTGTATAAAATTCTTAAACAAGACATGAGAAAAATATGATTGTCACATTTTAAAAGACAGTGAGTAATGTTTTTGAACATTGATGTTAGCCATAAAACTTCTAAACTGAGTCTGTCGTCACATTCTGACCGACAGATCAAAATGATGGTAAAGATATTCCCCTGTCATTAATCAGATGACGGATGGATAACAAATAAAAAGGAAGAGTACGCGGATAAGGAACGAACATTGCTGACAGCACGTATACCGTAACATGAAATAAGTGCGACGGGAAAATGTTGAACGTCAGGAAGGAATAACACGGCATTATTCTCTTCGGGAATGCGCATTTCTAATCATGTTGTGCTTACACTATATTAGTTCAGGAGAAAGTGATATGTCTCATTACCTTGATGTCCTCACCCCGCAGAACAGTCAACTGATTTTTATCGACCAGCAACCCCAGATGGCCTTCGGGGTACAATCTATTGACCGTCAGGTACTGAAAAACAACGTTGTTGGCCTGGCCAAAGCGGCAAAACTGTTTAATATCCCCACCACCATCACGACCGTAGAAACCGAAAGTTTTTCCGGTAACACCTATCCCGAACTCCTGGCCGTTTTCCCGGAAAACAACATCCTGGAACGTACTTCAATGAACTCATGGGACGATCAGAACGTTCGTGATGCGCTGGCGGCGAATGGTCGTAAGAAAGTGATTGTTTCCGGTCTGTGGACGGAAGTCTGTAACACCACGTTTGCCCTGTGTGCAGTCAAAGACGCGGATTATCAAATCTATATGGTGGTTGATGCTTCCGGCGGCACCTCCGTTGATGCGCACAAATACGCTATCGATCGTATGGTTCAGGCAGGCATCGTACCGGTAACCTGGCAGCAGGTCATTCTTGAGTGGCAGCGCGACTGGGCCCGTAAAGAGACCTACAACGGCATTATGGATATCGTGCGTGAACACTCCGGCGCCTACGGCATGGGCGTCGATTATGCCTATACTATGGTTCATAAAGCGCCTGAGCGCGTACAACACGGCGAACGTATCGGCCCAAACCCGGCTAAATAACACCTCCAACTGATTTACGGCAGGCGTAATGCACCACGCATTGCGCCTGTCCTGATGAGGTCCGCATGAAAATGTATATCCTTTCTCTGGGTGCCGGACTTCTTGTCGGCATTATTTACAGTTTGCTGAATGTCCGCTCCCCCGCCCCACCGCTGATAGCCCTCCTTGGCTTGCTGGGAATGCTGGTCGGCGAACAAGTTATTCCGGTAGGCAAACAACTTCTGTCCGGCACAGCCTTTTCTTCAGCCTGTACCAAAACGCATGCCATCAGCCATATCTTCGGGCAGCTCCCCGGCCGCCAGGCAGCTGAAGACAGTCATTCCTCAGAGGAGAAACGCTCATGACACAACATGTTGTCGCAGACGTTATTCTGCATCATGGTCTGTTTACCACTCTCGATAAAAGCACCCCAACCGCCAGCGCCGTCGCAGTCAAAGACGGGAAGTTTCTCGCGGTTGGCGGCGACGCTGAAATTATGGCCTTCGCAGGTCCGGCAACCAAAGTCGTCGACCTGAAAGGCAAACGGGTATTACCCGGGCTGATTGATAACCACACGCACGTAGTACGCGGCGGGCTTAATTACAATATGGAGCTTCGCTGGGATGGCGTACGTTCGCTGGCTGACGCGATGGATATGTTGCGTCGGCAGGTAGCCATCACCCCGGCACCGCAGTGGGTTCGCGTGGTTGGCGGTTTTACTGAACATCAGTTTGTGGAAAAGCGTCTGCCAACTATCGAAGAGATCAACGCCATTGCGCCGGACACCCCGGTGTTTCTGCTGCATCTCTATGACCGCGCGCTCCTGAACGCCGCGGCTTTGCGTGCTGTCGGGTATACAAAAGAGACGCCGGAACCACCCGGAGGCGAGATAACCCGCGATGCGAAAGGCAATCCTACCGGATTATTACTGGCACGCCCCAACGCGGGCATCCTTTATGCCACGCTGGCCAAAGGCCCCAAACTGCCGTTTGACTACCAGGTTAACTCCACCCGCCATTTCATGCGTGAGCTGAATCGCCTGGGCGTAACTGGTGTCATCGACGCCGGTGGCGGATTCCAGAATTACCCCGATGACTACGCCGTTATTCAGAAACTTGCAGATGAAAATCTGATGACCGTGCGCCTGGCCTATAACCTCTTCACGCAAAAACCCCAGGAAGAGAAAGAGGATTTCCTCAACTGGACCCGCTCCGTCACCTACAAACAGGGTAACGACTACTTCCGCCATAACGGCGCCGGTGAAATGCTGGTATTTTCGGCGGCGGATTTCGAAGACTTCCGCCAGCCGCGACCGGATATGCCGCCGGAAATGGAAGGCGAGCTGGAAGAAGTGGTTCGCATTCTGGCGGAAAACCGCTGGCCCTGGCGTCTGCATGCCACCTATGACGAGACCATTTCTCGCGCCCTCGATGTTTTTGAGAAGGTCAATCAGGATATCCCGCTTGAAGGGATTAACTGGTTCTTCGACCACGCCGAAACAATTTCTGAGCGTTCAATCGATCGTATCGCGGCGTTAGGCGGTGGTATTGCGGTTCAGCACCGTATGGCATATCAGGGCGAATATTTCGTTGAGCGTTACGGTGCCGGCGCTGCGGAAGCCACACCGCCTATTGCCCGTATGCTGGAAAAAGGGGTGAAAGTGTCCGCCGGTACGGATGCCACCCGCGTAGCATCCTATAACCCGTGGGTTTCTCTCGCCTGGATGATCACCGGGAGAACCGTGGGAGGCATGCAGCTTTATCCGCGTCGTAACTGTCTGGATCGGGAAACAGCGCTCCGAATGTGGACGGAGAACGTCACCTGGTTCTCCAATGAAGAAGGTAAAAAAGGCCGTATTCAGGCCGGTCAGTTCGCTGACCTCATTGTGCCGGACAAAGACTTTTTTGCCTGCGCCGAGGATGAGATCTCCTTCCTGTCTTCAGAATTAACGATGGTGGGCGGAAAAATCGTCTGGGGGGCGGGTCCTTTCGAATCCCTGGATGACAATCCTGTCCCACCCGCGATGCCGGACTGGTCGCCAACGCGCACCTTCAAAGGCTACGCCGCATGGGGAGAGCCAGAAGGCGCGGGGAAAAACTCGCTTGCCGTACGACAAATGGCGATGGCCTCCTGCGGTTGCTCTCACGGCTGCGGCCTGCACGGGCACGATCATGCTGGCGCATGGACATCCAGCCTGCCGGTATCGGATCTGAAAGGGTTCTTTGGCGCGCTTGGCTGCTCCTGCTGGGCTGTCTGACCGTGGAACCTGACATGACATCTTCACAACGTCTGACGCATGCCGTTCGCCCCCTTATCGGGGCGGCGGTATGCCGTTGGCTGGCTGGACGTGCAGAAAAAGACGGCTGACGAATAAAAAAACATTCAGCAATGGCGGTAATCCGTGGTGGATCATTCGTGACAGTCGTGAACTGGATATCGCTCGCCACCAGGGTAAATATGTGGTTGAGATCGCGCTACAACTTAAGTCCTGATATATACATGCGCATATTACTCCGGGTAATATGCGCATGATATATCGATAAATTTCGCATTATTATCAGAAATTAACACAGTAATACTTTATCGCTCTGAATAATATACTGCATTAAATGAAAACTGGACAATGGCATTGACCAGTAATTCCCCTGTTGTAAAACGACACCGCGCAGTGATAAATAGTGGTACTGCTGATCATTTTCAATACCATCCGCGATAATCGTATAATTTTTATTTACCGCCGAACGAATAATATCATCAACACTCGCGACAGGTTCTTTGGAGTCCGAAATTAATCCGGTAACTGACTTTTCAATTCTGACAGCATCAACCGGAAGATATAAATTACGGTCAGCATTTAAACGTTCTAAAAATAAGGAGCTCATTTTAATTTTAATGCCTTCGACACGTAACCTCCTGAGAACTGAATCAAACTCAAGCGTTGTATCACGATAAACAACCTCAGGAAATTCCAGCGTCAGTTTTACATCGCTGGGCAAGCGTTTTTGAAACTCAACAAACGAATCAATAAGTTCTGGCATAGCGATCATCGATTCACTAAGTCGGAAATTAATGTAGAATGTTCTCGGCAGTCTGAGGCGTAAAGAGAGTATATCTTTTTCCACTTGTCGTAAAATGAAGTTAACTAATGGAGATATCATCCCGGTTTTATTTGCCAGAGAGATAATCTCTTCATTAATAACGGATGTATCGTTCCCCTTCTTCCATCGCATGACCACTTCTGCGCCATATAATGCCCCGGAAGCACAATTCATGACGGGTTCGTAATAAGGAACGAACTGCTGTTTGCGCAGCCCCCGGCGAAGTTGTATATACCGGGACATCGCGATTCGTTGTAGCGTATAGTTAAACAGAAAAGCGGCAGGGACGGCAATCGCTGCGGATAAAAAGAGAATAAAAATAAAGTTAAGAACAGAAGCAATGCCCGTATGTTCCGGGTATTCCATTACCTGATAATCAAACATATTAGATTGTTGCCAGGCGGAGTTTTGAAAATCAATACTATTTGTACTGATTAACTTATCATCGGAGAGAATATTTCCATTCACGTTAACAAGTAAACGACTGTCTGCAAGCAGCGACTTAAACCAGTAGGTACTGATCGTCACCACTATTGCGTTATTTCCTCTCACAGTAACGTAGGCTAATACAGGCTCCCCGCGAAATGCCGGCGTTTCATCAACTAAAAATAGCCGATTACCGTTCTCCCCTGCGGTTAAATTGCTGAGTTCAGGTTTTGCCATCCCGGATGAGCAATATACCCGCGAATCCTGCAACAGGAAAATGCCCCCAATATGCGGATAACGGTGTATCTGTTTCGTCAGCATACGCACCGTTTCATCTGAGCAGCGTTCTGTTAAATGCGCGGTCAACGAATCTGATATCTGTTTCGCTTCAAACAGCAGCGAATCTACGCGCTGGATTAATGCTCTTTTGTCATTATCTACCCGGCTGGACGCACCCAGCCAAAAAGTCACCATGCCGGTTATAGTGATGGTTAAGAATACGATCACAAAAACTAGCTTGTTTCCCACCAATCCCCCAGCATGTTGTTTCATTGAGTTCTGTAAAAGTCCCTTTAAATATAAGCAAGACTCATTGTCATCCTGGCTTACGTAGATTAAACCTCTATTAAAACCTCACTCTGCCTTTTTGTAAAGGTTTCAGGCGTGATGACAGAGAGTTTAACCGGTTTTCGCATTTGATTGTTTTTATACTCAACATACTCATGCCACAATCTCAGCCAGGCCAGATACTCAACGAAAAACTTTGTTGTTTTATTGATGCTCAGCTTTCGCAAGGCGTTCATTTTTTGATTACTGATCGTCTTTTCGCTGACCTTGAACTGTTCTGCAATTCGTCGTTGACTGATCCCCTGACAAACTTTTTTTATGACGCGTAACTCACTTACGGTTAATACTTCTCGCTTCCGTCTGACAGCGGGATGAGATTTCGTTTTTGATAGCAGCGTTTCGATTTTGAATTTTCTGTTTTTCTCGGTGAGATAAATACGCCGACAATGTGAAAAAATCAAAATCGGTTCATGGAAAAAAGGCATCTTTGCCTCTTCAGTATCAAGCATATAGAGACAATCGCGCCCCGTATCAAACACAATCAAATTACGGGTGGTATTCAATGCCATTCTTTCTACTAATGCGCTAACCCCAAGATGGAAAAAACTATTTTCTGAGATTACAATCATTCATCCCTCACTCTATTCTTCCTGAAGAAAATTGTTTTTTAATGTTATAAAGATGAGAACTCACGACAGAAAAAGGGGGCACGACGCCCCCTTTCTGCTATTTAAAATTATATTTAATCCCTATCATTGCTGAGGTGTCATTGTATCCTTTATCGCCCAGCTGGACGCCGACATTCCCCCAGACATTGAGTTGTTGATTAATTTGCCCCTCAACGCCCGTTTTTATTTCACCCAGATTACGCGCGCCTTCCTGCCGGATGCTGACACCATCCATTTTTGTGCCGAAATCGCGCGTATTGTGGAGCCAGTTCACTTCCACGAACGGCTGGAACTCGCGCGCTTTGCCTTCATCAATCGCGCTGTGGCCTTTCAGGAAAGTACGCACGCCCAGTCGGGTCTGAACGTTGCCGTCCCCTTCACCGCTGATACGTGTGCCATTCGATTCACGATGATCGTCAGCTTCGACGCCCATCCAAATGGCCTGCGCCTGCGGCTGGATAAACCATTCATTTTTAGAACCCTTACTTCCTGCAAATTCACCCAGCTTGTGGGTGTACCCCAGCTCCAGCGACCCGGTGATCCCTTTAGATTTGTACGATTCGCTCTGAATATCCTGGCCTTTGACGCTGTTATTAAACCAGCTGTACTGTGCCCATGAATCCAGATAAGCGCCCTGATGCGTTTCATCATTGGCATACCACGTTGCATACACACCGGCGCTGTAGCCGTTCACGGAACCGTCAGAGCGATACCCTGTCGATGAGGAGCGCGTGTTGCTGCTGTTGTGTCCATATCCGGCCATGACGCCAAGGTGCCAGCGATCCAGTCCGTCGCCGCTCCAGCGGGCAACATCACCCCCTACCTGCATCACATAGCGGTTACTCTGGGTTTTAAGCTGACCGGAGCTGTCCCGCCAGGCATTATGCCCGCCCGCCTGACGCATCCACATGCTGGTGACTTTCTTCTCGCCCGTCAGCGCGTCAATGTACTGCGTTTCGCCAAGACGATCGTGAAGCCGCGTAACAAACAGCGTATTGGCTGCCGCCAGGTTAGCTGTCCAGGTGCCCGGTTCAGGACGGATATCGGGTTCAGGTTTCGGGCCCGGCCCCGGATTTGGATCTGTCTTATGGCTGGTTAAATACCAGTTACCGTTGTTGTCGCCCTGACCACGGGCCAGTGAATAATCATACGCCCCGGCCACAATCCTGCCGTCCTGCGTAAACTCACCGTCGGACTGACCATCAACATGAATCACTTCAATGCCATTGATCGTCTGCGCGCCAGAACCGCCAGCATTCGTCACGCTGACGCCGGTTGTGCCAGAGGTGTTTCCTTTAACAATCAGTTTATCCGTGACGGAATTATCATCATTCAACGCGGTATTCAGATGAAGATGACCGCCATCTCCCTGATAGTTCCCGTTTACCACAAGCTGATTACCGGCATCTTTACCTTTGCTTCCGGTCCAGATATCGCCGCTGTTCGTCAGATTGCCGCCTACGGTAAAGCTGACAGGTGAAGAAGCCGCTCTGCGAGCCGCGCTGAGGTCATCGCCAATCAATAACGTGCCCTGGTTAGCCATATTTCCGGCTACGCCGCCAAACCCGGATAAGCGCCCGTCTTTCCCGATATTGACCTGATGACTGGCCAGCGTGAACGCGTTATCCGCGCTGCCCAGAGTCAGACCACCGGCGTTGATATCCGTCGCGCCGGTCCACTGGGCGCTGTCGCTAAGCGTGACGTTACCGCTGCCATTCTTCACCACGCTCCCGCTGCCTGTAACACCGTTCTCCAGCGACCAGTTTTCGTGAGTGTTCAGCACAAACTTACCGGCATTCTGAATCGCGGAGGTGCCTAACTGCTGCGCGGAAGAGGCCGTCAGCGTGGAGTCGTTGTCGATGTCGAAGGTCCCGGCAAAATGGCTATTATTGCCGGCAAGCACCACATCACTGGCATCCAGTGCGACTTTCCCGGCATCGCTGATGCTGTTGTACAGCACGCCCGTGGCGTTGCTCAGATTAAGCAGCCCGGCGGCAACAATATCTCCGGTACCCAGCCCCAGCGTATTATCCAGCACCGCCGTCGCGCCCTGAGCAATCGTGGTCGTCGCCTTCAGCCCCGTATTCGCCCCGGAGACATTCAGGGTTCCGCCTGCAACGGTGAGCTCCCCGTCGCCCGTCAGTACGCCAGACGCTTCACCGCCGTTTGTCAGCGTCAGATGACCGCCGTTCAAATCGCTCAGAGAGCCGCTTTCAGCCGTGAGCTTGCCGATGGTTTGTGAATGACCGCGCATATCAAACCCGGTATCGCCAGCCAGTTTCAGTTCGCGGGTATTTCCCAGCACATTATCGTTCAGCATCGCCAGATTACCGCTGCGCACATCGGTGACGCCGCTGTAATCATTGTCCATATTCGACAGCGTCACCGTCTGGCCTTTCTGGCTGTCAAACGCCAGATCGCCGCTGCCGGTCACTCTGGCGCTCAGGTCAGCCGCGTTGCCGCTTTTCCCGTTCGCATCAAGGATAAGCGCATCGGCGTCTTTACCCAACAAATCGACCTGGGTCAGGCCATAGCTGACATAAAGTCCGTCATCACTGTCACCGCCGGTCAGACGATAGTCATACGTTCCTTTCGCCACCACTGCGCCATTCTGGGCGATATCGGCTTCAACAGCATCACTGATAGCATTACTGCTCTGGTCAGTTAGCGTTAAATTACCACCGTTACCGACAACGCCTCCGTCACTGGACACAAGTTGAACAAGAATATTGCTGTTATCCTGTTCCAGAAGAGGGATATGAGTATCCGGCGTTGGTCTGTCGTTACTGAAGGCCGCGCCCGTTGTAACCTGTACGGTTCCCTGACCTGAAATATCCAGTATTCCTGTGGTATGTACGGTATTTTCTGTCGTCGTCTGGCCCGGAATAATATCGCCAAAAACCAGCGTACCGCCGTCAAAGGCAAGTCCATCAATAACCTGCTGTCCTGGCCCCACTTTAACTGTCGCTCCCTGGCCCACCTTTAGTCGCATAGTTTTCAGCGCAGCTGTATTCGTATCTGCAAGGTAAAATAAGGTCTCTTTAAGCGCCAGAATGCCGCTGAAATTATCGGTCAGTGAAGAGGAGTTAAAATCAAAAATATTCCCCCCGGTATTCACTGCAAGCGTACCCTGCCCCGTCAGCAGGTTAATAAACTGCCAGTCATGATCGGTATTAATCGCCAGTGTGCCGCCAGTAACCGCAATATCACTGGAGCCGATATTTTTTTGTTCTGAAATAACCAGCGTGGCAGGAGCATCAATATTAAAGTCCCCCTGATAAGCTGAGTTATCACCAGACAGCGCAGAAACTCCGCTTAACGCATTTATTGCCCCATTACCGCTGATATCTGCCCCAAGGGAAAAATCACTGCTGGTATGATTCAGAGTCAGTACGCCATTTCCGGAACCAAAAATAATTTTTTGAGCGTCGATCATTCCCGCAGCGACAGCATTCTCGCCCGCTCTGGCACCGGTTGCTAATTCCCCTAAAGAACCTGCACTGCTCGCAATACGGATTTCCGGAGCGCTCAACGTTCCGTTATCGGAAGCAACCGCGGTTCCTCTTCCAGCAAGTCCAACGGTTAATATGCCCCCCGCAGAGACTATTGAATCCGTTCCATCAACTTTAAGCAGGTTATCGTAGACCTTCGTTTCCGCCTGGTTTCCTACCTGAATAGTAGCTTCGGCGCGAGTAACCCCGCCATTCGATGTGATGAGGCTTCCAGAGCCATATGTTCCAACAATAATTCGACTGGCAGTCCTGAGCTCACTTCCTTTACCGTCAACATTAACGATGCCAAAAGTCTCCGCAGATGTTGCTCTTCGTCCACCAATCCATATTCCACCGAATGATATGCTCGGATCTTCATGATAAAATTTACCGCCATCAGTGATATTCAGTACACCGCTTCCGGCGCCAGCGCCAACCTGCATGGCACTGGTTCCCACAGATACAGTAACGATACTCCCCTCACCAGAAACATTGAGCGTACCAGTCCCCCCCTTGCTTTGAGTACTGGAAACATCTGTTGTACCGCCAATATCCAAAGGATAAGAATAACTGGAAGCCCTGATTGTCAATTTTCCACCATCGACAACATTTACGATTCCATTGGAACCGGCTCTGCCAATCTTTAATAGATCAGTTTGTACTTCACCACCGCGAATAATATTCAGGATACCGTTAGTTTCATATCCTACATTCGTGGAGGAGGTATCACTCCATAAATAATCAATTGTGCTTTCCTGATTATTGTTGATATTTGTCGCCACCGCGTTTGTTGCGCATAACGCAGAAACAACAGCAAGAAACACTTTACTCAGTTGCATAAGAGACCAACTTTAAGCTCACGATTAATCATGCATACTTAAACTCTGCTATAGCAGGATACGAGCTACGCTGACGGGAGCTCATCCACCCCAGGTAATACCTGGGCTATGACGCAGATGTAAAAGCCGTAACCAGAATAAAAGTCAGTTAAGCTGCGAAGCAGAAACAAACCCCTACTCAGAGGAGTACTATTATTATACAAAATATCAATTAGATCGACAAAAACGATCAATATCATAATTTCAATAGGAAATAACAATCAAAAATACATAGATCGATCGTCACCGGCGATCGGAAATTTAAAAAATATTAATAAAAAAACCTTATATTTCAGCATAAAAAACAGAAAAATGAATAAAATAAGAGGAAGAGTGGAAATGCAGTGTCAGTACCTGATATTTCAGACTGTGTGATGTGGGTAATGCCATGACAAGCAGCACATTCGCGTCATCCTTCACCCCCATCAAAAAATATTTACGCATCTTAATTAATAATTTCTGGCTGATATTAATCCCCCGGTGGTACATTAGTTGTCCAAGCATTCATGCCCCTCGTGGTTTTGTCCTGACTAAGCTTTACACTCTTTACAGGAACCATTGTCGTACATGATGGCCTAACTATCGTGAGTGTACCGCTGCGGACAATGAATCTTCTGCGATACATATTGTTCGTATCAACAGAGGGTATTTATGTTCCCACAATGCAAATTTTCTCGTGCGCTACTGCACCCGCGCTACTGGCTTACCTGGTTTGGTCTTACTGTACTCTGGTTACTGGTGCTGCTTCCCTACCCCGTTTTACGCTTCCTGGGTACGCGAACCGGCAGACTTGCCCGTCCCTTTCTGAAACGTCGCGAATCCATCGCCCGTAAGAATCTTGAGCTTTGCTTCCCCAATCTGACGCCGGAAGAAAGGGAAAAGATGATAGTGGAGAACTTCCACTCCCTCGGAATGGCACTTATTGAAACGGGTATGGCGTGGTTCTGGCCTGATAAGCGGGTACGTAAATGGTTTGATGTGGACGGTCTGGATAACCTCACACAGGCGCAAGCGCAAAAACGCGGTGTGATGGTCGTAGGCGTCCACTTTATGTCGCTGGAATTAGGCGGTCGGGTCATGGGGCTGTGCCAGCCGATGATGGCGACATACCGCCCGCACAATAACTCGCTGATGGAGTGGGTTCAGACGCGGGGTCGCATGCGTTCAAATAAAGCGATGATTGGGCGCAACAATCTGCGCGGCATCGTCGGCGCGCTGAAAAAAGGTGAAGCCGTATGGTTCGCCCCGGATCAGGATTACGGCCGTAAAGGCAGTTCATTTGCCCCCTTCTTCGCGGTCAAAGACGTCGCAACGACTAACGGCACCTATGTGTTATCCCGCCTTTCCGGTGCAGCGATGCTGACCGTCACCATGATCAGAAAAGGTGATAACTCAGGTTATCGTCTGTACATCACGCCAGAAATGGAAGGCTACCCGGAAGAAGAGAACCAGGCGGCAGCCTATATGAACAAGATTATTGAGAAAGAGATTATGCGCGCACCTGAGCAATATCTCTGGATTCATCGTCGTTTCAAAACGCGCCCTTTAGGGGAAGCATCGTTGTATGTTTAAAAAAGGCCGCAAGGCCTTTTTTATTGCCCGGCGCTATCTTTCCTTCCAATATCCCTGTTAACCACCTGGTTTTTATGTGACTTTTTCTGAACAGCAATAGCGTCGCTGAATAGCAATTTATTACCGTCAGAAATTAAACTGTCGCCGAATCACGACAGTTGTAAGTTACTAAAAGTAAATAAAAAAATGCCCCTTGTCTCGCCTCATTTTTAGGCGTACATTAGCGCCGTCTGGAGCAATAACGCACAGAATTCTGAGGTGATGCCACAAGAAAGACGGAGAACATTCTCAATCTCATTCTGGCGGGCACCAGCTCTCTATACACAGGTAAATTTAAGTTCATTTAGGCGTGCTTAAAGCGACGCGGAGAGATGAAACGTGAAATATTTCTTTATGGGCATTTCATTTATGGTCATCGTTTGGGCCGGTACTTTTGCCCTGATGATCTAAATTGAGAAGATGCAGCAAAAAACAGGAGCCAGATGGCTCCTGTTTGCTTTTCTACTCGGTACCTTCTGTTACCGATTTCGCCCCCGCAGGCAGCAGGCCGTCTGCGCGGAACATGGTCTTAATACCTCTGATCGCCTGACGTATACGATCCCGGTTTTCTATCAGCGCGAAACGCACATGGGTGTCGCCGTAGTCGCCGAAACCGATCCCCGGCGACACGCACACTTTGGCGTCGTTAAGCAGCTTTTTCGCAAATTCCAGCGACCCCATTGCCGCGTACTGCTCCGGTATTTTTGCCCAGACATACATCGAAGCTTTTGGCATTTCGACCATCCATCCGGCTTCATGCAAGCCTTTCACCAGTACGTCGCGGCGACGTTTATACTGCTCAGCGATATCACGCACGCACTGTTGATCGCCTTCCAGCGCGGCAATCGCCGCCACCTGTAACGGCGTGAAGGTTCCGTAATCGTGGTAGCTCTTAATCCGCGACAGCGCGCTGACTAACGTCTGGTTGCCCACCATAAAGCC
Source organism: Citrobacter sp. CK198 (assembly GCF_030333295.1). Lineage (NCBI taxonomy): Bacteria > Pseudomonadati > Pseudomonadota > Gammaproteobacteria > Enterobacterales > Enterobacteriaceae > Citrobacter > Citrobacter sp. CK198. Next base: position 210,069 of record NZ_JAOWGE010000034.1, on the reverse strand, counting down.
AATGCGCCAGCCCGCCATGTTGTAACTTTTCGACAGGGTGAAAAACTCCACCGCCACGTCGCGCGCGCCCGGCACCTGCATAATTGACGGCGCTTTCCAGCCGTCATATACGATATCGGCATAGGCCAGATCGTGAACCACCAGCACGTCGTAGCGTTTGGCCAGCGCAACCACTTTTTCGAAGAATTCTAACTCAACGCACTGTGCCGTCGGGTTGGAGGGGAAACCAAGAATCATCATCTTCGGTTTCGGGTAGCTTTCACGGATCGCGCGTTCCAGCTCGTTGAAGAAATCCACGCCTTCCACCAGCGGAACCGAACGCACCTGCGCGCCGGCGATGACGGCGCCATAAATATGGATGGGATAACTGGGGTTCGGCACCAGCACGGTATCGCCATGATCGAGGGTTGCCAGCATCAGGTGCGCTAACCCTTCTTTCGAACCAATAGTGACGATCGCTTCCGTTTCTGGATCGATATCCACGTCGTAACGTTCCTGATACCAGCGGGAGATCGCCCGGCGTAAACGCGGGATACCGCGTGAGGTCGAGTAACCATGCGTATCCGGGCGTTGAGCCACCGTACAGAGTTTCTCGACGATATGAGGAGGCGTTGCCCCATCCGGGTTCCCCATGCTGAAGTCGATAATATCTTCGCCGCGCCGACGCGCAGCCATCTTCAGCTCAGCGGTAATGTTAAAAACGTAGGGAGGGAGACGATCAATACGCGTAAAGCGACGTTCAGGGCGGGTATCAGCCATAGTATCCTCAGATTCACGTTAGCGCCCGGACCGTCCGAGCGACGCTGCCACGACCGTGGCATGCTTAGAAAATAGCCTGAAAAAAATCCTCCTGTCGAGAGGCAAACGAAAATATTTTTCATCGGCTTAAAAGGGGAATACTAAAAAGAAAACGGGAATACTCAGCAAAATACCGCCCATAACAACCATCAATTAATTAACATTTTGATATCAATAAAATTACCTTAAGGCGTTCCTCATCCTGGTGAGGTCTTGTCATTTCTCTAACAAAAGATCAATCCCCTTTTAATATTATGGTTTTTCCTCATTAACAGCGCCGCATCAGCGAGCTGGTCATATGGGTGCGGGTTACCTATCATAGTGGTTTAACCCAGTCACAAGAGTCACCCGTGCACGAAATATTCAACATGCTGCTGGCGGTATTTGACCGGGCAGCGCTAATGCTGTTCTGTCTGTTTTTCCTCATCCGTATCCGCCTGTTTCGCGAACTGTTGCATAAGTCAGCGCACTCCCCGAAAGAGCTGCTCGCCGTTACCGCGATTTTCTCGATGTTCGCCCTGTTCAGCACCTGGTCCGGCGTGCCGGTCGAAGGCTCGCTGGTGAATGTTCGCATCATCGCCGTGATGTCCGGGGGCATTTTGTTTGGCCCGTGGGTCGGGATCATTACGGGTGTGATCGCCGGTATTCACCGCTACCTTATCGATATTGGCGGGGTCACTGCCGTACCGTGTTTTATCACCAGTATTCTGGCGGGATGTATCGCGGGCTGGATAAACCGGAAAATCCCAAAAGCACAGCACTGGCGCGTGGGTATTTTGGGCGGGATGCTTTGTGAAACCTTGACCATGATTCTGGTCATTGTCTGGGCGCCGACCATCGCGCTGGGCGTAGATATCGTGTCCAAAATCGGTATCCCGATGATCCTCGGCAGCGTATGTATCGGTTTTATCGTGCTGCTGGTTCAAAGCGTGGAGGGCGAGAAAGAGGCCAGCGCCGCGCGGCAGGCCAAGCTGGCGCTGGATATCGCTAACAAAACGTTGCCGCTCTTTCGCCAGGTCAACAGCGAATCACTCCGCCAGGTGTGCGAAATCATCCGTCATGATATCCATGCCGACGCGGTAGCAATCACTAATACCGAACACGTTCTGGCCTATGTCGGCGTGGGGGAAACCAACTACCGCAATAACGATGATTTTGTCAGCCCGACCACGCAACAGGCCATCAATTACGGGAAAATCATCATTAAAAACAATGATGAAGCGCACCGCACGCCAGAAATACACTCAATGCTGGTCATCCCATTATGGGAAAAGGGCGTAGTGACCGGGACGCTAAAAATCTACTACTGCCACGCGCATCAGATCACCTCTTCCCTGCAAGAGATGGCGATCGGCCTGTCGCAGATTATCTCCACCCAACTGGAAGTGTCCCGCGCGGAGCAACTGCGGGAAATGGCAAATAAGGCAGAGCTGCGAGCGCTGCAAAGTAAAATTAATCCCCATTTCCTGTTTAATGCGCTGAACGCCATTTCGTCATCCATTCGGCTCAACCCGGACACCGCACGCCAGCTCATTTTTAATCTGTCACGCTATCTGCGCTATAACATTGAATTAAAAGATGATGAGCAAATTGATATCAAAAAGGAGCTGTATCAAATCAAGGACTACATCGCCATTGAGCAGGCTCGTTTTGGCGACAAGCTGACCGTCATTTATGACATTGATGAAGAGGTGAACTGCTACATTCCCAGTCTGCTTATTCAGCCGCTGGTAGAGAATGCAATCGTCCACGGCATTCAGCCCTGTAAAGGAAAAGGCGTGGTGACCATCAGCGTCGCCGAATGCGGCAACCGTGTGCGAATCGCCGTCAGGGATACCGGCCACGGTATTGATCCTAAAGTAATTGAGCGGGTGGAGGCGAATGAAATGCCGGGAAATAAAATCGGCCTGCTGAATGTCCATCATCGCGTTAAGCTGTTATACGGTGAAGGGCTGCACATCCGCCGTCTGGAACCGGGCACCGAAATCGCCTTTTATGTTCCCAATCAGCGCTCCCCTGCCGCCGCACCGGCAACGTTATTGCTTTAACCCGGAGATGAGTAGTGAAAGTCATCATCGTTGAAGATGAATTCCTGGCCCAGCAAGAATTAAGCTGGCTGATAAAAGAGCATAGCCAGATGGAGATTGTCGGTACGTTTGACGACGGTCTGGACGTGCTCAAATTTCTACAGCATAACCGCGTTGACGCCATTTTTCTGGACATCAATATTCCCTCGCTGGATGGCGTACTGCTGGCGCAAAACATCAGCCAGTTCGCCCATAAGCCGTTTATTGTGTTTATTACCGCATGGAAAGAGCACGCGGTAGAGGCGTTTGAACTGGAAGCATTTGACTACATACTGAAGCCGTACCAGGAATCACGCATCGTGGGGATGCTGCAAAAACTGGAGGCCGCCTGGCAACAGCAGCAGGTCGTCGCCGTTCCCGGCAGCCCTGTCGCCCGTGAAAACGACACCATCAATCTGATCAAAGACGAACGCATTATCGTCACGCCGATCAACGATATCTATTACGCGGAAGCGCATGAAAAGATGACGTTTGTCTACACGCGACGGGAGTCGTATGTCATGCCGATGAATATCACCGAGTTTTGCAGCAAACTGCCAGCGTCGCATTTCTTTCGCTGCCACCGCTCGTTTTGTGTGAATTTGAACAAGATCCGCGAAATCGAACCCTGGTTTAACAACACGTACATCCTGCGGCTCAAAGATCTGGAATTTGAAATCCCGGTCAGTCGGAGTAAAGTGAAAGAGTTCAGGCAGTTAATGCATTTATGACGCAGGATTAGGTGATGAAAGAGCCAGGCTTGCCCGCAGACCAACAGTTTTTTGCCGATCTGTTCAGCGGCCTGGTGTTAAACCCGCAGCGGCTGGGACGCGTCTGGTTTGCCACGCAACATACCGCTCTCCCCACAGGCAGCCTGTGTATTGATTTACCGCGTCTCGACATCGTATTGCGCGGAGAATACGGTAACCTGCTCGAAAAAAAACAGCACGCCCTGACGGAGGGTGAGATGCTGTTCATTCCCGCCAGGGCGGCAAACCTGCCCGGTAGCGATGAACCGGTGATGCTGTTAAGTCTGGTGTTTGCCCCGGCCTGGTTAGGATTATCGTTTTACGATAACCGTACCGCTTCCCTGTTACGCCCGGTGCGACGCATTGAGTTAGCGCACCAGCAGCGTGGTGAAGGGGAAGCCATGCTCACGGCTCTGACCCACCTGAGCCGCTCGCCTCAGGCGCAGGATATTATTCAGCCTCTGGTTCTCAGCCTGCTGCATCTGTGCCGTAGCGTGGTCAATACTCGCCCGGACTCACGCCGCCCGCGCTCGGAATTTCTCTATCACAGTATGTGCAACTGGGTGCAGGACAACTACGCCCGGCCACTGACGCGAGAAAGCGTGGCGCAGTTTTTCAATATCACGCCGAATCACTTATCAAAACTGTTCACCCAGCACGGCACCATGAGTTTTGTCGAGTATGTTCGCTGGGTGCGAATGGCGAAGGCGCGCATCATTTTGCAGAAGTACCATCTGTCGATTAGCGAGGTGGCGGAACGTTGCGGATATCACGACAGCGACTATTTTTGCCGCCTGTTTCGCCGGCAGTTTGGCCTGACGCCGGGAGAGTACAGCGCGCGTTTTCAGGGTTAACCGCCGGATGACGGCGTAAACGCCTTATCCGGCCTACATGTAAAACGAATAACCGGGCATAACCGCCGGATGGCGGCGTAAATGCCTTATCCGGCCTACATGTAAAACGGATAACCGGGCATAACCGCCGGATGCGGCGTACACGTAAAACGAATAATTGGGCGTACACGTAGGCCCGGTAAGCGAAGCGCCACCGGGCATTCACTCAGACACGCAGATTCAAAACGTCAGTTCCGCCTCCAGCAGCGCCAGAAGACTTTCGGCATCCTGAGCGGCGAACAGCGACTGGCGGAAATTTTTATTCACCAGCTTACGCGCCAGCTGCGAAAAGACTTTTACATGGTTAATCCCTTCATCAGCGCCCAGCGTCAACATAATCACCAGCTCAACCTCGCCCATCTCCGACTGCCAGTCAACAGGGCGCGCCAGCCGCGCAATGCTGATGCTGGAATGACGTATCCACTGTGATTTGGTATGCGGGATCGCCACGCCAAAACCGACAGCAGTCGTGACAATCTCCTCACGTTGCCAGACATCCTCTTCCAGCTCAAACGGATGCTCAGTACGCCCGTTTACGCCGAGATTGCCGCAAAGAAACTGGATCACCTGCTCTTTGTTGCTCAATGACTCGCCCACAAAGATATTTTCCAGCGCCAGCAGCGGACGCACGTCTTTTTGCGGCGCAAACTGATTCAACAGCGTTTCAATCTCCTCTGCGCTACGACACTCACAGGCCTGCGCCGCAAGCGCCCGGCACGCCTGGCTGTCCATCTGTCGCAGCTGGCTTTTCACGCCAGGGATTCGCGGGCTGCTCATGCTTAATTCATCCAGTTCCAGCCCCAGCAGCAGCGGTAAATACCGGCTTTCACCGCCCAGCTCGCCGCAAATCCCCACCCATTTTCCGTGCTGATGCGCCGTGCGGACGATCTGCTGCAACATGCGCAGAAATGACGGCGTAATCGGGTTATACAGCGGCGAGACGCGCGGATTATTACGATCGACGGCATACAGATACTGGGTCATATCGTTCGAGCCGATGCTAAAGAAATCCACCTCATCGCAGAAGTGATCGATGATGTAACAGACCGACGGAACTTCCACCATAATCCCCAGCGGGATCGTTGCAGCATGGCGCAGCCCGTCTCTTTTGAGTTCCACGATCGCTTTTTGCAGCTCGCTTTTAACCCACAGGATCTGATCGAGACTGTGTACCATCGGGATCATCAGTTGCGCCTGACCAAAGGTTGCCGCACGCAAAATAGCGCGAAGCTGCGTGCGAAACAGCCCGGCAAACTCAGGATAAATACGCACGGCGCGATAGCCGAGGAAAGGGTTCTCTTCCTGCGGGATATTGAGATAGCGAATATTTTTATCGCCGCCAATGTCCATCGTGCGAAAAATAACCGGCTTCTCTCCCGCCGCCAGCAGTACCTGCTGGTAGGCCTCAAACTGTTCCTGTTCGTCAGGGGCGCTGTCGCGATCCATGAACAACATTTCGGTGCGAAACAGACCGATGCCTTCCGCGCCATTGGCAAACGCGCCCGGCGCTTCCAGCGCCGTACCAATATTGGCGGCGATATCAAGACGCTGATTATCCCGGGAGAAAGCAGGCAAAGACGCTTCTCTCGCCTGTTGCTGTTGACGCTTATCCGCCAGTTGCTGCGCAATGGCGTAATAGCCGCAGACGGCGACGTTCGGGTTAATCGCCAGCACGCCGCATTGGGCATCCAGCACCGCAGGTTGCCCGGCGTAGCGACCGAGCGCGTCCAGGGGCAACCCGCTGAGCACCGGAATCGCGGATGCGCGCGCCAGAATCAGCGTGTGCGACGTTCTGCCGGTTTTCTCCAGAATCATGCCGGACAGGTGCTGCAAATCGAGGCTCAGGAACTGGCTTGGCGTCAGATCTTCCGCCACCAGAATGGTCGGTTGTTCAAGAATCAACGTATTACGCGGGCGGCGTTCCGGCCAGGTGATATGCAGCAACTGTTCGCTAATATCACGGATATCGCTTACCCGCTCGCGTAAGTAGTCGCTTGCGGAGGACGACAGCTTGTCGCACACCTGTTCCATATTGGCGATAATCGCCGCGCCCAGCCCCTTGTGCTGCTCGTCCATCAGGCGACGAATGTTTCCCGCAAACTCGTCATCCTGGATCAGCGACAGATGGGCGCTAAGGATCGTTTTACTTTCACCGTCACGTTCGCGAAGCTGTTGATTAAGCTGCTCCGCCAGCGTCGCCAGACTATGTTCGAGCCGGGTGCTGTCTTCCGCGCTGGCCGGAATTGCGCGATACGCCTCCAGATTATCGTTTTGCCACAACGTGAGCGCGCCAGCGCCGACGCCGTTAGCCAATACCGCGCCATACAGTAAATCGGGATTCAGTCGAACCAGCGAGCGCGGCAGCGGATGCGCCGCCAGTTCCGCAGAGGTCGGCTGAACGCTGTCACTGTCGATAAACCGGTGCTGGAGATAGATTTCCAGAGAACGCCTGGCCTGCTCTTCATCACTGCCGCTAATGTTCAGACTGCAACTGTCGTTAAACAGCGTTCCGGTGCCGATCAGCGCCAGCGAGCTTTTCGCGTCCGCGCGCGCATTCTGGCGATGGTTAATAAACGTCACCTCGCTTTGCCACTGGCTGCACTGCTCTTTCAGTTCCCACGCCGGACGCGCATGCAGGCCATTTGGCAACGGGCAGAGAAATTGAATCGTTAACATAACAACTCCTGATTAACGCAAGACGCTCATCTGAAATCCGTAAGATGAACGACGGTCTCACGCGTAAGACGGGTAATAAGTGCCGATAAAAGTTGCTGCGTATGGATAATGTCGCGGCAATCCGCAATGGACGCGGCGCAATGCCCGTGACGCGTGGCGGGCCCAATAACCACCGTCGGGGTTCCCGTCTCGCTCAAATGCACCGCTCCGCCATCCGTCCCTCCATTACTGAACATATCCAGTTGCAGCGGCAGACCGGAGTCGCTGGCGACGCTTTCAACCCAGGCGGTCAGTTTGGGCGGCGCGATGAGCGACTTATCGGCAAGCACCAGCATCGGCCCTTTACCGATCTGCCGATGATTCGCCGCGCCATAATCAAAGTTTTTCGCCCAGCAGGCGGTGTCCAGCACGATAGCGATATCGGGAGCAACCGCGCGAGCGGCCGTTTGCCCGCCGCGTAACCCAACCTCTTCGCTGGAACTGGCTACCAGCCAGACCTCGGCGGGCAGCGCTGCGTCATGCCATTCACGCAGCAGCATGATCAACAAGTAGCACCCCAGTCGGTCATCAAATGCTTTCCCCATTACCCGCTGGTGTGGCAGCACCTGAAACGCAGAGTCAAAAGTGACGCGATCGCCAGGTCGAACGCCCGCCTGGATCACCTCATCATATGAGCGTGCGCCAATATCGACCCGCAAGGCGCCAACCTCATTTCCATTACGCTCGCCATCCAGCAAACCGGGAATTTTACTGTCTTCCCGCGTGGTAATACGCACGGGCTGGAGCTGGCGGGCCGCCATACGCACGTTGCCGACCGGCAACACATCGATCGCCCCTTCCGACGAGATACTGCGCACAATAAACCCCACCTCATCCATGTGCGCGCAGATCATCACTTTCGGCCCATCGGACTCATTAAGACGGATCAGCACCGATCCCAGCCCGTCAAAACGCACCTCTTTGTGCAGACGATCCGCTTCCTCCAGTAAGATCTGGCGCACTTCCTGCTCTGAGGAGGCAATGGCATCCGCCTCGCTCAGGGCTTTTAACAGCGATAAATCCATTATGCTTCTCCCGTGAGCAATACTGTTTTCGGCATCGTGTAGAGCACTTCCGCGCCGTCTTCCGTGACCAGTACGACATCTTCAATACGCACGCCGCCCTGCCCCGGCAGGTAAATGCCCGGCTCTACGGTCAGCAACATGCCTGCGGCAAGTCGGGTGGTATCCGTTGGTGAAAAGCGCGGCGCTTCATGCACCTCAATGCCGATAGCGTGCCCGGTGTTGTGGCCAAAATAATCGCCATAGCCCGCCGCCTCAATCACCCGACGAGCCGCAGCATCCACCGCCTGGCAGCACACGCCCGGACGAATGGCGGCAATCGCCGCCTGCTGCGCATCAAGAACCGTCTGGTAAACGGCGAACAGCGGATGAGATGCGACGGGCGCATCCTGCCCGCTCACGAGGAATGTTCGCGTCATATCCGAACAATACCCCTGATATTGCGCCCCAAAATCCAGGGTAATAAATTCACCCGCCGCGACGATTTTTTCGCTGGCTTTACCGTGGGGTAACGCCCCACGCCAGCCGCTGGCGACGATGGTGTCAAAAGAGGCTTTTTCCGCCCCCTGCTGGCGCATAAACCACTCCAGCTCCGCGGCAATTTCTCGTTCGCGAAGGCCGGGGCGAATAAAACGGCGGATATGCTCTGCGCTGCAATCGGCAATCCGGCAGGCCTCGCGTATCAACGCTATTTCCTGTGCCGTTTTGATCTGTCGCAGCGCGTCCGGCGACGCGCTCACCAGCTTCGCCCGCAGCCTTTCCTGCCAGCGTTGCGCGCAATCCCAACTCACCTGCGCGCCTTCAAAACCAATGACCTGCAATTGCTCGTCGTCGATTATCTGGTTCACAATGGAAGTCAGCGTCTGCGACCCGGCCAACAGATGCAGTTGATCGCCATGCGCTCGCGCTTCAACGTCAGCGTAATAGCGGCCATCCACCAGCAGATGCGCGCTTTTATGCGTGATAAAAACAAACCCGGCGCTGCTGGAAATCCCCAAATGCGGTTGCTTGTTCTGCCGGGATGAAATCAATACCGCATCCAGGCGTTGTTCCACCAGCCACTGGCGAAGCGATGCACGTAACGTCATGATGTCATTCCTTTTTTCAGAGGCTTTCAATCAGCAGTTTGCCCCTGCGATACATCATGTGACGCAGGAAAACGACCATCAGCGCCGTGATCACCGCCCCTAACACGATCCCCGCCATATAGACGCCAAGATTGCTCACCAGCGGCCATGCCCAAATCGCAGACTCAGGGAACCACTGCACGGCGCCCAGCCAGACGGCGGTTGTCGAGCCGACAATCGCGCCCACCATATACGAAGGGATTGCCGTGATCGGGCTTTCCAGCGCGAAAGGAATCGCTCCCTCGCTGATCCCCATAAACGCCAGGAACATCGCGGTTTTGCCTTGCGGATACAGTTGCGCGTTAAACAGGCGTTTACCGGTTAAACGACGATCGAGAATCGTTGCCAGCCCCAGACCAATCGGCGGGATCACAATCGCGATAGAACGCGCGGTGACGGGTAAAACGTGATCGGTAGTGAAACTAAAAGCGACAAATCCTGCGGCCTTGTTAATCGGGCCGCCGAGGTCGATTGCCGTTGCCGCCGAGATCCCCATCGCATACATCAGCGTTCCTTTTTCACCCGCCGCCGTCAGTAGCGTGCGGATACCGCCGTTGATCCATCCGCCAAACGGCGTGATCACGTAGTACATCGCCAGCATCACAAAAATGGCGGACAAAATGGGCAGCAAAAAGGTGGTTTTGAAGGCCAGTAAGAAATCAGGCAACTGGATTTTTTGATTCATCCACTTCACCAGATAGCCCGCGACAATCGAGATAATCAGCGCCCCGATGAACGTTGACGGTACGGGCGCGGTCGTTACCCATTGCAGGATGGCCGGGTCAAAATTCAGTATCTGGGTTGGCTGGGTGGACATTAAGCCGCCGATGAATCCTGCGGGAAAGGCCAGCTTACCGCCGATAGAGTTAGCGACAAACGCCGCGAACATCGGAATCGCAAAGCCAAACAACACGCCGCCAAAGGATTGCGATAGCCAGGCGAATTTCAGTAATGAGAGGTTAAAACCGTCGAATTTTCCGCTATTCAGCGCATCCATAATGCCGGTATCTGCGGGAATTTTCAGCCAGCTATAGGCAATCAGCTGGCTGAAAGCGAGAATCACCCCACCCATGATTAACGTTGGCACCATGCGCGAAATACCCGACATGACGTGCTGCGGAAGTTCGCCCCAGAAGCTGTTACGGGAGGCCGGAGGGGTTTTTATTGCCGCTGCCGCACCGGATGCGCCAGGCACAACGGTTGCACTGCGTTTTTTAATGGCCATATGTGTATCCCTGTCGAAAATTATTGTTGCTCTGCCGCAATCATCTCTTCGATTTCTTTAATGATACCGGCGGCGTTTTTTATTGCGTCCTGGAGCGTAATTTCATACACATCGCGCGACTCAAACCGTTCATTGTCTTCGGGGGTAACGGCAACGGAATGGATGATTAGCGTCGCCTCAGCGATATCCTGCGCCGTCAGGCGATTCTGGATGCCGTCCGCCCCCTGGGTTTCAATTTTCACCTCGTATCCCGCTTCAACCGCCGCCTCTTCCAGCGCCTGAGCCGCCATAAATGTGTGGGCCAGCCCCATCGGGCATGCGCAAACAGCAATGAGTTTTTTCGCCATAACAGACTCCTCCAGATAGTTAACGAGAGAAATTATGGCGGTGAGAGCCTGCGCATTGTTATCAGACAAATAATGCTTTTACTGGACAAATAATCCCGTTAAACAGAAATGTGACGGGCGTCGGAAAGGTCGGCGACGGGCACAAAAAAACCGCGTCAATGACGCGGTTTAAGGCCGGATAATGCAGGCAACGACTGTCATGCCCTGCCTGATGGCGCTAACGCGTATCAGGCCTGCCGATCTTCAATTACAGAATTTGCCCTAACGTCTGGCGCAGATGCGCGCCGGAGCCGAGCAGACCGGGATTATCATGCACAATCAGATAAACCGGAATATCCTGAACGTAGGCTTTGAAACGGCCTTTGTCTTCAAACCCGCCACGAAAGCCAGAGGCTTTAAAGAACTCCAGGAAGCGCGGCACGATGCCGCCCGCAATGTAGACGCCGCCAAACGTGCCCAGCGTCAATGCCAGATTACCGCCAAAACGGCCCATAATGACGCAAAACAGCGACAGCGCACGACGAGAGTCAATGCAGGTATCCGCCAGCGCGCGTTCGGTAATATCTTTCGGTTGCAGATTTTCCGGCAGACGGCCATCAGATTTGACGATAGCGCGATACAGATTCACCAGCCCTGGCCCCGACAACACGCGCTCGGCGGAGACATGACCAATTTCCGCACGCAGTTCTTCGAGAATAATGCCTTCCTCTTCGCTGTTCGGCGCGAAGTCAACGTGACCGCCTTCGCCCGGCAGACTGATCCAGCGTTTATCGACATGAACCAGGTGCGCCACCCCTAATCCGGTTCCGGCGCCGTAAACGGCAATCGGTTTGCCGGCAACCGGTTCCGCGCCGCCGAACTGGATCAGATGCTCTTTGCGCAGCATCGGGATCGCCATCGACACGGCGGTAAAATCGTTGATGATTTCCAGATGGCTAAAGCCAAGATTCTTTTTCATCTCCGCAATAGAAAATGCCCAGGTGTGGTTGGTCATCGCCACCCAGTCACCGGTGATCGGGCAGGCGATAGCGATACAGCCGTCTTCCACCCTGGCGCTATGCTCGTCCAGATACACGCGCACCACGGCTTCGAGGCTCGGATAGTCCAGCCCGGAATAGGTTTTCGCCTGCGAAATCTCCCCGCTGGTCATATCGCACAGAGCAAGACGCGCGTTGGTGCCGCCTACATCACCTACTAAAGCATATTTTGTCATTCTTCTACTGCTCCGCTAAAGTCAGAATAAATCTTTGCCACACTGTAAATTCATGGGGGCATAACAACAACGGTCGAGAGACGAGCTCCCCAAAAATATCGATCTGCATCACATAATTACTTTATCGTTTCAGCACCATTTGCAGCGATGCCGTCGGGCAGGCTGTGCAAACTAAGCATATGACTCAGTATTAAGGAATAGATCATGCTCCATCCGCGAGCCAGAACGATGCTGTTATTATCGCTTCCCGCACTCATTATTGGCATTGCCTCCAGTCTGGTATTGATCGCCGTGATGAAAGTCGCCTCCGTTTTACAGCGCCTGCTGTGGGAGCAAATCCCCATCGGCTTAGGCATTGCCCATAATTCCCCCGTCTGGATTATCGGCATGCTCACGTTTACCGGGATCATGGTCGGGCTTGTCATCCGCTACAGCCCTGGGCATGCGGGCCCGGACCCGGCGACCGAACCGCTGATCGGCGCGCCGATGAACCCTGTCGCGCTTCCGGGCCTGCTGATCGCGCTTATTCTCGGCCTGGCTGGCGGAGTAAGCCTGGGGCCGGAGCATCCCATTATGGCGGTGAATATCGCGCTGGCCGTCGCTATCGGCGCGCGCCTTTTCCCACGCATAGGGGCGCTGGACTGGACGATCCTGGCTTCCGCAGGCACTATCGGCGCGCTGTTCGGCACCCCTGTCGCCGCCGCGCTGATTTTCTCACAAACCCTGAACAGCTCTGACGATACGCCCTTGTGGGATCGTCTGTTCGCTCCGCTGATGGCGGCAGCCGCGGGATCGTTAACCACCAGCCTGTTCTTCCATCCGCACTTCTCCTTGCCGATTGCGCACTACACGCAAATGCGGCTGAGCGATATTTTCAGCGGCGCAGTGGTGGCAGCCATTGCGATTGCGGCGGGTATGGTGGCGGTATGGTGTTTACCACGTCTGCATACGTTGGTGCATCGTCTGAAAAATCCGGTACTTATTCTCGGTATCGGTGGTTTTATGCTGGGGATTCTGGGCGTATTGGGCGGGCCGCTGACCCTCTTTAAAGGACTGGACGAGATGCAGCAGCTGGCGTTCAGCCAGACGCTGGGCGCCACGGACTACTTTATGCTGGCGATCGTTAAACTGGGCGCGCTGGTTATCGCCGCCGCCTGCGGTTTCCGGGGCGGGCGTATCTTCCCGGCGGTCTTTGTGGGCGTGGCGCTGGGTCTGATGCTGCACGCGCATGTTGAAGCGGTTCCGGCGGCAATTACCGTCTCATGCGCGATTCTGGGGCTGATGCTGGTCGTAACCCGTGACGGCTGGCTGAGCCTGTTTATGGCCGCAGTCGTCGTACCGGACACCACCCTGCTTCCGCTGTTGTGCATCGTTATGCTTCCCGCCTGGCTCCTGCTGGCAGGCAAGCCAATGATGGCCGTCAACCGCCACGACAGATAACCGGCCACCGCGTTTACTCCCCGTTGCGCGATTCCAGCGCGCGGGTGACGGTACGCAGCAATTCCGGCAAATCGGCTTTCGGCAGCACGACCTCAATCAGCGAAAGCCGCTGCGGGGATTTCAGGCGCGCCAGCACTTCCTCCAGCTGGATAGCCTGCGTTACCCGCCAGCACTCCGCCTGACAGTTCGCACTGAGCGCCTGCGGAACCTGCGTCCAGTTCCATCCGGCGATATCGTTATAACGCTGGTTCACCCCATGAATGGCGCGCTCCACGGTATAGCCATCGTTATTGAGCAGCAGAATGACCGGCGACTGTCCATCCCGCATCATCGACCCCAGTTCCTGAATCGTCAGCTGCGCCGCGCCGTCTCCGGTAATCAGAATCACTCGCCGTTCCGGGCAGGCGGTTTGCGCGCCAAAGGCGGCGGGCAAAGCATAGCCGATCGATCCCCAAAGCGGTTGCACCAGCACATCCGCGCCAGCAGGCAGTGAAAGATCCGCCGCACCAAACGCGGCGGTTCCCTGATCGGCAAGGATAATATCGCCCGGCAGCAGGTACGCCTGTACCGTATGCCAGAAGTTTTCTTGCGTCAGCGTCCCCTTCTCAATATGGCCGCCGGGCGCATGCGCCGGGGTCGGAGGAGGCGAAAATGAAAGTTCCAGACATAACTCGCGCAACGTAGTGACCGCCTGCTCCATCGACAGACCGCTGAACCAGCTATTCCCGACGCGCGAAGCATGCGGCTGGATTTCAATCGTGCGTTCCTGCGGCAGTTGCTGTGTGAAGCCCGCCGTCAGCGTATCGACAAACCGGGTGCCAACGCAGATAACGGTATCCGCCTCTTCAATCGCCTGACGCACCGATTCACTGCTGGCTCCGGCGCTGTATGTACCGACAAAATTCGGGTGCTGCTCATCAAACAGCCCTTTGCCCATGAGCAGCGTCGCGTGCGCTATTGGCGTTTCCGCCATCCAGCGTTGTAAAACTGGCTGCAAGCCAAAACGCAAGGCGAGAAAGTCTGCCAGCAGCGCCACGCGCGGGCTGTTCATCAGCCGCTGGCGCGCGCGATAGCGAAACGCCGCCACCGTGTCATTTTCCCCTTCGGCACGGTCAGGTGTGAGAACGTTTACAGGAGGGACAGCAGGTCGTTTTGCCACATCCGCCGGTAACATCAGATAGCCGGGTCTGCGCATCGTCAGCATTTCGCGTAATACGCGGTCGATTTCATAACAGGCGTTCTGTTCATTCAACACGGCGCTGGCGGCCGTTACAGCCTGGCTTATACGGTAAAAATGCTGAAAGTCGCCATCGCCGAGGGTGTGATGCATCAGTTCGCCCCGTCGCTGTGCGCCGCTGCATGGCGCGCCGACAATATGCAGCACGGGAACGTACTCTGCGTAGCTTCCCGCCAGGCCATTAAGCGCGCTTAACTCCCCTACGCCGAAAGTGGTCAACAACGCCCCTGCCCCGGCTAATCGGGCGTAGCCATCAGCCGCATAGGCGGCATTCAGCTCATTCGCGCACCCTACCCAGCATACGTCACGATGCGCAATCACATGGTCAAGAAACTGCAAATTATAATCGCCCGGCACACCAAAAAGATGCCCGATACCGCAGCCTGCCAGTCTGTCCAGCAGGTAATCCGCAACGGAATATGGGGTTTGCATGACAGCTATCCTTCTGACGGTAACCTCATGTTGAGTATTAAAGAACTGTGATAGCTGTCCAGAAAAGCCGCTGCAAAAGGGGTGGAAAGCAGGATTTACAGTTTTTCACGGTGTAATCTCATTGAATAACAATCCGTGTAAACGTATACACTGAAAACTCACGTCATTCAGAGGGCAACAACATGGTTTATCGGGCCGATGAAAATCGCTACCAGACAATGGAGTATCGCCGCTGCGGTCAGAGCGGTTTAAAGCTCCCCGCCATTTCACTTGGGCTATGGCACAATTTCGGTGATACCACTCAGGTAGAGAACAGCCGGGCGCTACTACAGCGTGCTTTTGATCTGGGAATTACCCATTTTGATCTCGCGAATAATTACGGCCCGCCGCCAGGCTCAGCAGAGTGCCATTTTGGCCGTATCCTACAGGAAGATTTTTTACCGTGGCGCGATGAACTGATCATTTCCACTAAAGCGGGTTATACCATGTGGGATGGCCCTTACGGTGACTGGGGTTCGCGCAAGTATTTAATAGCCAGCCTCGATCAAAGCCTGAAACGTCTGGGGCTGGAGTATGTCGATATCTTCTATCACCACCGCCCTGACCCGGAAACGCCGCTCAAAGAGACGATGAAAGCGCTGGATCATATTGTTCGTCAGGGAAAAGCGCTGTACGTCGGGATTTCTAACTATCCAGCGGATCTGGCCAGACAGGCCATTGAGATCCTGGACGACCTGGGCACGCCGTGCCTGATTCACCAGCCCAAATACTCGATGTTTGAGCGCTGGGTCGAAGACGGCTTGCTGGCATTATTGCAGGAGAAAGGCGTTGGCAGTATCGCCTTTTCACCGCTGGCGGGCGGGCAATTAACCGATCGTTATCTCAACGGCATTCCGGCTGATTCCCGGGCCGCCAGCGGAAGCCGCTTCCTTAACCCGGATCAGATTACCCCGGAGAAACTGGAAAAAGTGCGCCAGTTAAATGCGCTGGCCGGACGTCGGGGGCAAAAACTGTCCCAGATGGCGCTGGCCTGGGTGCTGCGCGACGACAAGGTAACGTCAGTGCTGATTGGCGCCAGCAAGACCGCGCAAATTGAAGATGCCGTGGGAATGCTGGCGAATCGTCATTTTTCTCCCGCCGAATGCGCAGAAATCAACGCAATCCTGAACGGCAGCCAATAATCACTTTTTAGCAAAAAGTGCTCTCACTCATGATTTAAGAGTTAAGGCGATGAAACGGGGCTTTACCGCCCCGTAATATTGCGTTAACAGGCCGATTACGGCTCGATCGTGAAGGAGAAAAAGAATGTTCAGGTCACTGATTCTGGCGGCAGCCTTATTGGCTTTTACACCGCTTGCCGCGAACGCTGGCGAAATCACCCTGTTGCCATCGATAAAATTACAAATTGGCGATCGCGATAATTACGGTAACTACTGGGACGGCAGATACTGGCGCGACCGGGATTACTGGCACCACCATTATGAATGGCGTAAAAATCGCTGGTGGCGACACGATAATGGCTATCATCGCGGCTGGGATAAGCGCAAAGCCTATGAACGCGGCTACCGCGAAGGCTGGCGCGATCGCGACCACCACCCTGGCCGGGGTCACGGACA
Source organism: Citrobacter sp. CK198 (assembly GCF_030333295.1). NCBI lineage: Bacteria > Pseudomonadati > Pseudomonadota > Gammaproteobacteria > Enterobacterales > Enterobacteriaceae > Citrobacter > Citrobacter sp. CK198. The sequence goes on along the minus strand of NZ_JAOWGE010000034.1, from coordinate 193,189 downwards.
CCGTCATTAAAAATAGCCCCGTTCAAACGGGGCTATTTTCGAATTGTGTTTTTATCAGCAATACCGATTCAACCATTTATCTTAACTTCCCTGGCTACACGGCCTTCAAATCACAACCCCAGCGCGGTTCCTACCAGCAACCAGATATTCAGCGCCACCACCAGCACCACAATCATCCAGCCGATGTACTTGACCCATTGGGTATTCACCAGATCGCCCATCAATGTGCGATCGCTGGTAAAAATCAATAACGGCACCAGCGCCAGCGCAATGCCGAAACTCAGCAGGACCTGGCTCATCACCAGGATTCGGGTTGGATCGAGCCCCATAAGAATAACGATAAACGACGGCATCATCGTGATGGTGCGGCGTACCCACAGCGGAATATGAAAGCGAACAAATCCCTGCATCACAACCTGCCCCGCCAGCGTACCGACCACGGTGGAAGAGAGCCCCGCCGCAACCAGGCTCAGGCCGAACACCGTCGCCGCAGCATGGCTAAGCAGCGGTTCCAGCGTCAGATACGCCTGATCAAGATCGGCAATACCGGTATGCCCGCTAAAATGGAACGCGGCGGCAGCGGTCGCCATCATCGCCAGGTTCACGAACCCTGCAATCGTCATCGCTATCGCCACATCCCATTTGGTGGCGGCATAGCGCTGCTGCCGGGAGCCGCCGTGCAGATGCTGCGTTAAAGAAGAGTGCAGATAGATAACGTGGGGCATGATGGTCGCGCCCAGCACCCCGGCGGCCAGAAATACCGCCTCAGAGTTCGGCAGGCTGGGGATGATCATCCCTTTGCTCAGCTGCGCCAGGCTTGGCTGCGAAAAAATCAGTTCCACAATATAGGCTGCGGCCACAAACAGCAGTAATCCGCCAATCACTTTTTCCAGCGGTTTTTGCCCACGACGCTGCAACATCAGAATCAGGAATGTGGCGATACCTGTCAGCACCGCCCCCTGCAACAGGGAGATGCCGAGAATGAGTTTAAAGCCGATCGCCGCCCCGATAAATTCCGCTAAGTCGGTGGCCATCGCGATGATTTCCGCCTGAACCCAATAGAACCAGACGACAGGGCGCGGGTAATGATCGCGAATTTGCTCCGCCAGGTTTTTGCTTGTCGCAATCCCCAGTTTGGCCGACAGAACCTGAATGAGCATCGCCATCAGGTTCGCCCAGACAACCACCCACAGCAATTTATAGCCAAAGCTGGCCCCGGCCTGGATATTAGTCGCAAAGTTACCGGGATCGATGTATCCGATCGCGGCGATGAACGCCGGGCCCATCAATGCGAGCCTTAACTTGCGCGCCGCTCGTCCATTACTGCTTTCAACGCGATCGTTTGTCATCTTTTGCCTCAGAAACATAGCCTTTGCTATGTTTTATGCTATGTTTATTGAGAATGATTATCAAGTGCATTTTAATGGGTAACGTTGATATCTCTGATAGCGCCAGGCTATGGGCCAACAAGGGAGGGTCGAAAAACAAAACCAGGTTGTTTGTTAATTGTATGAGATTAGCACAATGACATAACTTTTCACTTCCATACTAAACATAACAGAAACGTATTCCAGATCACTAATTTTGAATCTCATCACAGCTCCTTATTATAGTGTGTGTTTGATCTCGTTTTCTTTATTGTTGTTGCATAGAATGTGCACGGAAATTAAACCTGCCTCATATTTGGAGCAAATATGGACCGCGTCCTTCATTTTGTCCTGGCCCTCGCTGTTGTTGCGGTACTCGCACTGCTGGTAAGCCATGACCGTAAAAAAATTCGCATTCGTTACGTCATTCAGCTGCTTGTTATCGAAGTTTTACTGGCCTGGTTCTTCCTGAACTCAAACGTTGGCCTGGGCTTCGTGAAAGGTTTCTCCGAGATGTTTGAAAAACTGCTCGGTTTTGCCAACGAAGGGACCAACTTCGTTTTCGGCAGCATGAACGATCAGGGCCTGGCCTTCTTCTTCCTGAAAGTCCTTTGCCCCATCGTCTTTATTTCCGCGCTGATCGGTATTCTTCAGCACATCCGCGTTCTGCCGGTTGTGATTCGCGCGATTGGTTTCCTCTTATCCAAAGTCAACGGGATGGGTAAACTGGAATCATTTAACGCCGTCAGCTCCCTGATTCTGGGCCAGTCTGAGAACTTTATCGCGTATAAAGACATCCTCGGTAAAATGTCCCGCAATCGTATGTACACGATGGCGGCAACGGCAATGTCTACCGTATCCATGTCTATCGTGGGCGCGTACATGACCATGCTGGAGCCGAAATATGTCGTTGCGGCGCTGGTTCTGAACATGTTCAGCACCTTTATCGTTCTGTCAGTGATCAACCCGTATCGCGTCGAAGCCAGCGAAGAAAATATTCAGATGTCTAACCTGCACGAAGGTCAGAGCTTCTTCGAAATGCTGGGCGAATACATTCTGGCGGGCTTTAAGGTCGCGATTATCGTTGCGGCGATGCTGATTGGCTTTATCGCCCTGATCGCGGCGCTGAACGCCCTGTTCGCGGCCGTTCTGGGCATCTCCTTCCAGGGCATTCTGGGTTACATCTTCTACCCGGTGGCCTGGGTCATGGGGGTTCCGGCGAATGAAGCGCTTCAGGTAGGCAGTATCATGGCGACCAAACTGGTATCTAACGAATTCGTCGCCATGATGGATCTACAGAAAATCGCCTCTACGCTCTCTCCGCGCGCGGAAGGCATCATCTCTGTATTCCTGGTCTCCTTCGCTAACTTCTCTTCCATCGGGATTATCGCAGGCGCGATTAAAGGTCTGAACGAAGAGCAAGGCAACGTGGTTTCACGTTTTGGTCTGAAACTGGTGTACGGCTCAACGCTGGTGAGCGTACTGTCTGCGTCTATCGCAGCGCTGGTGCTGTAATTACGGTATCGCCAGGCGGCGGCGCAAACGCCTTCATCTGGCCTTACGACGCGCAACCGGGGACATGTTCCCCGGTTTTTTTATAGCTGTGGCGCTTCCAGCGGGCACGGTCGCCCAATCAGATAACCTTGCAGATAGTTCACGCCCAGGCTTAAGAGTAATTCCCGCTGCTCCGGCGTCTCGACAAATTCGGCAACCACGCATAAGGATTTCGCTTTCGCGAGATCGGTAATTGATTTCACGATCATCGCATCCAGAGAGTCCGTCATAATATCTTTTATGAAGCAACCATCAATCTTGATGATGTCTGCCCGCAGGCGTTTAAGACGTTCATAGTTCGCGTATCCCGTACCAAAATCATCAATGGCTATCCTGAAACCGAAATTCCGCAGTTGCGCAATATTCTGCGTGCTGATTTCAGAATTGGAAAACGCCTGCTCTTCGGTGATTTCGATGATCACGCTTTCTGGCGTAATACCATAACGCCTGAACAGGCCGATAATGCGTGATGCGCTCTCTTTATTCAGTAACGTCAACGGCATTAAATTGACCGAGAAACGGGCGCCCGGCGCTGTCGTCGGGTGGGTAGCTATCCATCGCAGCAGGGCCTCCACAACCTGTAAATCAAAGCGGGCGCTGAGGTTAAATTGGGCAATCAGTGGAATAAACTGATCCGGCGTCATGATGCCGTCATCACTTTTCAGTCGCGCCAGAACCTCCGCATACCCCTTCCCCTGCGCGTTGAGAATCGGTTGCGCGTACAAAACCAGATCGCCGTTCTCCAGCGCTTTGCGAACCTTTTGCAGCAGTAATACCCGTTCCGTCGTCTGATCGGAGACCACCTCAAGACTTTGGGTCAGCGCCATAACCCGGTGGTTCGCGCAGGATTGCTCCGACAGCCAGCTAAGTTGCCCCAGCAGGGGTTGTAGCGTCTCCTGTCTGCCGTCGTAAGCGCCCCACGCGGCGCCGTATTCCATGTCCAGCCCGGTATTGTTCCAGTAAATTTTGCGGCTATTGAGGAGATTAACCATATGTTGCAGGCGGGCTTCCGTCTCAGGGCCGCGAAGCACTAACAACAATTCGCTGCCTGGCACCTGAAATGCGCTCTCGTTTTCTTGCAGGAACGGTTGCAGCATTCGACACACCGAGCGTTTGCAATGAACGCGCATCAGCATGCCGTAATGTCGACTCAAAAATTCCAGGTTTTCCATCCGCAGGCAGCAAACCGTTTGTCCTGTTCCCTGCAACAAAAATTGCTCCAGCGCGCGAATGTTAGGAAGACGCGTCAACGGGTCGGTTAATGCCTGATCATGCCACTGTCGGTTCAACCATTCGCTGCGTTGATAAATACACACCATATACAGCAAACAAATGCTAAAGGAGATGAGAACAGAGAGGATAAAGGCCAGTGAATATTCGGAGCCGACGCCCTGCAAGAAATTCCGGTTATACACCAGCAGGCACAGCGCAGAGATGGCCCAGCTGAGGTTCAGCAGCGGATAACTCAGCTTGCCCACGCCGAGCGTAAACACAATAAAAAAGACGGGCACCAGATAACCGGCAATATAGTCGGCATCAAAAGGCGCGCACATCAGAACGATCAGCGCCACAACGACGGAGATCCAGGTCAGGGTAAACAGACGCTTCTCTTTGACCAGATACGGCGCAATGTCCCTGCGCCAGAAAATGCGGCAATAGCGCGGGTTGATTATCATCCGCAGAGGATAATAAAAGAGCATAGTGAAAATCAGGACCGCTGAAATCAGGCTCAGAATATCCACGATGGTATAAATAATGGTTGCTGTACCAAAGAATGTTGATATCGCAACAGGGTAGTCCAGACAATGCCCTGCGAGATACATGCTGGCTTTGATGCCCGCCGGCGCGACAAACCCGAGCCAGAAGATACGCAACCAGATATTCCTGTCAGGCAATCCATGACGCCAGCGCGCCCCCACTTGCCAGCGGACAATCCCGCAAATGCCCAATACGGAAAAGGTCTGACAAAATAACAGCACCGCTGCCTGCATTAACGGGAGATGAAGGTTCCAGTGATTGGTCGCCATCATCGCTAAAATGATAGGGACAATACCGCGTCGGCCAAATAAGAACAGCACGGAAAACATGACGCATAGCGGCAGCCAGGCCAGGAAAATAGAGCTGTCATCGACAACGGCGAGCGGAGAAATAGAGCGGGAGAACTGTATGCCGACAATGGATAGCGTCAAAGAAACGATAAATATTCTTATATTTTTTAGTAAGTTATGCTTATCCTGCATAGATTCCCTGTTCTCATCAGTCACGCTATAAGGCACACAAATAATAAGTTTATTCGTGACGCGAAGCAAACCTGCACAGGCCTGATATCAGGCGCTCTTACACGTTCTTTCATTTGATACAAAGGTATTGACGCTTACTGAAACTGTATTACAAAAATGGCGGGAACGCAGATACAAAAAACCCCCGCTTTTCAGCGAGGGTTCAAATTTTGGTGGAGCTAAGCGGGATCGAACCGCTGACCTCTTGCATGCCATGCAAGCGCTCTCCCAGCTGAGCTATAGCCCCACGATGCTTTTACGTACCAGATTTGTTGGGATTCAAATTTGGTGGAGCTAAGCGGGATCGAACCGCTGACCTCTTGCATGCCATGCAAGCGCTCTCCCAGCTGAGCTATAGCCCCGTCACGTAAAGCTTGTCGAGTTGACGGGCGGCATCATATGAATTCCCTTCGCATGTGTCAACGGCAAAATGCCACCGGCAAATTCAATCGCTGAAAAAGCAGGCAAATGAAGAACATTGCGTAACAACTCGCATTTAGTAGTTAAACGCGTCACGGTTTCAACTAAAATGATGCTATAAAGTGAACCGCTAATTAACCATACGACTATTCAGGGAATCGTTATGTTCAAGGAACGGATGACGCCAGAAGAACTCGCTAATCTGACCGGTTACAGCCGACAAACCATCAATAAATGGGTACGCAAGGAAGGCTGGACGACGTCGCCCAAACCAGGCGTACAGGGAGGAAAAGCCCGGCTGGTACACGTTAATGAGCAGGTTCGCGAATATATCCGCAGCGCCGAGCGTTCTGCGGAGGGAGCATCGGAATCCTTTTCGTTAACCAGCGATACCTCTCTTGAATCGCTGCTGGTCACGCTGGCCAAAGAGATGACGCCATCTGAACAGAAGCACTTTACGTCTTTGCTTTTGCGTGAAGGGATTACCGGTTTGTTACAACGCTTAGGGATTCGCGATAGCAAATAATATGAAAAAATTACGCAGCAAAATGACGACCGAAGAGCTGGCGGAGTGCCTTGGCGTTGCCAGACAAACCGTTAATCGGTGGATCAGAGAACAAGGATGGGAAACTGAAAAGTTTCCGGGCGTAAAAGGCGGTCGGGCAAGGCTCATTCACATTGATGCTCGCGTACAGGAATTTATTCTTAACATCCCTGCCTTCCGCAACCATTCTGCGTTTTATCAGGCGGAGGAGCCGCTTGCCGAATACAGCCACGTTGTGCGCAGCCACGCCTATCGCCAGATTATTGATGCCGTAGAGAACATGTCGTCCAAAGAGCAGGAAAAGCTGGCGCAGTTTCTGTCGCGAGAAGGCATACGCGGTTTTCTCGCCCGTTTGGGCCTTGATGAATCGTAGACCCAATAAGCGCAGCGCCATCGGGCAACAGGCCGGATGGCGGCGCAACCCCCATCCGGCCTACGGTTAATACACCTTACTGCTGATTTTCACGTTCCGCGATAAAAGCCAGCGCTTTATTGATGCGCTCAATGCTGCGGGATTTACCAATCGCATGCACCGTGACGTCCAGCGCCGGAGACTGGCCTGCGCCAGTGACGGCAACGCGCAGCGGCATACCGACTTTACCCATCCCCACTTCCAGTTCATCGGCTGTCGCCTGAATTGCATGGTGTACGTTTTCTGCGCTCCACTCTGTGATGGCCGCCAGCTTATCACGCACCACTTCCAGCGGCTGACGCGCGACCGGGCGCAGGTGTTTTTTCGCCGCATCCGCGTCGAACTCAGCAAAGTCCTCATAGAAATAGCGGCAGCTTTGCGCCATCTCTTTCAGTGTTTTGCAGCGTTCGCCCAGCAGTTTCACCAGTTCAGCCAGCTGCGGGCCGTTACGGGTATCGATATTCTCCTGCTCAATGTGCCATTGCAGGTGCGTTGCCACATATTCCGGCGCCAGAGAATTGATGTAGTGATGGTTCAGCCACAGCAGTTTGTCAGTGTTGAACGCACTGGCGGATTTGCTCACGGCATTCAACGAGAACAGCTTGATCATCTCTTCACGGGTGAAGATCTCCTGATCGCCGCTGGACCAGCCCAGACGCACCAGGTAGTTCAGCAGCGCTTCCGGCAGGTAGCCGTCGTCACGATACTGCATCACGCTGACCGCGCCATGACGCTTGGACAGTTTTTTACCGTCGTCGCCGTTGATCATGGAAACGTGCGCGTACACCGGAACCGGCGCGTTCAGCGCTTTCAGGATGTTAATCTGGCGCGGCGTGTTGTTGATATGGTCTTCGCCACGAATCACATGGGTGATTTCCATATCCCAGTCATCCACAACCACGCAGAAGTTATAGGTCGGGGAACCGTCGGTACGACGAATGATCAGATCGTCCAGCTCCTGGTTGCTGAATTCGATCGGCCCACGGATCTGGTCGTCAAAAATAACGGAGCCGTCCTGCGGGTTGGCAAAACGCACAACGCAAGGCTCATCGTCAGAATGATGTTCGTGACCATGACGGCAGCGGCCGTCGTAACGCGGCTTCTCGCCTTTCGCCATTTGTTCTTCGCGCAGTGCTTCCAGACGCTCTTTGGAGCAGTAGCATTTATATGCCGTACCCGCTTCCAGCATCTCATCAATCACCGCGTTGTAACGATCAAAACGTTTGGTCTGGAAATACGGGCCTTCATCCCATTCCAGGCTCAGCCAGTTCATACCATCCATAATGGCTTCAATAGCTTCCGGCGTGGAGCGTTCGAGATCGGTGTCTTCAATACGCAGCACAAACTCACCGCCGTGGTTACGTGCAAAAAGCCAGGAGTAAAGAGCAGTACGCGCGCCGCCGACGTGCAGATAGCCTGTCGGGCTTGGCGCGAAGCGAGTTTTGATTTTCATGAAATGGCCTTACGTTTATTAAAGATGCCGACAACCGGCAAATCCGGGAAAGATTATCAGGCTGGTATTCTATCACTGTGGTCTGATTCCTCAATGTTGTTCGGGTTGGAACATCACGCTTTGCGATTTTCGTATACAAATCATGCTGAACGGAGTAATTCGCGATCGTTTTGTTTAAATTTACGACGAACGGACAATTTCTTTAGAAAATGCGTTGACTCATTTTCAACTCTCCCTATAATGCGACTCCACACAGCGGGGGTGATTAGCTCAGCTGGGAGAGCACCTCCCTTACAAGGAGGGGGTCGGCGGTTCGATCCCGTCATCACCCACCA